>NZ_JBQUYZ010000004.1:0-505875 GCF_056314105.1 Xanthobacter sp. DMC12 | reverse complement strand
GGTGCTGGTGATTCAGGGCGTCATCTTCGTGCTCGCCGTCTCGCTCTTCCGCCGCGGCTTCGTCGGCGAGGTGATCGCGGTCTGGGCGCAGATGAGGACGAGGACCGAACGGTGACATCGGGATGCGGCGCTCTCCCTCTTTCCGTGGGCGCCGTGTCGCAAGCGCTTCTTTTTACGAGGCGTTGCAGTCCATTCGATAGCTGACAACTCCTTGGTCCATGTTGGTGTTGCGCTTGTGCTGGAACACAGCGCCGCGACGTGTTTGACAGTCGCAAGATAGTTCAACTATGAAAGTGACATGCCAGTCCGATTGACCGACCTGAACCGGTCGGTCCCATGAGACATTCCACGGCCCACGGCCCATGGCCCTCTACTGACGCGCAGCAATGCATCGAAAGGCATTTCAGCCGTTTCGTTCACGTCGAGGTGAAGCTTCCTCTTCGACGGGCCATCGCGGCACCAGCCGGGTGACAGGAACGAAGGGATGGCCGCCCATGAGAAACAGAGCGACCAAGCTAAGAGGATCCTTCATGAAACGCAGTGAGAAGGTTATTATCACATGCGCGGTTACGGGCTCCATCCATACCCCGGCCATGTCTCCGTATCTGCCCATCACGCCCGACGACATTGTGCGTGAATCGATCGCCGCCGCTGAAGCCGGAGCGGCCATGATTCACCTCCATGCGCGCGATCCGCGAAACGGAAAGCCCTCGCCGGCTCCCGAGCTCTTTGCCGACTTCCTGCCCCGCATCAAGCAGCAATCCGACGCCATATTGAACATCACCACGGGTGGCGGCCTAGGCATGACGCTGGACGAGCGACTGGCTGCAGCGACATGGGCTCAGCCAGAGGTCGCCTCCATGAATATGGGGTCAATGAACTTCAATATCTCCGGCGCACTCGCGAAAATGGACGAGTTCAAATACGACTGGGAGGAGCCCTACCTCGCTTCTACGTCGAATTTTATTCTTTCCAACACGTTCGCTCAGATTGAGCAGGCCATGCGGAAATTGGGCGAGTTCGGCACCAAATTCGAGTTCGAATGCTACGATGTCTCACATCTGTACACGCTGAAGCATTTCGTCGACCGTGGCATTGTACAGTCGCCATTATTTATCCAGTGTATTTTTGGAATTCTCGGCGGCATGGGCGCAGATCCGGAAAACCTTCTGCATATGAAGGCAACAGCCGATCGCCTTTTCGGTGATGGATACTATCTCTCCGTACTGGGTGCAGGCCGCCATCAGATACCATTTGTCACCATGTGTGCGATTCTCGGGGGCAATGTCCGCGTGGGTCTTGAAGACAGCCTCTATGCGGGCAAGGGCCGGCTGGCGGCCTCGAACGCAGAGCAGGTGTTGAAGATCCGGCGCATTCTCGACGAGCTGGGTCTCGAAGTTGCGACGCCCGAGGATGCGCGCCGCATGTTGCAGACGAAGGGCGCCGATAAGGTAAACTTCTGATCTCACAAAAATAATATACACAGAGGGAGGATGCACGATGAAGCTTTTATTCCTTTCCGGACTTGCCATAAGCCTGCTCTGTCCCCTGGAGGCGCAGGCCCAGATTTCGGACGAGAAGATAAAGATCGGGGTCCTGAACGACATGTCGGGCCCGTATGCGGAATCGACGGGGATGGGGTCGGTCGAGGCTGTCCGCATGGCCGTCGAGGAGTTTGCAGGCAAGGTTGCCGGCCGGCCCATCGAAGTCATATTCGCGGACCATCAGAACAAGCCTGACGTGGCTTCTGCGATTGCCAACAAGTGGATCGACACGGAACAGGTCGATGTGATCGTCGACGTGCCCAATTCGGCAGCTGCCCTGGCGGTACAGGATATTACCCGGCGCAAGGAGAGGGTGCTGCTTGTCTCCGGTGGCGGGACCGCACAGTTGACGGGCGCATCGTGCTCACCGACCACCGCCCAATGGACCTATGACACCTATGCCCTGTCCCAGGGAATGGGCACTGCCGGCATGAAGCTCCTGGGCGACACCTGGTATTTTCTAACCGTGGATTACGCCTTCGGTCAGGCGCTAGAAAAAGACCTGTCAGTGGTGCTCAAGGCCAACGGCGGGAAGGTTCTCGGCTCCGCCCGCCACCCGCTGAACGCCTCGGACTTCTCCTCGTACCTGCTTCAGGCCCAGGGGTCGAAAGCCAAAGTCATCGCGCTCGCAAATGCAGGAGCCGATACCGCGAATGCCCTGAAGCAGGCGCAGGAGTTCGGAGTTCCACAAGGCGGGCAGACCCTCGCGAGCCTGCTGATATTCCCATCGGATATTCAGGCACTGGGCTTGAAGTCCGCCCAGGATCTCGTGTTCATGGACGGCTGGAATCCGGATCTCAACGATCAGAGCCGAGCTTTTGCCAAGGCGTTCATGGCGCGCAGCGGGCGTCTGCCCAGCATGATCCAGGTGGGCAGCTATTCGGCGGTTCGTCATTACCTCAAGGCCGTTGAAGCCCTCAAGTCCGATGCGGCGGAACCTGTCATGCAGAAGATGCGCGAGTTGCCGGTCAATGATGCCTTCACCGGCAACGGGAAGTTGCGGGTGGATGGCCGGATGGTTCATGACATGTATCTGATGCAGGTCAAGAAGCCCTCAGAGTCGTCGGGTTCGGGCGACTATGCCAAGCTCCTTACGATCATCCCCGGAGATCAAGCATTTCGCCCACTCGATCGCGGAGGTTGCCCGCTTGTGCGATAAGCACGTATCCGCATTCGCGGCCGACAGGGACGTGTGAATCGGCATGGAAGGTTTCCGTGCCGATTCACACCTTGGCGTCCTGCCGCGGCACGGTCATCCAGATCTCGATTTCCTCCGGCTCCGTGAGGATTATCGGCATTGCCTTCGGGTGGATGCTAGCGACCGGCTCACTCGGATCCGTGGTGAAATAGCAGAAGAGATCCATGGTCTCGATGCCCGTCTTCATCTCGCGGACGCAGGTCCAGACCAGCCGTCAAGATCCCGGCGAAGAATGCGAGCAGTAGCTCCTCCGAGAACGTGAACCAGATATCGCCGCTCACCGACAAGACCAACTGTAGCTTCCCAGCGCCGGGAAGCCTCTAGGGAGGCCGACACTCAGGCCTGCCGCGCCAGCGCCTCGAACACGCGGGCGACCGCCTCCGCGCCGGGGTCCACCACCCCGGCGAGGTCGGTGCCCGACAGGTAGCTGGACCGGCCGACACGGGCCGCCGTCATCGCTGCGGTAGCGTCCGCCCCGGCCCGCGCTGCACGGGCGGCGGCCGCAAGCGTTTGCCCCTCCGCCAGCGCCGCGATCGCTGGGCTGAGCGCATCGATCATGGTGCGGTCGCCGAGCTTCGCTCCACCGTAGTGGCTCATCCGCCCGACCCCGGCGTCGAGCGCCGCGGCAACGCCGGAGCCCTGCCTGAGGGCCACCCCGGCGGCCGCTGCAAAGATAGAGAGCAGCACGCCGCTCGATCCGCCCATCACCCGCGACAGACGCTCTGCGATGGCCTCGCACAGGGCGGCGGGATCGGCGAGAGGCAGGAGATCGAGATCGTCCTAAACCTTGCGGGCGGCGGCGGCGAAGGTGGAACCCGTGTCGCCGTCGCCGACTCGGGCGTCGAGCGCATCCAGCTGCGGCTGGGCGGCGATCAGCGTCGCGCTGACGGCGCGCAGCAGGGCACGGGTCGCCGGATCCTCCGACGGCGTCGCCGCGGGCCCGGCAAGCCGGGCCGAAGGCGCAACCACCGCGATCGGCCCCGGCGCGCGGGCCTCTGGCCAAGCGGGCACATCGACCGGAGCGGTCAGCCAGGCGCGCCTGACATCGTCGAGCGGAAGGAACGACAGTGAGAAGCCACGCATGTCCAGCGCTGTCACGGCACCCGCGGGGCCCAGAACCAGCGCGATGCGCGCCCCGATGGGGCTCTTCAGCACCTCGCGCAGAACAATGGAGAGTTCCAGGGCCGGGACACCGCCGAGATTGTTGACCAGCAGCGCGAGCTGGGGCGCCTGATGCACGTCGGTTCCGAAACGGGAGATCATGTCGGCCACAAGTTGTGCCGCGCCGGGCAGCACGATGCGCTCCAGCCCCGGCTCGCCATGGATGCCGAGGCCGAGTTCGGCGTGCCCGTCCTCCATGCGTTCCTCGGAGGGTCGCCCGGGAATGCTGCAGGTGCTCGTCGCCACCCCGAGCGACTTCACCGCCCCCGCCGCGTCAGCGGCCCGGCGTCGCACCTCGGCGAGCGGCAGTCCGGCGGCGGCGGCGTGTCCCGCGGCCTTGTGGACGAAGATGGTGCCGGCGATGCCGCGCGGACGGGGATTGTCCGGCAGGGCGATGTCGTCCCCAACGATCACCATCTCCACGTCCAGCCCAAGGGTCCGCGCGCGCTCGGCGGCGAGGCCGAAGTTGAGCCGGTCGCCGCCGTAGTTCTTGACGATCAGCAGGCAGCCCGCCGGTCCCGTCACCGCGAGGATGGCCGCAAGCACCGCATCCACCGTGGGCGAAGCGAAGATGTCGCCGCAGACGGCGGCATCCAGCAGCCCTTCGCCGACGAATCCGGCATGGGCCGGCTCGTGCCCCGATCCCCCGCCGGAGATGACCGCAACCCGGTCGGCCGGCCGATCGGTCCGCAGCACGACCTTGATCTCGGGATAGCCATCGAGCCGGGCCAGCCGGCCGCCAGATCCCAGGACGAGGCCATCGATGGCGTCGGCGACCAGCGTTTCGGAGGAGTTGTAGAAATGCTTATTCACGGCAGTCCGTCCTCGCGTTCCCGCAGGGACCATAGCCGCGTCGGCGCCGGTATCACCAGCGCCACCGTCAACAAGGATGGCGCGCGCAACCTGTGGATGGCATGCCTTTCGGGACAGGCAGGACCATAGGCCATTGTTGTAGGAGATCGTTGCCTGATCCGGGCTCCGCCGCCGGGAGGTCGGTCACCCTCCTGCCCGAGATCATAAGTCCAAGACCAGGCGCGGGCTCGCCGAGAGCGCGACGCAGGCCAGGAGACTTCTCCGGCGTTCTTCGGGGCTTAGGGCGCGGTCGCGGTGCAGGGGCTCGCCCTCGATCCAATCGACCTTGCAGAGCCCGCAAATGCCGCCGCAGCAGGAACTGGGAATGGAGATGCCGACTGCCGTCAGCGTGTCCAGCATGCTGGCACCCGCCTCCATCTCGATTTCAGCACCCGAGCGGGCGAGGACGAGCGTGTAAGGCCGGGCCTCTGGGGGAGCCACCAGCGGAGGCGGGACGAAGCGCTCCACATGGACGAGGTGCTCCGGCCAGTCGGCGGTAGCGGCCTCGAATGCGGCGATCAGGCTTTCCGGGCCGCAGCAGGAAACCGACTGCGTGGCATCGCCGGAAAGGAGGGGGCCGAGCGCCGGGCGGCAACCGGTGCTGGTGTCGTGAAGCTCGGCGACGCCCGCTGTCACCAGGGGGGCCAGCCGGTCGGCGAGCGGCGGCGGGCCGCGTGAGATGACATGGAGGCGGAAGTCGGTCCGTCCCGCGCGCAGCAGCGCCGCCGACGCCGAGAGAAAGGGCGTCACCCCGATGCCGCCTGCGATGAAGATCTGCGATTCAAGGGCCAATGAGAGGCCACCGCGTGGCAGGCCGACGCCGATCTCGTCGCCCGCCTTCAGGCTTTCGCAGAGAAAGCGGGAGCCGCCACGCCCGGCCGGCTCGTGCTTCACCGCGATCACGTAGCTGTCCTTCTCGGCGGGATCGTTGACGAGGGAATAGGTCCGCACGAGTCCATCTGGCAGGTAGAGGTCAAGGTGCGCGCCCGGGCGGAAGGGCGGCAGGTCCCAACCCTCCGGATCCTGCAGTACGAACGAGACCACGTCGCCGCCCGCATCGCTGCGGGCCGCGACCACGGTTCGGATGCGACGCGGCGCCATCTAGAGACTCCGCACCGTGTCGCCGACCCGCACCACGCCGCCCGCGAGAATGCGGCAGTTCAGGCCCGAGCGGTTGATGAGCGGGTCGAAGATGGCCTTCCCGGTGATCTCCTCGATATGGCGGCAGGGGATGGACAGGCGCGTCGCTTCCAGCACGGTCTCGCCCAGGCGGAAGCGGCGGCCGACGAGGTGGTTGAGCGGCACGCCCTCCACGGTCACGTTGCGCCGGTGCTCCTCCGGGCCGAGCACGATGCCGCAGTCGCGCTTCAGTGCCTCCAGCGTCTCCAGTTCGAACAAGGTGACCTGCCGCCCGTCCTCGGGACGGTCTGAGTAGAACCCTTCCTCGCGGCCGATCATGTAGCGGTCGCCCTCGATGCCAAGGCCGGCGACCAGCGTGATCTCGGGCATGGAGCGCATGGGCAGGAAGGCCCGCGGGGTGATGTGGAGGAAGCGAACGACGCCGGTGAAGGCGATGTTTTTGGCAAGCGGTCCCTTGGCGGGTCCTTCCGCGGGAAAGGTAACGTCGAGATCGCGAACGATCATGGGAATCTCCTGGCAATGATCTTGATGCTGATCTTGGAGTGGCGGTTCGGGAGCCGGCTACGGGCGGCCGGCTCCGTATCCGAGCAGGTCAGGTGAGCTCCTTGCCCGCCGTCTCGGGGGCGGCCCAGGTGGCGATGGCGGTGACGAGCGCCGTGCAGACGAGGAACAGCGAGACCGGCCAGGTTGCTCCGCCGCTCCACGCCATCAGCGAGGCGGCGACCACCGGGGTCAGGCCGCCGGAAATGGCGGCGCCGATCTGAAAGCCGAGCGAGGCGCCGCTGTAGCGCAGGCGGGCCGAGAACAGCTCCGAGTAGAACGGCGCACCCACCCCGAACATGACCATCTGCCCGAAGGAGATGGCGACGATGACGGTGAGCGAGACGATCACGGGATCGCGCGTTTCCAGCAGCGCGAACATGGGAAAGGCGAAACCGGCGCAGAACAGGCAGCTCAGGAAGAACATGGTCCTGCGCCCGACTTTGTCCGACAGCCAGCCGAACATGGGGATCGAGAACAGCGCCACGAAGGAGGAGAGCATCACGCCGTTAAGGATGGTGGAGCGTGCCATGCCGAGGTGCTGGGTGGCGTAGGACAGGATGAACACCGCGGCGATGGAGGCGTAGGAGATTTCCGCGACTTTCAGGCCCACCGCGGTGAAGAAGGTCTTCTTGTGGTCGCGGAACACCTCGGCCACCGGCATGCGCGCCACGTCCTGCTTCGCCTTCACCTGCCGGAATGCCGGCGTCTCATGCAGTTTGAGGCGGATGAACAGACCGACGCCGATGAGCACGATGGAGATGAGGAAGGGGATGCGCCAAGCCCAGCCCAGGAAGTCCTGCTCTGGCAACTGCGAGGCCAGAGCGAACACGCCCAGGGCTGCGAGATTGCCGATGGGATTGCCGACCTGCACCATGGAACCGAGGAAGCCGCGCTTTTCCTTCGGCGCGTTCTCCACCACCATCAGCACGGCGCCACCCCACTCGCCGCCAATGCCGATGCCCTGCACGAAACGCAGCAGCACAAGGAGAACGGGTGCCGCGATGCCTATTTGCTCGTAGGTCGGCAGGAGGCCGATGGCAAAGGTGCCGAACCCCATGATGATGATGGTGATGGACAGCATGGCCTTGCGGCCGAGCTTGTCGCCGTAATGGCCGAAGATGGCTGCGCCCAGGGGCCGCGCCAGATAGCCAACGGCATAGGTGCCGAAGGCGGCGATGGTGCCGATGGCTGGGTCCTGCATGGGGAAGAACAGCTTGTTGAAGACCAGGGCCGTTGCCACCGCGTAGATGAGGAAATCGTACCATTCGACGGCGGTGCCGATGACCGATGACCAAACGATCTGGCGCATTTCCGAAGCCTTGAGGGCTGGGGAGGGGAAGGACAGGTCGCTCGGGACTGCGTGTTCCGTCAAAGCCATGTGAGTATCCCCGCTGGAAGTGTGGAAGATTGGGGCGCACGCTCCCCCGTTCCTCCCGGCTTCTGTCGTCCGGGCGGCTGGACTTCATCGGGTCTTGGGCAGCGGTCAGGTGGTGGGCAGGGCTGCAATGCAGCCGATTTCCACCTTGATGCCAGGATGGGCGAGCCTGCTTTCCACGCAGGCCCGCGCCGGGGCCGCGCCGGGCGGCACCCAGGCATCCCACACAGTGTTGAAGGCGGCAAAATCGCCGATGGCGGGCAACCAGACGTTCGCGGTGAGGATGCGCGCCTTGCCGGTGCCGGCCGCGGCCAGGATGGCGTCGATCTTGGCCAGCACCTGGCGGGCCTGATCCTCGACCCCGGTCGTCAGATCATCCGGAACCTGGCCCGAGACGAAGACGAAGCCTCCGAAGACGGTGGCGGCGGAAAGGCGGGGTCCGACCCCGATGCGGCCGATCACGACGCCACCTTCAGGCCCGGCAGCACCGCCGGCTTGCCGAGCGCGCGGGCGATGGTGCTATCCAGCATGTCGAGCCGGTCCTGCCCCCAGAAAGCTTCGCCCCGGAAGACGTAGAAGGGCGCGCCGAACATGCCGTTGGCGATGCCCTCGTCCGTGTTGCGGTAGTATTGTTCCGCCGCCTCCTTGGTCTTCGAGCGGGCGAGGATGGCCTCGCCGTCGAGGCCGAGGCCGGACGCGATGGCGACGAGGGTCGCCGCGTCCTCGATGTCCTTCTCCTCCACCCATAGCGCGGTCATGATCGCGTGGACGAGATCGTGCGCCGGGATGTCCATCTGCATTGCGGCGATGGCAAAGCGTGAGGGAATCTCCACCGATTGCGTCATGTGCTTCGGCTCGAGAGTGATGGGCATGCCGAGGATGTCGCGGAAGCGGCGCATCTCCAGGAGGCGGTAGTCGCGTCGCTCCTTGGAGCGCAGCGGCAGCTTGATGCCGCCGGTCCGGGCGTACACGGCGCCGATGTCCACGGGATAGTAATTGATGGGCAGGCCATGGCGTTCGCCCATGGCTTTCAGGCGGGGGTTTCCGAAATAGGCCCAGTCCGAGTTGATCCAGAAGTAATAATCGATGGCATCGGCTGTCATTTCGGGTCTCCGGAGGTCTTTATTTCAGCGTTCGTTGAACTGGGGCGACCAGCGCAGCAGGCGGCGCTCCAGCCGTTCGGCCAGCGAGACGAGGGCGATGCCCACGAGCCCCAGCACGGTGATGGCGGCGAACATCTCGTTGGCGTTGAGCGTCGAGAGGGAGGACACGATCAGGTAGCCCATGCCCGTCGTGGTGCCGACGAACTCGGCGATCACCACGCCCACCAGAGAGAAGGAGATGGCGTTGGGCAAAGCGGCGAAGGTCCAGGCGAGCGCGCTGGGCACCCTGACGCTCCACAGGACCTGCCGGGGCGAGGCCCCGAGCGTCTGGCAGAACTGGAGGATGTGCTTCTCCACCGACAGGGAGCCCTTGAAGGTGTTGAAGAAGATGAGGAAGAACACAACGAACCAGACCGTCACCACCTTAGCCAGCAGGCCGAGGCCGAACATCATGGTGATGAGCGGGACCATGGCAATGCGCGGCAACGAGTTGAAGCAGACGATGAAGGGGTTCAGCGTCTTCGCCAGCACCGGGTTCTGGCTGAGGATCAGGCCGGCCGCGAAGCCGGTCACGCCCGCCACCGCGAGCCCGAGCAACGTCGCCGCGAGCGTCGATGCGAGGTGAGGCACGAGGAAGCCCGCTTGGGCGCCGAACGTCCAGGCCCACAGTTGCTCGGCGATCAGCGAGGGCCGGGAGATGAAGAACGGATCGAGGAAGGTATTCTTCATCAAATAAGGCACGCGGGTCAGCCCTTCCCACAGACCGAGAATGAGGGCCAGGAGCGCGAGCTGGTAGAGCCGTACGCGGGTGCTCTCCCCGAGGGAGAAGCGTCGGGCCGGGGGCGTGAGGGGCGCCGAGAGGCTTCGCGTCGTGTCGGTCATGCTGCGGCTCCGATCACCGCCTGAGTGCCGTCGGGCGTGCGCTGATATTCGCGGCCCAGCACTGACCAGATGGCCTTGAGGTGCTGCCCGAAGGCGTCGGTCTCGCGCACGGCATAGGGATCGCGCGGATGGGGGATATCCACCCGGTGGTCGAGCAGCACACGGCTCGGCGGGCCGGAGAGCACGATCACTCGGTCGGCCAGTGCCACCGCCTCGTCGAGGTCATGGGTGACCATGACAATGGTCTGCCCCAGCTGCCGCCAGATCTCGTGCAGCTCGCGGTGGAGATTGATCTTGGTGTGGCTGTCGAGGGCACCGAACGGCTCATCCAGCAGCAGGACGCGCGGGTCGCAGGCGAGCGTCATGAGAAGTGCCGTGCGCTGCCGCATTCCGCCGGAGATTTGATAGGGAAAATAGGCCGCATAGGGTTCGAGATTGGCGAGCCGGAGCAGGCTTCTGACCCGCTCCGCGACGCGCACGGGGGATTGGCGCGCAAAGCGCAGGCCGAGCCCCACGTTCTGCTCCACCGTGAGCCACGGCAGGACCGTGTCCTTCTGGAACAGGTAGCCGAGGCCCGCCGGTACGGTGCCGGGCATCACCTGCGCACCGTCCACGGTGATGGCGCCGGCGGTCGCCGGCTGAAAGCCGGCGATCATGTTGAGAAGCGTGCTCTTGCCGCATCCGGAGGGCCCGACGATGCACACGAACTCGCCCTGCGCGATTTCGAGGGAGACGTTGCCGATGGCCGTGTGGCGCGTCCCGCGCGATGCATAGGTCTTCTCGACGCCGTCGAGCCGGATCATAGTGCGCATCAGGCTTTCCCCCGCGCCTTGAGGACGAAGGAATTGTCCACGAGATCGGCGAACTTGGCCCGCGCGGCCAGATCGGCGGTAGGATACATGCGCCCGTCGCCCATCACCGAGATGAGGTCCGCATAGGCGGCGGGCGTGTAGGTATTGTCGAAGTTCCAGGTGGACTTGAACCGCTTCGCCCCACTGACCAAGGCGGCCAAGGGCGTGGACGGCAGGAAGTCGGCCTTCACCAACTCGGCGATCTCCTCCGGAGACGCGCCCTTCACCCAGTCCGTGCCCTTCACCAGGCCGTCCACCAGCTTCTGGACCTCGGCGCGCTTCTCCTCCAGCGTGTCCTTGAGCACGTAGACGCCGACGCCAGGCAGGTCGCCCTTGAACGCGGAGTTCCAGTTGGCATCGTCATAGGCACGGAAGATGGGCATGCCCCATCCTTCGGCCTCAGCGGCGTCGAGCATGGAGAAGGAGGCGATGCAGCCGTCCACCGAGCCAGCCTTGACCGCCCCGAGCATGGTGGTGAAGTCGCCCAGCGGGCGGAAATCCACCTTGCCCTTCAGCCCCGCCGCCTCGGTGATGGCGACGCCGAGCAGCCAGGTGAGCGACTGGGGCTGGGTGACGCCGATCTTCCTGCCGGCGAGATCCTTCACGCTGCGCACGCCGGCGTCGTAGGCGGCCTTGCTGACGAGGATGTTGGCGAGCGCCGGGCGCCGCTCGAAGGAGCAAACCAGGACGGAGGGCTTTCCGGCCATGGTGAGGGCGATGGAATCGCTCGATCCCGTGCAGGCGGCGAAGATCTGGCCGGCGGAGAGCATCTGCTTGGTGCGCGGACCGCTCTGCGAGTTGAGATGCTCCACATCGAGCCCGGCGGCGCTGAAATATCCCTTTTTCAGCGCCGCATAGATGGGCGCGTAGCTGACATCGAGGCTCGCCACGCCAAAGGTCACGGACGGCGCGGCCCGCAGCCTGCCCGGCAGCAAGGCCATGCCTGCGCCCGCCGCAGCGGCTCCCAGCAGCGAGCGGCGGGTGATGTTGAGATGGGCCATGTGGATCCCCTGTGGTCTGGTTGGCCGTATCGGGCGTGCTGCTCGCCGGCCTCTTGGTCTTGGGTCAGCCGCGAGGCTGGAGGCTGGACGGGGCCGGCTTTGGATCCTGGCGGGTCCATGCCGCGCTCAGTTGCAATCAACTCGCAAATCCAAACAAGTTTACTGTTGGAAATCAATAGCCCTCTTTCGAGGCTGATTCGGCTCGCGCCCTCGAAATGGGCAGAAAAGGGCTCAAAGAGAGTTTTTGCGGGCCAAAGTGCGCTCCATGCCGTGATTTTCGGCGGCGGGAGGGTAAAATTTCCTCAGTCAGTGTGTTTACTGCTGGATTTATAGGTGTCACTCCGATATTCCCAATCGGGAATAACTTTTCAGCCCGACGCCCATTGGGCGCGGGATTGCATCAGCCCTTGAGAGCGCGTTTAAGGTGGGCTGTAGCCCCTTCATGCGGCGGGAAGCGGAGACGGGTGTGCTGGACGTTTCAAAGTCCGATCGGCTGGGAGCGAATCTGAAGAAGCTGCGCGTCGAGCGGGGGCTCACGCTCGATCGGCTGGCATCCCTCAGTGAGCTGACGCGCGGCTATCTCTCCCTCGTCGAGCGGGGGTTGAAGACGCCGTCCATTGCCGCGCTGCTGCGCCTCGCGTCCGCGCTTGATGTCCACGTGGCGCAGCTGTTCGATCTGAATGCCGTCCCTGCTCCGCACTACACGCTGCAGCGTGCGACGGACGTGGCGCAGGGCGAAGCCGGCGTTGCGGGTCTTTTGCCGCTTGCCTCCGGCCGCGCGCGGAAGGCCATGGAGCCCTTCCTGATCCACCCTCCCATGGCCGGCGACAAGAAGGCCCGACCCATCCACTGGGCGCATCACGGGGGCGAGGAAATGGTATTCGTGGTCTCGGGCAGCATCACCGTGAAGCTGGGCACCGAGGAACTGCTGATGGAAAAGGGGGACTGCCTCTATTTCTCCGGCGAGGAGCGCCACGATCTGCGCAGCGTCGGGACCAGTCGGGCGGAGGTCTTGGTGGTCGTATCCGTGGGCGTCGATACTGCCGCCCCAGCGCCGGTCGAGGGCTGATCTCGATCAAGCCCCCGTACGAACACCGGAGGCCGCATTCCAGGCGGCGCGCTGTCCGGAGGCAAAGAGCATCGCTCAATAGCGAAAGCCCATAGAGATGGGGACGGCGAGCGCTCCGACACCATCTCCATGGGTGTGCCGATTCTCCGGCGCCGGCTCGACGGGATGCTGGGCCGATATCAGCCGAGCGCTTCCGCCGGTGCCTATTGGGCGGCGGCCGGAGCAGCGGCCCCCTCAGCTTCCTCGCGGCGGTGGGTCTGGCCCATCAAGACATAAGCCGTGGGCACCACATAGAGGGTGAACAGCGTTCCGATGGCGAGGCCGGTGGCGATGACGAGGCCGAGGTTGAAGCGCGAGGCCGCGCCCGCGCCGGACGCGAAGATCAGCGGCACGACGCCCAGCACCATCGCCGCCGTCGTCATCAGGATGGGCCGCAGGCGGAGCGTCGCCGCCTCGATGATGGCCTCGCGCTTGGACTTGCCCTCGAGTTGCAGCTCGTTCGCCACCTCCAGCATCAGGATGCCATGCTTGCTGATGAGACCCATGAGCGTGGTGAGGCCCACCTGGGTATAGATGTTGATGCTGGCCCCGCCGATGCCGACGCTGATGAACAGCAGCGCCCCGGCGAGCGACATCGGCACCGACAGCAGGATCACCACCGGGTCGCGGAAGCTGTTGAACAGCGCGGCCAGCGACAGGAAGATCACGATCAGCGCGAAGGCGAAGGTCGTGACGAAACCGCCGCTCTCCTGCACATATTGCCGTGAGGCGCCGCCAAAATCGAGCGTGTAGCCCGTCGGCAGGGTGCGCTTGGCGAGATCCTTCAGCGCCGTGATGGCTTCGCCCGTGGTCACCCCGGGCGCAACCACGCCGGCAATGGTGGCGGCATTCACCTGCTGGAAGTGGTTGAGGGATTCGGGCACGGTTTTGGTCTCGATGCGTGCCACCGTCGACAGCGGGATCATGGTCCCGTCGCTCATGCGCATGTAATAGTCGAGCACCTGGTCCGTATTGAGCCGTGCCTCCTGCTTCACCTGCGGGATGACCTTGTAGGAGCGCCCGTCCAGGCTGAAATAGTTCACATAGCCGCCCCCCAGCAGCGAGGAGAGGGCGCCCCCCACATCGCTCATGGAGAGGCCGAGGAGCGAGGTCTTCTCCCGGTCGATGACAATGGAGGCCTGCGGCTGGTCTATCTTGAGATCGTTGTTGAGGAAGATGAACAGGCCGGTGTCGAGTGCCTCCTGCATGAACTTCGCAGCCACCTCGTTGAGCTTGTCGAACCCATCCGAGGTGCCGATCACGATCTGCATGGGCAGGCCGTTCGAGCCGGGTAGAGGCGATGTCTGGAAGGCGACGATCTTCTGGCCGGCGATGGCGTTCAGCTCCTGCTGGATCATCGGCTGAAGGGTCTTGGTGGTCGCCTTGCGCTCATCCCAGGGCTTCAGCACCCAGCCGGCGATGCTGGTGCCGGTGCTCTCCACTTGGAACACCGTCTCGGTCTCGGGATGCTTGGCGAAGGTCTCGTAGGTCTGCCGGTTGTAGAGCAGCTTCTGCTGCAGGGTCGCATTGGGAGCGGAAATGCTCTGGGCGAGGATGATGCCCTGATCTTCCTCGGGCGCCAATTCGCTCTGCGCCGTGCCGTATAGCCAGTAGACGCTGCAAAGCACGAGGCCGGCGAACACGGCGGTGACAGGCATGTAATTGAGCGCGCCCCTCAGCGAGCGGGAATAGGCGGCCGTGATCCTGCCCATCACCCGGTCCACAGCCAGCACCATGCGGGATTCGAGATCCCCGCCCGCATGGTCCACCGGCTTCAGCATGTAGGCAGACATCATCGGCGTCAGCGTCAGCGCCACAACGGCCGAGATGGTCACCGCCCCCACCAGCGTGAAGGCGAACTCGGTGAACAGCGCACCCGTAAGCCCGCCCTGGAACCCGATGGGCACATAGACCGCGATCAGCACCACGGTCATGGCGATGATCGGATTGGCGAGCTGCCGCGCAGAGGCGAAGGCGGCCTGACGCGCGCTCATGCCCTCTTCCATGTGGTGATTGACGCTCTCCACCACGATGATGGCGTCGTCCACCACGAGGCCGATGGCGAGCACGAGGGCCAGCAGCGTGAGCAGATTGATGCTGAAGCCGAAGGCCAGCATCATCAGGAAGGTGCCGATCAGCGACAGCGGGATCGCGATGACTGGAATGAGCACCGAGCGCCAGGAGCCGAGGAAGGCGAACACCACCAGGGTCACGATGGCGAGCGCCTCCACCAGCGTGTGGATCACTTCCTCGATGGAGGAATTCACGAAGGCGGAGGAATCGTAGATCACCCCCATGGAGAGGCCAGTGGGCAGCTGGCTCTCGATGTCCGGCAGCACCGCACGCACGCCCTTGATGACATCAAGCAGATTGGCGGTGGGGGCGATCTGGATGCCGATGTAGACGGACTCCCGCCCGTCGAACATGGTGGCGGACTCATAATCATCGGCGCCGAGGGTGACGTTGGCCACGTCCTTCAGACGCACGATGGCGCCGTTCGCCTCCTTGACGATGAGGTTCCTGAACTCCTCCACATTGTGCAGGCTGGTGGAGGCGGTGAGGTTCACCTGCACCATCTGGCCCTTGGTGTTGCCGAGGCTCGCGATGTAGTCGTTGCGGGTGAGCGCGGTGGAGACCTCCGAGGCGGTCACGCCATAGGCCGCGAGGCGGATGGGATCGAGCCAGGCGCGCATGGCGAAAGTCTTGCTGCCGAGCAGTTCTGCCGTCTGCACCCCCTGCACCGCCTGCAGCTTCGGCTGCACCACGCGGATCAGGTAATCGGTGATCTGGTTACCGGCGATGGCGTCGCTGCGGAAGCCGATATACATGGCATCGATGGTCTGTCCCACCTTCACCGTCAACACCGGCTGCTGGGTTCCGGAGGGCAACTGGTTAAGGACCGAATTGACCTTGGTATTGATCTCGGTGAGCGCCTTGCCGGTATCGTAATTGAGCCTGAGGTTGGCGGTGATCGTGCTGGTGCCGGTGGTGCTGGTGGAGGTCATGTAGTCGATGCCGTTCGCCTGGGCGATGGCATTTTCCAGCGGCGTCGTGATGAAGCCCGCCACCACGTCCGGATCGGCGCCGGGATAGGTGGTCGAGACGGTCACGATGGCATTCTGCGTGCGCGGATATTGCAAGATGGGCATGGAACTCATGGCGCGCAGGCCGAGCACCAGGATCATCAGGCTGACCACGATCGCCAGTACCGGCCGGCGGATGAAGATGTCGGTGAAGGATGACACGGGCGCCTCCGTTCAGCGATCGACGATGGAGGGAGCGGGGTCGTTCGTCGGCAGCACCGCATTGTTCACGCTGACCAGGGACCCGTTGTGCAGCTTCATTTGCCCGGCGGCGACGATCTGGTCGCCCGCCTTGATGCCCGAGAGGATGGCGATCTGGTCGCCACGCGTCGCGCCCGTCTTCACAAACACCTGCCGCACGCCGAGGCCCGTGGCTGACCCGTCCTTCTTCTCCACCACGAAGACGATGTCGCCGTAGGGGTTGGCCGTGATGGCCGTCTGGGGCACGGTCACGAACGAGTCCGGTGTTCCCACAGCGACCTCGACCGTGGCGAACATGCCGGGAGTGAGGCGGTGGTCGTCGTTCCTGAACTCGGCGCGCAGTTGCACGTTGCGAGAGGTGACGTCCACCTTGGGGCTGATGGCCGTCACCGTGCCTTCGAAGGCCTGGCCGGGATAGGTGTCCACCGTGGCCTTCACCGTCTGCCCGGCCTTCACTTCAGCGAGGGCCTGCTGGGGCAGGTAGAAGTCAATGAAGATGGGGTTGAGGGACTGGAGCGTCACCACGGTCGTGCCTGCGCTCACATACTGGCCAAGATCCACGGAGCGGATGCCGAGGCGGCCGGAGAAGGGCGCCTTCAGCGTCTTCTTGTCCACTACGGCCTGCTGCTCGGCCACCTGGGCCAGCGCTTTCTTGAGGTTGGCGGTGTCGCTGTCGATGGTCGCCTGGCTCACCGCGTGGATCTTCAGCTGTTCCTGGTCGCGGTTGAGGATGATGGCGCTGACATCCGCCGTCGCCTTCAGGGCGGCGAGGTTGGCCACCTCCTGCTCGTCGCGTAGCTGAAGGAGGACCTGTCCCTCGCGCACTTCGTCACCGGACTTGAAATTGATCTTGGCAACCGTGCCGGAGCTTTCCAGCGCAAGGTCGGCGCCCGCCTCGGCGCGGACGCTGCCCACCGCGTTGACGGTGGACTGCCAGGGCGCGAGGGCAGCCACCGTGGTGGCGACGGTCTGTGGCGGATCGCGCAGCGAGGCCAGCGCCTGCTTGATCATGCTCGCCTTGAAGAGCTGGAAACCGTAGAGCGCCCCGAAAACCAGGGCGACGGCGGCCAGCATGATGATCATTCGTTTCTTCATCTGAAGTCTCTTCTTGCGGCTGCGGCGCAGGGGGGCGTTTTGAGGGCGCGCTCGCGAGGGGCGTTGCAGCCCTCTCAGTGGTCCTGGAAATAGCCGGCGTTGGTGCGGGGCTCGGACTGGGCGGTCTGGTCCACCCGGTTCCACCAGCCGCCCCCCAATGCCTGGAAGAGCGCCGCGGTATCGGTGAAGCGGGCGGCCTGCGCCTTCACACGCGCCACCACCGCTTGCTGGAAATTCTGCTCGGCGGTGAGCACTGAGGGATAGGTGACCGCGCCGGCGAGATATTGGGTGCGGGAGATCTTCACGCTCTCCTGCGCTGCCTTCTCGTAGGCGAGTTGGGCCTTCAGCGTGCTGGCATCGGCCTCGATGGCGCGAAGCGAATCCGCCACGTCGCGGAAGGCGGTGATGACCGTGCTCTTGTATTGCGCCAACGCCTGCTCGTTGCTCGCGACGGCGGATTCCTTGTCGTGGTAGAGCGTCCCGCCGTCGAACACCGTCTGGGCGACGCTGCCGGCGATGCTCCATGCCGCCGTGCCGGGAGAGAACAGGCTGTCCGGGGTAAGGCCGGCCCGGCCGTAGCTACCCGAGAGCTGAACCTGCGGCAGCATGTTGGCCACATTCACACCGACCGTGGCGGTGGCCTTGTGGAGGCTGGCCTCTGCGGCGCCGATGTCGGGTCGCTGGCGCACCAGAGCGGACGGAACGCTGACCGGAAGATCGCGCGGCAAGGTGAGGCTGGCGAGGGTCACATGCTCGCCCCGGTCCTGGCTCGGGAGGCGGCCGAGATAGGCCATGAGCTGGTTGCGCTGCTGGGCGAGCTGCTTCTGCAGCGGCGGAAGCGTGGCCTGTGTCTGGGCGAGGTTGGACTGCTGGGAGAGCACGTCCGACTGCGCCACCGCGCCCAGCTCGAACTGGCGCTGGACCAGCTTGAGCTGTTCCTGCTCCGACTTGATGATGTCGTTGGTCGCCTCGATCTGCGCGCGCAGGGAAGCGTCGGTGATGGCCGCCGTCACCACATTGGCGGTGAGGCTGAGATAGGTCGCTTCCAGCTGGAAGCGCTGGTAGTCGGCCTGCGCCTCCAGAGCCTCGACATTCCGGCGAGTGCCGCCCCACACGTCGAGCACATAGCTGACGCTGACCGAGGCATTGTAGAGATTGTAGGGACTGGTGTTTCCGCTCTCGCCCTGGTTCGCCAGCGAGGTGACCTGCCGCGTGGCGCTGCCGTTTGCCGACACCTGCGGAAACAGGGCGCCTTCCCCCGCCAGCGCATTTTCGCGTGCCGCCCGCAGCGCCGCCTGGGCGGCGGCGATGTCCGGATGGTTGCGGATGGCCTCCGCGACGAAGGCATCGATCTGCTTGTTCCGGAACACCCGCCACCAGTCGCCGGGGAGATCGCGCCCCCGAAGAAAGACCTGGCTGCTTCCGCCATGGACGTCGGCCGAAGTGGTGGGACGCGGCGTGCCCTCGGGGAGGTAGCCGCTGACGCGCGGAGCATCGGGCGCCTCGAATTCCGGCCCCACCATGCAGCCGTTCATGAGCAGCAGGGAGGCGGCGACGACGCCTCCCTTGAGGCGGGGCGCGAGCCGGGAAAGGGCAGAGAGGTCTCGCATGGGTGGCGGCATCCCGGATAAGAAATCTGAACCGAACCGTTCAGTTCGGCCTACGGGTAAGGCCAGATAAATCGTGAGTCAATATGGACTGAACCGTACAGTTCGATTAAGTTGAAGGCATGTCGGAATGCAACGCTTCATCCCTTGTGTCGCATGAGTCGAGCAGCCTGAGGCCCAAGGCCCGGGAGGCCCTCAAGGCGGCCCGCGCCGTGTTCCTGGACGCCGGCTACGACGGCGCCACCATGGATGCGATCGCGCGCGTCGGCGCTCTGTCGAAGGCAACTCTGTATGCGCACTTTTCCAACAAGGCCGCCCTTTTCGAGGAGTTGATCCGGGTCGAGTGCCGGGCGGTGAACGCCGACCTTTACAGGCCCGACCCGAAGAGCGACGCCGTCTCGAAGGAATTGCACAAGGTGGCGACCAATTATCGCCGCATCTTCGCGCATCGGGAGGGGCTCGACATCTTTCGTATCCTGATCCCGGTCGCGCCCAGGTTTCCCCGTCTCGCTCAGGTTTTTTATGATGAAGGGCCAGGTGCCGCGATCCACCAGATCGCGGCCTATCTGGGCGCGCTGGGCGACGTTGGCCGCCTGCGAATTCCCGATGCCGAACTGGCGGCGCACCAGTTTCTCGCGCTCGTCACAGAGGACATCAAGCTGTCCGGGGCCCTTGGGTTCCCCTCCCCGAGCAGTCGCGCGGCCGATCGCCTGATCGAGAGCGGCATCGCTATGTTCCTCGACTTTTACAAGGCGGAGCCGAAGCCTTGAGCGACCGAACCATGTATGGATGGAACAGGACGTCGGCTTGCGAACAGGGGTAAGCCGATTTTGAGGCGCCGCTGGGGGAAGAAACGGCCTTGCGCAAGGATGCTCTGGAGAACAGAAGGCGCCTGATCGAAGCGGCCCGGACCACCATGCGGGAGCAGGGACATGATGTTCCGCTCGAACTGATCGCGGAACGCGCGGGGATTACACGAGGGACGCTCTACCGGAACTTCGTGGACCGCGCCGATCTGTTCAAGGCTGTCCTTGATGACGAAATTTCGGCCTTGAAAAACGAAATCCGGACGGACGGCTCTCTCGGCATCTTCGTGGTCATGCGTCGGCTGATCGAAGTGAGCGACCTCTATCACGCCTACGCCTCGTCCCTGCAGGGCACCGCCGACCCAGCCGAGGCCTGCTCGCCGGCCGACCTGCTGCGAGATGTCATCAGCATCCCTCTTGCCGCGGCAAGAGCCGATGGCGTCGTCCGACCGACGCTGACAGAGGCTGAGGTCCTCCTGGCTTGCCGCATGGTGGCGTTCGGCTGGCGCCTGGATGGCGCGGAGAGCCGGGCGGAGGCCATCGAAAAGAGGCTTCGTCTGGTGGTCATGGGCTTCGGCACCGATCGGGAAACCGAGGGGCTCGCCAAGCCAGCATGACCGCTACATGAACCTCTTGCGCTCGCGATATCCGTACACCATTGTACGAAAATAAACGTACACATACGTACGCTTGTCTCGCGGGAGATGTTCATGTTCGCAGTCACCGGCGCCACCGGCCAGCTGGGCCGCAAGGCTGTCGCCAGCCTAATCAAGAGGGTCCCGGCTTCCGACATCGTCGCCCTCGTGCGCGATCCTGCGAAGGCCGGAGACCTCGGGGTCGAGGTCCGGGCCGCCGACTACCTCGTGCCTTCGACGCTGGATGACGCCCTCCGGGGCATCGACACGCTCCTGCTGATTTCCTCGAACGGAATGCAGACGCGCCAGCAGGAGCATGCCAACGTCATCGCAGCCGCAAAGAAGGCCGGGGTCCACCGCCTCGTCTATACGAGCCTGCTCCACGCCGACCGATGGTCCCACTGGTTTGCCGGCGACCATGTCGAGACGGAGCGGCAGATCAAGGCCTCCGGCCTCGCCTTCACCATCCTGCGCAATGGCTGGTACTGGGAAAACCACACGATCTCGATTCCGCCGTCCCTGCCGTATTCCGCCATGGTGGGCAGCGCCGGAGAGGGGCTCATCTCCTGGGCCTCGCGCCAGGATTTCGCCGAGGCCGCGGCGGCAGTCATGACCAGCCCGGGACATGAGAGCCAGACCCACGAACTCGCCGGCGACAAGGCCTACCGGCTTGATGACCTCGCCTCGGAAGTCGCCCGCCAGAGCGGCAAGCCGTTCAGCTATCGCAACCTGACGCAGGCGGAGCACGCGGCCGTTCTCGCCCAAGCCGGCCTGCCGCCAGAGGTTGCGGGCCTGATCGCCGAAGTCGAGGCGAAGGACGTCTCCACCGGCGTCCTGCACGACGATGGTGGCGTTCTGGCCCGCCTCATCGGCCGCCCCACGACCACGATCGTGGACGCCGTCGCCGAGGCTCTCGCCGGCCTGCCCCGCGGCTGAGAAACAAGACGCCGCAGGTCAATCCCCGGCCGACCCTGCGCGCCGGTCCGCGACTTCTCTGCAGGCGTGTGCCCCCTGCGCCTTCAACTGCTCGATCAGCCACCGGCCTGCGGGTCCGGGGGGCTGGTCGGCGCGATAGAAGGCGGACATTGCCATGCGCGTGGTGAGGTCGTTTTCCTCGGGTTCGAGCTGGACGAGCCGCCCGGCGTCCAGATCATCCTGCACCGCGTGCACGGGCATGCCGCCCCATCCGACGCCCTGCTTCAGGAACGCATGCTTGGCTCCGAGGTCGGATATTCGCCACGTCTTTTCCGACATCACCCGGAAGTCCTTGCCTTCGGTCAGCTTTGAGCGGTCGCTGAGCACGAGCTGCAGGTGCTTTGCGAACGCGCGCGCCGGGATCGGGCCGCCGTACTGCGCGAGTGGGTGCTGGGGGGCGGCGAACATTCGGTATTCGATGCCGAGGATGCGCTCCGAGCGCAGGTCCGGATGGGTGGCCGCCAAGGGCCCGCGGACGCCGAAATCGAAGCCGCCATCGAGCACCGGCTCGATCACGGCACCCATCCCCTCCACCGCCACACGCAGCGGCGTATCGGGGAACTGGACCTGGAACGCGCTGACAGCGGCCGCGAGGATGTTCGAGGGGAACATCACGTTGATGACCACGGCCAGCGCCGGCTCAAGACCGGAGGACAACCCCCTCGCCTGGGCTTTCAACTGGTCCATACCCGAGACCACTTCCCGCGCTTTCTGCAGCAGGGCACGGCCTTCCGCCGTCAGCTGCGGGTAGCGGCCTTCACGGCTGAACAGGCGAACGGCAAGCTGCGTCTCGAGAGTGGCGATGGCCTGGCTCACAACGGACTGCGCCCGCCCAATGCGCCGCCCGGCGGCGGAAAAGCTGCCGGTGTCGGCCGCGGCAATGAATGTGCGCAACTGGTCGAGCGAAAGCGCATCGAGCATCCATCTGCTCCATCGATACTAATCATCGAATTTTATAGGCTACGCGGATAAGCGGCGGAAGCGTACCGAATCTCCCACGCGCAGCATTCTGCTGCCCCGTGGAGAGACCCCATGAAGATCCTGCATGTGGATTCGAGCATCCTGTCGGAAGGCTCCATCAGCCGTCAGCTCACCGCCGAGATCGTCGCGACACTGAAGCAGGCGGCGCCGGGCGCCACCGTCACCCATATCGACCTTGCCGCCGCGCCTCTGACCCACCTGACCGCCGCTCACCTCGGCGCGGCGCAGGGCGCTCCGGTGCCTCCAGCCCTTGAGGCGGACGTGGCAGCCAGCAAGGGCGCGCTCGCGGACTTTCTCGCCAGCGACGTCATCGTCATCGGTGCGCCCATGTACAATTTCTCCGTTCCGTCCCAGCTGAAGGCCTGGATGGATCGTCTGGCGGTGGCCGGCGTGACCTTCCGCTATTCGGAAAAGGGGCTGGAAGGCCTTGCCGGCGGCAAGAAGCTGATCGTCGCCTCGACCCGTGGCGGCGTGTTCAGCGCCGGCACCCCCATGGCGGCTCTGGACCATCAGGAAAGCTATCTCACCGCCTTCTTCGGCTTCCTTGGCATCACCGACGTGTCCTTCGTGCGCGCCGAGGGCGTGGCCATGGGGCCTGAGGCGAAAGCGAACGCGGTGGATGCCGCGATCCGGCAGGCGCACGCCCTCGCGGCGTGACGCGGACCCGACGCAGAGCAACCAAAGGAGGAGCCAGTGTCAGCGTTCTCTGCGCCGTTGAGCGGTGTCCGTCATGGGATGTCCAGCCTCTCCATGGTGCATTTCGACGTGGATCAGCTGGACCCCGGCGGCTCCCCGATCCGCCTGCTCGACGACTTCCGCGTGTCGGGAAGCCCTTTCGGGCCGCACCCGCACGCGGGCTTCTCCGCCCTCACCTATCTCTTCGAGGATTCGGAAGGCGCACTGCGCAGTAGGGATTCGCTGGGCAACGATCTCGTGGTCGGCGCGGGCGGGCTCGTCTGGCTCCAGTCCGGGCGTGGCGTCCTACACGAAGAGACGCCGCAGGACGCGGGCCGCGCGCTGCACGGCGCGCAGATCTATGTGAACCTGCGTGCCGAGAACAAGTCACTACCGCCCCAAACCTTCTGGCTGCAGGGGGGCGACGTGCCGCGATGGAGCGACGATCGTGGCAACGTGGTGAGCGTCCTCGTGGGGACGTATCGGAACGTCGCATCGCCGCTCCTCCCCGCCGAGCCCTTCCGATTCCTCGACCTCGCCATCCGTACCGAGCTGGAGCTGGATCTCGTGCCGGCCGACTGCACCCTGCTCTATGCCCGTAACGCCGTGACGGTCCAATCCGGATGCGAGACGCTCGATCTCGGCGCCGGGCAAGTCATCTCGGTTTCGGGCAGCGATGTCGTCCGCCTCTCCGCACAGGAAGCCGCGCGCGTGCTCGTGCTGTCCGGCGCCCCCATCGAAGAGCCCTGCCATGCGGAGGGGCCGTTCATTCTCAACCACCCGCACGAGGTCCAGGACGCGATCTCCCGCTATCGACGCGGCGAGATGGGATCGCTCCAGCGCCGGTCGTGAGAGCGAGTTAAGCTTGGTGCCGGGCAGAACGTCTACATCTAGTCTTCCCTCTTCAGGGAATGCGGCAGCGACTGGTTTCCGGCTTGATATCCCTCCATGTCCTCGTGCCAAAATCACTCTCGAAAAATCAATGGCTTGTCATCCTGCCAGATGAGCGATCAGCAGGCGGGCGAGCGCGTCCGGCTGCTCCACGCAGGGGATGTGCGAGGCATCGCCGATCACCTCCAGGCGCGCGCCGGGTATCGCCGCTGCCATCGCCTCGGCCGAAGCGGGCGGAGTGGAGGGGTCCTTGTCACCCACCACGACCAGGGTCGGGGCGGAAATCCGGCCGGCGGAGGCGGTGAGATCGGCGTCGCGCACCGCCATGGCGCACCCCACATAGCCCTCGAGGGTGGTGCGGGCCACCATGTTGACATAGCCGCGGACGATGTGCGGCACGCGCTCGCGGAAGCCGTCCGTGAACCAGCGTGTCATGACGCCGGGGGCGATGGCGGGGAGGCCGTCGCGGCGGATGCCGACGAGGCGCTCGTTCCAGACAGAGGCGGGGCCGATCTGCATGGCGGTGTCGCACAGAACCAGCCGATCCACCCGCCCCGGCGCATGGGCCGCCAGATGCTGGGCCACCATGCCGCCGATGGAGAGGCCGCACACATGCGCCTTCTCGATGCCCAGTGCATCCAGCAGTCCCAACGCATCGCCGGCAAGGGCGGCGATGGAATAGCCGGTGTTCTCGTCGGGCAGCGGCGCGGCGTCGGAGAGGCCGTGGCCGCGCATGTCGTAGCGCAGCACGCGGAAGCGGGAGAGGAGCGCCGGCATTACGGCGTCCCACACCAGGAAGCTGGTGCCGAGCGAATTGGCGAGCAGCAGGACCGGCGCGCCCTCAGCCCCTTCGAGCGCGTAATGGGTGGTGCGGCCGTCGACGGCGATAAAGGGCATCCGGGTCTCCTGTGGAAGATCACACGGTGGCGATGGGGGTGACGGGCGAGCCCACGGCGCCGGGCAGGCGCAGCGGCGGGGCGGTGAGGAGGAAGCGATTGCGGCCGGCGGCGTGCAGATGGGCGGCGAGATCGGCGAGCCACCACAATTCGCCCAGCGGCACGCCGAGCCGGAACAGGCAGTGGTGGTGCAGCGGCATGGCCGCCTGCGTCGTGGCGGCGAGGCGCTTCGCCGGCAGATGCTCCACCGCATAATTGTCCGCGACGAGAGCGGCGATGCGGCTGTCCGAAATCCATTGCAGCAGGCGCGCGTCGCGGCCGTCGAGGGCGGCGCAGCTTTTGCTCAGGATCGCGCCGTCTGGGACGCCGTCCATCTCCATGACGACCTGCGTGAAGCCGGTGTAGAGGCAGAGCATGTCGCCCTCTTCCACCGTCACGCCCTGAGTGTCCATGGCTCGCATGAGGTCGTCGTAGCCGACGAGATGCCGTTCCCGGCCGAAGAGGGAAAGCAAATCCACCAGCACGCCGCGGCCCTGCACGCCGTGGACGGCGGCGTTGTGGATACCCAGACGGTGCGCGCCGGAGGCGATGCCCCTCGCCTCGGCGTCGCGCGGACCGACGATATCCGCGCCGGCACGGAAGCCGTTGTAGTAGACCGGCTCGGGTCGGCCTTCGCCGCTCACGTCGAACAGCGCTCCCACATGGGCGAAGCTGTCCCACTGGGTGGAATATTGCAGGCAGATCTCCACCTTGTCGTCGCTCACCACGTCCACAAGGCTCGCGTCCTCCGCGCAAAGCTGGGTGTTGAAGCGCGGCGCGTCCTCGGTACCGGTAGGCTTCAGCACGGGCGGCACGCGGCGCACGTTCAGCACGTTGCCGCCGGGCCGGTCGAGGGGCAGGCTGAGGCAGAAGGTGCGGCCCTCCTTCACCTCGGCAACCGCGGCGCGCACCTTTTCGGGGGTGATGAGGTTGAGACGGCCGAGCTCGTCGTCCGAGCCGAAATCGCCCCAGGTGGAGCCTTCCGGCCGGCGGGTCCAGCGGGGATTGGACGTCATGCTGTCTCCGTTTAGATGCAGCCCGCGCGGCGCCTGAGCGAAGACGCCGGAGCCGACGGACCTAGACTGCGCCTTTGCCCACCGTGATGCCGCCGCAGACCGGCAACGTCTGGCCGGTGATAAAGCCCGCGTCGTCCGAGAGGAAGAACGAAACCGCCTGCGCCACATCCTCCGGCGTGCCCATGCGGCCGACGGGGATGGCCTCCACGATGGCACGGGTGCGCGGCGCGTCGGGCGGGTTGGCGGCGGTGAACAGCGGCGTGGCGATGGGGCCCGGCGCGACCGCGTTCACAGTGATGCCGTCCCTGCCCAGTTCCAGCGCCCAGGTGCGGGTGGCGCCGATGAGCCCCGCCTTGCTGGCGGCATAGGCAGTGCGCAGCTCCTTGCCGTAGGCGGCGCGGCTCGACACATTGACGATACGCCCGAAGCGCGCCGCCCGCATCCCAGCGAGGAGCGCCTGCGTGGCCTGAATGGCGACGCCGAGATTGAGCCGCATGACCGCAGCGAAATCCTCGGCGCTGGTGTCATCGAGGCTTGCGGGCCGCACCATGCCCACATTGTTCACGAGGCGGGTGACGGGGCCGTGCGAGAGCGCTTCCGCGAGCGCTGAGGCGGTCGCGGCTTCATCCATCAGGTTGACGGACACGAAGCGGGCGTCGAGGTCGGCGGGGGGCGGCTCGCGGTCCAGCACCACCACGGCGCGACCGGCGGCCAATTCCTGCCGCGCCACCGCGAGGCCGATGCCGCTCGATCCGCCGGTGACGAGGGCGCGTGCGCTCATTTCGCCTCCGGCAGATAGCAGACGCCGTCCACATAGGCCTTGCGCCAGCGCTGGATCTGGACGCGCTCGAACAGGCCGGCGGTGAAGAAGGGGTCGGAGGCGATGAAGGCTTCCGCCTCCGCTCGCGTCTCCAGCGCCACCACATAGAGGCCGCCGCCGGCGGCATTGCCGTCGTCGTCCAGCTTGGCGCCGCAGGCGAGCAGCAGGTGCTTGTGCGCCTCGAGGAAGGCGAGGTGCGTGTCGCGCACCTGCGCGCGCAGGTCCAGCGTGCCGGGCTTGTCGAAGGTCTCGATCATGTAGGGCATGCGACTGTCCTTCGGGCGCGGCTTCAGATGGCGGAGGGGTGGCGCGCCAGCGGCGTCACCTTGATGTCCATGAAGGGGAAGAGCGGGAGCGAGGAGAGGAGCGTGTGCAGTTCGTCCACGCTCTCAACGTCGAAGATGGAGACGTTGGCGTAGCGCCCGGCGATGCGCCAGAGGTGCACCCACTTGCCCTGCCGCTGGAGATCCTGCGCATAGGCCTTTTCCGCTGCCTTGATGGCGTCGGCCTTCTCGGCCGGGAAGTCGTGGGGGATGTTCACCTGCATCTCGACATGGAACAGCATGGGCTTCGCCTTCTGAACTGCGCGGAGCTGAGGAAAGACCCCGGGCGCCCGCGCTGCAAGTGCGCGCAGGCGCCCGAGGGCGCGCCGGACCGGGAGGAGAGGCCGACGCGCGCGAGACTTACTTCTTCACCAGCGGGCAGGTGCTGTCGCTAAGCGGCTGGAAGGCTTCGTCGCCGGGGATCACGCGGACGATCTCGTAATAGTCCCATGGGCCCTTGGACTCCTTCGGGGACTTCACCTTGGCGAGATACATGTCGTGGACCATGCGGCCGTCGGGACGGATCTTGCCGTTCTTGGCGAACATGTCGTCGATGGGCAGCTCGCGCATCTTGGCGATCACCTTCTCGCCCTCGTCGGTGCCGGCGGCCTCGGCGGCCTTCAGATAGTGAAGCACCGAGGAATAGACGCCGGCATGCACCATGGTGGGCATCTTGCCGTTCATGCGCTGGGCGAAACGCTTGGAGAAGGCGCGGGTCTTGTCGTCCGTGTCCCAGTAGAAGCCGGTGGTCAGCACCATGCCCTGGGCGGCGTCCAGGCCCACCGAGTGGATGTCGGTGAGGAAAAGCAGCAGCGCCGCCAGCGTCTGGCCGCCCTGCGTGATGCCGAACTCGCGCGCCTGCTTGATGGTATTGATGGTGTCCGACCCGGCGTTGGCCATGGCGATGATCTTGGCGCCGGAGGCCTGCGCCTGGAGCAGGTAGGACGACACGTCGGAGGAGCCGAAGGGATGGGCCACCGAGCCCTTCACCGTGCCGCCCTTCTCCTTCACGATCTTGGCCACCTGGTTCTCCAGGTCGTGGCCGAAGGTGTAGTCGGCGGTGATGAAGTACCAGGTCTTGAAGCCCTCGCTCACCAGCGCGTTGCCGGTGCCGGCGGCCAGCGAATAGACGTCATAGGTCCAGTGCAGGCCGGTAGGCGAGCAGGCCTTGTTGGTCAGCGACATGGATGCCGCGCCGGAATTGATGTCGACCTTGCCCTTCTCCTTGGCCACCTCGCGCACGGCGAGCGCCGCCACGGAGCCGTTGATGTCGAAGATGGCGTCCACGTCCTGCGTGTCATACCACTTGCGGGCGGTGGCGGAGGCGATGTCCGCCTTGTTCTGGTGGTCGGCGGAGACCAGTTCCACCGGCTTGCCGTTGATGGGCTTGCCGAAGTCCTCGATGGCCATCTTCGCAGCTTCCACCGAGCCCGAGCCGGCGAGGTCGGAATAGGCGCCGGACATGTCGGTGAGCACGCCGATCTTCACGCCGCCGCCGGCATACTGGGCGGCCACGGGGCCCACCATCATGGCGCTGGCGAGAAGCGCGGCAGCGAAGGGCACCGCGAGGGCCTTGGTCTTCATGTTTCCTCCTGAGGACTGAAATCAGGCGACGGACAGGACCGCCGGTCAGGGCGTCGGGGGTGGGCGCGGCATCGCGAAAGAGGACTTTCGCGACGGCGATCATCTGAGTTGAGTTTGTGCGTATCGCGCACATTTTGTGCGTAATTTGGTACGGCCCCGCCACCTCTGCCGTCAAGCAGATTAAATGCTGCACCTGCGAACAAGAGCCCGCGATCGAACAGTTTCGCCGATGCCACGGGGCTCGGTACCGGACCGCCTGACCGCGATCGCAGCCGCCGGAAACTAGCGGCTTGTCTTTCAAAATTGTTCGCATTACGAACTAATGATGTCAGTTACGCACAAATCGAGGCCCGTATGAGCGAAGGCCGGAGCGGTCCCGTCACCCTGGTCGGCGGTGGCAGCATGGGGGTGGGCTGGGCCATCGTCTTCGCCCGGGCGGGGATCGAGGTGCGGGTGCACGACGCCTCGGCGGACGTGCGCCGAGGGGTTCTGCCTGCGGTGGCCGAGCGCCTTGCGGCACTCGCGGCCCACGGTCTGCTCGACGCTGCCCCGCGGGAGGTGATGGCCCGGGTGCGCGTGGTCGATACCCTGGCTGACGCCCTCGACGGCGCCGTTCATGTTCAGGAGAGCGTGCCCGAGCGGCTCGACCTCAAGATGGAGCTGTTTCGCGCGATGGACGAGATGGCGCCCCCCGATGCGGTGCTGGCCAGCTCGACCTCCTCGCTGCCGGCCTCCGAGTTCGCGGACGGCCTGCCGGGGCAGGCGCGCTGCCTCGTGGCGCACCCGGCCAATCCGCCCCATCTTCTTCCCATCGTGGAGATCGTGCCCGCTCCCTTCACCGATCCCGCCGCTGCGGAGCGCACCCGCGCCCTCATGGCGCGCGCCGGGCAGGTGCCGGTGGTGCTGAAGCGCGAGGTGAACGGCTTCATCTACAACCGCTTGCAGGGCGCCGTGCTGCGCGAGGCCTACTGGATGCTGGAACAGGGCATCGCCGACGTGGCCGATATCGACCGGGTGATGACCTCTGGCCTCGGTCTGCGCTGGTCCATCGTCGGGCCGTTCGAGACGTCGGATCTCAATTATCGCGGCGGACTTGCCGAACATGCCCAGCGCATGGGCGAGCGCTACCGGCAGATGGGGGCGGAGCGCGGCCAGCCGGAAGGGTGGAGCGATGCCCTCGTCGCCCGCGCCACGGCCGAGCGCCGGGCGCTGCTGCCGCTGGAGGACTGGGAGGCCCGCGTCGCGTGGCGGGACGAGCGCCTGATGGCAGCCCGCGCCGCCGAGAATAGGGCGGCTGGGCAGGCGCAGGATGCCCCCTATAATGCACCGGATGGATCGACCGCTGACGGCGGTTCGCGGGAGGGGGCATGACGACGGGCGAGGTGCTGGAGCGCGCCGGGGCGGCGGGCGAGGACAAGGACTATGTCCAGTCCCTCGTGCGCGGCCTTGAGGTGATCCGCGCGTTCAGCCAGTACAAGCCCCGCATGACGCTCAGCGAGGTGGCCCAGCATACCGGCCTGACCCGCGCCGCCGCCCGCCGCTTCCTGCTCACTTTGGTGCGCGAGGGCTATGCGGAGACGGATGGAAAGCTCTTCGCGCTCCGCCCCAAGGTGCTGGAGCTGGGCTTCGCCTATCTCTCGTCCCTCCCGATGTGGGAGGTGGCGCAGCCGGTCATGCGCGACGTGGTGAACACGCTGCAGGAATCCTGCTCCCTGTCAGTGCTGGACGGGGACGACATCGTTTATGTGGCCCGCGTGCCCACGGCGCGGGTGATGACCATCGGCCTGTCCATCGGCTCGCGCCTGCCGGCCTTTTGCAGCTCCATGGGCCGGGTTTTGCTCGCCGGTCTGCCTCCGGCCGAGCTCGCGGTGGTCTACGACCGGGTGAGGATCGAGAAGCGCACGCCTCGCACGGTCGCCACCATGGTGGCCCTGAAGGAGGCCGTGGAGAACGCGCGCCGGCAGGGCTGGGCGCTGGTGGACCAGGAGCTGGAACTCGGCCTGCGCTCCATCGCCGTGCCCGTGCGCAACCGGCGCGGCGAGGTGCTGGCGGCGCTCAACGTCTCCACCCATGAAGGCCGATCCTCCATCGAGGCCATGCGAACGCAGTTCCTGCCGGTGCTGCTCGACGCCGCCCAGCGCATCTCCGCCGCTCTGCCGCAATAGACAGCTTCGGTGCATCAGCGCGCCCCGATGGACTGCATGACGTGCTTGACCAGAGCGCGCTCGGAGCCGACGCCGGTCTTGCGATACATGCGCAGGCGGCAGTTCTTGATGGTGCCCTTGCTGAGGCTGAGCTTCTGGGCGATCTCGCCGGTGGTCTGGCCGTTCATCAGCAGCAGCAGAATCTCGCGCTCGCGCGGCGTGAAGATGCCGAGGGCGTCCTCCAGCAGGCGGTCGGGATCATCCTCCATCCCACGCTGCGGCGCATCGAGCACATACATGCGCCCGCCCGGCGCGAGCGGAAAATCGCGGTCGAAGACTTCCACCTTCACGGTCAGCGGGCCCGAGGCATGGACCGTCCCGGCCGGGGCCACGCGCAGGACCTCCACCGCATCGGCGAGGGCGGGCGCGCGCCGGGCGGCGTCACGCCAGGCGTCATTGGCGAAGACATCCACGCCGAAGCGGTCCTCGATAAGGGTGGGGCGGGTGATGAAGCCCTCCACCTGCGTCCCGCGCGGGTTGCGCAGGTCGTTGAACAGGGCACCGAGGTGGGAGCGGTGGAAGCCCTCCAGCATGGGGAAGATCAAGCGTGCGCGCTCGATGTCCTTTTGCGAGAAGCGCCCCGTCTCCCGCTCCAGAAACAGGCCGAAGCAGCAATGGCCGACGGTCGAGAAGAACATGCCCAGCTCGTCGGAGATGCTGGCGAGCGTCTGGAACACCTTATGGTACATGTCCCATGACTGCCCCGGGGAGCCCACGTCGTTCAACATCAGCACGCCGGGACTGCCGTTCTTTCTCCAGTATTCGGAGAACGGGTCCACCGACGAATAGAGGTTGCTGTAGTAGGCGACCACGTCGCTCGCCACGTCCTTGGTGTAGAGCACATCCGGCGGCGCCACGCGCGAATAGCGGATGATCCAGCAGGCATCGTGGTTGATGGCGGCACCGGCGAGTTCCACCAGCTCCCGGTGGAAGCGGTCCGAGCCGATCGAGCGGGCCACATCGCCCACGCGCGCAAACCATTCCGGACTGTTCAGGCGCACGGCGCTGTAGCGGGCAGGCTGGGCAGCGGGCCGGGGTTGATCGGCGTCGACCATCGCAACATGCCCCAACGGATTCGCCAATCGCGACATTCTTGTTGCGGCGAATAAAGCCGAAGCACCGGCGCTTGGCAATTCTTCGGACGGCGCGGATGGACCATGGGACGCTCGCTTGAAAAATGGGGCCGGCCGAAGCCGGCCCCAAGGAGAAGTGCCGGAGAGCGCGATTGGGACGGAACGCTCTCCGGCGGCGCCCAGGGGGGAAGCTCCTCGGAGGAAGCCCGGAGAGAGCCCTGGGGCACGACGGCCTGAGGTGGCTAAGGTTTCAGGCCGTGCGTTCTTCAAGCGGGTGGGTGCGCAGGCGCAGCGGATCGTAGAAGGGCGTCTTCACCACCCGGGCCGCAAACGTCCCGTCGGCCCCGCGCACCTCCAGTTCGGTGCCGCAGGCGGCGAGGTCCGGCGCCACGTGGGCGAGGGCGAGGGAGCGCATGAGGTAGCGGCTGTAGGCGGTGGAGTTCAGAAGGCCTACTTCCTTGCCGTCGAGGAACAGCTTGGCGCCCGGCTCGACGGCATCGTGGTGGTCGATCTCCACCCCCACCTGCGCCACCCGCTCCTGGCCCTTGCGGCGCACCAGCGCGTCGCGGCCGCGGAAGGCGGGCTTGGACAGGTCCACCGTCCAGCCGAGACCGACTTCCCAAGGCGTCGTGTCGCCCTGCGGCATGTCATAGGGGAAGAACAGGAGGCCGCCTTCCACCCGTACCACGTCGAGGCAGGACCAGGACACGGGCATGGCGCCGAACGGCTGTCCCGCAGCGAGGATGGCGTCCCACAGCGCGACAGCATCCGCCGCCGCGCAGAACACCTCATAGCCCCGCTCACCCGAGTATCCGCCGCGGGCGATGGAGACGGGGCGTCCGAACAGCGTCGTGCGCTGGTGCCCGAAATAGGGCAGGGTCTCCAGCGCGAACGGCGTATGCGCGTCGAGAATGTCCAGCGCCTTCGGCCCCTGCAGGGACATGATGTGGACGTCGTTGTCCTTGGTGAAGGTCACGTCCCGGCCTGCCGCGATGCCGGGCAGGATGTCCTCCAGCGAGCCACCGCCGTGGGAGATGCGATAGGCGTTCGGCCCATCGCAATAGATCAGCACGTCGTCGATGAGCGAGCCGTTCTCGTCCACCACGCTGGTGAGCGAGGAGCCGCCGGGCACGATCTTGGAGATGTCCGAGGTGCACGTCTCGTTCAGAACGGCGAGCGCTTCCGGACCCGCCACGTCGATGATGCGCAGCGCGGAGACGTCGAACAGGCCGGCCGCGGTGCGCACCGCGATGACCTCGTCATAGGTGTCGGTGGCGTAGTTCTGCGGCACCGGCATGTCGTTCCAGGAGGCCTCGAAGGCGGTGCCGAGCGCGCGGTGGCGGTCGGACAGCGCCGAGTGGCGAGAGAAGGCGGAAAGTCCCTGTGTCATCCTGCAATGTTCCTTGCGGATCAGAGGTGGAAGAAGAGGTCGGAGAGGATCACCACCCCGATGCCGGCGATGAGGGCGAGATAGGGCAGGATGCCGGCGCGCTTCTGGGTCTTCGTCCCGTCGCCGACCTGCAAATCCTCGAAGGTCTCATGCGGGAACTTGCCGCCGTCCTGCACATAGTGCCGGAAGATGAAGACCGGGATGATGAGTGCCGCTGTAATCAGCCCCGCCCACAGCGCCACCGGATTCCACACCTTGGCGCCTGCGCCCATGAAGACCGCATTGGCGAAGGCGAAGACGGTGCCGAGCACGATGAGGATGGTGGGGGCCTTGTAGGGCCGTGCCACGTGGCCGGAATCGATGCGGTGGATCCAGCCCGAGTTGAGGTTCAGGAAGTTGAAGATGATGTAGCCGACATTGGCGACCGCCAGCACGAAGAAGAAGCTGGTGGCATCGGCGCAGGCGATGGCGAGCAGCACGAGGTTGAACCACAGGTCCGTCCACATGGCCCGCGTCGGCGCGCCGTGCTCGTTCACATGGTCGAGGAAGCGCGGCAGCCAGCCATCCACGGCGCCCTGGTAGAGGGTGCGCGAGGAGCCCGCCATGGCCGTCATGATGGACAGCATCAAAGCGAGGATCATGAGCATCACGAGGGCGCTCTCGACGATCTTGCCGCCGCCCACCATGTGTGCCAGCGCCTGGGCGACGCCCGAGCCGTCCACGATGGCCGGGTCCAGCATTCCGGTCAGTCCCAGCGCGCCCTGGAAGGTGAAGGGCACGAGGATGAACAGCGCGAGGCACAGGAGGCCCGAGTAGAAGATGGCCTTGAAGGTGTCCTTCTCGGGATTGCGGAACTCGCTCGTGTAGCAGACGGCGGTCTCGAAGCCGTAGGTGGACCAGGCGGCGATGAACAGGCCGCCGAGCACCAGCGTCCAGCCCGGAATGTTCCAGCTGCCGGGATCAGCCGCGCCGGCGGCGGCCAGCGGCACCAGCGGCGAGAAATTCCCCCAGTCCACCTTGCCGGTGAGGATCGGCACGAGGCCGACGATGACCATGGGAATGATGACCGAGAGGCCGATCCACTTCTGCACGCTGGCGGTGCCCATGATGCCCCGGTGCTGGATGGCGAACACCACCAGCATCAGCGTCGCGCCCACGAAGAAGGAGGCGTTGAGCGAGAAGGAGACGGGGCCGATGGCGTGGGAGAACAGCGTCCAGTCGCGCACGGCCGGCGTCAGCGCGGCGACGGCCGCGGCGGCCTTCTCGGCATCGGTGCCGGTGAGGGTGGTGGCATGGGCGGCGATCCACTGCGCCACCTCCGCGCTGTTCACCGCCGGGATGGGGGCGAAGGCGTTGAGGATGTAGGCGGCGGCGATGGTGCAGCCGAGCGAGAGCACCGGGCTCCAGGCGAACCAGTTGCACCACACCGAGAGCGGCGCCACCAGCTTCACGTAGCGCACCCATGCGGCCGCGCCATAGATGGAGGCGCCGCCCGACTTGTTCGGGAACAGGCCGGCGATCTCGGCATAGATGAAGGACTGGATGAAGCCCATGCCGATGGAGATGGCCCAGACGAGGAAGGAGAGCGTGCCGGTGGTGCCGGCGATGCCGCCGATGGAGAAGAGCACGAGCGCGGGCACGCCGCTCGCCACCCAGAAGGCTCCGGTCCAGCTGATGGAGCGGTGCAGTTTCCCGTCACCCTCCGTTGTCGCGTGAATGTTGGTTATCGTCGTCACGGTGTCCTCCCTTGCCCGGTGCTTCGGGGCGACGGCGCGCGTGCCCGGCCCGGATTGTGTTGTCGTCACCCTTGCTGCGCTTCCGTCGAAATCGGTGCGCGCTTGTCTTGCCTCTGGACGCGATCGACTGGCCCGGATGCCGGGACCGATTTGGCGCTCGGTCCCGGCCCGGATTTTCAGCTGGGCTCTACTGGATGCCCTTCTGCTTCCGCAGCTCCTCCGCGATCTCCAGCATGTCGCCGACGATGCCGTAGCGGGCGATGGTGAAGATGGAGGCCTCGGGGTCCTTGTTGATCGCCACGATGTTCTCCACGTGCTTCATGCCCCACTGGTGCTGCACCGAGCCGGAGATGCCCATGGCGATGTAGAGGTTGCACTTGGCCGCCAACTGGCCGGACTGGCCCACCTGCCGCGCCTTGGGCAGCCAGCCGTTGTCGGCGATGGGCCGCGAGCAGCCGAGCGTCGCGCCGAGGCCGTCCGCCAGTTCCAGGAACTGCGCCACGTTCGCCTCGTCCCCGACCCCGCGGCCGATGGAGAGGATGAAGGGCGAGCCGGGAATGTCGATGCCGCCGGTTGCCGGCGGATCGCGCCAGTCGAGGTGCTTGCTGCGGGCCTTTCCGTCGCCGACATCAAGGGCGGATACGGTCGGGCTGGCGGGCGCCGTTTCCGGCGCGAAGGCGCCGCCCCGCAGGGTGAGGAGCACGCCGGTGCGGCCGGGAAAGTCGATCTCCACGAAGACCTTCTCGTTGTATCCGGCGCGCGTCGCGACTACCTCGCCGCCCTCCACCGCGACGCCGAACACGTCGGTGGCGAAGCCGAGGCCTTCGCCGATGGCGACGGCGGGCGCGAGGGAGAAGCTGTCCACGCCGTGGGGCATCAGCACCAGCGCGGGCGATCGCTGGGCGATCACGCTGCGCAGGACGGCCTCGTAGACGTGCGGCTCGTAGGTCGCCGCATCGGGGCGGGTGACGGTGACGACCTCGTCCACCGCGCCGACGCTGACCGCCTTGGCGAGCGGGGCGGGATCGGCCGCGATGATGAGGACCACGACGGGGCCGCCGAGGGCCGCCTTGAGCGTGCCGGCGGCGCCGATGGCCTCCAGCGTGGCGTCGCGCAGGATGCCGCGCCGGTGCTCGGCCAGGATGAGAATGCCGGACATCAGCCGTTCACCTCCGAAATGATCTCAAGAAGACGGGCCACCTGCTGGGAGGGCGTGCCCGCGATGATCTCGCCGCGCCCGCGCTCGGGCACGAAGACGCGCCGCACCCGGCTCAATGCGCCGGCGCCGCCGATCTCGGCATCGGCAAGGCCGATGTCATGGGGCGTCAGGCACTCGATGGGCTTGGCGTTGGCCTGCTTGATGGAGCGCAGGGAGGCATAGCGCGGCGTGTTGATGCCGAGCTGGATGGTGAGCACCGCGGGCGTCTCCACCTCAAGGCGCTCCACCAGCCCGCCTTCCAGCTCCCGCTCTACCTGCGCGGTGGAGCCGCCGGGGGTGAAGTCGAGCTTTGAGACCACTGCCGTGCGCGCCCAGCCGAGCAGTGCCGCGACCGACATGCCGGTCTGGGCGTGGCCCTGGTCGGCGGATTGCGCGCCGCACAGCACGAGGCCGGGCTCCTCGTTCTCCGCCACCTTGGCGATCACGCGGGCGATGGCCACGCGATCCGCCTCTTCGAGGCCGGCATCGTCCACGCGGATGGCGCGGTCGGCGCCCTTGGCGAGGGCCTTGCGCAGCACGTCGTCGGCATCGTCGGGGCCGATGGTCAGCACCACCACCTCCACCGACCCCTCGGGCGCGGATTCCTTGATCTGGACGGCCGCCTCCAGCGCATATTCGTCGAATTCGTTGAGGTCGAACTCGCAGAAATCGGGATCGACGTCGCGGCCATCGTCCTTGAGCTCGAACTCGTCGTCGAGCGAGGCGACGCGTTTCACCGGCACGAGTATCTTCATGGGTGTCCTCACGGCTGTGGGAAGGTTTCGAGGGGCCTGCGTGCGGCGCGCGTGGCGGCCGCTGCGTGGGTGACGGCGCGCTTGCCCACCGCGAAGCGCACCTGCGGCGCGTCGTCGTCGGCTGAGCCCCAGGCATCCGCCACCGGAAGGTTCGGGTGGCGGACGGCAAAAGCGCGGTTGAGGGGATAGGGATCGTCCAGCAGCAGGCGCAGGGCGGCTGCCGGGGCATCGGGATTGAGCGCCACCGCGCGCCGCACGTCCGCCTGCCCATGCCGGGCGAGGCGGCGGAGCACAGGCTCCCGCGCCTGCGGGTTGCGGGCGACGGCGGAGGCGACATCCTCCCCGTCTTCCTGTTCAAGCGCGCGCAAGGCCTCGGCCGGAAGGTCGGGGCGGCAGGCCACGGCGGCGCGCACCCATTCGTCGCCATCGCGGGCGAGGGTGGCGAGCACATCGGCCGGGCAGGCCGGATTGCGGCCGGCGGCATGGCGCACCCGCGCCTCCGCATCGCCGCCCAGCCGTTGGATGAGAGCCGCAGGCAAAGCCGGATTGCGGGCGAGCCAGACGCGCACCCACGCATCGCCGTCACGAGAAAGGGCGTCCGCCAGATCCTCCGGCACCGCCACATGGCGCGCCTGAGCGCGGCGCACCCGGACGTCGCCGTCATCGGTCAAGGCGACTTCCTGGCCTTCCGCATGAAGGCGCAGGGCCTGCGCGCGGACGGCCGGATCGCTGTCGCCCATCAGCGCCTGGCGCAGGCTCGGCGGCAGCACGGGATTGGATGCCGCCCGGCGGCGGATGGCGGCATCGGCATCGACGCAGGCATCTGCCACCTGCGTGAGCGGGCAATGGGGGTGCGCCACCGCCTCGGTGCGCACCACGGCATCGCCGCCCGCGAGCAAGGTGCGCAGCAGGTCCGCGTCCGCCTGCGGGTGGCGGGCGAGGGCGGCGCGCTCCCCGGCGTCCGCGTGGTCCAGCAAGGCATGGAGCGCGAGGGCCGGCGTTCCGGCATTGCGCAGCAGCGCGGCGCGCACCGTCGCGTCCGCGTTCATGGCGAGGCCGATGAGCGCCACCGCCGGCGTGTGGGCATGGGCGGCGAGGGCTGCGCGGGTCGCCGCATCGTCCATCTGCCGCGCGATGCGCAGCAGCGTCGCGCCTGATGTGGCCGGGTTGCGCACGATGCGCTGGAGGATGGCGGGCCGGTCCTCGCCGGCGAGCAGGGCGAGGAAGGCCGGCGGCGCGAAGGGTAGCGCGGCGAACACCAGCTTCAGCCGCGCATTGGAGAGGAGCAGTCGCGCCAGCGCCGCCTGCGCCCACTCCGCGCCCTCCGCCCCGTAGGCCGGCAGTGCCAGATAGGCGTCGCCCCGGGCGATCAGCGCACCCGTCAGCGCACTCATATTGGCGGGCGCGCCCATCGCTCAGCCGACCTCTGCGGGGGCGGGAAGGACGGCGGGCTCCTCGGGCTCCAGCGCCTCGGCGAGCAGCTCGGTCAGCTCCAGCACCCGGAAGTTACGCTCGTTGCCGGTGGTCTTCACCGCGTCCTCGAGCATGGTCATGCACTTGGGGCAATTGACCACCAGAGCGTCGAGGCCATGGATCTCGGCGGCTTCCCGCGCGCGGATCTCGCCCACCTTGCTGGTGCCGGGCGGATCGGGCACCCACACCCGGCCGCCGCCACCGCCGCAGCAGAAGGAATTGTCCCGGCTCTTGCCCATCTCCACCAGCTTCACGCCTGTGGCGGCGAGCACGTCGCGCGGGGCGTCATAGCCCTTGTTCAGGCGGCCCAGGTGGCAGGGGTCGTGATAGGTGACGGTGAAGTCCAGCTTGCGGGCGGGGGTGATGCGCCCGTCCGCCATCAGCTCCTTCAGGAAGGCGCTGGCGTGGCTGACGTCATAGGTGCCGCCGAGGTCGGGATATTCGTTCTTCAGCGTGTTGAAGGAATGCGGATCGGTCGTGACGATGCGGTTGAAGCTGCAATCGCCAAGCGTCGAGATGTTGCCTTCGGCAAGCTGCTGGAACAGGCCCTCCTCGCCCACGCGGCGCACGTCGTTTCCGGCCGTGGTCTCGCCCTCGTAGAGGATGCCGAAGTCGATACCAGCGGAATGCAGGATGCGGGCGAAGGCGCGGCTGACCTTCTGGTTGCGCGGGTCGAAGCTCGCATAGTCGCCCACGAACCAGAGCACATCCACGGGCTCCTTGCGCGCGTCCTTGATCTTGAACGGCAGGTCCTTGGTCCAGTTGGGGCGCTTGCGGCGGCTTTCGTTGAAACAGTTGCCGGTCTTGTTCACCGCTCCCAGCGTGCGCTGGAGGGCCGGGTCCATCTCGCCTTCATCCACCAGCGTGCGGCGGAGCATGTTGATGAGCGGCACGTGCTCCACCCCCACCGGGCAGATTTCCGTGCAGGCACCGCACTGGCGGCAGGACCACAGGGTGTCGGGCCGATATTCGCCGGTGGCGAGGCCGATGAGGGGTGTGGCGCAGCCGGCGGCGCGGGGCTTCGGCAGCACCTCGCCGAGATGGGTGTTGGCCTGCTCGCGGAGTGTCAGAACCACGTCGCGCGGGGAGAGCGGATAGCCGGCGGCGCGCGCCGGGCAGGCCTCGTGGCAGCGGCCGCATTTGGTGCAGGCGTCCGCCTGGACGAGGTAGCGGCTCGCGACGTCGCCCAGCTCGCGATAGCCGATGCGGTCGGCGTCCAGATCGCCCAGCGGCAGATGGCGGATGGCCTCGGGATTGCGCAGCAGCCAGGAGGCGGCGGCGGTGAAGATGTGCTTCGCCTTGGTGTAGGGGATGAGGGCGATGAAAGTGAGCGCCAGCACGCCGTGCAGCCACCACAGCCCCATGCGCAGCGCCCCCGCGCCGGTGCTGGTGAAGCCCACCGCCTTCAGGCCCGCGGCGATGGACGCGCCCACGGGGGCCCACCAGCGCGTGTCCCACACCGCCGGATCGTTCTGGAGCCACACCATGCGGGCGCCGGAGAGCAGGAAGCCGGTGATGCCGATGAGCAGCAGCGTCCACAGGAAGGCCCAGTCCTCGATGCGGTAGCGCTCGCGGGAGAAGTCCGCATCCTGCGGCGTGCGGTCGGGCCGCGCATAATCGAGCTTCGGCGGCTTCAGCCAGCCGCGCCGCCACATCATGTAGAGGAGGCCGCAGATAAAGCCGGTGCCGGCGAGCGTCATCGTGAGCTTGAACAGCAGGTAAAAGTGGCCGTGCCAGAATTCGAGGCCGATGAGCGGGCCGAGAATGTCTTCCTGCAGGGTGATGGTGGCGGTGCCGATGAACAGCAGCGCGAAGCCGTAGAAGATGAAGGCATGGAGCCGCCCGGCCGCGGTGTCGCGCCGGCGCAGCGTGCGATGGGAGGCGATGGTCTTCGCCGTGTCGATGAGCCTGCGGCCGATGTCGCCCCAGGCGAGGCGCGCACCCCGGCGTCCGGCGCGATACTTGTGAACCTGGGCATAGACGCCCCAGGCGAACGCCGCCATGCAGCCGATGGCATAGACATAGAAGATCGCGAGCATCCAGGGCGAGAAGTCCTGGAACAGGATGCGCGTGACCTTGGACGGATCGATGCCGCTCGGAATCATGTGCTGCTCGCCCTCTGATTTTGTTCTTGATTGCGCTCTTGCAAATGCCCGGACCGGCCGAGGGATTGGACCCCGGCGACGGCGGGCATGCGGGGCGCGTGATCTGCCGCGCCCCGCCCGCTCTGACCAGGACGAGGGGAACTAGCCCTGGTAGCGGATCTCGTAGGAGCCGCCCGGCTGGTAGGGCGCGCCATAGACGGCGGCCTCGCGGCGGTAGGGCTTGGGCTCCTGCGGGTTCGCCTCTTCGATCTCGCGGGCAAGGCGCTGCCCGTCGAAGGTGGCATCGGCGATGAGCTTGGGTGCCCAGGCGTCGCCGATCACGTACACCCCCTTGATGCCGCGGGCGTCCCACTCGCCGGAGCGCGCCTTGAGGGCCCGGAACAGGGCATCCTCGGAGCGGCGAGCGGTGACCAGCACGAGGGTGTCGTACTCGTGCCAGGCGTGGGTGGTGTTTGCGGTGCGCGGCATCTTGCCGGGGCCGGTATAGACGCGCTTATGCCCGTCGCCCCAGAGGTTGTAGAGCTCGATCCGCCCGTCTTCGACGCGGCTCGCCCAGGTGCTGGAGAGCACGTTGATGTGCAGCTCGTGCAGCATGCGGTGCATGTTCGGCGCTTCGAGCGTGAAGTGCATGTAGCGGCCGAGTTCAACGCCCGACGCCACCGTCACCTGATGCCCGGCCTCGGCCAGCTTCTGCGCGAGGCTCGGCGCCATGTAATAGGGGTCGGCATTGAGGATCATCACCCGCTTGCCGATGGGCTTGGTGCCGAGGATCACGTCTTCCGGCGTGAGCACATTGGCGCGCGGGGTGCCTTCCAGTCCCGGGATGGGCGCATGGGTGAGGCAGTTGGTGCCGTCGGTGACCCAGTGGGCGCCGGTGGCGATCACCACCTTGTCGGCGCCGTAGGAGAGCACGTCCTCCACCGAGAGCTTCTTGCCGCCGAGGGCGATCTGGCTGTCGCGGTTGCGCTTCACCAGCTTGTTCAGCTGAACCTCGCGATAATCGCGGTGATAGCTCCACTCGCCGAGGCCGGGCAGGGTGGCCACTTCGTTCACATAGCCACCGACCTTCTCGGCGCTGTCCACGAGATGAACCACATAGCCGCGCTCCATGAGCACGCGGGCGCACTCGGAGCCGGAGGGACCGGCGCCCACCACCAGGATGGCATCGTCCGAACCCTTCTTGGGGAAGCGCTCCGGATGCCAGCCGCGACGGAATTCCTCGCCGGCGGTGGCGTTCTGGGTGCAGATCATGGGCGGGCCGCCGATCTCCCAGCGGGAGATGCAGACGTTGCAGCCGATGCAGGTGCGGATGTCGTCGAGACGGCCGTCGCGGATCTTCTCCGGCAGGAAGGGATCGGCGATGGAGGGCCGCGCGGCGCCGATCACGTCCAGCTCGCCGTTGCGGATCACCTCGACCATCTTCTCCGGATCGGTGAAGCGGCCGACGCCCAGCACGACCTTCTTGGAGGCCTGCTTCACGAACTTCTGCCAGGAGAGCTGATGGCCCTGGCGGTAGAAGCGGGAGGGACCGGCATCCTCGCCCCACTCGGCGATGTCGCCCACGTTCACGTCCCAGAGGTCCACGAGATCGTCGGCCAGCTCGACGAACTTGAGGCCGTCGCGCTCCACCTCGATGCCGTCCTCGCCGATCAGCGTGTCAACGGCGAAGCGGGTGGCGATGGCGCATTCGGAGCCCACGGCCGCCTTCATCTGCTCCAGGGTCTCGATCCAGAAGCGGGCGCGGTTTTCGAAGCTGCCGCCGTACTTGTCGGTGCGCTTGTTGTAATACTTGGAGAGGAACTGCAGTGGCAGGTAGGAGTGCGCGCCGTAGCAATAGATGATGTCGAAGCCGGCATCGCGGGCGCGGCGGGCCGCCTCGACGTAGAAGCCCTGCACGCGACGGATGTCGTCGTGGTCCATCTCGTGGCAATAGGTGAGGGATTCGAACTCGGAGGCGTACTGGCTGGGACCGCGCGCAGTCTGGCGGGTCTCCATGCACGGGGCGTGAGCGCCGCCGTACCACAGCTCGACACCGGCAAGGGCGCCGTATTTGTGGATTTCCGAGGTCATGGCGGCGAGGTTGCGCACGTCGCCCTCGTCCCAGATGCGGGCGGAGACGCGGTGCGTATCGTCCGATTCCGGGTGGATGGAGCAGTATTCGGTGTTGAGTGCTGCCCAACCGCCTTCGGCCTTGAGCGAGCGGTGCGCGGCCTGGAAGCCGGGCTTGTCGGAACCGGCGCCGATGCAGTGCGGCACCTGATAGAAGCGGTTCCGAAGGGTTTTCGGACCGATTTTGATCGGCTCGAAAAGAATATCGTATTTGCTGACACCCAGCGTTTCGTGCGTCATCTCGACTCCCCGTAAATAATCCGGAAGGCAGGTGTGTGACGACCGGATCTCTTCGCCGAAAAAGACAAGCAGAAGGCTCTGCGCGCACGGGTGCGCACATCGATACTTTCGCTTCTCGACGAAGAGCTTGCTTGTCTGTTCCCGGTCGTTTTCTTATTGGGATAACTCTAACGCGCCGGGCCATGTCTCCGGCAATAGTGCCAAATGGCACTATCGTGACATGCGGCACTGCAAAATCCGGCAGGTCTGCTATGGGCCCGGGTGCATGACGCAGAGGAAGACTAGGGGCTTCTGGGGTCGCGCGCACGCTCGCGGTCGCCGAAGCCCGGTCCGAAGGGGATCGACGGGTCGGCACACGCAACGATCCGCCCGGCGGGGGTGCCCGCGCGGCGGCCCTATGGTGTCGGGATTTGGAGGGGGTTGCCCGGACCTGTCAGGTGAACAGCGTCAGCACGCCGGTGTAGCCGTAAAGGTGATGGCGGGCGATCTCTCCGCCGGCGAAGAAGCCGATGAGCGGGACCGGACCGAGCGCCTCGCGCACCATCTTGAACTCCGCGCTCGGCGCGCCGAAATGCGGGCCGCCGCGACCGGAGCAGCTCACATAGAGCGCGCCGCGGGCGCCGCCGGCGGTATCGGCCTGCGCCTTCACCTCGGCGACGATGCGCAGGAGATCGTGGCGCGCGGCCTCCGCGTTGCGCTTGCAGAAGGCGAGCCGGGTGCCGGCCTCCAATTGCTCCGCCACCACCAGCACCCCGGCCTTGCGACCGACGCCCACGAGGTGGCGCACCTGCGTGTCGGTGCCGAAGCGGCCCGGCGCGGAGCTCGTGTCCTCCCCCGGCGCGACGAGCCCGGCCAGCGTCTGGCCGAGTTCGAGGCGCAACTGCTCGTCGGGAATGTCGGCGGGCAGGCCGAGGTCCTCCATCGCGCAGTCCAGGGCCCGCGTGCCATCGAGGGTCACGAGGTAATTGCCTTCGGCGCGGTCGATGGCCCGCTTTGGGCCAATGGGCTGACAGCCCTGCGTGACGCGGGAGAGCACCGGCACTTGCGGCCCGAAAGCGACGCCGGACACGCCGCCGAGCATCACGTCGTCGGCAAACAGCAAAGGCTGGTTGCGCGCGGAGGAGAGGCCGCCGAACAAATAGCCGGTGAGGGTCTGCCCGGCCAGGGCCTTGAGCCGCTCGGGCAGGTCCGGTGTGCCGCCATCGGCATGGACGAGGGCAGTGAAAGGCTCGAACCCATCCGCCCCCAGCGGCGCGAGATCGGAGAAGACACGGAAGCTGTCCGGCGGAATATCGGCGAGCATGATCGCGATGCCCGGCGCATCGAAATATTCCACGTCGTCCGCCGCCACCCCGACGCCGATGGTGCCGACCCAGCTTACCGCCGGCAGGCCCGCCTTCAGGGCCTCCATGATGTTGCCGGCGGCACCGGTATAACGGTCGGAAAGGTAGCACCAGCCGAGCGTCGGCGGCGGCTTGTCCGTCAGCTGGGCCTGCAGCTGGCTCCAGCAGGAGCCGAGGGCGGCCTGCCAGTCGGTATTGCCGGCGTGGGCGAAGGAGAACTGGCTCATGAGCGGGTTTCCGCGCGATGCGTCCGGATGCGGACAAGGATGGGGGGAAACCCCGCCACGGCCGGGTGCGTTTGGCGCGGATCACGCGACACTTTGCGGGGCAGCAAGGTCATTCCCTACCCGAAGCAATCGGCGTGCCGTGGCCTCGTGCTTAGGCCACGGGCGAGCGCATCTCCTCGCCGAGCACGGCCTGCACATCGGAAAGGATACGGCGGAACTCCTCGTCCACCCGTCGCTCGAAGGCAAAGGCGGTATCGGCCTCGAGGCCCGCATCCTCGTGGGCGTCGTGGAAGGTCAGCTTCTGGCTGACCGCCTCCACCAGCGCCGGTCGAAGGGTCTCGTCCCGCGCCATCAATTGCAGCGCCAGCACGAGGATCTTGCGGTGGGCCGCCGCGGCAATGTCCAGCTCCAGCGGCGTCCGCGCCGGCAGGCCGTCGGGGGCCGCCGGGTGCGTATCGTGCTCATCGGCCATGGCCGTCCTCCGCTCGGTCGCCCCCTTTGGGCAACACGCGGGGAGGGGGGAGGTTCCCCCAATCAGCGCGGGCCGAGCGTGACTGCCAGCGCGGTCATGTCGTCGAACTGCGGCGCGGTGTCGGCCCAGCGGATTGCCGTGTCGAATATGCCGGAAAGGAAGGCTGCGGCGGGAAGGTCGGGCGCGGCTAAGAGGGCGGCCGTCGCGGCGGCTTCGAGCCGCGCCTCTCCGAACGCTTCTTCCGCCGGGTTGAACGCGTCGGTGAGGCCGTCCGAAAACAGGAACAGCCGGTCGCCGGGCGCAAGCGTCACGGTCGCGGCGCGGGTGCGGGCGCCTTCCATCATCGCGAGCGCCGGCCCGGTGGCCGCAGGGCGCTCCACGCCGCCGTCGGCGCGCAGGATCATGCAGTCCGTATGGCCGCAATTGCAGTAGGTGAGGACACCCGTGTCGAGGTCGATGACGCCGCAGAACAGGGTGACGAACATGTCCTCGCCATTGGTGGCGCAGAGCAGGTCGTTTACCCGCGCCACCGCGACGGCGAGGTCGGGCTCGCTCCGGAGCACCATGCGCAGCGCGGTCTGGGTGGCGCTCATGAACAAGGCGGCGGGGGTGCCCTTGCCGGCGACATCGCCCAGCGTCACCACCAGCCGGCGGCCGTCGATGAGGAAGTAATCGTAGAAATCGCCGCCCACGTCCTTGGCCGGGCGCATGGCGGCGAAGATATCCGCTCTGCCGCCCAGCACCTCCGGCGGCAAAGGCGGGGGCAACATGGCGCGCTGGATGGCGGCGGCGTTGGCCATCTCCCGCCGCTCCGCCGCACGGCTCATGATCGCCTCGGCGAGACGGCGGAAGGAGTGGGAGAAATCCACCATCTCCGGCAGTGGATTGCGCAGGTCATCGAGGAGAGCGAGGTCGAATTCCCGCCGCTCCAGTGCGTTGAGGGCGTTGGCGTAGAAGCCGAAGACCTGATTGAAGGTCTCGAAGCGGCGACCGAACTGGCGCATCACCGCGGACAGGAGATCCGGCCGCAGCCGTCCGGCTGCCTCCAATACCTCCGCCGAGAGGCGGACCGCGCGGATGGGGGTGAGGGCATCCACATGGGCGGTGCGGGCGACGCCGGTGAAGGCGGCGATCTCGCCGATCACCGCCGGTGCCTGCAATTGCGCCAGCTGGACGTGCTCGTAGGGCGTGTCGATGGTGACGACCGCCGTGCCCTCGAACACCAGGAGGGCGAAGGTGCCAACATCTCCCCGGCAGAGCAGGCGCGTGCCGGGCGCAACCTCCATCCGTTCGCCGCGGGCGATCAGGTCGACCAGCTCCTCCAGCGGAAAGGCGGCGAAATAGGGATGGCGGGCCATCACCTGCGCGGCCGCGAGGGCGTGCTGTGCGGTTCCGTCCGAACCGGTCGGATCCGGTACCGTCTGCTGCGATGCTCCTGGTGCCATGGTTCGTGCGCGCCCCTCGCTATAATCCACTATAGCGCAGGCCGGGCGGGACGACCTTACCTCAAACGCGGGACGGCACCGGGCCTAGCGGATGCGAAGCTGGGCGATGGCCCGCGACAGCACGGCGAACAGCACCGCCGTGGACCAGCCGAACAACAGCATGCCGTTGGCCGCCGTCATCGGTCCGAGGATGCGCCAAGGGCGGGCCGGGATGAGGTCGCCGTAGCCCAGCGTCGTAAAATTGACGAAGGCGAAATAGTAGATGTCGTCCGGCTCGGTGGCGCCCGTGAGCGCATAGAGCTGCGCCCACACCATCACCTCCAGCAGGTGGATGACGGTGAGGATCGTGCCCGAGGCCGCCATGACGATGACGAGGGTCTCGATCTTGCGCCGTCCGGTGAGGTGGTGCGAGGCGAAGCGCACCATCTTGATGACGATGACCGTGCCCAAGGCCTGGATCGCGATGGTGATGATGCTGACCAGAAGACCCGCAACGAACGCCCCGTCCATCCACATGCCCCTGTCTCTTCCTGTTCCGCGCGTCCGCGCCGCCACGGCTTGCCTGATGAACCGGCGTGAACGCGGCGGCAAGGGGAGGGCGTCAAGGCGCCCGGCGAGGTCGCGGTGACCGGGTCGCGGCGCGGTCGCATTGATCTTGATCGGTTTCTGTGTATTTTGCGCCGCAAAATATCCCTTTCCCGGCGGGCCCGAGTCATTCGGACCCGCGTTTTCGTGCTGGACCTTCCATGAAGCTGCGGAACATCGCCATCATCGCCCACGTCGACCACGGCAAGACCACGCTGGTGGACGAGCTGCTGAAGCAGTCGGGGTCCTACCGCGAGAACCAGCGGGTCGCCGAGCGCGTGATGGATTCCAACGATCTCGAGAAGGAGCGCGGCATCACCATCCTCGCCAAGGCCACCTCGGTGGTCTGGAAGGACACGCGCATCAACATCGTCGACACCCCCGGCCACGCCGACTTCGGCGGTGAGGTCGAGCGTATCCTGAACATGGTGGACGGTGCCATCGTGCTCGTGGACGCAGCGGAAGGCCCCATGCCGCAGACCAAGTTCGTGGTCGGCAAGGCGCTGAAGATCGGCCTCAAGCCCATCGTGGCCATCAACAAGGTGGACCGCTCCGACGCGCGTCCGACCGAGGTCATCAACGAGGTGTTCGACCTGTTCGCCGCGCTCGACGCCACCGATGAGCAGCTCGATTTCCCGATCCTCTACGGTTCCGGCCGCAGCGGCTGGATGGCCGACAGCCCCGAAGGCCCCATGGACCAGGGCATGGCGCCCCTGTTCGATCTCGTGCTGCGCCACGTGCCCGAGCCCACCGTCGATGACGGCCCGTTCCGCATGATCGGCACGCTGCTCGAGGCCAACCCCTTCCTCGGCCGCATGATCACGGGCCGCATCACCTCCGGCTCCATCAAGCCGAACCAGGCGATCAAGGTGCTGGCGCAGGACGGCTCGCTGGTGGAGCAGGGCCGCGTCTCCAAGATCCTCGCCTTCCGTGGCATCGAGCGCCAGCCCATCGAGGAAGGCGTGCAGGGCGACATCGTCGCCATTGCCGGCCTCTCCAAGGGCACGGTGGCGGACACCTTCTGCGCGCTCGAAGTGACTGAGGCGATGGAAGCCCAGCCCATCGATCCCCCCACCGTCACCATGTCGTTCATCGTGAATGATTCGCCCCTCGCCGGCACCGAGGGTGACAAGGTGACCAGCCGCGTCATCCGCGACCGCCTGTTCCGCGAGGCGGAGGGCAACGTGGCGCTGAAGATCGAGGAATCCACCGAGAAGGATTCCTTCTTCGTGTCGGGCCGCGGCGAACTTCAGCTGGCGGTGCTCATCGAGACCATGCGCCGCGAGGGCTTCGAGCTCGCCGTGTCGCGCCCCCGCGTGGTGTTCAAGAAGGACGAGGCCACCGGCCAGACCCTTGAGCCCATCGAGGAAGTGCTGATCGACGTGGATGAGGAATATTCCGGCACCGTCGTCCAGAAGATGAGCGAGCGCCGCGCCGAGATGATCGAGATGCGCCCCTCCGGCGGCAACCGCCAGCGCCTCGTCTTCTACGCCCCCACCCGCGGCCTCATCGGCTACCAGTCGGAGCTGCTCACCGACACGCGCGGCACGGCCATCATGAACCGGCTGTTCCACGAATATGCGCCCTATCGCGGCGAGATCGCCGGCCGCACCAACGGCGTGCTCATCGCCAACGCGGCGGGCGAGGCGGTGGCCTACGCCCTGTGGAACCTCGAAGATCGCGGCCCGATGATGATCGAGCCCGGATGGAAGGTGTACCAGGGCATGCTCATCGGCGTGCACAACCGGGACAACGACCTGGAAGTGAACGTGCTGAAGGGCAAGCAGCTCACCAACATCCGCACCACCTCCAAGGACGAGGCCGTGCGCCTCACCCCGCCGATCCGCATGACGCTGGAGCGCGCGCTGGCGTGGATTCAGGACGACGAGCTGGTGGAGGTGACGCCCAAGTCCATCCGCCTGCGCAAGCGCCTCCTGGACCCCAACGACCGCAAGCGCGAGGAGCGCAAGAAGGAAAGCGAGATGGCCTGAGGGCTGTCTGCTTTAGGTGGTTGAAGAGGGCAGCGGTCCAGGCCGCTGCCCTTTTTGTTTGGGGGAATCTCTCTCGCGCCCCGGACGCATGCAGCGCCAGCGGAATGCGAGCCGGGGTCCAGCGCAACGGGCCGCCGAAGGCGCTTCCGAACCCAGCGGCCTCTGGTTTTGCCCCGCTGCGCGGGGACTCTCGCGCTGGACCCCGGATCAGCGCTCCGGCGGTGCCGTCGCTTGTCCGGGGAACGGTGAGCCTGCGCCGTGCGCCGTAGCCGCCCTATCCCTCCGCCACCTCCACCACCCGCTCTGCGATGGCGAGGCAGCTCGTCAGCCCCGGCGATTCGATGCCGAAGAGGTTCACCAGCCCCGGCACGCCATGCACCGCCGGCCCCTGGATGACGAAATCGGGTGCGCGCCCCTCCACGCCGGGGATCTTCGGCCGAATGCCGGAATAGCCGGGTGCCAGATCCTCCTCGCGCACGTCCGGCCAGTAGCGGCGGATGGAGGCCATCATGGCGGCCTTGCGGGCGGGGTCGACAACGTAGTCCCGCGTGCTGACCCACTCCACATCGGGGCCGAAACGCCCTTGCCCACCGAGGTCCAGCGTGAGGTGCGTGCCGAGGCCGCCCGCCTCCGGCACCGGATAGATGAGGCGCGAGAAGGGCACCTTCCTGAGGCAGGAGAAGTAATTGCCCTTGGCCATGGTCTCTTGCGGCACCAGATGGGCGGGCATGCCGGAGATGGCGCGGGCGAGGGCAGGGGCATCGAGCCCGGCGGAATTGATGAACAGGCGGCAGGCAAGCGTCATTGGCTCCGGCCCGCCGGTGGTCACAACGATGCCGTCCGCTCCCGCCTCTGCGGCCACGATGGGGGAGGAAAGGGCGAGCATCCCGCCGGCCGCCTCCATGTCGCCGAGCAGCGCCAGCATCAGGCCGTGAGAATCCACGATGCCGGTCGAGGGCGAGTGCAGCGCCGCGTGGGCCGAGAGCGCCGTCTCCAGCGCCTGCGCTTCCGTGCCGCTCAGCATCGTCAGGTCATCGACGCCGTTGGCCGCGCCGGTCTTTGCCAGCTTCTCCAGATAGGCCACTTCCTCCGGCGTGGCGGCGACGATGAGCTTGCCGATGCGCTTGTGCCCCACCCCGTGGCTCTCGCAGAAGGCGTAGAGCAGCGCCCGGCCGCGCACGCACAGCTCGGCCTTGAGGCTGCCCGGCTCGTAATAGATGCCGGCATGGATCACCTCGGAATTGCGCGAGGAGGTGCCGGTGCCGATGGCATCCGCCGCCTCCACCAGCACCACCTCCCGGCCCGCCAGCGCGAGCGCGCGGGCGATGGCGAGGCCGACCACACCGGCTCCGGCGACAATGCACTCCACCTGATCCATTCGGCTCTTCCTGTGATCCTCGGCTGGTACCATAGCGCGGGCGCGGGCCGCGGAAAGCGTCTCCCTGGAAGTGCTCCAGCCAGCAACTAGTTGCTATCGGCAGGAGGGGCCGCGATGTCCAATCGGGGTCATGATGACGTCTGCCCCCGCACCCCTTCCCCTTGAAGTCGAGGAAATCCGCCTCGACCGGGACCGGCGCCGCCTGACCCTTGCCTATGGCGGGACGCGGGCGGAGTTCTCGGCCGAGCGCCTGCGCTCCGCCTGCCGCTGCGCCGCCTGCACGGCGGACCGCGCCCGCGACCGCTTTCCCTCAGCCTTCCCCGGCGTGGCCCTCACCGGCGTGGAGCCGTTCGGCGCGCACGGCCTGAACCTCACCTTTTCCGACGGCCACAAGCGCGGGGTCTACCCCTTCGCCTATCTCGCGGCGCTGGCCGCCGAGGCCGCCAACGACCTTCCGGAGATGAACCCATGAGCGCGTTCGACAACGAGATGAAGACCGAGATCGTCGAGACCGACATCCTCGTCATCGGCGGCGGCACCGGCGGCCCGATGGCGGCCATCAAGGCCAAGGAGAAGAATCCCGGCCTCAAGGTGGTCCTCATGGAGAAGGCCAATGTGAAGCGCTCCGGCGCGGTCTCCATGGGCATGGACGGGCTGAACAACGCCGTCATCCCCGGCTACGCCACCCCCGAGCAGTATGTGAAGGAGATCACCGTCGCCAATGACGGCATCGTCCACCAGAAGGCGGTGATGGCCTATGCGACGGGCTCCTACCCGATGATCCAGTATCTGGACTCCATCGGCGTGAAGTTCGAGAAGGACGGCTCCGGCGAATATAACGTGCGCAAGGTGCACCACATGGGCACCTATGTGCTGCCCATGCCGGAAGGCCATCACGTCAAGAAGGCGCTCTACCGCCAGCTGCGCAAGCATCAGGTGCTGGTGACCAACCGCTACATGGCCACCCGCCTCCTCACCGGCACGGACGGCCGTATCGCCGGCGCCATCGGCGTCAACACCCGCACCGGCGAGTTCCTGGTGATCCGCGCCAAGGCGGTGGTGCTCGCCTGCGGCGCCGCCGGCCGCATCGGTCTGCCGGCCTCCGGCTATCTCTTCGGCACTTACGAGAACCCTGCGAACTGCGGCGACGGCTATGCCATGGCCTATCACGCCGGTGCGGGCCTCGCGAACCTCGAATGCTACCAGATCAATCCGCTCATCAAGGACTATAACGGCCCGGCCTGCGCCTATGTCACCGGCCCGTTCGGCGGCTACACCGCCAACAACAAGGGCGAGCGCTTCATCGAGTGCGATTACTGGTCGGGCCAGATGATGAAGGAATTCTACGGCGAGCTGCTGAGCGGCAACGGCCCGGTCTTCCTCAACATGACCCACCTCGCCGAGGAGACCATCTCCGAGATCGAGACCATCCTGCACTCCAACGAGCGGCCCTCGCGCGGGCGGTTCCACGAGAACCGGGGCACCAACTATCGCCAGAACATGGTGGAGATGCACATCTCCGAGATCGGCTTCTGCTCCGGCCACTCCGCCTCGGGCGTGTGGGTGGACGAGAACGCCCGCACCACCGTGCCCGGCCTCTATGCCGCCGGCGACATGGCGAGCGTGCCGCACAATTACATGCTCGGCGCCTTCGTGAACGGCGGCATCGCGGGCGAGGACGCGGCGGATTACTGCGCCTCCACCGACCTGCCGGCCTATGACGCCGCCGACATCGCCCGCGAGCAGGCCCGCGTGATGGCGCCCACCCGCCGCGACGACGGCCTCACCCCATTCGAGATGGAGTACAAGGCCCGCCGCCTCGTGAACGACTATCTCCAGCCGCCGAAGGTGACCGCCAAGTACAAGATCGGCCAGGCCCGCCTCGCCGAGGTCCGCGACGATCTTTCGGCCCTGTGCGTTAAGGATCCGCATGAATTGATGCGGGCGCTGGAGCTGCAATCCATCCTCGATTGCGCCGACATGGCCGCCGCCGCCTCGCTCTATCGCACCGAGAGCCGCTGGGGTCTCTATCACTGGCGCGTCGACCACCCCGCCACAGACAACGAGAACTGGTTCTGCCACACGCTCCTCTACAAGGACGAGATGGGCCGCATGGCGCACAAGAAGCGCGCGGTGGACCCCTATGTCGTCGAGATCGATGAGGACGAGATGGGCGCCTACCACCAGCTGCGCACGCCGGCCATCGCCGCCGAGTGAGCCTCACCCCGAATTCCGGAGCTGCCCCATGCCTTTCGCCAATCACACCACCTCCGTGCCCGTGACCGTCGATGACGACAAGTGCATCGCCGAGAAGGGCTGCCGCGTCTGCATCGACGTGTGCCCACTCGACGTGCTCGCCATCAACCCGGCCTCGGGCAAGGCGCACATGAAGTATGACGAGTGCTGGTATTGCATGCCGTGCGAGGTGGATTGCCCCACCGGCGCGGTGAAGGTCGAAATCCCCTATCTGCTGCGGTGAGCGCCATGGCCATCTTCGACGATTTCGACGACGATCTCGACGCCGTGGCGGATCGCGCCCGCGATCCCGACGCCGGCATCCGCCGCGTGGCCATGCTCGGCCTTGCCGAGAGCGTGGACCCGGGTGCGGTGGACCTGCTGCTCGCCGGCCTGAAGGACTCAGATGCCGGCGTGCGGGAAGCCGCCGCCAAGTCGCTAGACGAGCATTCCGGTCTGTCCGCTGCCCTCGGCCTGATCGATGCGCTGGACGACGCGGAGGAGGCGGTGCGCCTCGCCGCCGCCGAGAGCCTCGCCGACAAGAAGGAGCCGGCCTCCGCGTCCCGCCTCATCGAGCGGGCGCAGGAGACGGGTGGGCCCCTGAGCGCGTTCGTCCGCGCTTCGGCGCTGCGGGCGCTGCGCGATATGCAGGATCCCTCCGCCATGCCGGTGGCCCTCGGTGCGCTGAGCGATCCCGACATCGCCGTGCGGCGCGAGGCGCTGGGCGTTCTGGGATACCTGAAGGCGGATGCGGCGCTGCCCGCGCTGCTGCTCGCCGCCACCGATCCGGAAGCGGCGGTGCGTCGTGCGGTGATGGCGGCCCTCGTGTTTGTGCGCAGCGGCACGGCGGGCGTTCCCGCCCTGATCGCCGGGCTCAAGGACGGCCACTGGCAGGTGCGCGAGGAAGCCGCCTATTCCATCGGCAAGGCCAAGATCCAGGAGGCGGTGGACCCGCTGATCGTCGCCGCCAACGACGATGCCTGGCAGGTGAAGGCCAAGGCGGTGAACGCGCTCGGCAAGCTCAAGGCCCGCGCCGCAGTTCCCGTGGTGGCGGAAGCGCTGGGCGACCAGCTCTCCAACGTCCGCAAGGAGGCCGCCGCCGCGCTGGGGGAGATCGCCGATCCCGCCGCCGTGTCCGCGCTGGAAGCCGCCTATGACGATCCCGATCCGGACGTGCGCAAGCTGGTGCGCTGGGCCATCGACCGCTGCCGCGCGGCCTGAAGCGACCCCGGCCTGCGTCCGGTCATGAAACCGAACCGGGCCGGCCGTACTTCTCCAATCTGAGCCGGAGCGCAAGAGTGCTCCGGCAGAGCGGGAGAAGGCGCCGATGGCGGAGCAGGAACGCGAGTGGCTGAAGACCGGGCCATTGTGGTGGCAGTCCGGCGTCGTCTACCAGATCTATCCGCGCTCCTTCCAGGACAGTGACGGCGACGGGGTGGGCGACCTTCCGGGCATCATCTCCCGGCTTCCCTATCTCGCCGACCTCGGCATCGACGCCATCTGGATCTCCCCCATCTATCCCTCGCCCATGGCCGACTTCGGCTATGACGTGGCCGACTACACCGCCATCCATCCCCTGTTCGGCACTCTCGAAGATTTCGACCGGCTGGTGGCGGAGGCTCACAGCCTGGGGCTCCGGATCATCCTCGATTTCGTGCCCAACCACTCCTCGCAGGAGCATCCGTGGTTCAAGGCGTCGCGCTCGTCCAAGGACGATCCCAAGCGTGACTGGTACATCTGGCGGGATCCCGGCCCGGATGGCGGGCCGCCCAACAACTGGCTCTCGGAATTCGGCGGCAGCGGCTGGGAATATGACGAGGCGAGCGGCCAGTATTACTACCACGCCTTCCTGAAGGAGCAGCCGGACCTCAACTGGCGCAATCCGGAGGTGGTGAAGGCCATGCACGATGCCCTGCGCTTCTGGTTCGACCGGGGCGTGGACGGTTTCCGCATCGATGCGCTCTGGCATGTCATCAAGGATGCGGAGTTCCGGGACAACCCGCCGAATCCCGACTTCAGCGAGGGCATGAACCCCCATTCCGCCCTGACGCACCTCTATACCGGCGACCGGCCGGAAGTGATGGACGTGATCGCCGGCTTCCGTGACCTGGCCGATTCCTACGATGGCGACCGGGTGCTGATCGGCGAAGCCTATCTGCCGCTTCACCGAATCGCCGCCTATTACGGCGAGGACGGGCGGGGCGTGCACCTGCCGTTCAATTTCACGCTGCTGGCGGCGCCCTGGAACGCGGCGGAGCTGGCGCCGCTGATCGCCGCCTATGAAGCCGCCATCCCCGAAGGGGGCTGGCCCAACTGGGTGCTCTCCAACCACGATCGGCCGCGTGTCGTTGGCCGGCTCGGTCCCGATCAGGCGCGGGTGGCGGCCATGCTGCTGCTGACGCTGCGGGGCACGCCGACGCTGTATTACGGCGACGAGATCGGCATGTCGCAGGTGTCCATCCCGCCCGAGCGGGTGCAGGACCCGTTCGAGAAGAACGTCCCCGGCCTCGGCCTTGGCCGCGACGGCGCGCGCACGCCCATGCAGTGGGACGATGGCCCGTTCGCCGGCTTTTCCACGGTGGAGCCGTGGCTGCCGCTGGCGGACGATTTCACCGAGGTGAACGTGAAGCGCGAGCAGGGGGAGGGGGCCTCCATGCTCACCCTCACCCGCGCACTGCTCGCCCTGCGGCGGGCGCATCCGGCCTTGTCTGTGGGCCTGTGGTCCCCGGTCGCGGCGGTCGGCGATCTCGTCGCCTATCTGCGGCAGGGGGAGGGGGAGACGCTGCTGGTTGCGCTGAATCTCGGCGGCGATCCGCTGTCGGCGATGCTGCCGGAAGCGGCCGGCGGCGGCCGCCTCCTGCTCTCCACCTTCTGCGATCGGGCGGGGGAACGCGTGGGCGACACCGTCGACCTTCGGCCCAATGAGGGCATCGTGGTGCAACTGGCGCCCTGAACGAAAAGGGGCGGCCGAGGCCGCCCCTTGAACGCGAGGAAGAGCGGCGGCTCAGGAGAGCTGGCCGGTATACTTCTCCAGCGTGGCCCAGGCCTCGTCGCCGTACTTGCCCTTCCACTCGGCGTAGAAGCCGGCCTTGCGCAGCTGGTCGCGGAAGCTGTCCACCTTCGGCTCGTTGAAGGCGAGGCCCTTTTCCGCCAGCTCCTTGCGCAGGGTGTTGTTGAGGGCGAACACGTCGTCGCGCTGCTTGAGGCCCGCCTCGTTGATGTTCTCCGCCACGATGGCGCGCAGATCGTCGGGCAGCTTCTCGAAGGCGCGGCGGTTGGCGAGGAACCAGAAGCCGTCCCACATGTGGTTGGTGAGGGAGCAGTATTTCTGCACCTCGTAGAGCTTCGCCGTGGAGATGATGGCGAGCGGGTTCTCCTGCGCGTCCACGGCGCGGGTCTGCAGCGCGGTGTAGACCTCGGCGAAGTTGAGCGAGGCCGGGGCGCTGTCGAATGCCTTGAACATGGAGGTCCACAGCGGCGACACCGGCACGCGGATCTTCAGGCCCTTGAGGTCGGCCGCGGTCTCGATGGGCTTGGTGGAGGTGGTGATCTGGCGGAAGCCGTTGTCCCAGATCTTGTCCATAGCGATGATGCCGGCCTTGGATATCTGGCCCCGCACATAGGTGCCGAGGTCGCCGTCCATGGCCTTCCACACGCTGGCATAATCCGGGAAGGCGAAGCCGATGCCGCTGATGGAGGCGTTGGGCACCAGCGTGGAGAGGATCAGCGGCGACAGGGTGAAGAACTCGATGGCGCCCGAGCGCAGCTGGCTCAGCATGTCGGTGTCGCCGCCGAGCTGGCTGGAGGGGAAGATGCTGATCTCGACCCTGCCCTTGGTCTCGGCCTTGATCTTCGCCGCCATCTCCTGCGCGCGCACGTTCATGGGGTGCGTGACCGGCAGGTTGTTGGCGTATTTGTAGGCGAATTCGGCGCTCTGGGCCCGCGCGACGGTGGGGGCGAACAGAGCCGGGGCGATGGCCCCGGTCAGCGCGGTGGCGGCGCTCGCCTTGATGAGGGTGCGACGGGTCAGGGTCATCGGTGCTCCTCCTTGCGGCCGTTTCGCGCGGCGCCCCGACTGGCTCCGGCCCGGCCCGACTGGTTTCCTTGGGTCCAATATATGGACCTCTTTTCCCGCCGCCCATGCTGGCCCGCTTGTGGGGATTTCGCAAGCAGATTATGGTCCCAGCGGACGCCGCGCGGCGGTCGTCCCAAGTAGCCAGATAATTCAGGTCCATATTCTGGATCGAGGGAGCGCGCGTGGCAGGGGGACTTAAGGCGCCCGCCGCCGGAGCAATCGGGCCGGAGCATCCGTCGGGCGCGACCCCGGATAGCCTCCCCGAGGTAACCGGCGGCACCCAGAGCATCGAGCGCGCGGTCGCGCTGCTGATGCTGGTGGGCCGCGCGGGGGCGGAGGGCGCCCGCCTTGCCGATCTCGTCGCGCGTTCCGGCCTGTCCAAGCCCACCGTTCGGCGCGTGCTGCTCGCACTGGTGCGCGCCGGGCTGGTGGACCAGGACGAGGCGAGCCGCCGCTATCATGTGGGGCCGGAAGCCTATGTGCTCGGCACGCTCGCCGCGCCGCGCTTCGGCATCCATGCCCTCGCCCTCGACGGCCTCACCCGCATCGCCCGCCAGAGCGGCGACTGCGCCTTCCTCTCGGTGCCGCGCGGTGCCTTCTCCGTATGTCTGCATCGCGAGGAGGGGACCTGGCCCATCCGCACCCATGTGCTGCAGGCCGGCGACCGGCATCCTCTCGGCATCGGCGCGGGCGGCCTCGCCATCCTTGCCGCTCTCCCGGAAGCCGAGGCAGCGCGAATCATCGAAGCCAATGCGGCGGCGCTCGCGGCCTATCCCGGCTATTCGGCCGACCTGCTGCGCCGCGCCATGGGCGAGACCCGCGCGCGCGGCTATGCGCTCAATCCGGGCCTTTACGTCGCCGGCTCGTGGGGGATCGGCGTGGTGGTGCGCGGGGCGGACGGGCGCCCGCTCGGCGCCCTCTCGCTCGCCGCCATCGAGAGCCGGCTCGGTGCGGAGCGGCAAAAGGATCTGGTGCCGCTGCTCCAGCGCGAAGCCGCTGCGCTGGAGGCGAAGCTGGGGGGCAGCGAGCGCAGCCCCGCGCAGCGCCCGGCCCGTTCCGTCGCCCGCCCGGCGCCCTGACCGTTTCCGATCCCGGAGTGAAGTGAATGTCCGCACCTGCCCAGACCGTCGCCGAGGCCCCGCGTGGCGGCGTGGCCCGCACCAGCCGCCGGGTGATGAACCTCTCGCATTTCCTGCGCCAGGCGGCGCGGCGGCTGCCCCAGCATATCGCCTTCGTCGAGGGCGACCGCACCGTGACGTGGGCTCAGATGGACGCGCGCGTGGATGCCATGGCGGCGGAACTGGCCGCCCGCGGCGTCGTCAAGGGCGACCGCATCCTCGTACAGTCGAAGAACTGCCTCGAAATGTTCGAGAGCATGTTCGCCGCCTTCCGGCTGGGCGCGGTGTGGGTGCCCACCAATTTCCGCCAGACGCCGGGGGAGGTCGCCTATCTCGCCTCCGCCTCGGGCGCGAGCGTGATGATCTGCCACCGCGATTTTCCTGAGCATGTGGAGGCCGTGCGCGCCGAGGCCCCGGCGATCCGCGAGATCATCGCCATCGGCACCGCGGATTTCGGCGCGGACTATGGCGCCCTCGTCGCCGCCCGGCTCGGCGAACAGGTGCCGGTGGCGGACGTGGAGCATGACGACCCCTGCTGGTTCTTCTTCACCTCCGGCACCACCGGGCGGCCCAAGGCGGCGGTGCTGACCCACGGCCAGATGGCCTTCGTCATCACCAATCATCTGTGCGACCTGATGCCCGGCACCACGGAGCAGGACGCCTCTCTCGTGGTGGCGCCGCTCTCCCACGGCGCTGGCGTGCACCAGCTGGTGCAGGTGGCGCGGGGGGTGAAGACCATCCTCATGCCCTCCGAGCGGTTTGATGCGGCGGAGGCGTGGCGGCTGGTGCAGGACTGGCGGGTGACCAACATGTTCACCGTGCCGACCATCACCAAGCTGCTCACCGAGCACCCCTCGGTGGACCAGTTCGACCATTCCTCCCTGCGCTATGTGATCTATGCCGGCGCGCCCATGTACCGGGAGGACCAGAAGTTCGCGCTGAGGAAGCTCGGCAAGGTGCTGGTGCAGTATTTCGGCCTCGGGGAGGTGACCGGCAACATCACCGTCCTGCCGCCCTATCTGCACGATCCCGAGGACGGCCCGCACGTGAAGGTCGGCACCTGCGGCTTCGAGCGCACCGGCATGCAGGTCCAGATTCAGGACGATGCCGGCGGCGAGGTCGCACCTTTCGAGACCGGCGAGATCTGTGTCTGCGGCCCGGCGGTGCTGGCGGGCTATTACGACAATCCCGAGGCCAATGCGAAGGCGTTCCGCAACGGCTGGTTCCGCACCGGCGACCTCGGCCACATGGACAACGAGGGCTTCGTCTACATCACGGGGCGCGCCTCCGACATGTACATATCGGGCGGCTCCAACGTCTATCCGCGCGAGGTGGAGGAGAAGGTGCTCACCCATCCCGCCATCGCCGAGGTCGCCATCCTCGGCGTGCCGGACCCCATGTGGGGCGAGGTGGGCGTCGCCGTCTGCGTGCTGCGCGACGGGCAGAGCGTGAGCGAGGAGGACTTGGTCGCGTTCCTCGATGGCAAGGTTGCCCGCTACAAGCTGCCCCGGCGCGTGCATTTCTGGGACGCGCTGCCGAAATCCGCCTACGGCAAGATCACCAAGAAGATGGTGCGCGAGGCCCTGGCCGAGCGCGGGCTCATCTGAGCCGCCGTCCTGCCTAAAACACCCTCAGGGAGAAACGCCGTGTCGAGACCGGGAAGCGTGATCGTGACGGGTGGTGCCTCGGGCATCGGCCTCGCCGTGGTGGAGGAGCTTCTGGCCGAGGGCTGGCGGGTGGTCGCCGCCGACCTCGTGCCGGAAAGCATCGAGAAGGCGCGGGCGGCGCTCGCCGCCCATGGCGACAAGGTGCGGGTCGTCCAGGCCGACATTTCCGACGAGGCGCAGGTGGTGAAGCTCGTCGCCGAGACGGAGAGCGGGTTCGGGCTGCTGTGGGGGGTGGTGAACTCCGCCGGCATCGCCCGCGACATCCCGGCGCTGGAGACCTCCGCCGACATCTTCCGCAAGATCCTCGACGTGAACGTCATCGGCACCTTCCTGGTGGCGCGGGAGGCGGCGAAGGTGATGCAGGCGCGCAGCGCCGGCTCCATCGTCAACATCGCGTCCGTTTCGGGCATCCAGGGCAATCTCGGCCGCGCCGCCTACGGCTCGTCCAAGGGCGCGGTGGTGGTGCTCACCAAGATCCTCGCGGTGGAGTTCGCGGCCCTCGGCATCCGCGTCAACGCCATCGCGCCGGGGCCGGTGGATACCCCGCTGGTTCAGGCGGTCCACACAGACCAGGCCCGCGCCGCATGGCTCGCCCGCGTGCCGCTCAATCGCTATGCGCAGCCGAAGGAGATGGCGGGCACCATCGCCTTTCTGCTGGATCCCGAAAAATCGTCCTACGTCACCGGCCAGACCATCAGCGTGGATGGCGGCTTCACCGCCGGCGGGTTGATCGGGCTGTGACGGGGGAGGGCATGAAGGGCAGCGTCATCGTCACCGGCGGTGCCTCCGGCATCGGTCTTGCCGTGGTGGAAACCCTGCTTGGCGAGGGCTGGCGCGTCGTCGCGCTGGACCTTGCCGCCGACAGCATCGCCAAGGCGCGGGAGCACCTCGCCCCCCACGGGGAGCGGGTGCGGTTCGAGACGGTGGACATCACCGACGAAAGCGCGGTGGCGGCGGCCGTGGCGCGCACGGCGGAGGACTTCGGGCCGCTCAGAGGCGTGGTGAACTCGGCCGGTATCGCGCGTGACATTCCCGCCTTCGACACGACGGTGGAACTGTTCCGCAAGGTGCTCGACATCAACCTCGTCGGCAGCTTCGTCGTCGCGCGGGAGGCCGCGAAGGCCATGCGGGAGACGGGCGGCGGCTCCATCGTCAACATCGCCTCCGTTTCCGGCCTGCGCGGCAATCTCGGCCGTTCCGCCTATGGCGCCTCCAAGGGCGGCGTGGTGACGCTGACGAAAGTCCTCGCGGTGGAGTTTGCGCCGTTGGGCATCCGCGTGAATGCGGTGGCGCCCGGCCCCATCGAGACGCCGCTGGTGCGCGAACTGCTCACCGCCGAAACCCGCGCGGCGTGGCTGAAGACCCTGCCGCTCCGCCGCACCGGCACGCCGCAGGAGGTGTGCGGCGCCGTCTCATTCCTGCTGGATGAACGGGCGTCCTCCTTTGTCACCGGCGAGACCATCGCCGTGGACGGCGGGTTCTCGGCGGGCGGCCTCATCAACGTCTGAGGCGGCGGGGCGCCCGCTCGTCCACACGGAACCGCGACGTAGCCGTTGACCTGCGACGCGGCTCGGGCATCGTCTGGAGGGCGCACCGATTCCGCACCGGGAGGCCGAGATGGAGGAGAGCGGTCAGGTCTTCGACCTCGCCATCGTCGGCGGCGGCATCAATGGCTGCGGCATCGCCCGGGACGCCGTGGGGCGTGGCCTCAGCGTGGTGCTGTTCGAGAAGGGGGATCTTGCCTCCGGCACCTCTTCCGCCTCCACCAAGCTCATCCATGGCGGCCTGCGCTATCTCGAATATTACGAGTTCCGGCTGGTGCGCGAGGCGCTGGCCGAGCGGGAGGTTCTGTGGGGCATCGCGCCTCACATCGTCTGGCCGCTGCGCTTTGTGCTGCCGCACCATCCCGGCCTGCGCCCGGCCTGGATGCTGCGGCTCGGCCTGTGGCTCTACGACCATATCGGCGGCCGCCGTCTGCTCCCGCCCACCCGCACGCTGGACCTGCAGCACGATCCCGCCGGCCAGCCCCTGCGGCCGGGCTATGGCCGGGCCTTCGAATATTCCGACTGCTGGGTGGAGGATGCGCGCCTGGTCGTGCTCAACGCCCGCGACGCCGCCGACCGGGGCGCCTCCATCCGCCCGCGCACCCGCGTGACCGGCGCCCGGCGGGACGGCGCGCTCTGGGTGATCGATAGCGAGCACGAGGGTCGGTCCGAAACGGTGAAGGCGCGGGCGCTGGTGGATGCCGCCGGCCCCTGGGCGGGCGAGGTGCTCGACGTGCTGAAGACCGGCCGGGGCGAACAGCACGCGCCGCTGCGGCTCGTGCAGGGCAGCCACATCGTGGTGCCGCGGCTCTATGCGCACGAGCGCTGCTACATCTTCCAGAATGCGGACGGGCGCATCATCTTCGCCATCCCCTACGAGGGCGACTTCACCCTCATCGGCACCACCGACCGCGACTTCTCCGGCCATCCGGAGGATGTCCACGCAACGCCGGAGGAGGTCGCCTATCTGTGTGCGGCGGCCAGCGAATATTTCGCCGCCACCATCGCCCCCGAGCAGGTGGTGTGGACCTATTCCGGTGTGCGCGCCCTCTATGATGACGGCGCCGGAGCGGCCCAATCGGCGACGCGGGACTATGTGCTCGCCCTCGATGCGCCCGACGAGGGCGCGCCGCTCCTCACCGTGTTCGGCGGCAAGATCACCACCTATCGCCGGCTGGCCGAGGCGGCGCTGACGCGGCTTGCGCCGCATTTTCCCCATCTCGGCGCGCCCTTCACCGCCAAGGCGCGCCTGCCGGGGGGTGATTTCCCGCGGGAGGGCTACGAGACGCTGGTGCGCGCCCTGCGCGGCGCGTTCCCGGCGCTCGATCCCGCTTTGCTCGCCCGGCTCGCGCGGGCCTATGGCACGTCGGCTTTCCAATTGCTGGAGGGCGTCACCGACGAGGACGACCTCGGCGATTGGTTCGGCGCGCATCTGTGCGTCCGCGAGGTGGATTATCTGATGGACCGGGAATGGGCCGAGACCGCGGCCGACGTGCTGTGGCGGCGGTCCAAGCTCGGCCTGCGCACCGCGCCGCACGCGGTGGCGGCGCTCGACGCCTACGTGGCGGCTAGAATGGCGGCGCGCCGCGTCTGAAAACAGAACAAGGGGAGGACGCCGTGGCCGCCTACATTCTCGCCATCGATCAGGGCACCACCTCCTCGCGCGCGCTTCTGGTGCGGCAGGACGGCTCCGTCGCGGCGCTGGCGCAGGAGGAACTGCCGCAGCACTTTCCGGCCTCCGGCCATGTGGAGCAGGAGGCGGAGGACATCTTCGGCACCGTGCTCCGCTGCTGCCGCGCGGTGCTGGCGAAGGCCGGCGCTGCGGCGTCCGATATCGCTGCCATCGGCATCACCAACCAGCGCGAGACGACCCTCGTGTGGGAGCGGGCGAGCGGCCGTGCGATCCACCGCGCCATCGTCTGGCAGGATCGCCGCACGGCCGAGGCCTGCGCGCAGCTGGAGGCGGAAGGCCATGGGGCGCTGGTGAGCGCGCGCACGGGCCTTCTGCTCGATCCCTATTTCTCCGCCACCAAGATCGCCCACATCCTCGATGCCGTGCCCGGCGCGCGGGAGCGGGCGGAGACAGGGGAGCTGGCTTTCGGCACGGTGGACAGCTTCCTGCTCCACCGCCTCACAGGAGGTCGCGTCCATGCCACGGACGCCACCAATGCCGCGCGCACCCTGCTCTTCGACATCCATCGCGGCGCGTGGGACGACGACCTCCTCGCGGTGTTCGGCGTGCCGCGCGCGCTCCTGCCGGAGGTGAAGGACTGCGCCGCGGACTTCGGCACCACCGACCCCGCGCTGTTCGGTGGTCCCATCCCCATCCGCGGCGTGGCGGGAGACCAGCAGGCGGCCATGGTGGGGCAGGCGTGCTTCGCGCCGGGCATGGTGAAATCCACCTACGGCACCGGCTGCTTCGCTTTGCTGAACACGGGGACGACGCCCGTCGCCTCCTCCAGCCGGCTGCTGACCACCATCGCCTACCAGATCGGCGGACGGCGGACCTATGCGCTGGAAGGCTCCATCTTCGTCGCCGGCGCGGCGGTGCAATGGCTGCGCGATGGGCTGAAGATCATCTCCGCCGCCAGCGAGAGCGACCGCCTCGCGGTGCAGGCCGACGCGGAACAGGACGTGATCCTCGTCCCCGCCTTCGTCGGCCTCGGCGCGCCCTATTGGCGGCCGGAGGTGCGCGGCGCCCTGTTCGGCCTTACCCGCGCCACCGGACCGGCGGAGCTGGCGCGGGCGGCGCTGGAAAGCGTCTGCTTCCAGACCGTGGACTTGATCGACGCCATGCGCGCCGACTGGCCGGACGGCGACACCGTGCTGCGCGTGGATGGCGGGATGACCGCCTCGGACTTCACCATGCAGCGCCTCGCCGACCTCCTCGGCGCGCCGGTGGACCGGCCGGTGGAGAAGGAGACGACCGTGCTCGGCGCCGCCTATCTGGCTGGTCTGGAATGCGGCTTCTTCCCGCCGCCGGATGTGTTCGCCGGCCAGTGGCGGCTGGAGCGGCGGTTCACGCCGCAGATGCTGCCCGAGGTGCGCGCTGGCCGCATCGCCCAGTGGCGGGATGCGGTGGGGCGGCTGATCGGTGGTGTGTGAGCGCGGGCGGGTTGACCTCTCCGCCGCGCTGCCGCCGAATGGCACCAACACACAAAGGGGGGCGCGGCCATGGTCCGGGACGACAGTTTCTCGGCGGACGAGCGCGCCGCCATCTACCGCTGCATTGCCGCGCGGCGGGACGTGCGCCGGAACTTCCTGCCCGATCCAGTGCCCGACGCGGTGCTCGCCCGCGTGCTGGCCGCCGGCCATGCGGCGCCGTCCGTCGGCTTCCTCCAGCCGTGGAACTTCATCGTGGTGCGCTCGGCCGAGACGAAGGCAGCGCTGCACGACGCCTTTTCCCGTGCCAATGCCGAAGCCGCCGCGATGTTCGAGAGCGAGCGGGCGCAGCTCTATCGCACGCTGAAGCTGGAGGGCCTGCGCGAGGCGCCGCTCCTCCTGTGCATCACCTGCGAACGGGACCGGGCGGGGCCGGTGGTGCTGGGGCGCACGCACCAGAGCGAAATGGACATCTACTCCACGGTCTGCGCGGTGCAGAACATCTGGCTGGCGGCACGGGCGGAAAATCTGGGTGTCGGCTGGGTGTCCATCCTGGACCTCGCTGACCTGCACCGCATACTCGCCATTCCGGACCACATCGTACCCGTGGCGCTGCTGTGCGTGGGCTATGTGGATGGGTTCGCGGCGACGCCCGACCTCGAGCGCGCCGGCTGGCGCCAGCGCCTGCCGCTGGAGGAGCTGGTGTTCGCGGAGCGATTCGGCGCGCGGGAGAAGGCGGGGACTTAAGTTTCGCGCGCCTCAGCGGGGGACCTGACGTTGCCCGCCTCAGCGGGCGAGGGCGACCTGCTGGCCGGTCTCGGCGATGGTGCCGACATAATGGTTGGGTCCATCCGGCTGGAGCCGGGCGGTGACCTTGCCCTGATGGTTCTGCAGCACGATGTCCGAGCCCATCATGTCCCAGCCCTTGGTCATGAAGATCTCGCTGGGGCAGGAGACATCGGCCTGGGCGGAAAGGCCGCTGAGGCCGCGGTCGGTGCCGAGGCGGACTGGGCACGACGCCTTGCCGCCATCCCAGGAGAAGCTCCAGGCGCCGGAAACCTGTTCCTTGGCCGCGCTCGGGGCGAAGGCGGTGGCGCCGGGGTTGGCCGGAGGCGGGGTGAGCGGCACGTTGGAGGCGGTGGTGCGCGGCGTGATGGCGCCGGTGGCGGTGTCGGCCGCGGCGGTGGACACATTGCCGGGCACGGGTGAGGATTCGACCGCACCCGTCGGCGCCGTGAGCACGCGATTGGCCGCCGTGGCGGACGGCTTCGCCCCGAAGCCGTCAAGCTCCGTGCTGCACCCGCCAAGGGTCAGCGCCAGCGCCGCCGTAACCAGAACCACCTTCATCCATTGTTCTCCGGACGTGTCCGCAACCTAGCGCCTCCGCACCAAAACTGCCACCCGCCCCAGAGTGGCTCGCACGGGACGCCATCGACGTTCGGACCGCAACTGACGGGCGCAAACCCTAGCCGGCTGCGGGTAAACGCACCCTTTCGGGAGATCATGGCAGTAGCAAGGCTGATGATGTATCCTAATACCGATCCAGGGCGACGGATGGACGCGATGGTTAAGGCGGTTTAATCACGTGCTCACCTTGGCGGCACGATATTCCGCATCTTTCTGCTGTCCTTTCCTTGCTCGGAGCTTTCCATGGCCATGCTCGATCCCCGCACGCTGACCCTCATCGTGACCGGCGCCACCTCGGGCATCGGCGCCGCCACCGTCCGCCGCTTCGCGAGCGCCGGATCGAAGGTGGTGGCGGTGGGCCGCCGGGCCGACCGCCTGGAAGGCCTCAAGGCCGAATTCGGCGACCTGATCCTCCCGCTGGAACTCGATGTGCGGGACGAGAAGGCGACCTTCGAGGCCTTCGCCAGCCTGCCGGCGCCGTTCGCCGACTACAACATCGTCTTCGCCAATGCCGGCCTCGCGCTCGGGCTCGAGCCCGCGCAGAATGCGGACCTGGACGAGTGGAAGACCATGGTGGAGACCAACATCACAGGCATGCTCACCACCGTGCGCGCGAGCCTGCCGGCCATGGTGGCGCGCAAGGAGGGTCATGTGGTGTTCACCGGCTCGGTCGCCGGCGACTACCCCTATTTCGGCGGCAACGTCTACGGCGCCACCAAGGCCTTCGTGAAGCAGTTCTCCCTGAACCTGTGGGCGGATGTGGCCGGAACCGGCGTGCGCGTCACCAACATCGAGCCGGGCCTGGTCGAGACCGAATTCTCCGTGGTTCGCTTCTCCGGCGACAAGGGCAAGGCGGATCAGGTCTATGCCGGCTACACACCCATGACCGGCGAGGACATCGCCGAGCAGGTGTATTTCGCCTGCACCGTGCCCCGCCACGTCAACATCAACCGCATCCAGTGCATGGCCGGCCAGCAGACCTTCAACGGCCTGACCGTGCGGCGCGATCCTGCCTGAAGGACGTGACCGGGGCGGGGGAAATCGGGTGGCCGGGCCTTGCGGCGCCTGCTGAGATGGGCAACGCTCGATCAGAAGGAGACGTGCCGTGCTGGCGCTCGATGCCCCCGATCTCATCCTGCCCGCGGCGGCGCCGGCGCTGACGGCGACGCCTGCCGCCCCGCTCGACATCGCCGCCCGCGACTACGACGTGGTGCGGCGTGCAGTGGAATACATCTCCTGCAACGTGCGCCGGCAGCCGGAGGTGGAGGAGATTGCCGCCGCCACCGGCGTCTCCGCCCGTGCGCTCACCGACCTGTTCCGCCGCTGGTGCGGCCTTACGCCAAAGGCGTTCCTCCAGGCGGTGACGCTGGACCGCGCCCGGCGCATCGTCGCCGAATGCCCCAACGTGCTCGATGCCGCGCTGGAGCTGGGCCTGTCCGGTCCCGGGCGGCTGCATGACCTCTTCGTGGTGCATGAGGCCATGTCGCCGGGGGAGTGGAAGACCGGCGGCGCCGGCCTCGTCATCCGCTTCGGCTTCCACCCGTCCCCCTTCGGGCAGGCGCTCGCCATGTCCACGCCGCGCGGCCTGTGCGGCCTCGCGTTTGCCGATCTCGGGGAGGAGGCGGCCGCGCTCGCCGACATGCGCTCGCGCTGGCCCAACGCAACCTATGTGGAAGACCCGACAGCGACCGCCCCGCTGGTGGCGCAGATCTTCGATCCCGCATCCTGCCGGGGCGACCAGCCGCTGCGCATCGTCTTCATCGGCACGGATTTCGAGATAAGGGTGTGGGAGACGCTGCTGCGCATCCCCATGGGCCGGGCCACCACCTATTCCACCATCGCCGAGCATGTGGGACGGCCCAAGGCTGCCCGGGCGGTGGGCGCGGCCATCGGCAAGAACCCCATCTCCTTCGTGGTGCCGTGCCACCGTGTCATCGGCAAGAGCGGCGACCTCACCGGCTATCACTGGGGCCTGACGCGCAAGCGCGCCATACTCGGCTGGGAAGCCGCGAAGGTGGAGCCCAAGGGGGAGTGAGGGGCGGGGCGTTAGCCCACCCAGCCCCGCAATTCCCGCTCCACCACGGTCTTCAGCACCCGCATGCCCTCGTCGCCCGCATTGAGGCAGGGGATGGCGGCGAACTTCTCGCCGCCCGCATGCTCGAAGATCTCGCGGTTCTCGACGCCGATCTCCTCCAGCGTCTCCAGACAGTCGGCGACGAAGCCGGGGTTGAATACGGCGAGCCGCTTCACGCCGCTCTCGGCGAGGGCCTTCACCGTCTCATCCGTATAGGGCTTCAGCCATTCCTCACGGCCGAAGCGGGACTGGAAGGTGAGGCGGAAGCGCTTTTCGTCCATGCCGAGGCGCGCGCGCAGCAGGCGGGCGGTCTTGGCGCACTGGCAGTGATAGGGGTCGCCCTTCATGAGGTAGGACTTCGGCACGCCGTGGAAGGAGGCGAGGATCACCTCCGGCTCGAAGTCCAGCGCCGCGAGATGCCGCTCAAGGTCGCGGGCCACCGCATCGATATAGACCGGATCGTCGTGCCAGGGCGGGGCGACGCGTAGCGTCGGCTGCCAGCGCATCTCTTTCAGCGCGTCGAAGGCCTTGTCGCAGACCGTGGCCGAGGTGGCGGCGGCATATTGCGGATAGAGCGGCACGAGCAGGATGCGCTCGCAGCCCTGCGCCTGCAGCGCGGCGAGGCGCTCGGCGATGGGTGGCTTGCCGTAGCGCATGGCGAAATCCACCACGATGCGGTCATCGATGCTGGCGAAATGGGCGGCAAGCTTTTCGGCCTGGTCGCGGGTGATGGTCTTCAGCGGGCCTTCGTTGCGCGCGTTGTTCCAGATGCTCGCATAGTCGCGGCCCTTGGGGCCGGGGCGCTTGGTGAGGATGATGGCGTTGAGCACGAACCACCACAGCGCCCGGTTCACCTCGATCACCCGGCGGTCCCAGAGGAATTCCTTCAAATAGGCGCGCATGGACCAGTAGTCCGTCGCCTCCGGCGTGCCGAGATTGACGATAAGCACGCCGATGCGCCCGAACGCCACCTTCGGGTGGTCCTTGGGAAGATGGGTGGCATCGGGAGAAAAGGCGGGAGCGTCGATCATCGGGTCCTCGGCTGCTGCCGGTGAGATGGCGCCTCGGCCGGGGCGCGTCAATGCGCCCGCAGGCGCCCCCATCATACGCAGCGGGTGCCACGCTGGATGGCCGCCGCGGCGGAATCGATGATGGCCCGGACGGCAGGTGCCGCCGGACGGATCAATCGCCGGATGATGAGGTGAGGGATGGTGGGCGCGACAGGGATCGAACCTGTGACCCCTACGATGTCAACGTAGTGCTCTCCCGCTGAGCTACGCGCCCCCTCGCAGGAGCCGCCTCTATATCGGCTCGGATCGCCGGAGGCAAGGCGGGTGTATGTGAGAGTGTTCCGGCCTGTGGATGACGGGTCAGGCCGCCGCCAGCATCTTGCCCACCTCGCTCACGAGGTCGCGCAGATGGAAGGGCTTGGAGAGCACCTTGGCCTCGCTCGGCGCCTCGCCGTCGGCATTGAGGGCGACCGCGGCGAATCCGGTGATGAACATGACCTTGAGGTCCGGGTCGAGTTCGGTCGCCCGGCGCGCCAGCTCGATGCCGTCCATCTCGGGCATCACGATGTCGGTGAGCAGCAGCTCGAACGGCTCCTCCCGCATGCGCTCGTAGGCGGAGCGGCCGTTGTCGCAGGACGCGACGGCGTAGCCCGCATTCTGCAGCGCCTTCACGAGGAAGCGGCGCATGTCGTTGTCGTCTTCAGCGAGCAGGATCTTGGCCACGCCGCTTCCCCTGATGTCGTGTTCTGTCCACCCCCCGGCCGAAGCTGGGGGTTCATATGACTTGTCTGCCGCATTCGGGTAAATTCGAAGTGAAAGCCGCGCCACCCCTTCCCAAAAGGTGCTCAGCCGGGCCATCATTCCGCCGCTCTCCGGTGTGAATTCCGGAACTATTCCAAGGTGCTGGGTTCTTGATGACTGCCTGCCTCGCCGACACCATTGAACCCGCTTTCGAGGTGCTCGCTCCGGACGAGGCGCACGCGCCCTTCCTCTTCAACTCCCCGCATTCCGGCCGCATCTATCCGCGCAGCTTCGTCGAGCAGACCCGTCTCGATTTTGCAACCCTGCGCCGCTCGGAAGATACGTTCGTCGACGAATTGTTCAGCGATTGCATCGCGCTCGGCGCGCCGATGATGCGGGCGCTGTTTCCCCGGTCCTTCCTCGATCTCAATCGCGAGCCCTACGAACTCGACCCGCGCATGTTCGATGGCCGCCTGCCGCCCTTCGCCAACACGCGGTCGATTCGCGTCTCGGGCGGGCTTGGCACCATCGCCCGGGTGGTGGGTGACGCGCAGGAGATCTACCCGCGCCGGCTCGCCGTGAACGAAGCGCTGGAGCGTATCGAAACCTACTACAAGCCCTACCACCAGACCTTGCGCCGCCTCGTGGGGCGCATCCAGCGGGAATGGGGGCTGGCGGTGCTGGTGGATTGCCATTCCATGCCCTCCACCTCCGCGCGCGACGAGGTGGCGCGGGCGGATTTCGTGATTGGCGACCGCTACGGCACGAGTTGCAGCGAGGTGGTCACCGACGCCATCGAGCGCTCCCTCATCGCCCGCGGCTACCGGGTGGTGCGCAACAAGCCCTATGCAGGCGGCTACATCACCGAGCATTACGGAAATCCCTCAGCCGGGCTGCATGCGGTGCAGATCGAGCTGAACCGCAGCCTCTACATGGATGAGGCCGTCTATGAGCGGAATAGCGGGTTTGCGAGCGCTCAGGCTGATATCCGCGCGTTGATGGGGGATCTGTTCACGGCCGTTGCCGAGGGCCTTGCTTCGCCCCGTGCGGCAGCTGAATGACAAAGCCCTGCATTTTTGCATAAGGTGCCTTGCGTTTTTCGTATGGCAAGGCTACCTATTGCGCACGGTTTGCGGGGGATTACCCCGCCACCATCGAATTCCGGCCCGGACACGCTTCGCCATGCGAAGAGGCCCGCTGAGACACGGGATCGAACATCGCGGCGCAAGACCGCATCCAGGGATGGAACGAGAGGGGCCTAGACAGGGCGGCGGGTGACGGCGAATGCCGGATCGGCCAGCCCAAAAAGAAAGGGGCCGTCCGCGTGAGCAGACGGCCCAAGTCTAGGGAGGAAACGCCCAAGGAGGGCAGCGACACAGCGACGCCAATCGCCGTGTCGCAATGCACAAATAGCCGAGTGCAGTGCCATAAATCAAGTGCGTGTTTGTCGCAGTCTGGTATACCACGGCAAGTAATTGATTTTTATACGGATTTATTTTCTCCGGCCAAGCCCGGGCTGGGTCCTGCGCGATGGGGCCGCTCAAAAAATCGATAGACGAAATACGCTTGGTCCGACTCGGCCGTGCCGGGATGGCCGGCCTTTCCATGTGCGGATGTTGCGCGATACCGAAGCTCACAGAGGCTGCCGGTCGATCGGGCCCAGGCGCAGGTAGACGCGGCGGGCTGGCACTCGCGCGCGAGCAGATGCGCGGGATCGGGCTCAGCCGCAGCTTCTCGTCACGCGGGCGTGCGGAGGATGGCTCGGGCGGGGCTGGGGAGAAGGAGGCGGGCGCGGGCTTAGGCTTAGCCGCATTTCCTGCCTCGGCGTGAGGGGCCGAAAAAGAAAGGGGCCGCTGACGAACAGCGGCCCAAGTCTAGGGAGGAAACGCCCAAGGAGGGCAGCGGCACCGCAACAAGCAATGCCGCGCTGCATCAATATGACGAACGGACCCCTCTGCATCAAGTCCGTGACAGGCAGATAGTTTGTGCATCTGTCCAACATTTAAAACCATTTATTTTCATCTTGTTGGGGCTGGCCTGCCCAATCTTTGCGCGCCCTGCCCGCCGGATCTGCCGCCGGCGCGATCATCCCGCACCGCCGTCATGGCGCGGGATCACCACCACCCGGATTCGGCCGCTGCCGTACGGGGCCTCCGCGGAGGGAGCGGCCTTTCCCCGTAGATTTCCCTTGGCAGCCGCCACCGCCCGCGCTTTCTTGCCGGCGCGGGCGCCCTCGGCCCGCCCGACTGTTCCGGAGCGCCCATGACCGCGGTCGATTTCGACGCCTTCGTCCATCAGCTTGCGACCGTCTCGGGCGAGGCCATCCTTCCGTTTTTCCGCACGGCGCTGGGCATCGAGGACAAGAGCGCCGGCCGCGCCTTCGATCCGGTCACCGAGGCGGACCGGGCGGCCGAGCAGGCCATGCGCGCGCTCATCCGCTCCACCTTTCCGGCCCACGGCATCATCGGCGAGGAATTCGAGAATGTGACGGCGAGCGCGCCCTATACCTGGGCGCTCGACCCCATCGACGGCACCAAGTCCTTCATCGCCGGCCTGCCGGCCTGGGGCACGCTGATTGGCCTCCTGAAGGAGGGCGATCCGGTCTATGGCATGATGCACCAGCCGTTCATCGGCGAACGCTTCTTCGGCGACGGCGGCGCGGCGCGCTATCGGGGACCGGCCGGCGAGCGCCTGCTCGCCACCCGCGACTGCGCCCGGCTGGAGGATGCGGTGCTCTACACCACCAGCCCCCGCCTGATGAACGACGAGGACCGCGCCGCCTTCGGTACGGTGGAGGAGCGGGTGCGCATGTCGCGCTACGGCGGCGATTGCTACGCCTACTGCATGGTCGCGGCGGGGCTCATCGATCTCGTCATCGAGACCGGCCTGCAGGATCACGACGTGATCGCCCTCGTGCCGATCATCGAAGGGGCGGGCGGCGTTGTGACCAGCTGGGAAGGCGATTCGCCGGTTGCGGGCGGCCGCGTTGTCGCCGCCGGCAGCCGCAAGGTCCATGAGGCGGCGCTGCGCCAGCTCACCGGTTGCTAAGCCCGCGCGGCGCCCGAGCGTGGCAAGGCAACACCAGCCCGCGCGGCGCCTGAGCGTGGCAACGTAAAACTTCTCAGATCGGCGTGCCCGGAATGAAGGCGTCGAACGCGGCCCAGAACTGGGCGCGGAAGATGTCGCGTTCCATGAGCAGTTCGTGCCGGCTGGCCGGCACCACCACATGGGCGCCGGCGATGAGCCGGGCCGAGAAGTGCTCGATGGCCTTGTTTGAGACCAACCTCTCGCCGCCCGCCGCAATGATGAGCAGCGGCTGGCGGATGCGCGGAATCACGTCGGGATGGGTCAGCTCCGCCATGGTGGCATAGGCACCGGCCAGCCAGCCGATGGTGGGCGCCCCGAGATCGAGCTGCGGATAGGCCGTCACCAGGGCCTGGGTGCGATCGAACCGGCTCCGGTCCGAGGTCAGCGGATTGCCCTCGAACTTCAGCCGGGCGAGCGTGCGCCCGCGTCCGCCCGGCACGAAGGCGCGGGCGAAGCCGATGTGGGAGAGCACGGTGGCGGTTGGCCGCATGATGCCCTCGAACGGCACCGAATCAAGCCCCAGCATGGGGGCGCTCAGCACCATGCGGTCGAACCAGCGCTGCCCCTCCAGCACGGAGGACAGGAGGATGGAGCCGCCCATTGAGTGGGCGAGCGCGAAGTGGGGCGGCGGACAATCCGGCAGCAGCACCTCGCGGGCGAAGGCCTCCAGGTCGAGCAGGTAATCGGAAAAGCGGGTGACGTGCCCCTTCAGGCGGTTGCGCAGGAGGCGCTGGGAGCCGCCCTGGCCCCGCCAGTCGAGCAGCGCCACGGCGAAGCCGCGCGACCTCAGCTCGCGCACCACCTCGAAATATTTCTCGATGAACTCGCAGCGGCCGCTGAACAGGGCGACGGTGCCCTTCGCCTTGCCCTCGGGCAGGAAGCGGGCGAAGCGCAGGCGCACGCCGTCGCGGGCGGTGATCTCGCCTTCGATCGCGCCTTCGGGCACCGGATTGTTCGGCAGGGAATAGAGCGTCATGAGGCTCGCAGCGATGGAAGGCGGGCGGTCTGAGGGTTACACGCCGGGCGCCCGCTTCACAATCGCCCTCTCGCCTGGAGCCGCGCTCAGCGCGGCCCTCCGGAACCGATGACCTGCATGCCGCTGATGTCGCCGCTGGCGGCATCCAGCACCAGGCGCACCCGCTCGCCACGCGGGCCGGTGGCTTCGGCAAGAAAGCTCTGGCCGCGCTGGCGCACGGCGCTGATCTGGCGGAAGCCGCGGGCTTCCAGGCTCGGCGCGACGGTCTCGGTGGTGAGCGGAAGGGGGCCGGCGGGGGCGGTCTGGTAGGGCCGGTAGGCGCGCGGCGCGATGGCGCCGGGCAGCAGCGTGGCCTCGTCCGGCATCTGGGTCGCGGTGACGGAGGCGGCGCGTGCGATCGGTGCTGCGGGAAGGCCGATGGCCCCGGCCGCACTCGGCGGATGATGCATGTGCATGGGCGGGGGCTGCAGGGGTGGAGACTTGGCCGGCACGGCCGTCTGAGCGCCGGCCGAAACCGCGGGCTCGGCGCCGCACTGGGCGAGGGCCCGCGACGTTGGCGGCGCGAGCGCCATCAGGAAGAAGGCCGCACAGGCGGCCGCACAGGCCCGCATCGCCCGACCTCCCCTTGCTCCCCGCCTCCTCACGGGATGACGCCGCGGACGGAGCAGATGTCGTTGGGGAAAAGTCTATTCGCGGTGGGTGAACGCGGGCCGGCAGGGGCGTTCATCGCATGTTCAGATTGCAGCCGGGGCACCCCCTTGACGCCCGAAACGGGCCTACCCACATCCGAAAAGGCGCCGGGCAGAGACCTGACGGCGCCCTGACCGGACCCGGCTTTATGCGGGTCCCGCATGTCGCTTCAAAGGAGGATATGCCATGCGTACGTTTGATCTTGCTCCGCTGTACCGCAACACCGTCGGCTTCGACCGGCTGTTCTCGCTACTCGATTCCGTGGGCGGCGTGGATGCGGCGCCCACCTACCCGCCCTACAACATCGAGCGCACGGGCGAGAACGCCTATCGCATCACGGTGGCCGTGGCGGGCTTCACCGAGGCCGAACTCGGCATCGAGGTGAAGGAGAACACCCTCACCCTCAAGGGCGAGAAGGCAGCGTCCGAGGCGTCCGAGGGCGCCCAGGTGCTCTACCGCGGCATCGCCGCGCGCGCCTTCGAGCGTCGCTTCCAGCTCGCCGACCATGTGGAGGTGAAGGGCGCGGTGCTTGAGAATGGCCTGCTGCACGTGGACCTCGTGCGCAACATTCCCGAGGCCAAGAAGCCCCGCATCATCCCCATCGCGGGTGGGGCGTCCGCTCCCAAGACGATCGAGGGATCGCCGGTAGACAGCGCCGCACAGGCGGCCTGACCGGCGGCACTGAAAGGCGGGCAGCGGCCCGCCGAAGCAGACTGGAGGGCGGTGCGCATGCGCCGCCCTTTTTCGCGTGGAGCGTTCGTCTGGAGCGTTCGCGAGGCGCGGCTGCATGGCGCGGTTGCGGCGGGCAGGGCTTGATCTTGCCGCGCCGCCGGGAGAGGAGGGGGCACCGTTCTGCTTCTCTCCTGCAAAGGTCGATGCCGTGTCCGCCCCCCGCAAGGTTCTCATCACCACCCGCCTGTTCGATGCCGCCGCCGCCGAATATCTGGCGGAGCACGGCTGCGTCGCGGTGCCCTCCGGCCTGCCGGGCGATGCGCTCGATGCCGACATTCCCGATGCCGAGCTGAGCGCGCTGCTGGAAGGCGTCGAGGGCTGGATCGTCGGCATGCGCGCGGTGACTCGGGAGATCCTTGCCGCCCATCCCGATCTCAAGGTCATCGCCCGCCGGGGCGTCGGCTATGACCGGGTGGATGTGCCCTCAGCCAAGGCGCTGGGCCGCGTTGTGACCATCGCCGCGGGCGCCAATGACGATGCGGTGGCCGACCACACCCTGGCGATGATCCTTGCCCTGCTGCGCCGACTGAAGGAGAGCGACCGCGCCATCGCCGCCGGCAATTGGCGGGTGCTGAGCGGCTTCGACCTCACCGGCAAGACGGTGGGCCTCGTCGGCCTCGGCCGCATCGGCAAGGCCGTGGCGCGGCGCCTGCACGGCTTCGGCACCATGGTTCTGGTGGCGACCCGCACCCCCGATCCGGACTTCCCTTTCGTGGACTATGTGCCGCTCGACGATCTGATCGCGCAGAGCGACATCATCAGCGTCCATGCGCCGCTCACCCCCGAGACCCGCCACCTGATCGGCGCCGACGCGCTGGCCGCCATGAAGTCCCATGCGCTGGTCATCAACACCTCGCGCGGCGGCCTTGTGGACGACCGCGCGCTGCTGGCGGCGCTGGAGGCGGGGCGCATCGGCGGCGCTGGGCTCGACGTGTTCGAGGCCGAGGCGGACCCCGCAATGCTGCCGGTCGCTGCCGCGCTGGCGGCGCGGGGCGACGTGGTGGCCACCGCCCACGCCTCCGGCTCCAGCGCCGAGGCGCTGGCCCGGGGCAACCTCATCTCGGCGCAATGCGTGGTGGCAGCGTTGGATGGAACGGATTTCCCGCCCGGCTGCCTGATCGCCGACGGGCGCTGATATCCCGCCCCTCTAGCCGCCGCTGATGGCGGTGAGCACGAACACGTCCGCGCCGGGCCGCAACGGCGTATCCAGCCGCGCCCGGCGGCCGTCGACGAACACGTTGATGTGCCGGCGGATGGCGGGGCGTTCGTCGCACAGCCGGTCGCGCATGCCGGGCCACAGCGCCTCCAACTGGCCCATCAGTTCCTCGACGGTCCGCGCGTCCAGCTCCACATAGGTTTCCCCGTCCGGGAACAGCCGGACGAGATGCGCCGGCAGGCGCACCTTCACCGGCGCGGGGGCCTCCGCCACCATCAGGCCTCCACCACCAGCGTCTCCACGGAGGAGATGGTGGGCAGGTGCTCCGCAAGCCGCGTCCAGCTCTCCCCCTCGTCGGCGCTGGCGTAGATCTCGCCCGAGCCGGTCCCGAAATAGACACCAGCGGGCTCCAGCGTGTCGGTGGCCATGGCCTGACGTAGCACGTTGAAATAGGCATCCTGCTGCGGGAGGCCCGTTCTCAGCGCCTGCCATGAGGTACCGCCGTCGCGGGTGCGCCACACGGCGGCCTTCGCCTCCGGCATGAAGCGGCCGGCGGTGTCGCCGTTGAGCGGCACGAGGAACAGCGTCTCGGCGTCACGCGGATGGGCGGCGGCGGGAAAGCCGAAGCTGGAGGGCAGTCCCTTTTCGATGCTCTGCCACGAGACGCCGCCGTCGTCGGACCGGTACATGCCGCAATGGTTCTGCTGGTAGAGGCGGTGGCGCAGGCCGGGCGCCTTGACCACGCAATGCACGCACTGGCCGTGTTCGGGATAGCGCTGGCCCTCGGGCATGTAGTCGGCGCGGGTGCCGCGGTTGCGCGCGCTCCAGGTGCGCCCGCCGTCGGCGCTGTGGAATACGCCGGCGGCGGAGATGCCGACCCACAGCGCCTCCGGATCGTCCGGATCGAGCACCAGGGAATGCAGGATCAGTCCCGCCCCGCCGGGGTTCCACTCGGCGCGGGAGGGATGCTTCTGCAATCCGTCGAGCGCCGTGAAGGTTTCGCCGCCATCGTCGGAGCGGAACAGCCCGGCCGGCTCGACCCCGGCATAGAGCACGCCATCCGCGCCGGGCGCGAGGCTCCATACGGATTTCACCGGCGCCTCGCCCTCGGCCGCAGCCAGGCCGCGGGAGGAATGCGTCCAGCTGGCGCCGAGATCGTCCGACTGCCACACCGCCGGCCCGAACCACTCATTGCCGCCGCCCGCATAGATGCGGCCGGAGGCGCGATCGCCCACCACGTGGTTGGTCGGCCAGGTGTCGCAGAAGGGACCGCGCAGCGCCCAGCTTTTCCGCGTGGGGTCGCTCTCCAGGATGAACGCGCCTTTTTTCGTTCCGATCAGGATGAGCACCTTCTGCGTCATCTCTTGTTCCTCCCTCGGCCCGGGCTGGGGGCCGCTCCGAGGACGGGGGCGCAGGCGACGCGCCGACACGGCGGGGATAAGATTTTACGAGACGCCCGAGTCGCGGGCTTGGAAATTCAGAACTGACGATTTATGATAATCGTCAGTTCGTAGGAGTATGGCGTGAACATCAGGGTGAAGGAGACGGCAGACGAGACCCGCGAGCGCATCGCGCGCACGGCGGAGGAATTGTTCCGCCGCATGGGTTTCGCCAAGACGGCGGTGGCCGACATCGCCGCCGAACTGGGCATGTCCCCGGCCAACGTCTACCGTTTCTTCCCGTCCAAGACCGCCATCGTCGCCACCATCTGCTCGCGCTGCCTCAACGAGAGTGAGGCCGAGGTGGCCGCGGCCGTTGCCGACGGGGGCTCCCCGCAGGAGCGCATCCTCGCCGCCTATCTCGCCATCATGCGCTACCATAAGGAGAATTTCCTTGAGGAGCGGCGCGTTCATGACATGGTCCTGGTGGCCATCGAGAACAATTGGGACGCCATCGAGGCGCACAAGGCGCGCCTGTGCGACCTCACCGCCCGCGTTCTCGCCGAGGGCATCGCCCAAGGCGTGTTCGTGGCCCATGACCCGGGCAAGATCAGCCGGCACATTCAGAGCGCGCTGCTCCGCTTCTGCCATCCGGTGCTGGTCGCCCAGCATATTGGCGACGAGGATCAAGAGGGTGCGCTGCGCGAGAGCCTCCGGTTCATCCTGAGAAGTATCGAGGTCGAGCGTTCGCCGCTCCCGTGACGGGAGTGAGCGAAACGCCGTTCTGCGTCGTAAAAGTGATGATCGACGAAAATCGTCAGTGTTGAATTCATATTCGATAGGCCCTAGCCACAGGATCGCCTTATGCCCCGCCTCGCTGTTCCGATCCGATCCGACCGCCACCGGAGGGGCGTGGCCGCGCTGATTCTCGCCGGGTCCGCCCTTTTGCTCGCCGGCTGCGGCCAGGAAAGCCCCGCCAATGCAGGGGAGGCGCCGCCGGCCGGAGGGGCGCCGGCCACGCTCGCCCGCCCGGTGCAGGTGATGACGGTCAGCTTCCGCCCGCGCGAGACGCAGAAGAGCTTCGTCGGCGTGGTCCGCGCCCGGCGCGAGATCGATCTTGCCTTCCGGGTCGGCGGCAAGGTGGTGCAGCGGCTGGTGGAGGTGGGGGACCGCATCGAGCCCGGTACCGTGGTGGCGCGCCTCGACCGGGAAGATCTGAAGCTGGAGCTGGAGAGCGCCAAGGCAGAGATGCAGGCCGCCACCGCCAACCTCGCCCAGACCACCACCGAGGACACCCGCTATCGCGCCCTCACCGCCAAGGGCGCAGCCTCCAACGCCGATCTCGACCGCAAGTCGCTCGCCAAGGATGAAGCGATCGGCCGCCTCGAACGGGCGAAACGCTCGCTGGAACTGGCGGAGAATCGCCTCTCCTATGCCGATCTCGTGGCCGATGCCGCCGGCGTCGTGGTCGCGACCTCGGCCGAGCCGGGGCAGGTGGTCGCCTCCGGCCAGACCATCGTGCGCGTCGCCCGGCTCGACGAGAAGGAGGCGCTGGTCTCGCTGCCCGAAACCGCGCTGGCCGACGCCCGCGCCGCCGACGCCATCGTCACCCTCTGGGCCGATCCCGGCCGGCGCATCCCCGCCCGCCTGCGGGAGCTGTCGCCGCAGGCCGACGCGACATCCCGCACCTATCCCGCCCGCTTCACGCTGGAAGGGGCGGACGAGACCGTGGCGCTGGGCATGACCGCCACCGTGACGCTCCGCCCGAAGGACCAGCAGCAGGTGGCGCGCCTGCCGCTGTCCGCGCTGATCGATCGGGGCCATGGCCCGCAAGTGTTCGTGGTGGATGGCGCGAGCCATGCCATCGTCGCCCGCCCGGTGGAGATCGCCGCCTATACGGGTGACGAGGTGCTGCTCTCCGGCGGTGTCGCACCGGGGGATGCGGTGGTGATCCTCGGCGTCCAGACGCTGCTGCCCGGCCAGAAGGTACGCACGGTGCAGGCCCCATCCGTGACCGAGGTGGCCGAGCGCCTGCCGTCGGTCGAAACCCGCCGGGCTCAGACGCCGGCCTCCGGTGCCAGCGTCGCGGAGCAGCGGCCGTGAGCGCCGCCGGTCCTTCCCCGGACGGCGCCTCGCGCTTCAATCTTTCGCGCTGGGCCATCACCCACCGCGCGCTGACCCTGTTCGCCATCATCCTCCTGGGCGCAGCGGGGGCCTATTCCTATTTCAACCTCGGCCGCGCCGAGGATCCCTCCTTCACCATCAAGGTCATGGTGGTGCAGGCGGCGTGGCCCGGCGCCACCGCCTCCGAGATGCAGGCGCAGGTGGCCGATCCCATCGAGAAGAAGCTGCAATCCCTGCCGCACCTCGACCGTGTGGAGAGCTATTCGCGCCCCGGCGTGTCCTTCGTGCAGGTCTTCCTGCGCGACAACACGCCGGCGAAGGAGGTGAAGGACCTCTGGTACCAGGTGCGCAAGAAGGTTTCCGACGTGCGCGGCGACCTTCCCGCCGGCGTTATCGGGCCGGGCTTCGATGACGAATATGGCGACGTCTATTCAGCCCTCTACATCCTGAGCGGGCAGGGGGCGGCGCCGGCCGAGCTGAAGCGGCAGGCGGAGGTCATCCGCCAGCGTCTGCTGCGCGTGCCGGACGTGGAGAAGGTCGACCTCATCGGCGAGCGGCCGGAGAAGATCTACATCGAGTTCTCCCACGCCCGCCTCGCCAATCTCGGCATCACGCCGCAGCAGGTGTTCGACAGCGTGGCCCGGCAGAACGCCGTGGTGGCGGGAGGGGCGGTGGATACCCGCTCCGACCGCATCAATCTGCGCGTCACCGGGGCCTTCACCGGCGTCGAGGCCATTGCCGAGGTGCCGGTGGCGGTGAACGGCGCGCTGCTGCGCCTCGGCGACATCGCCACTGTCCGGCGTGGCTACGAGGACCCGCCCTCCTTCCTCATGCGCCAGCACGGGCTGCCCGCCATCGGCATCGGCGTGTCCATGGCGCAGGGCGCCAACATCCTCACCCTGGGCGAAAACCTGAAGATCGCCATGGCCGAGGCCACCGCCGAGCTGCCGCACGGTATCGACGTGACGCAGGTGGCCGATCAGCCGCACATCGTCAGCGAATCGGTGGGCGAGTTCCTGAAAACCTTCCTCGAAGCCCTCGTCATCGTGCTGGTGGTGAGCTTCCTCTCGCTCGGGTTCCGGACCGGCATCGTGGTGGCGCTGTCGGTGCCCCTCGTGCTCGCCATTGTCTTCCTCATCATGTTCTCGGCGGGCATGGATCTCCACCGCATCACCCTGGGCGCACTCATCATCGCCCTCGGCCTCTTGGTGGACGACGCCATCATCGCCATCGAGATGATGGTGGTGAAGATGGAGGAGGGCTGGGACCGCATGTCCGCCGCCACCTTCGCCTGGACCTCCACCGCCTTTCCCATGCTCACCGGCACGCTGGTGACGGCGGCCGGCTTCCTGCCGGTGGGCTTTGCCAAGTCGTCGTCGGGCGAATATGCCGGCGGCATCTTCTGGGTGGTGGGCATCGCGCTCATCGCATCGTGGTTCGTGGCGGTGATCTTCACGCCCTATCTCGGCACGGTGCTGCTGCCGGACATGAAGAAGGCGGGCGGGCATCACGAGATGCACGACGGCCGCCTCTACCGGATGCTGCACGGGACGCTGGAATTCTGCCTGCGCCACCGCTTCATGGTCATCGGCACCACGGTTCTGATGTTCGCGGGCTCGGTGGTGGCGTTCGGCTTCGTGCAGCAGCAGTTCTTCCCCACCTCCACCCGACCCGAGCTGTTCCTCGAAATCCGCCTGCCGGAAGGCACCTCCATCACCGTCACCGAAGCGACGGCGAAGAAGGCGGAGGCTCTCGTCGGTGACGATCCGGATGTCGCCACCCGCACCACTTATGTGGGCCGCGGCGCGCCGCGCTTCTGGCTCGGCCTCAATCCGGTGCTGCCCAATCCAAACTTCGCGCAGATCGTGATCGTGGCGAAGGATGTGGCCGCCCGCGAGCGGCTGAAGGCCCGGCTCGACGCGGAGCTGGCCGAAGGCGCCCTGTCCGAGGCGCGCGTGCGTGTGGACCGCTTCGTGTTTGGCCCGCCGGTGGGCTTCCCGGTGCAGTTCCGCGTGGTGGGGCCGGACCCCATCGCGGTGCGCGACATTGCCGAGAAGGTGCGGCTGGTGATGGCGTCCGACACCGACGTGATCGACCCCCATCTCAATTGGGGCGAGCAGGTCAAGTCCATCACCCTGACCGTCGATCAGGACCGCGCCCGCGCGCTCGGCACCTCGCCGCGCGACATCGCCGAGACGCTGCAGACCCTGCTTCAGGGCTATGCCATCACCCAGCTGCGTGAGGGCAATTTGCTCATCGACGTGATGGCGCGGGCCGTGCCGGAAGAGCGGGTGGACCTCGAACACCTCGCCGCCCTCACCGTCACCACCCGCAACGGTCTCGCCGTCCCGCTCGGACAGGTGGCGCGCATCGGCTACGCCCATGAGGAGCCCATCCTGTGGCGGCGCGACCGCGACCTCGTGCTCACCGTGCGCGGCGATGTGCGGGACGGCGTGCAGCCGCCTGATGTGACCACTCGCCTCCTGCCGAAGCTGGCGCAGCTCAAGGCCGAGCTGCCGCCCGCCTATCGCATCGAGACCGGCGGCTCCATCGAGGAAAGCGCCAAGGCCAATGCCTCGCTGGCGGCGGTGTTCCCGGTGATGATCCTGGTGATGCTGACGCTGCTGATGATCCAGCTGCAGAGCTTCTCGCGCCTTGCCCTGGTGCTGGCGACCGCCCCCCTCGGCCTCATCGGCGCGGCGGCGGCTCTGCTCATCGCGCACCGGCCGTTCGGCTTCGTGGCTCTGCTGGGCCTTATCGCGCTCGCCGGCATGATCATGCGCAATACCGTGATCCTGGTGGACCAGATCGACCACGACATTCGCGAGGGGGCGACGCCCCACCGCGCCATCGTGGAGGCGACGCTGCGCCGGGCTCGGCCCGTGGTGCTCACCGCGCTTGCCGCCGTGCTCGGCATGATCCCGCTGGCGGAAAGCGTGTTCTGGGGTCCGATGGCGGTGACCATCATGGGCGGCCTTCTGGTCGCGACCGTGCTGACCCTTCTGGTGGTGCCGGCGCTCTATGCCACCTGGTTCCGCGTGAAGGTCACCGAGGGGGAGACCGCGCCGGCCGCGCTGCCGCAGCCGGCGGAATGATCTTCACCATCTGAACAGGACGCGCCCCGACGCCCCCCGGGGCCGTCCGCTCCGCCCGTTCCCGGCAACGCCCCCGCCGCGGACGGGCGGGGCGGTTTTTCCAACGTCGAGGGAGGGTGCGACTCAGTCCTTCTTCTCGCGCAGGGCGAGGCCGAACATCAGCGTGCCCACGCCGTTGACGATGAGGTCCACGCCGAGGAAGAGGCCGAGGATGTAGACGGAGTTCACCGGCCAGCGGGCGATGATGATGAGGCCGAGCAGCAGGGTGACGATGCCGGACACCACGATCCAGCCCCAGCCCTTGCCGTGCTGGGAGCCGAAGCCGGCGAAGATGCGGAAGATGCCCTCGACCGCGAGCGCCACGCCGATCATCAGCGTGAGGACACCGGCGCCGAGCAGCGGATTGTACATGATGAGGGCGCCGGCCACGACGTAGAGCACGCCCGCCAGCAGCCAGTAGAAGAACCGGCCCCAGCCCTGCACGCGGAAGGCATGGATGACCTGCACCACCCCGCCCACGAGAATCAGCGCGCCCACATAGAGGGCGGTGACGACCGTGGAGGCCAGCACGTGCGCGAGGGCGACGAAGCCGAGCACGATGAAGGCGATGCCGAGCACAGCGAACCAGCCCCAGCTGGCGCGTACCGCGTGCAGCTGGTCGGCGATGGTGGAAGCGGGGGTGGGCGCAGATGCAGGCGTGGACATGGGCCTCTCCTGTCAGCTTGATCGCTGCTGGGGCCATCATATCGAACAGGAACGCCGCGCACAGTGGTCTTCCGCTCCGGCAGATTGCGGAGCCTGAGACCGGCCAAGGGCGCCTTAAACAGCAAACGGCCCGGCGTGGGCCGGGCCGTTTTGGTCCTGTTTTTCCCGGCGGACCGGGATGCGTTCAGCGCTGCGCGGCGGGCTTGCCGGCCGAAGCGGTCGAGACGGGCGCCGGAGCGGCATTGGCCTGGGGGGCGGAGCTGCCCTTGGGCAGAATCACCACCTTGGTGCCGACCTTGGCGCGGTCATAGAGATCTTCCACATCGGCGTTCAGCATGCGGAAGCAGCCGGAGGACACGAACTTGCCGATGGTCTGCGGCTCGTTGGTGCCGTGGATGCGATAGACCGTGCCGCCGAGATACATGGTGCGTGCGCCCAGCGGATTGCCGGGGCCGCCGGCCATGAAGCGCGGCAGGTAAGGCTGGCGCTCGATCATCTCGGACGGCGGGCGCCAGTCGGCCCATTCCTTCTTCGCGGTGATCTTCTCGGTGCCGGCCCAGGTGAAGCCTTCGCGGCCGACGCCGATGCCGTAACGCACGGCCTTGCCGCCCCCGAGGACGAAATAGAGGTAGGTGTTCGGCGTATCGATGACGATGGTGCCGGCCGGCTGGGTGGTCACGTAATCCACCGTCTGGCGGCGGAAGCGTTCCGGCACCGGCTCGGTGGGATCGATGTTCTCGATGCGCGGACCGGACGGCGCCTCGGTGGTGCCGGGCACCACGGCGGAGTTGGGACCATAGGAGCCGGCGGGCGCCGGGGCGTTGTTCAGGCTGGCGTAAAGCGCATCCTGATCCACCGCGCCGCGGCCGGAGCCGCCATAGCCGGGCTGCTGCTGGCCATAGGCCTGCTGCTGGGGCTCATAGGCGGTCGGGGTCGCCTGGCGTCCGTAGAGGTCGGGCGCCGCATTGTAGACCGGCTGGCCGCCATAGGCCTGCTGACCCTGCGCCGGCACCGCGGCGGGGTAGGGACCGGAATCGGGCGCCACGGGCATCGGACGGCTGGCGTAGCCACCGGGCGCGGGCTGCGGATAGCCCTGCTGCGCCGGCTGGGGATACGCCTGCTGAGGATAGGCCTGACCCGGCGCCGGGAGATCCGTCCGCTCCACCTGGTCGCGGCGCACCGGCGCCTGCTGACGCGCATACGGGTCCGAATAGCCGGGAGGCGCCTCGCCATAGCCGCCGACAGGTGCGGGCGGGAGCGTGCCGGTGGCATCGTCCTGCTGGCCGCCGGGCAGGCTGTAGTTCGGTCCGCCGTAAGGCCCCTGTGCAGAGGCCGGAGCGGCAAGAACGGACGCCCCGAAGGCGGCGAGGAGAAGGGTATTGCGAAGGGTCATGCTTGAGGTGTTAACCGTGAAACGTGACGAAATTGGAAACGGGTCGCGGAAAAATTTGGCCCGTCTGGCGGTAGCTTCTTCCGGCTCTGCAGCTGGTGTCTTGCAACGGCTTTAGGCGCGCTCCTGTTCCCCGGCAATGCGAGATTGCGACAGGCGCGCGATCGTGATCGGCCTGTGGCGCGCGTGCATCGCAGCCCGCACTTGAATGCGGCTCGGTAAGGATATAAAGATATCTTTATGTCAGATCGGCCCGTGCCCGCAGTTTCCTCTTTCGCCGCCGTCCTCGAAGGCCTCAAGGCTGCAGGGGAGGATACGCGCCTGCGTCTCGTCGCCGTGCTGGGCGAGGCGGAACTGACCGTCTCCGATCTCACCGAAATCCTCGGCCAATCGCAGCCGCGCATCTCGCGGCATCTCAAGCTCCTCGCCGATGCCGGGCTGGTGGATCGCCACCGCGAGGCGAGCTGGGTCTTCTATCGCCGTGCCGCCGAAGGCGCGGGCGGGCGAATCGCCAAAAGCCTCCTCGACCTGCTCGACCGCGACGATCCGGTGCTGGCCGGCGACCGCGCGCGGCTGGAGGCCGTGCGAGCCTCGCGCGCTGCGGCGGCACAGGGCTATTTTGCCGCCCATGCCCGCCAGTGGGACGAGATTCGCCGGCTCCATGTGCCTGAGGCGGCGGTGGAGGCGGCGGTGCGCCGTGCGTTCGCCGGCAAGCCCATTCGCGCGCTGCTGGACCTGGGCACCGGCACGGGGCGGATGCTGGAACTGTTCGCGCCGGACATCGAGCGCGGGATGGGCGTCGATCTCTCCCCCGACATGCTGGGCGTCGCTCGTGCCAATCTGGAGCGCGCGGGCGTGCGCAACTGCCTGCTGCGGCAGAGCGACATCTATGCCGTCCCGGTACCGCGCGACGCGTTCGACGCGGTGATCGTCCATCAGGTGCTGCACTACCTCGACGACGGCAGCCGCGCGCTGAAGGAAGCGGCACGGGTGCTGGCGCCCGGCGGACGGCTGCTGGTGGTGGACTTCGCCCCCCACGGCCTCGAATTCCTGCGCGAGGCCCACGCCCACCGTCACCTCGGTTTCGACCGCGCGACGGTGGAGGGCTGGCTCGCCGCCGCGGGCCTCGATCTCGTCTCCTTCGACACCCTCACCCCCGATGGCGGCGCCGGCGACGGCCTGACCGTCTCGCTCTGGCTCGCCCGCGATCCGCGTTCCGTGGTGGCCGCCGCCGACCTCGTCCACAGGGAGATTGCCTGATGACCACCCCCGCTTCCATTCCCGCCGCCGCGCCCGTGCGGGCCAGCCGGGAGATGGACCGGCCGCCGGTCAACGTCTCCTTCGAGTTCTTCCCGCCCAAGACCGAGGAGATGGAGAAGACCCTGTGGTCCTCCATCCACCGGCTGGCGCCGCTCTCCCCGAGCTTTGTCTCCGTGACCTACGGCGCGGGCGGCTCCACCCGCGAGCGGACCCATGCGACGGTGGCGCGCATCGTGAAGGAGACGGCGCTCCATCCCGCCGCGCATCTCACCTGCGTGGGCGCCAGCCGCGCCGAGATCGATGATGTGGTGCGCGCCTACAAGGACGCTGGCGTGAAGCACATCGTTGCCTTGCGCGGGGATCCGGCGACCGGCGTCGGCACGACGTACGAGCCGCATCCGGACGGCTATCCTTATGCCTGCGACCTCGTGGAGGGCATCCGCCGCATCGGCGATTTCGAGGTGTCGGTCTCGGCCTATCCCGAGAAGCACCCGGAGAGCGCCAGCCTTGATGCGGACATCGACTATCTGAAGGCCAAGGTGGATGCCGGCGCCACCCGCGCCATCACCCAGTTCTTCTTCGAGAACGACGTCTATTTCCGCTACCTCGACAAGGTCCGCGCCCGGGGCATCGACATTCCCATCCTGCCCGGCCTGCTGCCGGTGACGAACTTCAAGCAGGCGTCCAACTTCGCCACCCGTACCGGAGCGTCGGTTCCCGCGTGGCTGCTGAAGCGGTTCGAGGGGCTGGACGACGATGCGGAGACCCGCAAGCTCATCGCCGCGGCCGTGGCGGCCGAGCAGGTGACGGACCTCGTTGATCGTGGCGTCACCGATATCCATTTCTATACGCTGAACCGCGCCGACCTCGTCTACGCCATCTGCCACCTGCTCGGGCTGCGCCCGGATGCGGCGCCGGTGGTGCAGGCGATGGCGGTCTGAGCGCGACTCCATTCCCGCCGGCGCGGTGCGTCGGCTTGTCCTTCACGGAGGCGCGCTCCCGCGTCGCCCCGAGCCCGAGACCGCCCCGATGACCGCCTCTTCAACCCACGCCGACACCATCTTCGCCGATCTCGCCAAGGCCGCCTCCGAGCGCATCCTGGTGTTGGACGGCGCCATGGGCACCATGATCCAGCAGTTGAAGCTGGACGAGGCGGGCTATCGCGGCGAACGGTTCAAGGACTGGCCGCGGGACGTGAAGGGCAACAACGACCTTCTCAGCCTCACCCAGCCCGATGCGGTGCGGGCCATCCACCTCGAATATTTCCGCGCCGGCGCGGACATGGTGGAAACCAACACCTTCTCCGGCACCTCCATCGCCCAGGCCGACTACGGCATGGAGGAGATCGTCTACGAGCTGAATTTCGAGAGCGCGAAGCTCGCCCGCGAGGCGGCCGACATTGCGCAGAAGGAGGACGGCCGCCGCCGCTTCGTGGCCGGCGCCTTCGGCCCCACGAACCGCACCGCCTCCATCTCGCCGGACGTGAATGATCCCGGCTTCCGCGCCGTGACCTTCGACGAGCTGGCCGACGCCTATTACGAGCAGGCGCGCGGCCTCGTGGACGGCGGCGCGGACATCCTCCTCGTCGAGACCATCTTCGACACGCTGAACGCCAAGGCGGCCATCTTCGCCATCGAAAAGCTCTATGCGGAGCGGGGCTTCCGCCTGCCGGTGATGATCTCCGGCACGATCACCGACCTTTCCGGCCGCACCCTCTCTGGCCAGACGCCGAGCGCCTTCTGGTATTCCCTGCGCCACGCCAAGCCCTTCTCCATTGGCCTCAACTGCGCCCTCGGTGCCCGCGAGATGCGCGCCCACATCGCCGAGATCGGCCGGGTGGCCGACACCCTCGTCTGCGCCTATCCCAATGCGGGCCTGCCCAACGAGTTCGGCATGTATGACGAGAGCCCTGAGGCCATGGCAGCCCTGGTGGGCGAGTTCGCCGCCTCGGGCCTCGTGAACGTGGTGGGCGGCTGCTGCGGCACGACCCCGGCGCACATCCGCGCCATCGCCGAGGTGGTGAAGGGCAAGGCGCCGCGCGAAGTGCCGGAGCTGGAGCCGCGCCTGCGCCTCTCCGGCCTCGAGCCGTTCGAGCTGACGCCGCAGATCCCCTTCGTGAATGTGGGCGAGCGCACCAACGTCACCGGCTCCGCCCGCTTCCGCAAGCTCATCACCACCGGCGACTTCCCCGCCGCCCTCGCGGTGGCGCGCGACCAGGTGGAGAGCGGCGCGCAGGTGATCGACATCAACATGGACGAAGGCCTCCTCGACAGCGAGGCCGCCATGATCACCTTCCTGAACCTCGTCGCCGCCGAGCCGGACATCGCCAAGGTGCCGGTGATGGTAGATTCGTCCAAGTGGGAGATCATCGAGCAGGGCCTCAAGCGCCTGCAGGGCAAGGGCATCGTCAATTCCATCTCCCTCAAGGAGGGCGAGGAGGCCTTCATCGAGAAGGCCCGGCTGGTGCGCGCCTATGGCGCCGCCGTGGTGGTGATGGCCTTCGACGAGGAGGGGCAGGCCGACAGCTACGCCCGCAAGACCTCCATCTGCGAGCGCGCCTACCGCATCCTGACCGAACAGGTGGGCTTCCCGCCGGAAGACATCATCTTCGATCCCAATATCTTCGCGGTGGCCACCGGCATCGAGGAGCATTCGGGCTACGGCGTCGCCTTTATCGACGCCACCCGCTTCATCCGCCAGAGCCTGCCTTACGCCCATGTGTCGGGCGGCGTCTCGAACCTCTCCTTCTCGTTCCGCGGCAACGAGCCGGTGCGCGAGGCGATGCACGCCGTGTTCCTCTATCACGCCATCAAGGCGGGCATGGACATGGGCATCGTCAACGCCGGCCAGCTCGCCGTTTATGACGAGATCGAGCCCAAGCTGCGCGAGGCTTGCGAGGACGTGGTGCTGAACCGCCGTCCCGACGCCACCGAGCGCCTTCTGGAGATCGCCGAGGGCTTCAAGGGCGCGGCCGGCAAGGAGAAGAAGGAGGCCGATCTCGCCTGGCGCACCTGGCCGGTGGAGAAGCGGCTGGAGCACGCCCTCGTCAACGGCATCACCGACTTCGTCGAGGCCGACACCGAGGAGGCCCGCCAGAACGTGGCGCGCCCGCTCCACGTCATCGAGGGCCCGCTGATGGCCGGCATGAACGTGGTGGGCGACTTGTTCGGCGCCGGCAAGATGTTCCTGCCCCAGGTGGTGAAGTCCGCCCGCGTGATGAAGCAGGCGGTGGCCTACCTCATGCCCTTCATGGAGAAGGAAAAGCAGGAGCAGGGCATCACCTCGGCCTCGGCCGCGGGCAAGGTGCTGATGGCCACCGTGAAGGGCGATGTCCATGACATCGGCAAGAACATCGTGGGCGTGGTGCTTCAGTGCAACAATTACGAGGTCATCGACCTCGGCGTCATGGTGCCCACGCAGAAGATCCTGCAGGTGGCCAAGGACGAAAAGGTGGACGTGATCGGCCTCTCCGGCCTCATCACCCCGTCCCTGGACGAGATGGTGAACGTCGCCGCCGAGATGGAGCGCGAGGGCTTCTCGGTGCCTCTCCTCATCGGCGGCGCCACCACCTCGCGCGTCCACACGGCGGTGAAGATCGCGCCCCGCTATGACCGCGGGCAGGCGGTCTATGTCACCGACGCGAGCCGGGCGGTGGGCGTGGTCTCCAACCTCCTCAATGCCGAGACGCGGGGCACCTATGTAGCCGACGTCCGCGCGGAGTATGCCAAGCTCGCCGAGGCCCACGCCCGTGCGGACGCCAACAAGCAGCGGCTCACGCTCGCCAAGGCGCGCGAGAACGCCCTGAAGCTGGATTTCTCGGCCCACACGCCGGAAAAGCCCTCCTTCCTCGGCACTCACGTGTTCGAGGACCACGACCTCGCCGACCTCGTGCCCTTCATCGACTGGACGCCCTTCTTCCAGTCCTGGGAACTGACCGGGCGCTATCCGGCGATCCTGGAGGACGCGGTGGTGGGCGAGCCGGCGCGCGCCCTGTTCGCGGATGCGCAGGAGATGCTCGCGAAGATCGTCGCCGAGAAGTGGGTGACGGCCCGTGCCGTGGTGGGCTTTTGGCCCGCAAATGCGGTGGGCGACGACATCCTCTTGTTCCGTGACGACACGCGGAAGACCCCGCTAGCCACGCTCCACACCCTGCGCCAGCAGCTTTCACGGCGGGAAGGGCGGCATAATCTGGCGCTGGCGGATTTCATCGCCCCGCTGGAGAGCGGCGTCGCCGACTATGTGGGCGGCTTCGCGGTCACGGCGGGCATCGGCGAGGAGGACCGGGTGGCCGCCTTCAAGGCGGCCAATGACGATTATTCCGCCATCCTGCTGAAGGCCCTGTGCGATCGCCTCGCGGAGGCCTTCGCGGAGCGCATGCACCATCTGGTGCGCACGAAGCTCTGGGGCTATGCGGCCGACGAGGCCCTCCCCAACGACGACCTCATCGCCGAGCGCTATCGCGGCATCCGTCCGGCGCCGGGCTATCCGGCCCAGCCCGACCATACGGAGAAGGCGACGCTCTTCGAGCTGTTGGACGCCACCCACAAGGCCGGCATCCACCTCACCGAGAGCTTCGCCATGTGGCCCGGTGCGGCGGTGTCGGGCCTCTATTTCGCCCACCCGGAGAGCGCCTATTTCGGCGTCGGCCGCATCGAGCGCGATCAGGTGGAGGATTACGCCCGCCGCAAGGGCTGGACCCTGGCAGAGGCCGAGCGCTGGCTCGCCCCCATCCTCAACTACGATCCGGCGCGGGTGGAGGCGGCGGAGTAGCGCCGTCTATTTGAGCGCGGACAGCGCGCCGAACTGGCGGCCGACACCTTCGGAGAAGGCGTTGGCCAGCCGGACGAAGCCGGCCACGTCGATCTCCTCGGCGCGGGCGGTCTCCTCCACGCCGGCGGCGGCGAGCAGGGCCATGGCATCGACGCCGAGGGTCTTCAGGCTCTGCCGCAGCATCTTGCGGCGCTGGCCGAAGGCGGCTTCCGTCACCTTCTCAAGGGCGGACAGTGCGCAGGGCAGGGGCTCCGGCCGCGGCACCAGGTGGATCACCGAGGAGGTGACCTTGGGCGGCGGCACGAAGGCAGAGGGGGCGACATCGAAGGCGATCTTCCCCTTCGTCCGCCAGCCCGCGAGCACCGCGAGACGCCCATAGGCCTTCGAGCCCGGCTCGGCGACGATGCGCTCCGCCACTTCCTTCTGGAACATGAGGGTGAGGGAGGAGAACCACGGCGGCCACGGGTCCGTGGAGAGCCAGCCCACCAGCAGCACGGTGGCGATGTTGTAGGGCAGGTTCGCCACCACCCGCGCCTCGCCATCGCCGATGAGGGGGCGCACGTCCACCTTCAGCGCGTCGCCCTCGATCACCTCCAGGCGGCCCGGATAGTGCGCCGCCACCTCGGCAAGCGCATCCATGCAGCGCCGGTCGCGCTCGATGGCGATGACGCGCTTCGCCCCAAGCGCCAGCAGCGCACGGGTGAGCCCACCGGGGCCCGGGCCCACCTCCACGATCGTCACATCTTCCAGCGGCCCGGAGGCGCGGGCGATGCGGCCGGTGAGGTTCAGGTCCAGAAGGAAGTTCTGCCCCAGCGACTTCTGCGCCGAGAGGCCATGCTTGCGGATCACGTCGCGCAGCGGCGGCAGGTCGTCGAGCGCGCTCATGCGCGGGCCAGCGCGGGTGCGGGGGCCAGGGATGCCGCCACCTCGGCGTCGGCGAGGCAGCGGGCGAGCCTCAAGGCGGCGATCAGGCTGGAGGGATCGGCGCGGCCCGTGCCGGCGATGTCGAAGGCCGTGCCATGGTCCGGCGAGGTGCGGATGAAGGGCAGGCCGAGGGTCACGTTCACCCCATCGTGGAAGGCGAGGGTCTTGGCCGGGATCAGCACCTGATCGTGATACATGCCCACTGCCACGTCGTAGCGCGCCCGCGCCTCGGGGTGGAACATCGTGTCGGCGGGGAGGGGGCCGGTGGCGAGGATGCCCTCGCGCTTCAGCGCCTCGACAGCCGGCCGCACGATGGCCTCGTCTTCGGTGCCAAGGGTGCCGTCCTCGCCCGCGTGGGGATTGAGGCCGCAGAAGGCGAGGCGGGGGCGAGCGATGCCGAAGCGCCGCGCCATGTCGCGGGCGACGATGCGGCCGGTCTCCACCAGCAGGTCAATGGAGAGCAGGGCCGGCACATCCGCATAGGGCACGTGGATGGTGGCCGGCACCACGGCCAGTTGCTCCGACCAGATCATCATCACCGGATGGGGGGCTGGACGACCCGGCGCGGCGGCGCGGGCGGCGAGCCATTCGGTATGGCCGGGGAAGGGAAAACCGGCCTCGTACATGACCGACTTCGCCAGCGGATTGGTGACGAGGGCCGATGCGCGCCCATCCTTCACCAGACCAAGGGCGGCCTCAAGGCTCGCTTCCACGCAGGCGGCCGACGAGGCGTCCGGCCGGCCGGCGCGGCCGGTGAAGGCCGGGCCGGCCGGCAGTACCGGCAGGGCATTGGCAAAGTGCGCCGCCACACCTTCGGGGGACGTCTCCACGAGCGGGACGTCCAGGCCGAGCAGGCGGGCGCGGGCGGCGAGCGCGGCGGGATCGCCCGCGACGATGAAGGGCGGGACAGCCGCAGCGCCACCCGAAGCGCGGCGGCGCAGAAAGGCGGCGAGCGCGATATCGGGGCCGATGCCGGCGGGATCGCCAAGCGCGAGAACGAGGGGAGACAGGGCGGCCATCAAATGTTCGTCAACAGCTCAGGGAGCAGCGCCCGGTGCGGGCGCGGGCCGACCATAGCACGTCGCCGGCGGACGGCACGTCCCGCCGGTGCGGGTCAGCGTCGGTATTCGATCAAGGCCTGCTTGCGCAGCTCGGCGAGGAACTTCTTGGATTCCGCCGTGAACTGGCTGCTGGTCAGCTCATCCTTGATCTCGCGCTTCTGCGAACTCTCGCCGCGCACCTCGCGCTTGCCGCACATGGCGAAGGTCTCGACCCCGGCCTGCGCAACCTCGGGCGGGGTGAGCCGGCCCACCTCGGTCTTGTCGAGAATCTGCTTGAGCTGTGCGGGCACTTCGGAGGACAGGCGCGTCACCTTGGGGCGGACCACGACCTCCTTCATGGACTTCACCATCTGGGCGCCGCTGTCGCAATCGGTGAAGCGGGCGCGCAGGGCGTTGGCTTCGGCGAGGCGGGCGCTATGGGTGCTGGCATTACGCGGCACCACGAAGACGATGGGCATCAGGGTGTATTCGGTGGCGACCAACTGTGTTTCGCCACGCTTCTGCAAGGCGGCGATCACGTCGGCGTCGCGGATGTTCACGGTGCCGGAGCGGGCGCGCACATATTGGCCCCAGACATAATCGGCGAGCAGCTTCTGCTTGAACGTGCGGTCGTCCATGCCCTGCTGCTTGAAACCGGACGACAGCTGCTCGGGTGTGCGGCCGGACCGCTCGGCCACCGACGCGAACAGGCGGTCGACATCCTTCTGGTCCACGTCGAGCTTCAGGCGGAAGGCCTGCTGGATCTTGAGGCGCTCGTCGATCAGCTCCTCCAGCGCCTCCTTGGCGCCGATGGGCTTGCGCTCGATGAGGCTGTGCAGGAGCTGGCGCTGGGAGACGTCGTAGCTGGTGATCGGATCGCCGTTGACGACGACCACGACCTGCTGCGCACGAGCCGGCGTGCCCGCGGCGAGCACGGGAAGGAGGAGGGCGACGGCGAGGAGAAGAAGGCGTACGAGCGGCATGGTCCTGTCCGGGGGCTGCCTGCGACTTGTGTCTTCATCCTGTGGCGGCAATGCGGCTTCGCGAGCATGGCCATGACGCCCGCCGCCGCAGCCGGCATCAATTCGAGGATTCGGAGCCGAAGCTGGTGGAGAAGCCGCCTTCGCCGAGGGTCCGCAGGCCGATGCGGAACATCACCTTGGTCACCGGCGGCGCGTTGGGGCCGTTGAGGGTGTAGTCGGAGATGTAGTTCAGGGCGAGGGTGAAGCAGTCGTCGATATAGCTGAGGCCGAGCAGGGTGTAGTCCACCTCGCCGGCGGCGAAGTCGTAGCGGATGGCGCCACGGATGGCCCAGTTGTCGGTCAGCTTGTAGGAGGCGTTGGTGTAGATGCCCTCGCGGGGATCGTAATAGCCGAGCAGCGGCTGGGCCTCGTAGCGGCCGTAGGTGACGGCGATGTTGAACCTGTCGATTTCGGCCCGCGCCTGCAGCTCGAACCGCTGCATGGAGAAATTCTGCTCGTCGAAGCGGAAGCGGGTCACGAACTCGAGATATTTGGTGGGCGAGTACCCGAACTTGGCGATGTAGTCCGACGCCGCGGTCTCCAGGCCCGATTCGAGGCCGGTATTGGCCATGTCGCCGTAGGCGTAGGAATTCTTGCCGAACAGGTTGTAGGACTGACCGACCACGGCGGTGAACAGGCCGGCGCCGTTGATGGCGGCCGTATAGGTCACGCCGAGGTTCAGGCGGCTGCCGCCCTCGACCCGGTCGTAGCCGGAATACTTGTTCACCTCGAACAGGTTGGTGTCGTCGAACACCAGGCTCTGGGCGTCCTCGTTCGGGAACTTGCCGATGTTGCTCTCGTTCGGGCGGATGATGACCTGCGCCCGGGGTTCGATGGTCTGGGTGCCCCAGCTCTCCGCCGAGATGAAGGGATATTTGTAGTCGACGCCGACCGCCGGCATGGCGCGGATGAGGTCGTCGCTGCCGGACTGGAGCGGGTTCTGGCCGGGGAAGGTGGGGCCGAACTGATAGCTCGCGGGCAGGTAGGAGGTGTTGACCGAGGCCACGTCCACGCGCGCCGTGACGAACGGCGTCCACTGCTGGCCGAGGGGATCGGTGATGGTCTTCTTCCAGTAGACGTCGCCGGACAGGCGCGTGTAGTCGCCCGGCGCGCCGCGCAGCAGGCATTCCTTGGCGTTCGGCGACCACAGGGTGCAGGCGCCGGTCGGCACGCCGACGCTGCCGACGGCGGACGTCAGCTCGGAGGTGCCGATGAAGTCGGCCTGGTCGCGGGTCAGGCTGGTGAGGTTCACCTTGAACCCGGCCTCGCCGCCCCACAGGGCCTTGTCCAGCACCTTGCTGTAGTTGAGCGTGCCGACGATGGGCTGGCGCTGCTGGTCGTCGGTCACGGCGAGGCCGAGGAAGTACAGGCCGCGCAGGTCGAAATAGGAGCGGTCGCCCTGGCCGGTCAGGTAGACGGTGGAGGTCTTGGTGGTGGTCGTGTCCGGGATCAGGTTGTAGTCGCGCAGGAACGTGCGGTCCGACGCCACGGTGGCATCCCAGCCGAAGGTCCAGAACTTGTTCAGGGCGAAGGCGCCGGAGCTTTCGACCGCGCCGCGATCCTCACGGTATCCGGGAAGGATCTCCGTGATGCCATTGGAGGTGGTGATGAAGTCCTGCGGGTTCTGCTGCACGATGCCGGCGGCGCGGATGGTGTAGCTGCCGTTGATGAGGCGCTGGCGCCACTCGCCCTGCATCAGCACGCCCTGCTGGGTCAGGAGGGCGGGCGTGAGGGTCAGGTCGCGATCAGGCGCGATGTTCCAGAAGAACGGAACCGCGACGCCGTAGCCGATCTGGCTCGAGGAGAAGAACTCCGGCATCAGAAAGCCGGTCTTGCGCTTCACCGTCGGGTCCGGCGACGACATGTACGGGAAATAGGCCACCGGCAGGCCGAAAAACTCGACCCAGGCGTCCTCGTAATAGACCATCTTCTCGTCGTCGTTGTGGATGATCTTCTTGGCTTTGATCTGCCACAGCGGCGGCTTGGAGGGGTCGTCCTTGCACGGCTCGCAGGCCGTGTAGATGCCGTTCTGGAACACGGTGATGTTGCCGTCGGTCCGGTCGGCCCGGATGGCGGCGAAGTGGGTGTTGTCCGGCGTGTCGAGGCGCAGGGAATCGATGAAGCCCTGCTTGAAGTCCTGCGTCAGCTGCAGGGTGTCGGCGGTGACGATCTTGCCGTCCTTGTCCTTGAGGCGGGCGTTGCCTTCCGCGCGCAGGGTGTTGGCCTTGCGGTCCAGAACCACGCGGTGCGCCTCGAGGGTGGAGCCGTCGTAATAGATCTGGACGTTGCCGACCGCCGCGACCGTGTCCTTCTGGTAGTCGTATTCGAGCTGGTCGGCCGTCACCAGCATCTTCTGGTTCGGGTCGAGCTGGCGCGCGCTGAGGAGATTGCTGCCTGGCGACTGGTTCTGCCCCGCCTGCGCCGCGACCGGCTGGGCGGTCTGCGCACGGGCGCTGCCCATCGGCGCGAGGAGGGCGACGAGGCCGGCAAAGATCAAGCTGAAGGCGGCAGCCGAAGGGGCGCGTCGAGACGCGCGACCGCCCATTCCCCGCGCAGCTGCGCGAAGGCCCTTGGCAGTCATCCCTACGGCGGGGGGATGCCCGACCGTCATCCGTCCTCCCGGTGCAACAGAATGAGCGCCCCCAGCAAAATCCCGGTCACCGCAGGAAACCACGCAGCAGCAACGGGATGAACGATTCCAGCCTCACCAAGATCCTCGGCGAGCTTGGTCCCAACATAAAGCAGAAAGCCCGCAAGCACGCCACCGAGAATCGTCTGCCCCACCCCGCCGAAGCGGAACACACGCAGGCCCACGACCGCGGCAATGAGGACCATTGCCACCAGCAGAAACGGCTTCGCCAGAAGGCTCTGGAGCTGCAGGCGGTATTTTTCCGCGCCGAAGCCGGATTGTTCTGCACTGCGAATAGCCGACGGGAGTTGCCAGAACGACACGGTTTCCGGGGCGATCAGCGAATCCTGGATCTGCCTCGGGTCCAGCTTGGTGGCGATCAGGTAGGTATCATAGGAAGCGAGGTCGAGGCCCGGAACGAGCACCTTGGCGCCGGTAAGAATCCATGCACCATCTCCCAAAGTTGCAGATTTGGCCTCCACACGCTCCATGAAGTTCCCGGCCGGATCGAACTCGAAGATCACCACCCCGGACAGTACCCGGCCACCTTGTCGGGAGGACTGCGCCTGGATGATCGACTGGCCGTCCACGCTCTGCTGGCGAATCCAGAAATCCTTCTTCCCCTGCGTGAGGCCAGGGGTGCCGCCGCCGCTGGCGAAGATGTCGCCCTCGATCTGGTTCGCCCGCTCCTTGAAGTCGGCGGAGATCGGGTTGAACACGCAGGTGGCGAAGACGCCCACCAGGAAGGCCACCAGCACCGGCGGGGTGATGAACTGCCAGACCGAGAGCCCCACCGCCCGCGCCACCACCAGTTCCAGCCGGCGGGACAGGATGACGAAGGTCACCATGCCGCCGAACAGGACCGCAAACGGCAGCAGTTGCTCCGTGAAGGCGGGGGCGCGGTAGAGGGTGAGCAGGGCCAGGAGGCTCACTGTCACCTGGTCGCGGTCGGCGGTGCGCCGCGCCATCTCCAAGAAGTCCACGAGCACGATCAGCGTGACGCAGGACAGGAAGATGACCGCCACGGCATGGCCGAAACGGCGCGCGAAATAGAAGCCGAGGATGCGTCCGATCATCGTCAGGCGGCCGCCCGCCGCGAGAATCGGGCCCGGATCGCCTCGCCGAGCGCGGTCAGCGCTGCCGGCGGGGAGAGGCGGATCCAGCCTTGCAGCACCATGGCGCAGATGATGACGGTAACGATGGGCAGCGCATAGATCAGCGGCACCGCAGCCGCATTGGCCTTCAGCTGGCCGGCGATGGCGAAATTGCCAATCTGCACCAGCCCCATGGCCGGGATGATGGCCGTGAGCGCCGCGCCCCGGCTCTGGCGGGTGGTGCGTGGCTGGGCGAGCGCGGCGGCGGCGATGGCGAAGAAGGCCATGGGATAAAGCCCGGCCGACAGGCGCTTGTGCAGTTCCTCCCGGTAGCGCCCGGGGAAGAACCGCACGTACATGTCCTCGGCCGGCGGGTTCATCACATAGAGCAACGGGCGCTCCATGGGCTTGATGTCCACGCCCTTGGTGTCGGGCGCCAGCGAGGACAGGTCGAAGGCGTAGCGCTGGAATTCCACGACGGAGGAATTGGCCGCCTGGCTGTCGGAGCGTCCCTGCTTCTGGTCCCCGGCGGCGGCCGGAGCGACCGCTGCTGCGGCGGGCGTGGTCGAATCGGCACCCTTGGCGGCCGGCTTGCCGCCATTCTGCGCCGCGAGCTTGGCGCGGGCGGCGGCGCGGGCCTCTTCGGGGGGCGGCTGGGGCGTCGCCTCGGTCTTCCAGAGGTCGCCGCCGCGCCGGTGGATGGAGCCATTCTCCAGCACCAGGAAGATGCCGGCCTTGCTCTCGACGATCTGGCCGCGATCCGCGAGGTAGGTGGAAACCTCCTTCTCGCGGGCGTCATTGATGAAGATGCCGCGCATCACCCCATTGGCGGAGCGTTCGCGCACATGGAAGACCAGGCCCTGCGTCAGGTTCACGAAGCGACCGGGCTGGGCGACGAACGACACCACGTCCGCGCGCACCTTCGTCACCTGCTCGCGGAAGCTGGTGAGGCTGGCCGGCACCACATGGACCGCGAGCGAGGAGCAAAACAGGGAAACCAGAATCGCCAGCAGGATAAGCGGGCGCAACAGACGCCACGGCCCCATGCCGGCGGCCGCCATCACCACGATCTCGCTGTCGCCGTTGAGCTTCAGCAGCGTGTAGGCGGTGGCGATGAACAGCGCTGCTGGCGCAATCACCAGCACCAGCGTCGGCATGGTGAGACTGGTGATGGCGATGAAGGCCAGTATGGTCTGGCCCTGGCTTGTCACCAGGTCGAGCTGGCGCAGGGCCTGCGTCGCCCAGATCATCCCGGCGAGCACGACCACGACCCCCAGGAAGGCGACAGCCGCCGTGGAGAAAATGTAGCGATCCAGACGGCCCATCACAGCATGCCTTTAAATGCGCGGAGCCGCCCCCTCACTCGCATGTCGATCGACAGCGCGCTCTGGATAGCCGGAAGCCGTCCGCCGCGCAAATGTCCATGGGGAAAGGCCGGCTTCCCCCTGTGAATGGCCACGCCTCAGCCGGCGCGACCGACCGTTCTCAAGGCGAAGAGATAAACGAGGGCAACCTCGTCCAGCCGGTCGAACCGGCCGGCAGCCCCGCCATGGCCCGCATCCATGTTGGTGCGCAGCAGCAGGGGCCGGTCCCCGGTGTCCGCCGCACGCAGCCGCGCCATCCATTTCGCCGGCTCCCAATAGGTCACGCGCGGGTCGGTGAGCCCGGCCAGGGCGAAGATGGAAGGGTAGGGCTGCGCCTTCACATTATCTACCGGCGAGTAGCCCCGAATTCGGTGGAAGGCGGCTTCGTCGGCGATGGGGTTGCCCCACTCCGGCCATTCGGGAGGGGTGAGGGGGAGGGTGTCGTCCAGCATGGTCGTGAGCACGTCCACGAACGGCACTTCGGCGACGATGCCGGCGAACAGGTCTGGCCGAAGGTTCGCGACCGCGCCCATCAGCATCCCGCCCGCCGAGCCGCCCTGGGCGACGATGCGTTCCGGCCGGGTGAAGCCTTCCGCCACCAGATGCTCGGCTGCGGCGATGAAATCCGTGAAGGTGTTCGTCTTCTTCGCCAGCTTGCCGTCGGCATACCAGCGCCAGCCCTTGTCCGTGCCGCCGCGGATATGGGCGATGGCATAGACGAAGCCGCGATCCACCAGCGACAGCCGGTTGGTGGCGAAGCCGGCCGGAATGGTGATTCCGTAGGCGCCATAGCCATAGAGCAGCAGCGGGGAGGAGCCGTCGAGCGGCGTGTCCTTGTGATAGAGCAGGGAGACCGGAACGGTCTCCCCGTCGGGCGCCGGAGCCATCAGGCGGCGCGTCACATAATGCGCCGGGTCATGGCCGGAGGGGACCTCCTGCCGCTTCAGCATCTCGCGCCGGCGGCTCGCCATGTCGTAGTCCCACACCTCGGACGGGGTGGTCATGGACGCATAGGTGAAGCGCAACTGGGTGGTGTCGAAGGCATATCCCGCCGACATACCCAGCGCATACGCCTCCTCGTCGAAGGCGATGGCATGTTCCGCGCCGTCGGTGAGCGCCCGGATGACGATGCGCGGCAGGCCGCCCTCGCGTTCCAGGCGCGCCATGTGGCCGCTGAACACCGTATGGCTCAGGATCATGCAGCCGGGGCGATGGGGAACGAGATCGCGCCAGTGCTCCCGCCCCGGCGTGGCGACGGGGGCCACGGTGATCTTGAAATCCTCGGCATGGTCCGCGTTGGTCAGGAAGATCAGGCTGTCGACGCCGTCGAGGTCGGGATGGTGCTCCACCTCGTAGCGCACGCCCTCGGTGCGCGGCGCGATGCAGCGCGGGGCGGCGGCCGGGTCTTGAAGGTCCAGAAGGTGGACCTCGGAGGTCTCGTGGTCGCCGCAGGCGATCAGGCCGTAGCGGCGGGACTGCGTTTCTCCCAACGAGACGAAGAAGCCCTTGTCCGGCTCCTCATAGATCAGCGTGTCGGTCTCCGGCGCGGTGCCGAGGACATGGCGGAAAACGAGGGAAGGGCGGTGCTCGGCATCCCGGCGGATGTAATAGAGCACGCTGCCGTCGGCGCTCCACAGGAGATCGCCGGTGGTTTCCTCGATGGCGTCGGGAAGGTCCGTGCCGGTCGCAAGGTCGCGGATACGGATGGAATAAAGCTCGGCGCCGGATGTGTCGGCGGAGAAGGCGAGGCGGCGGTGGTCGGAGCTGTGCCGCCAGTGGCCGAAGTGAAAGTAGGCCTTGCCTTCGGCTTCCCTGTCGCCGTCGAGCAGGATGACCTCCTCCCCGTCCGGCACCGCCTTGCGGCAGGCGAGGGGATGCTGTCCCCCTTCCCGGTGGCGCGAATAATAGGCGAAGGGGCCGTCCGGCGCGGGCACGGAGGAATCATCCTCCTTGATCCGCCCGCGCATCTCGGCGACCAGCCCCGCCTTCAGGTCGCCGAGCGGCGCGAACCAGGCGTCCGCATAGGCGTTCTCCGCCTCCAGATAGGCCCGGATATCGCCGTCGAGCACGGAGGGGTCGCGCATGACGGCGCGCCAGTTGTCGGCGCGCAGCCACGCGTAGTCGTCGGTGAGGGAAAGTCCGTGGACGGTGCGGGTCGACGGGCGGCGAGGGGCGCGCGGCGGCTCAGGCGCCACGGTCTGCCTCACCGTCCGGCTTCAGGGAGAGGGCGGTACCGTTCATGCAGAAGCGCAGGCCGGTGGGTGCTGGGCCATCCGGAAAGACGTGGCCGAGATGGCTGTCGCAAGATGCGCAGCGCACCTCGATGCGGCGCATGCCGTGGGAGACGTCTTCATGGGTCACCACCGCGTCGGGCGAGACCGGCTGGAAGAAGCTCGGCCAGCCCGTTCCGGAATTGTACTTGGTCTCGGAGCGGAACAGCGGCGTGCCGCAGGCGACGCAGGAATACAGGCCGGCGCGCTTCTCATCCCAGTAGGGGCCGGTGAAGGCGCGCTCGGTGCCGGCCTGACGGGTGATTCGGAACTGCTCGGGCGTGAGGCAGGAGCGCCATTCGCTTTCGCTCTTCACGATCTTGGTGTGGTCCGCGTCGGAAGGGGCAGAGGTGGACATGGAAGAACCCCGGTCTGATTTGTCGCAGAGGTAGGCATTCCATATGGCGACGGCAAGGCTCTCCCGATCACATGCCCGCGGGCTGCTCGGGGGCGCCGCGGCGGCTCGCACCCAGTGCAGATTTGCGATTTTGCGACAACTGAAGAAGATGAGCCGTATTGCCGAAATATCGGTTGCAAAGTCGAAAGTGCGAAACTAACACGGACACATAGCCGTCTTCGCAGCATCCGTGCGCGGGCGACTGTTCAGGGTACGTACACTGTCCGAGGTTCGTACACTGTGTGTCTGCGGACGAGTGCCGCGGGGTGCGACGAAAGCGTCCCGGCGATGTCTTGCGTCTTGGTGGCGCCTTTGCAGCACTGGGCTCCACCTTAGTCGCATGCGCCGAGTTCTCCCGCTCCGCCCGCCGATTGCATGTCCTGATTGTTCGGAAGCGCGAAACCTGACCGGCCGCGCATTCGTCATCACAAGCCATCTCAACGCGAAGCAGGTCCCATGAGCGACACCACCGAACAGACGGCATACATCGAGCTCGCGACGGACATCATCTCCGCCTATGTCGGCAACAACACGGTTGCCGCGACCGAGCTGCCGGCCCTCATCAACGATGTCTTCCTCGCCCTCACGCGCCTCGGCACCGGCGAGGCCCCTGCTGGGGCGGAGCCGTTGAAGCCGGCGGTGGCGGTCAAGCGTTCCGTGCATCCGGACTTCATCATCTGCCTGGAGGACGGGCTGAAGTTCAAATCCCTGAAGCGCCACCTGCGCACGCGCTACGACATGACGCCCGAGCAGTATCGCGAGAAGTGGAGCCTGCCCGCCGACTATCCCATGGTGGCGCCCAACTATGCCGCCGCCCGCTCCGAGCTGGCCAAGCAGATGGGCCTCGGCCAGCAGCGGCGCCGCGGCCGCTGAAATCCGCGATCCCCATTTTCGCGAATCCTATGCAGAAAGGCCCGGCGCGGTGCGCCGGGCCTTTCTCGTTTCAAGCCTCTGGGGTCGATCACTCGGCGGCGAGGCGCACCTGCGGCTGGGCATCGCGCACGGCGGCGTCGACGTGCGTCTCGAAGCGGGCGAAGTTCTCGCGGAACATGTTCACCAGCCGGCGGGCGGTGGCGTCGAAGTCCGCCTTGTCCGCCCAGGTCTTGGACGGATAGAGGATGTGCGGCTCGATGCCCGGCACGGAGGTGGGCACCTCGAAGCCGAAATAGGGATCGGTGCGGAACGAGGCGTCCTTGAGCGACCCGTCCAGCACCGCCGTGAGCAGCGTGCGGGTGACCTTGATGGGCATGCGCCGGCCGGTGCCGAACTTGCCGCCGGTCCAGCCGGTGTTCACCAGCCAGCAGTCGACGCCATGCTCAGCGATGAGGTCGCGCAGCAAGTTTCCGTAGACCGAGGGGTGGCGCGGCATGAAGGGCGCGCCGAAGCAGGTGGAGAAGGTGGCCTCCGGGTCCTTCACGCCCTTCTCGGTGCCCGCGACCTTCGCGGTGTAGCCGGAGAGGAAGTGATACATGGCCTGCGCCGGGCTGAGCCGCGCGATGGGCGGCAGCACGCCGAAGGCGTCGCAGGTTAGCATCACCACATTCTTCGGCTGGCCCGCGCGGCCGGTGGGGCTGGCATTGGGGATGAAGGCGAGGGGATAGCAGGAGCGGGTGTTCTCGGTGAGGCTGCCGTCGTCGAAGTCCGGCACCCCCGTTACCTTGTCGAGCACCACATTCTCCAGCACCGTGCCGAAGCGGTTGGAGGCGGCGAAGATCTCGGGCTCGGCCTCGGCCGAGAGGCGGATGGTCTTGGCGTAGCAGCCGCCCTCGAAGTTGAACACGCCGTCCTTGCTCCAGCCGTGCTCGTCATCGCCGATGAGGGTGCGGTTGGGATCGGCCGACAGCGTGGTCTTGCCGGTGCCCGACAGGCCGAAGAACAGGCAGACGTCGCCCGCCTCGCCTACGTTCGCCGAGCAGTGCATCGGCATGATGCCCTTCTTCGGCAGGATGTAGTTGAGGGCGGTGAACACCGACTTCTTCATCTCGCCCGCATAGGACGAATTGCCGATCAGCACGATGCCGCGGGTGAAGTCCACCGCGATCACCGTCTCCGAGCGCACCCCGTGGCGTGCCGGGTCGGCCTTGAACGACGGCAGGTCGATGATGGTCATCTCCGGCACGAAGCCGTCGAGCTCGGCCCGCTCGGGGCGGCGCAGCATGGTGCGGATGAACAGGGAGTGCCAGGCGAACTCGGTGTAAACGCGCACCTTGATGCGCGAGGCCGGATCGGCGCCGCCATAAAGGTCCTGCGCGAACAGGGTCTTGTCCTCGGCCTCCTTCAGGAAGTCCTTATAGAGGGTCTCGAACTGCTCCGGCGTGATGGCGCCGTTATTGTCCCACCAGACCTCGCCCTCGGTGGCGGCATCGCGCACCACGAACTTGTCCTTGGGGCTGCGGCCGGTGTGGGCGCCGGTGACGGCCATCAGCGCGCCGCCGGAGGACAGGTGCCCCTCCTTGTGCGCCAGCGCGTGCTCGTAGAGCGCGGGCTCCAGAAGATTCCAATGGACCGCCGTCAGATTCTTGAGGCCGAAAGTGTCCGCGCCGCAGGCGCTGTTCCGGTGACCGGTTTCGAGCACGGATAATCCTCCACAGTTCCCGCCGGCGTGACGCCGGCATTCCATCCGCCGCCGCTCTCGTAGAGTTATGCGGAAGGCGTCGGCCTGGGGGCATCTTTGCGCGCCCCTTCAAACCGCGTCGCGCACGCTAGAGGGAGTTGGCTGACAAGGAAACTCCGACAAACGGACGCTAAACGTTTAAATTCAGGCGGCAGTTCCACGCCGCGCATCGGCGACGAGCTTCACCAGTTCTTGCCGCACTGCAGCAAGGTCTTCGACCCGTCTTGTAAAGTCGAGGCGGCGGACGAGATCGCCGCAGATCAACTCGCACCCCTCTGGATCGAGCGAAAGCATCCGCCAGTCACCCTCCGGCGCGCCGAGGAGCACGGTGGCGTATAGCTTCACCGCGTCGGCATGGTCCGCATTCATGTGCTCTATGACGCCCGCGGTCCCCTCGGAGAGCGCGTCCGCCCCCTGCCAGGAGGTCAGCAGCTTCTCTCCCGGCACGTCCACGATGCGGCCGAAGCCCTCGACCAGGTGCGCCTCGGTGATGTCGATGGCGTAAAAGGCAAAATCGGTGAAATCCGCGTATCCCGCCGCGGCCGCATGCCGGGCGAGGTAGCGCGCGCGGACCTCCGGGGCAGGGGCGGGGATGATGCGGCCGATGAGGCTGGCGCGGGGCGCATTCAACGGGTCCTCGGCGCCAGCGGCGGAGACGAGGAGGGAGACGCGGGCATCACCGGCAATATTGCGGGTATGGCGGGCGAGGCGGGAGATGAGCAGCGTCGGGCGGCCCTCGGGATCGGTGGCGATCGCCACCAGCGAGGCGTAGGGCGCGCCGTCACCCTCCAGCGTTGCAAGAGCGCCGAAACGGGCCTCGCGCACGAGGTGGCGGACGGCGGTCGCGGACGGCTTGGTCATGGTGCTCCTCCCACGGGGCGGTGCCACGATGCTCCGGCGCGGCGGGACGGCGCAAGGGGCCCGGCGCAAGGGGGCGCCGCACGGGAAGCCGCCGGGTCCGGCAGAACTTGATTAAGGGTATTCGGCACCCGTCATTTGGTGTCGGTGGAGAATCCCGCTATTTTGCATCGATCGAGTCTTGTGTGTCACATTTCGGCCACGCGAACGCGGTTCACCGCAAGGCGCGGCCGCAACAGATGGCCGGCTTGAAGGCCCGCGTTCGGCGGACCGCTTTCCGGACGGCTCAAAAGAGGTGTCATGCCCACGATCGCCCTCGTCGACGACGACCGCAACATCCTGACCTCGGTCTCCATCGCTCTGGAGGCGGAGGGCTACCGCATCGACACCTATACGGACGGCGCATCGGCCCTCGACGGGTTCAAGACCAACCCGCCGGACCTCGCCATCCTCGACATCAAGATGCCCCGCATGGACGGCATGGAGCTGCTCCGCCGCCTGCGCCAGAAGACCGACATGCCGGTGATCTTCCTCACCTCCAAGGACGAGGAGATCGACGAACTGTTCGGCCTCAAGATGGGCGCCGACGACTTCATCAAGAAGCCGTTCTCCCAGCGCCTGCTGGTGGAGCGGGTGAAGGCGGTGCTGCGCCGCGCCGGCGCCAAGGACGGTGCCGCCCCGCGCGAGGTGGACAGCGCCAAGGTTCTCGAGCGCGGCAACCTGCGCATGGACCCCGAGCGCCACACCTGCACCTGGAAGGCCGAGCCGGTGACGCTCACCGTCACCGAATTCCTGATCCTCCAGGCGCTCGCCCAGCGTCCGGGCGTGGTCAAGAGCCGCAACGCGCTGATGGACGCGGCTTATGACGATCAGGTCTATGTGGACGACCGCACCATCGACAGTCACATCAAGCGGCTGCGCAAGAAGTTCAAGTCGGTGGACGATTCGTTCGAGATGATCGAGACCCTGTACGGCGTCGGCTACCGGTTCAAGGAGTGATCCGGGCCGCGCGCGGCAGGTTCGGCACCAGATGACGGTCGAAACCAACGAAGCGCCGCTGGAGCGCCCGAGCGAACCGGCGGGCGGCATTCTCGCCACCGTTCGGCGCGTGCGCCGCTTCGTGGCGTTCAAGGGCTTCTCGTCGCTCACGCGGCGCATCGTGCTCCTGAACCTCGCCGGCCTGTGCGCGCTGGTCTCCGGCATCCTCTATCTCTCGGAATTCCGCTCCGGCCTCATCGACGCGCGCATCCAGAGCCTTCTGGTTCAGGGCGAGATCATCGCCGCCGCGATCGCCTCTTCCGCGCAGGTGGAGACCAATGCCATCACGCTTGACCCCGATCGCCTGCTGGAATTGCAGGCGGGCGAGAGCTATGGCCCCGAGGACGGCTTCGCCCCGCTGGAATTCCCCATCAATCCGGAGCGGGTCGCCCCCGTGCTGCGCCGCCTCGTCGGCCCGACCCGGACCCGCGCCCGCATCTATGACCGGGAAGGCCAGCTGCTGCTGGATTCCCGCTCGCTGTATTCGCGCGGCGAGATCCTGCGCTTCGACCTGCCCTCGCCCAACGAGCCCAAGCCCGGCTTCTTCGAGCGTGCCTGGCTCGGCATCCAGCTCTGGCTCGGCCGGGGCGACCTGCCGCTCTACCGCGAGATGGGTCCGCAGGCGGGCAAGAATTATCCGGAAGTTGCCTCCGCCGCGCTCGGCACCAAGGCCAGCGAAGTGCGGGTGGATGAGCGCGGGCAGGTGGTGGTCTCGGTCGCCGTGCCCATCCAGCGCTTCCGCGCCATTCTCGGCGTGCTGCTGCTCTCCACCCAGAGCGGCGAGATCGATGCGGCGGTGAAGGCCGAACGCTTCGTCATCGTCCGCGTGTTCCTGGTGGCGGCGGCGGTGATGGTGCTGCTTTCCGTGCTGCTCGCCGGCACCATTGCCGATCCGGTGCGCAAGCTCGCCGCGGCGGCCGAGCGGGTGCGCCGGCGCATCAAGACCCGCGTGGAGATCCCCGATTTCACCGCCCGCGCCGACGAGATCGGCCATCTCTCCGGCGCCCTGCGCGACATGACGAGCGCGCTCTACAATCGCATCGAGGCCATCGAGAGCTTTGCGGCGGACGTGGCGCACGAGTTGAAGAACCCGCTCACCTCCCTGCGCAGCGCGGTGGAAACGCTGCCGCTGGCCAAGACCGATTCCTCCCGCTCGCGGCTGCTGGAGGTGATCCAGCATGACGTGAAGCGGCTCGACCGCCTGATCTCCGACATCTCCGACGCCAGCCGCCTCGACGCCGAGCTGCAGCGGCAGGAAGCCGTGACGGTGGACCTGAAGCAGCTGCTGGAGATGGTGGTGGGCCTTGCCCAGGACGTGCGCAAGGACGATGGCGTCAGCGTCTCCCTCGCCTTCGAGCGCGCGGCCGGGGCGCCGCAGGACTTCAACATCGCCGGCCACGCCTCCCGCCTCGGCCAGGTGGTGGACAATCTCGTCTCCAACGCCCGCTCCTTCTCGCCGCAGGGCGGGTCGGTGCGCGTCACCTGCCGCCGCCTCAAGGACGGGGCCGAGATCGTGGTGGACGACGACGGGCCGGGCATCCGCCCCGACGCCCTTTCGCGCATCTTCGAGCGCTTCTACACGGATCGCCCGCACCAGGGCTTCGGCCAGAATTCCGGCCTCGGACTCTCCATCTCGCGGCAGATCGTGGAAGCCCACGGCGGGCGCATCTGGGCCGAGAACCGCACCGCCACCGACCCGGACGGCACCCCCCACGTGACCGGCGCCCGCTTCCTCGTGCGCCTGCCGGCCGGCTGACCGTGACCGGGGCTGCCCCGCCCACCGTTCACGCAAGCTGCGTCGCCGTGGGGGACGTGGGGCTCCTCATTCGCGGCCCGTCGGGCGCCGGCAAGTCCATGCTGGCCCTGAGTCTCATCCTCGACGGCCCGCGTGCCCTGCCGCCGGCGGAGCTGGTTGCGGACGACCGGGTGGTCCTCACCGCCGAGAATGGTATCTTGATCGCACGCCCGCCTCCGCTGCTTGCAGGGTTGATCGAGTTGCGCGGTATTGGTGTGCGGAAAATGGCCCATCGCGCTCACGTCGCAGTGCGGCATGTGGTCGATCTCTCGGCAGCGGAAACGGCGCGCATGCCAGATGCGGCCGAGCTTCGGGAGCAAATTCAAGGCATTGAAATCTTGAGAACTCCAATCTCTGCCTTAGCCTTGGCTCCTGTCATAATCGCTTGCATTCTCAAAACGCGGGCTTACGAAAACTAAATGTGCTTTTGTGCGTTGCACCCCTTGCGTAATTTTTAAGCCCCTCTGAATATGGCCATCCCGCAGCGCGGGAGGCCTTCATCCTGGGGAAGATGAGGGCGGAGGAAGCATGATCGGTCTCGTCCTCGTCACACATGGTCGTCTGGCAGACGAATTCTGCTCCGCTCTGGAGCACGTCATGGGCCCGCAGGCCCAGATCGCCGCTGTCACCATCGGTCCCGAAGACGACATGGAGCGGCGGCGCCAGGACATCATCGAGGCGGTGGATCGGGTGCGCACCGGCGATGGGGTGGTGATCCTCACCGACATGTTCGGCGGAACCCCTTCGAACCTCGCGATTTCGGTGATGAACACGCCGGACGTCGAGGTGGTCGCGGGCATCAACCTGCCCATGCTGGTCAAGCTCGCCAAGGTGCGTGGGGAGATGCCGCTGGCCCAGGCCGTGGACGTCGCCCAGGAAGCCGGTAGGAAATACATCAATGTCGCAAGCCGCGTCCTCTCCGGTAACTGAGCTTTTCGCCGACGCCGGGTGCGAGGCGGGCGGCTGTTCCGACGATCCGGCCATCGCCTGCGGCCGGCCAATCGCGCCCGAGGCGCTGGTGCGCGTCCTTCCCATCATCAACAAGCGCGGCCTCCACGCCCGTGCGTCCGCAAAGTTCGTACAGACCGTGGAGCGCTTCGATGCCATGGTCACCGTTTGCCGCAGCGGCGAGGCGGTGGGCGGCAATTCCATCATGGGCCTGATGATGCTCGCCGCCGGGCCCGGCACCTGCGTCACCGTCACCGCCACCGGACGGGAGGCGTCAGATGTGCTCGACGCCCTCGGCACCCTCGTGGGCGATCGTTTCGGCGAGGAAGAATAGGGCCCACGCCGCACGCCCGTGCGCTGACGGGCAGGCAAGCGAAAGCGCTGCCGTTTCGGCCGTTTACCTCAAATTGAGGTTGCTCTGGCCCGTTCCCCGATGGTTGCCTATGTCTTAACGCTGATCCCTTCGTGCAATGGGCCCGAGGGATCCGGGACGGGCCTTCCCCCCGTATCAGATGCATGTTCGAGCCGAGGAGCCATAAGCCCGAGGAGGCACCGGCGCCCAAGCGCCGCCGGTGGAGCCTTGGCTTGTCGGCAAAGCTGCTCGCTTTGACGGTGGCGGTGGTGGCCACGGCGGAGATCGCCGTGCTGGTGCCGACCATCGCCAACTACCGCATCGCCTGGCTCTCCGATCGCCTCGCCGCCGCCCGTACAGCCGCCCTCGTGCTCGACGCCGCGCCGCAGGACGGCGTGACGGTGGACATGACCCGCGAGCTTCTGGACAGCGTGGGCGCCAAGGTGATCGTGGTGAAGCGGGAAGGCACCCGGCGCCTGCTCGCCGCCTCAGACATGCCGCCCGAGGCCAACGTGCATATCGACATGCGCGAGACCACCCTGTGGGGCGCGGTGCACGACGCCTTCGACACGCTCATCGCCGACAACGGGCGCATCCTCCGCATCGTCGGCGAACCGCCGCGGGGGGCGGACTTCATCGAGATCGTGCTCAGCGAGACCCCGCTGCGGGTCGCGCTGCTGCGTTTTGCGGCCACTGTGCTGCTGATCTCGCTGGCGGTGGCGGTGGTGGCGGGTGTGCTGGTCTACGTCAGCCTCAACTGGCTGTTCGTGCGCCCCATGCGCCGTCTCACCGAGCGCATCTCCGCATTCCGGGAGGATCCGGAGGATGCCTCCCGCATCATCGTGCCCTCCGGCCGCTCCGACGAGATCGGCACCGCCGAGGAGGCGCTCGAGGAGATGCAGCGCGAGCTGTCCCACACCCTGCACCAGAAGAGCCACCTCGCGGCGCTGGGCCTCGCCGTGTCCAAGATCAACCACGATCTGCGCAATCTTCTGTCGTCGGCCCAGTTGCTGTCGGATCGCCTCGCCTCGGTGCCGGACCCGACCGTGCAGCGCTTCGCGCCGAAGCTGCTCGCGGCGCTCGACCGCGCCATCCATTATTGCGAGCAGACCCTGTCCTACGGCCGCGCCAAGGAGCCGCTGCCGGAGCGCCGCGACGTGGAACTCGCCCACCTGTTCGAGGAAGTGCGCGAGACCCTCGGCCTCTCGGCGGGCGGCAGCGCGGGGGTGGGCTGGGTGGTGGACGTGGAGCGGGGCCTCACCGCCGATGCCGATCCCGACCAGTTGTTCCGGGTCATCCTCAACATCACCCGCAATGCCCTCCAGGCGCTGGAGGCGCGCGCGCCGCTCGATCCCGAGCGCGACCAGATCCGCGTGCGCGCCCGCCGCAAGGGGCCGGTGGTGGAGATCGAGCTCAGCGACACCGGGCCGGGCATTCCGCCAGCGCGGCGGGAGCATCTGTTCGAGGCCTTCGTCTCCTCAGCCCGCCGCGGCGGCACAGGGCTCGGCCTGCCAATCGCCGACGAACTGGTGCGGGCCCACGGCGGGCATATCCGCCTGCTCGATACCAAGATCGGCACCGCCTTCCGCATCACCATTCCCGACCAGCCGGAAAGCCGGCATCACCGGCGCGAACGCATCCGGGCATGATCGAGCCCAAGTTTTCCACAAGGCGCGCAGTTTCCGGCCCTCCTCGCGCATGATGCCGGACAGGGGCCTTGCACCCTCCGATAAAAAGGGGTAGCAGACGGGCCTCGCGGATTTCCAAGCCGCGAACGTCCCGGAAAGCTCCCTGCTTTCTCGACCGGCCCAGCCGGTCCCGGGCATAGGCGCCGGTAGCTCAGCTGGATAGAGCACCAGACTACGAATCTGGGGGTCGGGAGTTCGAATCTTCCCCGGCGCGCCATTAAATCAACGATTTGGCCTACGTTCACCGTTTCAGTTTCCGGATCTGAAACGGTTTTTGAAACGGTTTTGGCTGAAGTTCGCGATTGGGCCGCAAGCGCCGTGAACCGCCCCGAGCTTTCTAGACGCCTCCGGGGTCGCTTTGTGCTGCCGTTCGAACTCGATGGGCGACAGCATCGCCGGGGCGGCGTCTGTAGCCGATCTGCGCCCGGATGCCGGCAAGCCGCTTCAGCCGCGCAACCCGGTTGGGGCAGCAGCTCTCTCCCATGTCCGCTAACTAGCTCCGCCAGATCGTCGTGGAGCTTGCGATGCCATAGACCTTGCTGCTCTCGCGCCATGCGGCGCGGATCACAGCTCGGTCTGTCGTTGGTCTTCCTGCGCGCGCTTGCTCAGCGGGTCCTTCAGCCAGCCCCGTTCGGTGATCTGAACAACCGCGTCGCGCTTGAAGTCCTCGGTGAAGTTCGCTTTGCCCATCGGGGCCTCCCCTCAAAATTAGGGAGGAAGGCGTCCAGGAATCTAGGCGCGGTTCAGATCTTACGCTGGCTCATAGCGTCCGGAAGACGTCGGGCCGTGCACGTCGAAGTCAGGTCGCTGACGGCCACGGTCCTTGTCCGCCCGATCAGTCAAAAAAACGCGTGCTCGTAAGCTGCTCCGTCGCCGCCCATAGCCTGCTGGCGACCTGCGGGTCTCGGGCGGCGGGCTTGACCTTGGCCGGTGCCGGAGACCCTTTCATTTCCCCCGGTCCGTCAGGGCCGTAGAAGCCACCGCCGGTGACGGCCTCGGATGTAGCAGCATAAAGCGTCGGTAACGCGCCCTGTGGCGCGGGTTGTCCGAGAAAGGGCATGACCAGCGATAGGGCGAGACTCACAAGGTGATCGCCCAGCTGGAAAGCGCCGAGCGATTTGCGGTTTGCGCCGATGCTGGTCTGCGCCACGCCGGGGTGGGCGGCGACGCTCTTCACCTTGTCGCCACGCTGGTCGATGCGCGCCTGCAGCTCACGCGCGAACAGAAGATTGGCCAGCTTGGTCTGATTATAGGCCCGTTGGGAATTGTAGTTTTTCTCCATCTGCAAGTCGTTCCAGTCGAACTTGCCGCTGCCGTGAACGAGGCTGGAGACGGTGACGATCCGGCCTGCCGGCGCGGCCGCGACCAAGGGATAGAGCTGGGCGGTGAGCGCGAAATGGCCGAGGTGGCCGATGGCGAAGGTGAGCTCGAAGCCATCAACGCTGGTGAGGCGGGAGCTGATCGGCTGGATGCCGGCATTGTTGATCTGAAGGTCGAGCGGCGCGCCCTCGGCGACCATTTTTGAGCCAAAGGCCTTCACCTGGGCCAGATCGGCGAGGTCGAGGGCGCGGAACTCCACCTGAGCGTCGGGGCGCAGCGCCTTGATGCGCTCGACGGCGGCGCAGCCCGCCTGCGCATTGCGATCGACCACAATGACGTGGGCGCCGTGCAGCGCGAGGGCGCGTGCGGTTTCGAAGCCGATGCCGCTGGCCGCCCCGGTAACCAGGGCCCGCCGGCCCGAGAGGTTGGGAATGTCACTCTCGTCCCACTTGCCCATCGTGCCTCTCCCTTCCGGCGCAAACGCGTATATGCGGTGCCGGCCGCCCAACCTGGACGGGTCGTGCGGGTTTAATTGCAGGCCCCCGCAACACGCCAAACCCGGCAGCAGCCAGGCTGCCGCCGGAAGGCACGCGCCGCGGGGCGCGGCGAGGGGCAGCTCTGCCCTGAAGATGGGAATCGGTGATCCGACCTGTGGGCGATGGTGGATTGGACCGCCCTCAAAGCTCAGAAAGACCGCGGTATCCGATCAGCTGACAATGCAGGCTGACCGAAACGCGCTAGCCGAGCATTTGCACCACTTCGAGGAGATGGCCTTCGTGGTCCTTCACGAAGCCGACGCGCACGCCGTGGTGCGGCATGTCGCGGGCCGGGTCCACCAGGGCTCCGCCGGCGGCCACGGCACGCTCAAGGAATGCGTCCACATTGTCGGTGACGAAGCCAAGAACCACCTCGCTCGCGCCGGGCTGGGCCTGGCCGTGGAACTTGAACAGGGCGAAAGTGGCCGCGCCCTCGTAATTGGGCTTGAACAGGATCTCGGAGATCTTCTGCCCGGCGACTTCTTCATCGATGCGGGCGAGCTCGGTGAGGCCGGCGACCGATTTGTAAAAGGTGGCGGCCGCCTCGAGGTCGGTGACGACCAGCTTGGTGAAGCCGAAATGAGCGGGGGCGTTGGACAAGTCTTCCTCCTTGGGTCCCGTCGCCGCGCCGCAGGATGCGGAGCGCGACATTCTTGAGCGGGGCATCTGGCGGCGGGGCTGTCGTCGCCTTGGGAACACCGGGCGCATCCATGGAATGCGGGGGCGCCGGGTTCTTCTCTTGGTCCGCCGGAACAGGTTTCCTCCGGGATATTTCATAAGTAAGAACTTACTTGATGACAAGAGAGCGCGTCCCGCAGTGGCGGAATTGCTGCGTGGATTATTGCGCGAAAGTCCGGCTCGGAAGTCCGGCTCGAAAGAGCTGCGCGAAAGTCCTGCTGCGCCTCAGACGGAAGGGGCCGTGCCCGGGCTTCTGAGGGCGTGGCGCACCACCTTGCCCGCCGCGTTCCTGGGGAGGGCCTCGCGGAATTCCACCGACCGTGGAACCTTGTAATTGGCCATGTTCTGGCGCGACCAGGCGATGATCTCCTCGGCGCTCACCGCCTGGCCGGGGCGGGGCACGATGAACGCCTTGCCCACCTCGCCCAGCCGGTCGTCGGGCACTCCCACCACCGCCGCCATCGCCACCTTGGGATGGTCGCTGAGCAGCTTCTCGATCTCCGCCGGATAGCAGTTGAATCCGCCGGTGATGTACATGTCCTTCTTGCGGTCGGTGATGCGGATGTATCCGTCCGCATCCATGGAGCCCACGTCTCCAGTATGCAGCCAGCCGCGCGCATCGATGGCTTCGGCGGTCGCCTGAGGGTCGTCCAGATAGCCGTGCATGACGCCGAAGCCTCGCACCAGCAGTTCGCCGGTCTCGCCGGGCGCGAGCCGTTTGCCCTGTTCGTCCACGCAACAGATCTCGAGGCCCGGGACCGCGACGCCGCAGGTGGTGGCGATCTGCTCAATGCTATCGCCGGCGCGGCACATGGAGATGACGCCGCATTCGGTCATGCCGTAGCCGGTGATCACGGTGCTGAACCCGAGTTCCTGCTGCATCCTCTGCACCAGAATGGGTGGAACCGTGGCTGCGCCCGTCACCGCCACCCGCAGCGTTCCGGCGGCGGCGCAGGCCTCCTGCTGCTCCGCCAGCAGCATTTGGAAGATGGTGGGCGGCCCCGGCAGAATGCTGACGCCCTGCATGCGGATGACGTGCGCCACCTCGGCCGTATCGAAGGTGCGCAGGGGGAGCGCCGTGGCGCCCCGGATCAGGCAGGCCAGCCAGCCGGCCTTGTAGCCGAAGGTGTGAAAGAAGGGATTGATGATGAGCAGGCGGTCGCCCGGCTGCACCCCCACGCGGTCGCCCCACACGTCGAAGAGGCGCACCGTCTGGCCGTGGGTGCTCACCACCCCCTTGGGGGATCCTGTGGTGCCGGAGGTGAAGAGGATGTCGCTGGGATCATCGGGGCGCAGCTGCGCCAGTGCCTCATCCACGCGGGGATCGGCGGCGCCGGCCCCTGCGGCGAGGAAGGCAGCGAAGCCGTCGGGGCCGTCATCGTCGAAAGCGATGATGCGGGCGAGCTCCGGCAGGTCTTCATCTGCGATCAGGGCCGGATAATCGGTGCCGAGGAAATCCCGCACCGTGAACAGCAGCAGCGCCCGCGACCTGCGCAGGATGTCGCCCGCCTCGCGGCCCTTCAGGCGAGTGTTGAGGGGAGTCAGCACCGCCCCGGCGGCCTGCGCCCCCAGCGCGGCGATGATCCATTCCACCTGGTTCGGCGCCCAGATCGCGATCACGTCGCCCTTGCGTACCCCGGCGGCGATGAAGGCCGAGGCGGCGGCGCGCATGCGCGCATGGATCTCTGCGAAGGACGCGGTGCGCCCCTCGGCGATGACGGCCGCCTGCTCGGGCCAGCGCCGGGCCGCGGCGGCGGCCACCGCCGGCAGGTGGGGCGGAAGGGGCTCGGCGTCGTTCATCGCCCGCGCGCCTCCCGCGGCAGGCCGAGGCCGCGCTCGGAGATGATGTTGCGCTGGATCTGGTTGGTGCCGGCATAGATGGTGTCGGCGCGGGACATGAGGAACATGTTGGTGAGCGGTGCGAAGCGCCCGGCGTCTTCGCCGATTTCGCCCGCCGCGCCCTGCAGCTCCATGGCCAACTCGCCCAGGTCGCGGTGCCAGCTCGACCAATAGAGCTTGTAGGTGTAGGCCTCCGGGCTGAGCTGGCCGGTCTCGGCATTGGCCAGCATGCGCAAGGCGTTGGCGCGCATGATCTTGAGGCCGATATGGGCCTGCGCCAGGCGCTGGCGGACCAGCGGGTCGCCGGCCTGCCCGGTGTCGCGGGCGATGGCCACCAGCGCGTCGAGCTCGTTGCGGAAGTGCATCTGCTGGGCGAGGGTGGAAACCCCGCGCTCGAAGCCCAGCAGGCCCATGGCCACCTTCCAGCCCTCGCCCTCCGCCCCCACAAGGTCATCGACTGCGGCGCGGGCGCCGTCGAAAAACACTTCGCTGAATTCGGCGTCGCCGGTCATCTGCCGGATCGGGCGCACGGTCACGCCCGGCTGGTCCATGGGCACCAGCAGGAAGGACAGGCCCTTCGAGCCGGTCGAGCCGGGATCGGTGCGGCATAGCACGAAGCACCAGTCGGCGATGCTGCCCATGGATGTCCAGATCTTCTGGCCGTCGATGATGTAATGCTCACCGTCCCGGCGTGCGCTGGTGCGTACATTGGCGAGGTCGGAGCCGGCATTGGGCTCCGAATAGCCCTGGCACCAGATCGCCCGGCCGGCGGCAATATCCGGCAAAAAGCGGTGCTTCTGATCGTCGGTGCCGAAGGCGAGCAGGGTAGGGCCGGCCAGCTCCACACCGATATGGCCGATGCGGGCGGGCGCGCGGGCGCGGGCATATTCCTCGGCGAACACCACCTGCTCGGCGATGGAGGCATCGCGTCCGCCGAAGGCCGTTGGCCAGCCGATGGCGCTCCAGCCGGCGGCACCGAGGGCCTGTTCCCACGCCCGGCGGCGCGCGATCAGGTCCACATGGTTGTTGAGGCCGCGCAGGTCGGCGAACGGGCCGGAAAGCTGGGCGTCCAGCCATGCCGCCGCATCGACGCGGAAGCTCTTCAGCTCGGGGGCGAAGGCGAGGTCCATGGCGCGCCGTCAGAAGATTTCGATGAGGCCGGCGGCGCCCATGCCGCCACCGATGCACATGGTGACGACGCCGTACTTCACGCCCTGCCGCTTGCCCTCGAACAGGAGGTGCCCGGCCATGCGCGCCCCGCTCATGCCGAAGGGATGGCCCACCGCGATGGCGCCGCCGTCTACATTGAGCTTTTCCGGATCGATGCCGAGCTTTTCGGCGCAATACAGTGCCTGGGAGGCGAAGGCCTCGTTCAGTTCCCAAAGGCCGATGTCGTCCACCGTCAGCCCGTGGCGCTGGAGCAGCTTCGGCACGGCGAACACGGGGCCGATGCCCATCTCCTCCGGCGCGCACCCGGCCACGGCGATGCCGCGGCAGGCGCCGAGCGGCGCGCGTCCGAGCCGCTCGGCCTCGCGCGCCTCCATCAGCACCAGAGCTGCGGCGCCGTCGGAAAGCTGGGAGGCGTTGCCGGCGGTCACGAACCGGCCCTGCTTCACCAGGGCGCCATCCTTGTAGACGGGCTCAAGCTTGGCGAGCCCCTCCGCCGTGGTGTCGCCGCGCGCTCCCTCGTCCTTGGTGAGGGTCACCTCCTCGAAGGTGGTTTCCTGGGTTTCCTTGTTCACCAGCGCCTTGCGGGTGGGGAGCGGCGCCAGCTCCTGGGTGAACCGGCCGGCCGCCTGCGCGGCGGCGGTGAGCTGGTGGCTGCGGGCGGAGAAGGCGTCCTGCGCCTCGCGGGAGATGCCATAGCGCTCGGCCACGATCTCGGCGGTCTCGATCATGGGGATCCACATGTGCGGCATATGATCGAGCACGCACTGCGAGCGGGCGCGATAGGTGCTCTTGTGCTTGGTCTGGGTGAGGGAGATGCTCTCCACGCCCCCCGCCACCACCGCTTCCATGCCGTCGAGCACGATCTGCTTGGCCGCCGTGGCGATGGCCATGAGGCCCGAACCGCACTGCCGGTCCAGGCTCATGCCAGCCACGGACTGGGGCAGGCCGGAAGAGGCGACCGTCAGGCGGGCGATATTGTAGCTCTGGTTGCCCTGCTGGGAGGCGCAGCCGAGGATGAGGTCTTCCACCCGGTCGGGCTCGATGCCGGCGCGGCGCACCGCCTCGGCCACCACATGGCCGGAGAGGGCAGCGGCATCGGTGTCGTTGTAGGCGCCGCGATAGGCCTTGCCGATGGGCGTGCGGGCGACGGAGACGATGACGGCTTCACGCATGAAGGGCCTCACGGGAAATAGCGGGAAATGGTGTCGGCGACGCAGGCGGGCTTGTCCGACCCCTCGATCTCGACGGTGACGCGCACCACCGACTGGATGGCGCCGCCCTTCACCTCCTCCACGGAAAAGATCTCGCCCCGCCCGCGCAAACGGGCGCCCACCGGCACCGGGCTGACGAACCGCACCCGGTCGAGCCCCACGTTGACGCCGGCGGAAAAGGTCCGCACCTCCAGCATCTGCGGCAGGAACAGGTTGACGAGGGACAGCGTGAGATAGCCATGGGCGATGGTGGTGCCGAACGGGCCGTCCTTGGCCCGCACCGGGTCCACATGGATCCATTGATGGTCGCCGGTCACCTCGGCGAATCCGTCGATGCGGCCCTGGTCAATGGCGAGCCACTCGCTGACTCCGAGGTCGGTGCCCTCGCGGCCGAGGAGATCACGCGGGGTTTCGAACACCACCGTCATGGTCAGGCCCTCTGGCTCGACACGGAGAGGGTCTCGCCAGTCATGTAGGAGGAAAGGTCGGAGGCGAGGAACAGCATCACATTGGCCACCTCCCACACTTCCGCCGGGCGGCCGAACGCCTCCTGGGCGGCGAGCTTCTCCAGCGCTTCCGGCGTGGTCACCTTGGCGAGGAAGGGATGCATGGCGATGGAGGGGGCCACCGCATTGATGCGCACATTGTGCCGGGCGGCCTCAATGGCGGCGCAGCGGGTGAAGGCCATCACGCCGGCCTTGGCGGCGGCGTAGTGAGCCTGGCCCGCCTGGGCGCGCCAGCCCAGCACCGAGGCGTTGTTGACCATGATGCCGGCGTTGCGGGCATACATGTCCGGCAGGAAGGCGCGGGTCATGCGGAACACCGAAGTCAGCGTCACGTCCAGCACCCGCGACCACTGCTCGTCGGTCATGTCCACGACCGCGGCCTCGCCGCCGAGGCCGGCGTTGTTGATGAGCACATCGACGGCGCCGAATGTGGCGTGCGCCGCATCGCGCAGCCCCTGCACGTCGGCTTCCCGCGTCACGTCGCACACGAAGGTCGCGGGGCGATGGCCGGTTTCGGCCTCGAGCCGCGCGGCGGCTTCGCCGAGGCGGCGCTCGTGGAAGTCGCTGATGAGCAGGCGCGCGCCCTCCTCCGCCGCGCGCTTCGCCACGGCAAAGCCGATGCCGGTTCCCGCGGCGGCGGTGATCACCACCGATTTGTCACGCAGCAGGCCGCACGCGGTTGGGTAGGGGGGAAGGGGCGGGGCAATGGCGGTCACGGGATGGTCCTTCCGGTCTGGTTCACAGCGGGCCGAGGCCCATGCGGCGGGCGATGTGTTCGCGGTGCTCGGCGGCCGTGCCAAGCCAGCGGGCGCTCGACCAGGCGCGCTTGAAATAGAGATGGGCGTGATGTTCCCAGGTGAAGCCGATGCCGCCGTGAAGCTGGATGGCTTCCCCCGCGCAGCGGCGGTAGGCGTCCGAGCACCAGCTTTTGGCGACGCTGGCCGCCTCGAACAATTCGTCCGTGCCGGCGTCGATGGCGGCGGCGGCATAGAGCGCGGCGGAGCGGGCCGCCTCCACCTCCACCATCATGTCGGCGAGGCTGTGCTTCACCGCCTGGAACGAGCCGATGGCCCGGCCGAACTGCACCCGCTGCTGGGCATAGTCCACGGTGCTCGACAGGCAAAAGGCGGCGCCCCCGGTTTGTTCGGCGGCGATCAATCCGGCGCCGATGGCAAGGGTGCGGTCCAGGGCTGGACCGGCGCTGCCCGGCGTGCCGAGAATGTCCGCCTCATCCACAGCCACCTGCTCGAACCTGAGGTGGGAGAAGGGGCGCGTCAGGTCCAGCGGCGGCTGCCGCGTGACGGTGAGGCCCGGCGCCGCGGCGGGCAATGCGATCAGGCTGACGCCGCCGGCATCATCCGCGGCGGCGACGATCAGGAGGTTCGCCACATGGGCGAAGGGCACGAAGCCGGCCTTCCCGTCCAGCCGCCAGCGGTCGCCGTCGCGGGTGAGCCGTGCGCCGAAGCCGGCGGGCGGCGTTTGCCCGCTTCCATTCAGCGCGAGTGTGGCTCGGGTGCTGCCATCAGCGAGCACCGGCAGCAGCCGCGCCTGCTGCGCGTTCGTGCCGGCATTGAGGATGGCCTGCACCGCCAGCACCGCGGTTTCAAAGAAGGGGATGGCGGCGAGGCGGGCTCCGGTCTCTTCCAGCACGAGGGCCATGTCCACCCCGCCGGCACCGATGCCGCCATAGGCTTCCGGCACCATGAGGCCGCAATAGCCCATCTCGCCCGCCATGGCGGCCCACAGGGGGGCATCCCAGCCAGCCGGATCGGCGATGACGGCGCGCAGGCGCTCCAGCCCGGCCTGTTCCGCCAGGAAGGTGGCGACGGCATCCCGTATGGCGCGCTGGTCGTCGGTGAGGGCAAACTGCATGGCGCGCCTCAGGCCGCGCCGTAGACGGGCTTGGCAGGCTCGCGCTCACCGAGGAGGCGGCGGACCACCGGGCCCAGCTCGTCGGCGGTCCAGCGGGCCTTCTTGTCCACCTTCGGGCTGTCGGTCCAGCCCTGGGAGAGCGTGAGCGTGCCGCCCTTCAGCTCGAACACCTGGCCGCTGACACCGGCGGACTGTGCGCTCACCAGCCACGCCACCAGCGGGGCTGTGTTCTCCGGGGCGTAAATGTCGAAGCCGTCCTCGTGCCGGTTCATCTCCTCGGCGAAGGCGGTCTGCGTCATGCGGGTGCGGGCGTTGGGGGCGAGCGCATTGGCGGTGATGCCGTAGCGGGCAAGCTCGGCCGCCTGCACCAGGGTCAAGGTGGCGATGCCCCCCTTTGCCGTCGAATAGGCGCTCTGGCCGACGCTGCCCTGCAGGCCGGCGCCCGACGTGGTGTTGATGATGCGCGCGTCCACCGGCCGGCCGGCCTTCTGCTGGCCGCGCCAATAGTCCACCGCATGGCGGGACGTGCAGAAATGCCCGCGCAGGTGGACCCGCAGCACCGCATCCCACTCCTCGGCGGTGCAGGACACGAACATGCGGTCGCGCACGAAGCCGGCGTTGTTCACCACAGCATGGAGCGCGCCGAAGCTGTCGATGGCGCAGTCCACCATGCGCTTGCCGGCGTCCCAGTCGGTCACGTCGTCGGTATTGGCCACCGCCTCGCCACCGGCTGCGCGGATCTCGTCCACCACCTGCTGAGCCGCGCCCTTGGTGGCGCCGCTCTCGCCATGGGTGCCCACGCCGAGGTCGTTCACCACCACTTTCGCACCCTCGGCGGCAAGGCCCAGGGCATAGGCCCGGCCCAGACCGTTGCCGGCGCCGGTGACGATCGCCACCCGTCCTTCGCAGATCCGCGGCATCAATGGTCCCTTTCAGTTGGTTGCGGCGCGAACGCCGATCGGCGCTCGCGCTCGCGGGCGGTGGCCCCGGATAGCCGCACGGCGATGGCGTTGGCGCGGATGCGCGGGCGTTCGGGCTCCACGGCGTCCTGTGGCGCGCAGGTCTTGAGGTCGGTGACGCATTCGCGGGCGAGGCGCTGGTATTCGCCGGACCCGGTGTTGCGCCAGGTCACCTGTTCCGGAGTGAAGGCGCGCACCACCCGCGCCGGATTGCCCGCCACAAGGCTCAGGTCAGGAATGCGCGCGTCCGGCCGCACCAGGGACAAGGCGGCGATCAGGCAGTCGGCGCCGATCTCCGCATTGTCCAGCACCACCGCATTGATGCCAACGAGAGTATTCTCGCCGATGCGGCAGCCGTGCAGCACCGCCCCGTGGCCGATGGTGGCACCCCGCGCCAATACGCAGTCGTTGCCTGAGGAGGTGTGGAGCGTGCAATTGTCCTGCACGCTGGTGTCGCCGGTGAGGGTGATGCGCCCGAAGTCCCCCCGGAGCGAGGCGCCGGGGCCGATGTAGCAGCCCGGCCCCACGATCACGTCGCCGATGAGCGAGGCGGTGGGGTGCAGGAAGCTGGTCGGGTCGAGCACCGGCACGATGCCCTGGAAGCTGAAGACGGGCATGACCTCACAGGCGCTCGATGATGGTGACGTTGGCCTGCCCGCCGCCCTCGCACATGGTCTGCAGGCCGTAGCGGCCGCCACGCTTTTCCAGCTCGTGGAGCATGGTGGTCATGAGCCGGGCGCCGGTGGCCCCCAGCGGATGGCCGAGCGCGATGGCGCCGCCGTTCACGTTCACCTTTGCCGGGGGGACCCCGAGGTCCTTGATCCAGGCCAGCACCACGCTGGCGAAGGCCTCGTTGCATTCGAACAGGTCGATGTCGTCGAGGGTGAGGCCGGTTTTCTCGAGCGCATGGCGGGTAGCCGGGATCGGGGCGGTGAGCATCCACACCGGGTCGGCACCGCGCACGCTCATGTGGTGGATGCGGGCGCGGGGCTTCAGGCCGTGGATCTTCACCGCCCGCTCCGAGGCGATGAGCAATGCGGCGGACGCGTCGGCATTCTGGCTGGAGACGCCGGCGGTGATGGTGCCGCCCTCTAGCAGCGGCTTCAGCGTCGCCATTTTCTCGATGGAGGTGTCGCGGCGCGGCGTCTCGTCCACGGCGAAGTCGCCGATGGGGGCGATCTCCGCGGCAAAGCGGCCGCCGTCGATGGCGACCGTCGCGCGCCGGTGGCTTTCAAGCGCGAAGGCCTCCATGTCGTCGCGGGTGACCTGCCACTTGTCGGCGATCATCTGGGCCGAGCGGAACTGCCCCACGTCCTGGTCGCCATAGCGCGCCCGCCAGCCGGGGGAGGTGGAGAAGGGATCGGGGATGCCATACTGCTGGCCTACCAGCATGGCGGCGGAAATCGGGATCATGTTGAGGTTCTGCACCCCGCCGGCGACCACTAGGTCCTGGGTGCCGCTCATCACTCCCTGGGCAGCGAAATGCACCGCCTGCTGGGACGAGCCGCACTGCCGGTCGATGGTGACGCCGGGCACGTGCTCCGGAAGGCCGGCCACCAGCCAGCAGGTGCGGGCGATGTCGCCGGCCTGGCTGCCGATGGTCTCGGTGCAGCCGAAAACCACGTCTTCCACCGCCGCAGGATCGACGCCGGTTCGGTCCATCAGGGCCTTGATGGCATGGGCACCGAGGTCGGCCGAGTGCAGGCCGGCCAGCGCCCCCTTCTTGCGGCCGATGGGGCTGCGCACCGCGTCGATGATATAGGCTTCGGGCATGGTCGCTTCCGTTATGGGGACGGCTTAGAAGGTGGCCGCCTGCCCCTTGTTGTGGACGAAGGCATCGCGCGCTTTCTGGCTGTCTTCGTGCATGTACATTTCCAGGGTGAAGCCCTGCTCGAAGCGGTAGCCCAGCGTCGGATCGGTGGCCTCCAGCCCGTTCAGCGCCTGCTTGGCGAGGGTGAGGGCGGTGCGGCTCTTGCCGGCGATGACGGCGCAGAAGGCGCGGGCCTCCTCCAGGAGGTGCTCCTTCGGCACCACCTTTTCCACCGCGCCGAGGCGATACGCCTCTTCCACGCTCACGCGGCCGCCAGTGAAGAATGCGGCGCGCACCTTGTGCAGCGGCAGCATGCGCGACATGAAGGCGGCCCCGCCCATGGCGCCGCGATCGATCTCCGGCAGCGAGAAATAGGCGCCCTCGGCCGCGATCAGCACGTCGGAGGCCCCGGCGATGTTGACGCCGCCGCCGATGACGAAGCCGTGGAGGGCCGACACCACCGGCACTGGGCAATCGCGGATCGCCTTGAAGGTCAGGTAGTTGTCCCGGTTGAGCTTGACGATCCGCTCCGGGTGGGCCTGCATCTCCTTGATGTCCACGCCGCCGCAGAAGCCGCGGCCCTCGGCGCGGATCAGCACGCAGCGCACGTCCGCATTGGCGCCGGCCTCCTCCACCAGACGGGGGATCAGCTCCCAGCCCGAGGTATCGAAGGCGTTGACCGGCGGCCAGTCGAACACGATCTCGGCAATGCGGTCATGAAGCGCGAGCGTGATCGGCATAAGTGGTCCCCGGATTGGCTGGGTCGCCCGCGTCGGGGCAGAGTGCGGCGATGCGGGCGCGCGCCTCGTTGGCGATGCGCTCCACCAACTCGCGGCAGGTGGGAATTTCGGTGATGCGGCCGCCGACCACCCCCGTGGCCATCACCCCCTCGTCCGGTTTGCCTTCCACCACCGCCTTCTGGATCAGCATGGGAGCGCTGGCGGCCATCAGCGCCTGTTGGAGGGAGAGCCCGCCATGGCCGGTCATGCCTTTCAAGGAAGCCAGCATCTCGCCCCAGCTCGCGCCCGTCTGCCGCTTCAGCGCGAGGCCGCTCTCGATGGCGCGCAGCCACATGCCGAGGCGGCCGGAGCGCTCGATCTTGTCCATGAGCGGGGTGCGGACCATGCGCTGGGGAATGCCGTCCAGCCGGGTGGTGAGGACGATGGCGTCGGTGGTGGCCGCGAGGTAGCGCGCCTTGCTGGCCATGGGCACTGGGCTTTCTGCCGTGAGCAGGAAGCGCGTGCCCATGGCGATGCCCACGGCACCGAAGGCCAGCGCCGCCGCCAGGCCCCGCCCATCGGCGAAGCCGCCGGACGCGATGACCGGGATCTTCACCGCATCGAGCACCTGAGGCAGAAGCACCGTCGTGGGCACGGAACCCGTATGGCCGCCCCCCTCGCCGCCCTGGACATTGACCATGTCCACGCCCAGCTCCGCCATCTTCTGCGCGTGCTTGACGGCTCCCACCGTGGGCACGCACAGGATGCCGGCATCGCGGAAGCGGGCGATCATCCGGGCATCGGGGCCGCGGCCGAAGCTCACCGCCCGCACCTGCGCCTTGTTGGCGATGATGAGGTCCACGATCTGCGCCGCGCCGGGCTGGAACATGTGGAAGTTCACCCCGAACGGTCGATCCGTCAGGCGCCGCACAGCGGCGATCTTCTCGCCCGCCTCAGCGGGGGTCATCACCGCCGCGCCGAGGAAGCCGAAGGCGCCCGCCTCGCAGGAGGCGGCCACCAGCGGCGGCTCGGCCACCCAGCCCATGGCGGTCTGGATGATGGGGGTGCGGCAGCCGAGCCGCTCCACCATCACCGTTGCGAGAGGGTCGCGGCGGATTTCGGCGGGGCGTTGGCCGGGGGGAGTGGGCATGCCTGCCTCACGCAGCCGCGCGCACGCCGGCGGGATCGCCCTTGAACACCGTCTTGCGGACGTCGTTCGGGTCCAGGGCGGCAATGAGGGCGAGGTCGGCCTCGGTCGGCGACGGCGTCACCGTGATGTGCTCGGGGCGATGGAGCGGAAAGCCGGTGTTGTCCTGCACCTCGTCGAAGGTGACACCGGGATGCAGACTCACCACACGGATGGCATGGTGCGGGCCGCCGAAGTCCAGCACCGCGAGATTGGTGACGATGAGGCGCAGGTCCAGCCCGCGCGGCGGCTTGCCGTCGAGATAGCGGGCCGGGTTGTAGCCGGCGCTGCAGACAAAATCGACCTCGTCCGAGACGAACACGCGCAGGGTGTGCGCGGCAAAGAAGAAGCTGTTGGGGTGGTGCACCGAATTGCCGGGAAAGCCGCGTGCACCGAGCATGGCGGACTTGGGTTTGCGGTGCTCACCGATGACGGAGATGTTGGTCTGGCCGTAGCGGTCGATCTGCACCGGGGCGACCATGGCGTGGCGCTTTCCGGCCCACAGGGTGGAGAACACGCGCTCGTAGGGCGACCAGCCCTCGATCTCCGGCGGCGGCCCCTGCCGGGGGCCGGGGGGCACGGGCTTGGAGGTGTAGAAGCATTCGCCGTCGGTGGTCTGGAGCGCCGGGTTGAAGCGGCTCTTGGCCAGCGCGACCGCAAGGCGGGGCAGGGGGCCGATGCCGGTGGCCATGACCTCGCCATCGTGGCGCCAGGCTTCGGCGGCGGCGGCGATGATGAGCTCGGCGAGGGAGAAGGGGGGCGTGCTCACGGGGCGTCTCACTCAGTAGACGGGCTTGGGAAGGACGGACACCGCGCTGCGCCCACCCACGGCGGCCAGATAGTCTTCGGTGGGAAGATCCACGAAGCGCTCCCGGTACATGGACCAGGCCTCCGGGGAGGCGGCGCTGTCCACGTAGGTCTTCAAGTGCTTGAGATCGATATGATAATCGGGATCGGCGCTGGTCGGATGCGCGCCGAACGGCACCTCGGCGACGCCGCTGATGAGGCTGCGTTCGCACAGGTTGAAGCGAGCGTTGCGCGCCATGTCGAGCTCGGCGGTCGACACCACCTTCTCGGCGGTCACGAACACCTTGTCCGCCGCCCGGGCCATCAGTTCGTCGAACAGCGGGTCCGGGCTGAGGGTGAGGACGTTGCCGCGGGCGTCGGAGCGATGGACGTGCAGCAGTGCCGCGTCCAGCTTCAGCGCCGGTACGGCCACCAATAGGTCGCCGTCGTCATAGGGGCTGCGCACCATGCGGATCGCTGCATCGCGCACGATGTCCGTGCCGATGCCGATGCGCGTCGGCAGGAAGGGCACCCGCATGGCGGCGGCCCTGAGGCCGAGGTGGAACATGCCCTCGTCCAGCTCCAGCACCTCCAGCCCCGCCTGGCGCGCGGCGCGGAAGTGGGGGTCGAGGGGGTAGTGGTCGAGGGAGACGAAGGCGAAGACCAGCTTGCGGATGCGGCCCTCGCTGGCGAGCATGCCCACGTCCGGCCCGCCATAGCTCACGATGGTGAGGTCCTTCAGCCCCGAACGCAGGATGGCGCGCACCAGGGCCATGGGCTTGCGGCGGGTGGCCCACCCGCCGATGCCGAGGGTCATGCCGTCGGAAAGCTGCGCGACGATATCGTCAGCGCTCATACGCTTGTCGAGCATTCTTCAGGCCTCCGGCGGCGCCCAGTGGTGGCCCCAGTCGCTCACCGGCAGGCTGGTGGTGGGCACCCAGGTGGCGGGATCGATGAGCAGGCCATGGCAGCCGTATTCGATGTCGAAGCCGCTGGGGGAGCGGATGTAGAAGGACAGCATCTTGTCGTTCACATGCCGTCCGAGGGTGGCCGAGATGCGCACGCCCGCCTTCTGGGCGCGCTCATAGGCGCGGCCCACGTCGTCTACGGTCGCCACCTCCACCATCATGTGGACGAGGCGGGATTCGCTCGGCGGTAGCTCGCCGAGGGCGAGGCTGTGGTGGCGGGCGTTGTCGGCATGCAGGAAGGCGAAGCCCACGCCCGGGTCATCCTCGCCACCGGCGAGGTAGAAGCGGCCGAGGTCTGTGTCGCCGAAGCCGAGGACGTCCTTGTAGAACGCATGGGTCTCGGCGAAGTTCGGCGCCGCCAGCACCACATGGCCGAGGCCCATCTCGCCCGACTGGCCGGTGATGAAACGGCTGACCCCGGCCGGCGAGTTGAACGGCAAGTAATCGAGCACGCGCCCGTAATAAAGCTCGAAGGCATAGCCCGCGGGGTCGGAAGAATGGGCGAGGGCGGTGACATGGCGGGCGCGGGCCTCGGCCGGCGCGCCTTCGGTGACTGTGCGGCCGGCGGCGCGCAGGCGCGCGATGGCGGCATGGAAATCGGCCTCGCTCACAAATTCCCAGCCCGGCTTGACGAAGGCATCGCGCTCGCCGCGCTGCACCCAGAGGCGGAAGGGGCGGTCGTCGAGCCGGAACAGCAGCACGTCCTCCCGGGGGGACGGCGCCGGCATGAGGCCGACGATGTCGGTGGCGAAAGCTGACCAATTGTCCAGGTCACGCGTCTCGATCACCACGTAGCCGAGGGACTTCACTGTCATGGGGGAGCGTCTCCGTCCGCAGGCGGCCCGCTTTTCGGGCCGGAAGGCCGAAGTACGGGTTTCTTTCGCTCGTGATTAGCGAATGCGTTTTTAGTAGCAGCGTATAAAACGCATTTCAATAATTATATATGCCTCAAATTTAATATTTGCGGAATCAAGCGCGGGGCTGATGCGCGGCGACCAACTCCAGAAACAGCGGCCGCTCCCCGCCGCCATCCACTGCAATCTGCGCGCCGCTGACATAGGCAGCCAAAGGCGAGGCGAGGAAGATCACGGCGCCTGCCACATCCTGTCCTGTCCCCATCCGGCGCAGGGGCAGCGAAGCGGCGATCGCCTCTTGGGCGGCACGCGAGCCGTAAGTCGCTTCCGCTGTCACGGTTTCGATGAGGCCGACCACGATGGCGTTGACCCGCACGCGAGGGCCCCATTCCTGCGCGAGGCTGCGGGTGAGGTTGAGCAGGCCTGCCTTGGCGGCGCCGTAGATTGCCGTGCCCGGCGAAGGGCGCGCGCCCGATATGCTGGCGATGTTGATGATGGAGCCGCCATCCGCCTGTTGCGCCATGATGGCGTTGGCGGCCTGGGCCACATGCAGCGGCGCCAGGAGGTTGAGGGCTACGATCGCCTCCGAGAAGCGCGGCGAAGCGGTGGCGGCATCGGCCTGCGGGGAGCCGCCGGCATTGTTCACGACGATATGCAGGCCCCCGTTGCGCTCCGCGACGGCCGCGACGAAGGCCTTTGCCTGCGTCGCATCGCGAATGTCGCAGGGGGTGAAGCGGGCCGCGCGGCCGCCGGCCTCGGGCAGCGTCTCGGGTGCCGACCGGCCGCAGACCTCCACTTCACATCCCGTGGCCAGCAGGGCTTCGGCGATGGCGCGGCCGATGCCGCGCGTGCCGCCGGTGACGATGGCGACGCGTCCCGGCAGGGGCAGGAGTGGTGAGGAGATGGGCAAGGCGGGGTCCCCGAAAAGAGCGCTGGCGCGCATCCACCTGTCTGAACGGCGCTGCAATTTCGTGCTTGATTGGGTCTTCTGTCAATAATATGCGTATAAATATGTGTACTAAATTACGAATATGATAATCTCCAACGAGGCGCACGCTGCACGATGCGCGCAAAGTGAGGAATCCCGCCGTGTCCAGTGATATCGCCGCCCTTGCCCCCCGTTCGTCGTCGCTTTCGGCTCTGCCGGAGGCAGAGGTGACGGCGGAGCAGCTCAAGGAACGGGCGCTCGCCATGCTTCCCGCGCTCCGCGCCCGCGCGATGCGGACGGTGGCGGAACGGTGCGTGCCCGCGCAGACCATCGCCGAGTTCCACGCAGCCGGCTTCTTCCGCATTCTCCAGCCGAAGCGCTGGGGCGGCTATGAGATGCATCCCAACGTCTTCTATGAAGTGCAGAAGATCATTGCCCGGGGTTGCATGTCCTCGGGCTGGGTTCTGGGTGTCGTGGGCGGCCATCCTTATCAGCTCGCGCTGTTTCCGGCCCGCGCGCAGGAGGATGTGTGGGAGAGCGATACGACCGTTCTTGTATCCTCATCCTACCAGCCGGTGGGAAAGGTCGAGCGGGTGGAGGGCGGATACAGGCTCAGTGGGCACTGGGGCTTCTCCAGCGGCTGCGACCATTGTGGCTGGGTTCTGCTGGGCGCCGTGATCCCGCCGGAGACGGCAGGCAGCGCGCCGGACATGCGCACATTCCTCGTACCGCGTGCCGATTACGAGATCGTGGACGGCTGGACCGTGTTCGGCCTGCAGGGCACGGGCAGCCAGGACATTGTGGTGAAGGACGCCTTCGTGCCCGAGCACCGCACCCACAAGTCGGACGACGGCTTTCATTGTCAGAGCCCCGGCCAGCAGGAGAATGCGGCAGCCCTGTATCGCCTGCCTTGGGCGCAGGTGTTCCTGCGCCTCGTCTCGACCTCCGCGTTGGGTGGGGCGCTCGGGGCCCTCGACGCGGCAACGCAGATCATGCGCGAGCGTGTGTCCACCAATACGGGCAAGCAGTCGCGCACTGATCCGTTCCTGCTGAATGCTCTTGCCCGCGGCTATGCCCAGGTGGAGGAAATGGAGGCCGTGCTCCGGCGCAACATGGACGATCTGATGGGTTATGCCCGGAACGGCTTCGAGATACCCATGCAGAAGCGCGCCCTGTTCCGCTACCAGTCGGCCACCGTGGCGAGCCGCTGCGCGGACCTGGTGGACGCCCTTCTTCCCATGCTCGGCGGCCGGGCCATCTACATGTCGAGCCCGGTGGTGCAATACTGGCTGGACCTGAAGGCGGCGCGGGCGCATGTGGCCAACGACGCCACCAATTTCGGCCCCGACCTCATCGCCTGTCTCGCCGGCGAGGCGCCGGCCTTCAAGTTCCTCTGACCTGAGCCGAGGCGCCATGGCATCGCCGCATCTCACGTTCGCGCGCCACCGGGTGCGCGACGGCTACGACATCGCCATCGCCGAGGCCGGGATCGGGCCGGCGGTGGTGTTCATCCACGGTAGCGGACCGGGGGCGAGCGGAGCCTCGAACTTCCGGCGGAACATCGCGGCCTTCACGGCCGCCGGTTTCCGCGTGATCCTGCCCGACCTCATCGGCTATGGCGCGTCCTCGAAGCCGGAGGACGTGGACTACACGCTGGACCTTTTCACCGACACGCTCCAGGAGGCACTCGCGGCCCACGGAATCGAACGGGCCACGCTGGTGGGCAATTCCCTCGGCGGCGGCATCGCAATCCAGATGGCGCTGAACCAGCCGGCGCTGGCCGACCGGCTCATCCTCATGTCGCCGGGCTGCATCGAGGAGCGCGAGGTGTATTTCGCCATGCCGGGCATCGCCAGCATGGTCACCGATTTCGGCAGTCCGACCTTCAGCCTGGAAAGCCAGCGGCGGCTCGTGACAGGTCTGGTCCATGATCCGGTGCACGTCACCGAGGGGCTGGTGGCCGAACGGTTTGAGGTGGCACGCACGCAGCCGAAGGCGGTGCTGGCCCGCATGCGGACGCCCAACCTTGCGCCGCGCCTCGGCGAGCTGAAGATGCCGATCCTCGGCTTCTGGGGTCTGCAGGACCGGTTCCTGCCGGAAAGCGGGGCGCGGCGCTTCCTCGAAGCCTGCCCCAATGCCCGGTTCATGACCTTCAACGGGGTGGGACACTGGGTGCAGGTGGAGCGCGCGGACGAGTTCAACAATTATTCCATCGCATTCCTGAAGGCGCACCCATGACTTCCTTCGCGGACGAGCTCTATGGCGCCCTGCGCGAGCGCCGCACCGTGCCGCCCCTCTCGGCGCGCGGGGCCGGGCTGACCATCGACGACGCTTACGCCATCTCCCTCGACGTAATGGCGCGCCGGCAGGCGGATGGGGAGCGGGTGATCGGCAAGAAGATCGGCGTCACCTCGCCTGCCGTGCAGGACATGCTCGGCGTCCACCAGCCGGACTTCGGCTTCCTCACCGATCGCATGTGGGTGCGCTCCGGCGTGGTGGACATGGATGCGCTTGGCCTCATACAGCCCCGGGCGGAAGCGGAGATCGCCTTCATCCTCAAGGCGCCCCTGACCGGGCCGGGCGTCACCGCAGCCCAGGTGCTGGCGGCGACCGAGGCCATCGCGCCGTGCTTCGAAATCGTGGACAGCCGGATCGATGACTGGAAGATCGGCATTGTGGATACGGTGGCGGACAATGCCTCCTGCGGGGTGTTCGCCCTCGGGGACGCGCGGGTGGACCCTGCGTCGCACGATCTGCCGGGGCTGAAGGTGGTGGTGCGCAAGAATGGCGCGCCCCTGTCCGAAGGCTATGGTGCGGCAGTGCAGGGCTCGCCGCTGGAGGCGGTTGCTTGGCTGGCCAACACGCTCGGAGCCTATGGCGTTACCCTCGATGCCGGCGACCTCATCCTCTCCGGCTCCCTCGTGCCCCTTGCGCCCGCGGCCCGCGGCGACCTGTTCGAGATGGACCTCGAGGGTGTGGGATGCCTGAGCCTGCGCTTTGCCTGATCCCGGCGCCGTGCGGCTCTCCCTCGACCATCTGACGGCAGTGGACGCGCCCCCGGAAGAGCTCGCGCGCCTCGCGGCACAGACCGGTTGCGCGGGTGTCTGCCTGTTTCTCCACGCCATGCCGGTGCTGCCGCGGATGCCCGCCTTCGATCTGGTGGTCGATGCGCGCCGGCGGCGCGAGGTCCGCGCGCGATGCCGCGACCTCGGCCTTGCGGTGGACCTTACCTATCCCTTCACGCTCACCAGCCGGACCACGCCGGGCGACTTGTGCGCCGACCTCGATGCGGCGGCCGAACTGGAAGCGGAAGGGGTCAATGTGCTGATTTACGATCGCGATCCGGTGCGCCGGCTGGATGTCTTCGCGGCCTTCTGCGCCTTGGCGCAGCAGCGCGGCCTGAGGGTTGCGCTGGAATTCTATCCCCCCTCCCAGGTCACCAGCCTCGGTGCCGCCGCAGCCCTGGTGGAGCAGGCGGGACCTGCCGGGCAGGTGGGGCTGACGGTGGACGTGCTGCATCTCGTCCGATCCGGGGGGAGCGCCGCCGACCTCGCCCGGGTTCCGCCGGAACGCATCTTCGTCGCCCAATTGTGCGATGGGTCGCCCGAAGCCGATGCCGCGGCGCGGGAGGTCGAGGCCGCCCATGAACGGCTCCTGCCCGGTCAGGGCGGGTTCGACCTTGCCGGCTTCGTGGGCGCTGTGCCCGCTTCCGCCCGGCTGACTGTCGAGGTGCCAAGGGACGGCGCGATCGCGAACGGGATACCAGCGCTGCAGCGCGTGGAGGCGGCGGTGGCGGCCGCCCGCGCGGTTGTCGACCGTGCCCGCTGCAGGTCCTGAGTGTTCCGGCGGGACGGCGTGCCATGGTCCCTTCAGCCGCGGAAATCCGTCGCCTCCATAGAGCGATGCTGATAGATTGCGTCGAAATACGGCCTGTCGGCTAACGATATGCAAGGGGCTACATGCTGATCAGGAAGGGGCGGAAGTCGACGGCGCGCGGTCTCGACAGCATCGACGAGGCCATTCTCGACATCCTCAGGTCCAACGGTCGGGCGACCAACCAGGAAATCGCCGACCGGCTGTCGGTCACCGCGAGCACGGTCTCGGCGCGCCTCCATCGGCTGGAGGAAAGCAAGGCCATGAAGGTGGTGGCCGTCGCCGATTTCGCCGCCCATGGCTACGACATGCTGATCGCGACGGGAGTGAAGGTGGTCGGCCGGCCGGTGATCGACGTGGCGCGCGAGCTTGCTGATCTGCCGGAAGTGTTCAGCCTGAACATCATGAACGGCGATTGCGATATCGAGCTTCTGATCATTCTTCACGAGTTCAGCGAGATCAACGCCTTCCTCCTCGACCATGTGGCCAAGATCGCCGGTATCAGCGAGATTCGCCCCGGGATTGCCGCCGATATCGTGAAGTTCGAGTTCAACGTGGCGCCCCTATGAAGCACAGCAGGCTCGACGATCTGGACAGCGCCATCGTCCAGGCTCTGGGGCGCGATGGGCGCTCCTCCAACCGCCAGATCGCGGCGGATCTGGGCGTGACGGAAGGCACCATCCGCACGCGCATCAAGCGATTGCAGAACGAGGGGCTGATCCAGTTCACGGTGGTGACAAGCTTCCGCCTCGCGGGATCTCCCAACCTGGTGATGATGGGCATTCACGCGGAGCCCGACCGGGTGGGCGAGCTCTCACGCCAGCTTTCGGATATCCCGGCCATCGGCTGCGTGATGATCCTGCTCGGGCGCTACAGCCTCATGGCCATGGGTCTGTTCACCAGCCTGGAGCAGGTCCATGACCTCGTCGCCAACCAGATCAAGGTGATGCCAGGAGTGCGTGAGGTCGACGTTTCTGTTGCGATCCACAGCCTGAAATACGATGCGCGCATGGCTCGCATCGTGCCGCGCGTTGCCTCCGGCGGCGCAGACGAATAGGCCCCGCCCGCAGGTTTGCCACTCTCCCTGTGTGTCCAGCATCCGGCCGGCCGTAGCGTCGGCCGGATGGCCTGCGCCCGCTCGGTGGTCGGAGAATGCGGATAGATTTGGCGTGAGGCTACGCAAAAACGCATTCAATGCGTAGATGCATTGCAATATGCGATTTATAATGACATGAATTATACGCGATTGCGCGTAAGGCCGCTGCTGTCGGCCGTCAGGTGCGTATCTGAGATGCACGACGGCGCGGCAGCCCGGCCGACGGGGGCATCATGCCAATGATGTACTTCACCCGCTCCGGGCCCATCGCTGAACCACGCCGCGCCGCGGCCCCGCAGGGCCGGCGCCAAAGCGCCTGGGAGTGCCTGCGGATGACCGACCTGTTTTCCCCCCTGCGTCTTGGCGATCTCAGCCTGTCCAACCGCATCGTGATGGCGCCCATGACGCGTTGCCGGGCGGGCGATCGGGATGAGCCGACCGCGGAGGTGGCGCAATATTACCGTCAGCGCTCCAGCGCCGGCCTCATCGTCAGCGAGGGCGTGCAGCCCAGCGTGCACGGCAAGGGCTATTTCCGCACCCCCGGCATCCACGAGCCGGAGCAGATCGCCGCCTGGCAGGTAGTCACCCGCGGGGTGCGGGCACTGGGCGGCAGCATGGTCATGCAGCTCATGCATTGCGGGCGAGTGGGGGCGCCGGCCAACAAGCATGCTGCGGCACAAACCGTAGCGCCTTCGGCCATCCGCTCGCGCGCCGATGTGTATACGGTGAACGGAATGGCCCCGTGCCCGGTGCCGCGGGCGCTGGAGACGGGCGAGATCGCCGGGATTGTCGAGGAGCATGCGGGCGCGGCGCGCAACGCTGTTGCCGCCGGCTTCGACGGGGTGGAACTGCATTGCACGTCCGGCTACCTGCCGATGCAGTTTCTCGCTACGGGCACGAATCAGCGCACGGATCGCTATGGCGGCTCCCCGGCCAACCGCGCACGATTCGTGGTGGAGGTGCTGGAGGCGCTGGCGGCGGCCATCGGGCCGGGACGCGTCGGCTTTCGCATTTCGCCCGGCAATACCTTCAATGACATGACGGACGACACGCCCGCGGAGACCTATGGGGCGCTTCTGGCGGCGGTGGACAGGCTGGGCCTTGCTTATGTGCATGTGATCAACGCGCCCATCGCGGGCCTTGATCCGCTGCCCTTCGTGCGCCGGCGCTGGCGCGGCGCGGTGATCGGCAACAACGACCTCACCCTGGAGCGCGCGCGGGAAATGCTGGCGCACGGCCTCGCCGATGCGGCCTCCTTCGGGCGCCTCTACATCAGTAATCCCGACCTCGTGGAGCGCTTCCGCAGCGGCGCGCCCCTCGCGGAGCCCGACCGCCGCACCTTCTATGCCGGCGATGCCACGGGCTTCATCGATTATCCGGCGCTCGCCGCCGACGAAACCGTGGCTGTCCCCGCCTGACAGCTGCCGGGGCCGGACGGAAGGGGGACGCGATGACCGTTAATGCGGAGGAGATGGCGCACGCCTTGCTGGCGGCTGCTCCGGGGCCAGATCCCGCGCGCATGCGCGCCGTGTGCGATGCCTACCTCGCCAGCTGGCGCGATGGGGATGCGGACGCCCGTGCGGCCCTCTTCGCCGAGGACGTGGTGGTGGAAGATCCGGTGGGCAGCCCGGCGCTGCAGGGGCTGGAGGCGGTGCGCGCTTTCTGGCGTCTGGCCGAGGGCAATGGCTATGCCTTCGATCCGCGAATGGATCTGTTCATCGCCTGCGGTCCCGAAGTGCTCATGCGATTCGAGATGGAGATGAAGCGCCCCGGGGAAACGCCTCTGGTGCTGACCATCCACGAGGTGATTGTGTTCGATGCGGGATGCCGCATCAGGGCGTTGCGGGCGTTCTTTTCTGCCGCCCAGATGCGGCTGCCTTTCGCAGGATAAACCGCACTTTCCGGTTGCGCGAGCTATTGGCGCCGGTCAGAAATCGCAGTAAATAGTCACTTAGTTATGATCGAGCGCACTCCGCCCCACAGCCTCCCGGGCTGAATGCATCCGCTTCCTCCGGGCAAGGACGGATGTGCGAATTCGCAGTGCACGCCATTTCGTGCGATGGATCCATCAAATGCGTAGCATTGAAATATAAAAATTACGCGAAAGGCGATTTGGATGTTGCGTACCGGTTCCAGCTTCATATAATTCAAGACAACAAAAATTAAGACGTGCCGCCTCTCGCGGCCGCCAACATGCAGGGAGTGAAAGATGCAGGCACAACTCCGCAGGGAAACTCTGTCGGACATCCTCCGCCCGGTCGCGCCGCCGCGCGAGCTGGAGAACGTCTATACCGACGACCAGCGCGAGCGCCTTCTCGACGTGGTGCATCGCAACGGTCCGTGGAAGCTCATCATCGCCCAGCATTTCAGTTCGGCGGACGCGCTCATCGCGACGCTGTCGGGCGCGATGCCGGAGGGGGTGACCCCGACGCTCGACATGTTCCTGACGCCGACCTTCCGTGGTTTCTACGCCAATTATTCGACGGCTCTCTATCCCGAGATCGCCGATTGCTTCTACAATCCGGCCTTCATCGAGTATGCGAAGAGCTATTGGGGTGCGAAATATGCAAAGCCCCAGATGATGCTCTTCAACATCAACGGCCCCTGCGCGAACCGCGACCCCGGCCATCTCGACACCCCGAGCTTCCGCGGCATCCGCTACGAGAGCGCGCCCACCTGGCTGTGCTCGGTGATGGGCAAGTCGGGCCTGTTCAAGGATTATCTGATCAAGATGGCCCAGGTCATCACCTGGTTCTCCCATGACACGGGCAGCGGCTTCACCTACTGGCCGGACGGCCCCATCAACGCACCTCGCCGCCTGCTGCCGCCCATCTACAATCGCGGCGTGCTGGTGCAGAACGAGATGATGATCCACCGCGGCGAGGCCAATGGCCCGGCGGAGCAGCAGTCTCCCGAAGGGCTCGCATTCGAAACCGTCTTCGAGGGCGATCCGTCCGATCGTAACCAGTGGCTGCTCAAGACCGGCGACAAGGTGATCGCCCGTCATTCCACCAATGATCTGCGCTTCCTCGTGCACTGGTCCGCCGAGGTCTTCGAGGATTACGCCGAGTTGAAGAAGAACATGGATCGTTCGGCCGATCTCACCTTCGACCAGGTGTTCGAAACACTGATCAAGGATGTGCGGTCCAAGGGCATTGACATCACGCCGCCGTCCGACCCCTTGTCTGATCCGGTCTTCATCCGCACCCTGAATCAGGCCTACGACTTCGGCCCCCCGGTCCAGTATCCGGCCGAGGCCCCCATCTCCCCGTTCATCATGGGCGGCGCGCGCGCCGCGTGACGGCATCGCCCGGGCGGGGGGGGGGGGGGGGGGGGGGGGGGGGGGGGGTGCGGGGGGGGGGGGGGGGGGGGGGGGGGCCGCCCCCCCCCCCCCCCCGCCCCCCCGGCCGCCCCCCCCCCCCCCCCCCCCCCCCCCCGCCCGGGGCTTGGTAACGGGAGGGTGCAATGGCGACAGTCGTGAATCCATCCGGGGGTGGTTCGGCGGGAGCGCGAGGGCGCAAGGGCACATTCCCTGAGGCGTGTCGGTCCTCCTGTCCGCTGCTGCGCACGCTTCTCGGGCGAGAAGCGGACCGCACGGTCGTGGCAGACGCAGATGTAAGGCGCGCTCCGGGGCGCTGACCGACGAGAATTGCAGCGCCGCGCCTGGCGTGACGATGCACGGATCATCACTCGCACTGGCTGTGTCGCCAGCGCCAAGACGGGAAGCGCCGCCGCCAATGATGCGGCGCCTTGAGGAATACGCCAACGGGAGGAGTGGCCATGTATCAGGCGACTTCACAATGCTCGGCCCGTGACAACCGTCGGATCCACGTTCGGAGAGCCCTTGGCGGCGCCGTCGTGCGGGTCCTCACGGCCGGCAGGGCTGTCGCGAGCGGACTCGCGGTCGGCGCCATCATCTTGGGTGCCGGGCTGATCAATTGGGCCGAAGCCTCGCCACGGGTCGGCATGCAGGCCGAAGCTTCCATCTCGGTTGATCAAGTATTCGGTGGCGGCAGGAAGATGTAGCGCGCGATCCTGTCGTTAAATGCTCCAGAGGGCTTCGGCAAGGAACCGCCAGGCCGCCGAAATAGATTTGCGAGATTTCGCTGAGCGGCTCGCGGGAAGTGATGTTGTTCCGGGATCGCCAGATAACGAGCGGGCCGGAGGGGGCGGGCAGTCGCGACACTAATTTCATCGGGTGGGTTGGGCCGTCGCGGTCACGACCGGAGCCCGGTCGTCTTTGGGTTCAGCGATTGCTTAAAGAAAAACTTGAACGGAGGGCGTCGTGGTGAAGGACTTCACGGGTAGTCGGCCGATTTTGGAAGCGGCAATCCCTCATTCGCCTTGTGGGGTGAGCGGCGCGGCACAGGTTCGGCCAGTGCCGGCGTGCTCAGTGGCTCTTGCGGTCGCCTTCTGTATTGCCGGGGCTCTGCCCGCGGGCGCGCAACAGGCCGCCTCCACGAACGCATCCGGCCAGCAGGCCGCCTCGGCGCCGGCAGACGCGGGCGCGGCCACGCCCCCGAAGACACAGAAGAAGAAGTCCGCAAAGGCTTCTTCGGGCAATCAGGCGGCGGCCCCTTCACAGAACGGGAAGGCCGCCGCCGCGCGCGCCGCCCTCGGTCTCCCGCCGGACTTCAAGCTTTCGGATGCCGATGTCGATCGCATTCTAGCTATGAATGAGGGGGTTTCACGCCTCAACAAATACAGCATCAAGGGTCTGAACATCCCGTACCCGGGGTTCGAGGACTCAGTTCTGCAAGACTACGGTGGCTGGCGGTCCGCGTTGGCGGAGCAGGGTTTCGGCGTGGTCGCGAACATCACGTCGATCGGGGCCTTCAACACGCTCGCTGTGCCACGTAACGGCCCCGGTCCAATCCTCGACACCGGCCTGCCAAGCAACCAGCAATATTGGGGGCAGCAGCCGTCGGGCCTCGCCATCGGAACCGCCTACCTCACCTACGACACCAGTCGATGGGGCGTTCCGGATGGCCAGATACTGGTCGCAGGTGTGGGCAGTATTAGCAGCTGGGAACCTTATACAGCGAACTATCTCGGCCTCGGTGGCCTGTCCTGGTACCAGACGCTGTTCGACAAGAAGCTTGAGATCAAGATCGGCTACGTCTCCAATGCGGTGGAGTGGATCGGCGCCTTCATCGGCGGTAATCTTGCGAGCCCGCTCGGTGTGTCGGCCAGCATCCCTTATGAGATGGGCCTTTCGGCAGCTCCGATGAGTCAGCCGACGGCGCGCGTCACCTGGCACATCAACGAGGTGATCTACAACCAGGCCGGCATCATGCGTAGCCTTCCCATTGGCGGACCGACCTCCAGCCCGCTCTATGATAATGCCATCTATAATCCGACCGGGTTTGACTTTAATGTGCCAAATGGCGGCATGCTGTTGATGGATGAGGTCGGGCTTAAAATTCCGGCGCTCCCCGGCGTCTACGGAACTTGGATCCGTGGCGGTGTGATGTATAACGACTCGACCTTCTTCAATTTCCAGAATGGCGGGACGAATACTGGCATCGGCGCGGGTTATATTCTTGGAGATATACAGGTTCTACAATTTGATCCAAGCTCCCTGTTTACCTCATATCGCGGAATGTACATCGGCGCGTCGGGCATGTGGGGTTCGGAAAGCAATCTGCCGTTCAGCGAGTATTATGAGGCGCGTGTATATTTCCTCGGACCTTTCGAGTCTCGTCCAAAGGATCAGCTGAGTTTCGTTTACAATTACAACGGGATCAGCAAATATGCCCGTGACTATGTAAACAAGTATTCAGCATATACGAATATATTTGCTAACACGACCAGTCAGAGCTATGTGATGACCTATACGGCTCATATGGCGCCGGGTGTGTATGCGACGTTGGGGCTGTCCTATACGGAAAATCCGAGCTTTACCTACACCAAGAACGAGGGAAGCTCGCTCAATCTGCTTGGCAGTCTTTTCCTCAACCTGTGATGCGAGGGGCAGGGCGGACAGGTGCCTTGCCTTTTTCATCCTTGTCCAGGGGGCGCGTGCCTTTCCAATGCCGCCAGCATGAAGCGAACGTTGCGTATGATTTCGTCCTCTGGCCCTTATGGCGGTGTTCAGGATGCGGCCCCTGGCCGCTCCCTCGTTATTGTGGGCGCCGGCCATGCCGGCGGCACGCTCGCTTCGCTGCTCCGGCAGCAGGGCTGGCGCGGTTCTTTGACCCTTGTGGGAGCCGAGCCGTATCATCCCTACCAGCGCCCGCCGCTGTCCAAGGCGTGGCTGAAAGGGGAGCTTGAGCCGGACGCGCTGATGCTGCGTACGCCGTCTTATTATGCGGAACAGGGTATCGCGCTGTGCCTTGGCCAGAGAGTGGAGGCGATCGACCGAACGGCGCGAGGTATTCGTCTCGCTGATGGCACGAGCCTGGCCTATGACATCCTGGTGCTGGCCACGGGCGTCAGGCCGCGCCGGCTAGCGGTGCCGGGGAGTGATCTCGCCGGCATCTTCATCCTGCGCACTCTGGCTGATGCCGATGCGCTGCGCGCGGCACTGGTGCCGGGGCGCCGCCTGGTCATCGTCGGCGGCGGCTACATCGGGCTTGAAGTGGCGGCCGCAGCACGCGCGTTGGGGCTCGAGGTGAGCGTGGTGGAACGCGAAGGGCGAGTGCTGGCGCGGGTGGCGAGCCCCGAGATCAGCGATTTCTATGCGGCGCTGCATGCGCGCCACGGTGTTTCGGTCCTATCCGGTGCGGGTGTGACGTGTATCGAGGGCAACGAAGGCCGCCTGACGGCGGTGCTGTGCGACGACGGGCGCCGGCTGGATGCGGACCTTGTGCTGCTGGGCGTCGGCGCGGAGCCAGAGAGCGACTTGGCGCAGTCCGCCGGGCTGGCCTGCCTTGGCGGGGTCGTGGTGGATTCCGATGGCGCTACCAGCGATCCACAGGTGTTCGCCATCGGCGACGTGACGTGCCGGCCCCTGCCGCGCGGCGGAGGCGCCGGGCGGCTTGAAAGCGTGCAGAGCGCCCTGGAGCAGGCCCGCCGCCTCGCCCTTCGCCTGTGCGGCAAGCCGCAGCCGGCGGAAGAAGTGCCCTGGTTCTGGTCCGACCAATATGACGTGAAGCTGCAGATTGCGGGCCTCATCTCCGGTGCCGCGCGCCGTGTGATGCGCGGTGCGCCGGAGGCCGGTCGGTTTGCCGTGTTCCACTTGGCGGACGATGGCGTCCTTCTGGCGGTGGAGGCGGTGAACATGCCGGCGGAATTCATGGCGGGGCGGCAATGGATCGGGCAGGGCCGGGCGCCCAGCGCGACGTGTCTCGCGGATGCCGGGTGTCCCATTCGCGATGCGGCCTGACCCCTCTGAGTACGCATTGCTGGAGAAGCGGGATGGAACGGCTCAAAGACAAGGTTGTGATCGTCACCGGGGGCGCCCGGGGCATGGGGGCCGAGACCTGCCGGCTCTTCGTGGCTGAAGGCGCGCGGGTGGTTGTGGCCGATGTGGCTGCGGCGGAAGGTGAGGCGTTGGCGGAGGCCCTCGGGCCCAATGCTGCCTTCCAGTCCCTGTCGGTCGCCGACGAGCGCGCCTGGGAGGCGGCGGTGGCCGAAACGGTGGCACGGTGGGGGCGCCTTGACGGGCTGGTCAACAATGCCGGCGTGGTCCATTTCGCCGATATCGAGCACCTGGAGACCGCCGATTTCGATCGCGTGATGGCCATCAACGTGAAGGGCGCTCTTCTCGGCATCAAGCACGCTGGGCGGGTGATGAAAGCGGCGCGTCGGGGCGCGATCGTCAACATCTCGTCCGTGGATGGCTTGCGGGGCAGTAACGGAGCCGCCGCTTATGTCGCGAGCAAATGGGCGCTGCGCGGGCTGACGCGGTCGGCGGCGCTGGAATATGGCCATCTCGGGGTGCGGGTGAATTCGCTCCACCCCGGCGGCATCGACACCTCCATGGGCAACCCCATGCGGTTCGAGGGTACGGCGCGCAATCGTGGATATGAGGGAGTTCCGCTGCAGCGGATCGGCGAGCCGCAGGAGGTCGCACAGGCAAGCCTTTTTCTCTGCTCGGACGAGGCATCCTACATCACCGGCGCGGAGCTTGCCGTGGACGGGGGCTGGTCTGCCGGCCACTACCACGCCGCGCTTCCCGGCGCGCCAGAGGCGCTGGCGGCCGCGTCAGGCTTTCGGCTGGCGGTGTGAGGCGAAGGTGTCGAGGCGCGTGACGAAAGCTATAATAAGTAAGTACAAACTAGTATAAGATGCGCCTCAGGGTGCGGAGACGAGCCACGAGCCCGGCATCTGATCTGCCGGCGACATTATCGGCCGGACCATCGAACCGGACCCAAGGCCCATGAGGAGGATGCCCATGAACATGGTCGCCGCGCCAACTGCCGCGCACGTTAGGCGCACGGTCAGCCACATCGCTCTGAACTATCGCAACCCCGACGAAGGCCCCCTGGCCGCGCGCCTGCTGGAGGTGCTGGGCTTCAGCGTGGTGCAGGACATCCCGTTGCCGGACGGCAGCCGCTTCTACCAGCTTCTCATTGATGCAACCGTCCCGACCCGTGCCGAGGGCATCGTCTACATGTCCGCCCTTCCGGCTGCCGATCGTGCGCTCTATGCCGCCATCCGCGAGGGGCTCGGCGTGGGGCGCGGTCATGAGCATCCTGCCGTCGCCTCATATCGTTCGGCTCAGGCGAGTGATCCGGAATACGGGTTCCATGTCGGTATCCTTGTGGAGTCGCTCGAGTGGATCGAGGACACCATGGCGAAGCTGAAGGCACTCGCCGAGAGCGACCGCCAGTTCAAGGGCCGCATCAACCTCCTGTGCAACCGCTCCCGCCGCGGCAGTCCGGAGGTGGATGCACGCCTCGACGCCTCGCCGTTGTTTGGCGCGACCCCGCGGGAGACCTATGGCCGCAATGCGGTGCAGGCCTTTGTGGAGACCGACATTTTCGCGGCTGGAGCGCTGGGCGAGAAGCTGGTGTTTGAGTTGGACTACGTGTTCCCGGGGTATCCCGACAACATGTTCACCAAGACCGAGCTGTGAGGTGTCGGGAATGACCCTCAATATTCATCCCCAACTGGCGCCGTTCATTGCCGGCGCCGCCCAGTTTCCAAAGGTGGAGAGCGTTCCTGTATCCACATTGCGGGATTTAGTGCGGCAGGCCACGGCTTTCTTTCCGCAGGTCCAGCTGCCCATCGGTGCGGTGTCCGAACGCACCATCGCCGGGCCGGTGGGCGCGCTGCGCTTGCGCATTTACACGCCGGCCACCGGCACCCCCGCGCCGATGCTCGTGTATTTCCATGGCGGCGGCTGGGTGGTGGGCGACCTCGACACCCAGGACATGATCTGTCGGGGCCTGTGCCACGCTGCGGAAAGTGTGGTGGTCTCCGTCGATTACCGCCTCGCCCCCGAGCATCCTTTTCCGGCCGCGCCGGATGATTGCTGGGCCGCCACCCTCTGGGCGGCGGCCCATGCGCAGGAGATCGGCGGGACGCCCGGCCTGCTCGCCGTGGCCGGCGACAGCGCTGGCGCGGTGCTGGCGGCAGGCGTCGCCCTGCGTGCACGGGATGCGGGCGGCCCGGCGCTGTGCGCCCAGCTGCTGCTCTACGGCTCCTGCAACTACCCCTCGCAGGAAACCGCCTCCATGCGGGAATTGAAGGATGCGCCGATCCTGAGCGCGTCCGACATCCATTTCTTCTGGCGGCACTATCTGGCGAACCCCGAAGTCTCCCAGCACGACCCCCTGGCGTCGCCTGCCCGCGCGGCCTCCCATGCCGGGCTACCGCCGGCCTTCGTCCAGACCGCGGAGATCGATCCCTCGCGCGACGATGCCGAGCGATATGGGCAGCTTCTGGTGGCGGCAGGTGTGCCTGTGCTGACGCGCCGGTACACGGGAATGGTGCACGGCTTCGTGTCGTGGCTCGGCCTCATCGATGGGGCGCAGGCCGCCATCGACGACGCAGGCGATTGGCTGAAGGTCCGCTTCGCAGCGGCGGCCGCCGGACGGTGACACGCAAGCCCCCGACCGGGGGCGCCAGCCATGCAGGAAGAGCACATGAGCATCGAGAGCGGGGATTTTGCCGGCGGCGTGGCCGTCATCACCGGCGCTGCGGCGGGCATTGGCGAGGGTCTCGCCCGGCGCGCCGGCGCCCTCGGGATGAAGGTCGTGGTCGCCGATATTTCGGGCGAGGGTGCGGAGGCCGTGGCGCAGGACCTCCGGGACCAGGGCGGCGAGGCCCTCGCAGTGCGTGTGGATGTCTCCCGCCCGGAGGAGCTTGACCGTCTCGCCGCCGAGGTGCACGCGCGCTTCGGCGACGTCCGGTTGCTGGTGAACAATGCCGGCATCGAAACCCTGGGCCTGACGTGGGAAATTCCGGCTGAACGCTGGGAGCGGACCCTCGACGTGAATATCCATGGGGTGGTCCACGGTGTACGCGCCTTCGCTCCGCGGATGCTGGCGAGCGGCCGGCCAGCCTGCATCGCCAACCTTGCCTCAGTGGGTTCGTTTGGGGTGATGCCGACCCAGACCGCCTACATCATGAGCAAGCACGCCATTCAGTCCTTCTCGGAGTGCCTTTATCTAGAGATGGAGATGACGGGCAAGCCGATCCAGGTCTCCACCATCGTCCCCGGCATGGTTAAGACTCGGATCTTCGAGGCAAGCGCGGGCGCGGGTGAGCCCGAGGGCGCAGCCCGGCATCGTGCCGTGATGCGGGATCTGATGGCGAGCTACGGCATGGACCTCGATGCGGCTTGCCGCATCATCTTCGACAAGCTCATGGCCGGTGCCTTCTGGATCGACACCCAGCCAGACATGACACGGGAGATGATCGACGGGCGTATCGCCTTCCTCACCCAGCGCGAGGCCCCGCAACTCGCGCCCGTCGCCCGGTCGATCCTTGGGCTGGACACCTGAAGGCGGACGGGTGCGGCTGCTCCGCTGGCGCCGGGGGTGAGGCGGCATGTTGTCCAAGGGTTTCCCTGGTCGTTCCGAGAGGGGCGGGCGCCTGTGGAGGGCGTCCGGCGAGGGGGCTTGCTCTGAGCCCGACAAACCGGTTGGTGATGGCTCACTCCATGATTGACACCGACTGGTCCAAGCCATGAGAAATAGGATGTACGATGTCATCGGCTCGCCTCGTTCGGCGCGTCGGTGCGATGACACCCTTTGCCTCTTGGATGGATCAGATCGTTTTGATGACACGCAAGCGCCTGCTTAAGGCCGATCGGCGCGCATCCATCTTGGACGCCGCCTCCAAGGTTTTCGCCGAACACGGGCGCGAGGGCGCCAAGACACAGCGGATCGCCGCCGAGGCGGGGGTGTCGGAAGCCCTCATCTTCCGCCACTTTCCCTCCAAGGACGCTCTCTATTGCGCGGTCCTGCGCAAGCTGATCCGCGACCAGGATGCCTCGTTCCGATCCATCGGGGTCATGACACCGGATGCACGCGGCCTAGTGTGGATGATGCGGGCTTATATGACCAATTGCGTGCGCGGGCTGGCACAGCCCAGCTCGGATAGCATCCGGGTCCTGTACGCTAGCCTTGCCGGCGACGGCCATTATGCGCGCCTCACCTACCGCCGGGCCATACGCCTCAGCCTCGCCCCGCTGAAGGCCGCGCTGGAAGGCGCGCGGACGGCCGGCGAGCTGGAAGGCGCGCCCATCGACGTCGCTAACGTGGTTGCTCTCATCGAGCATGTGGGATCGAACGTCTGCGTGGCGCGGGTCGGTGAGCGTCCGACCGTTCAGTATTCCGGCGACGATACCGAGCTTGTGCAGCAATTGGTGATGTTCTGCGGCCGCGGCATCGGCCTCAGGGAAGAGGCCATCCGGAAGTATCTGGCTGAACCGCCCGCCCCATTGGCAGTATCCGCCAAGGTGAAGCGCTCGGCGCGGAGCCGGCGGGTCTCTGCCTAGATTTCAACGCGGGTCAGGTCAATCCCTTGCGCGCGTCGGGGGGCACCCTGCTGTAGAGCGGGGTTGACCACGTTGCACTGCGGTCAGATGCGCCCCAGCCCGCAGGCCTGGCGGGGGCGGTTATGCATTAGCCTCCTGCCGCGCGCGAGCCGCCGCGGATCGGCCTGCTTCGCGCCCGAAGAAGGTGCAATCCGCGAGCGACAAGCCGGACGAATAGCCCCGGCCCCAACGCGGCAAGCCGCAGGTCGCGCGGCCGGCAGCGTAAAGTCCGGGAACGGGCGCCCCGGTGGGGTCCAGCACCTCGCCCGTCGGCCGTGTGTTGAGACCTCCCAGGGTAAAATATGAGAAGAACGAGTAGCCGATCTTCAGCTCCAGTGCGGCGAAGGGTCCCTCGGTCAAGGGCTTGAGCCATTTGGCGCCCTTATTCCACAGGGGATCGCGTCCCTGCGCGGCGTGGTGGTTGTAGACGTCCATGGTCGCGGTGAGGGTTCCGCGAACCATGCCGAGCTCGCCTTCGACTTCCATCCAAGTCTCGCCGGTGGCAGCGATGTCGATCTTCGCCAGTTCCATCGGTCGATTGAATAGCGCGTTGTCCACGAGGAGATAGACGCTGTCCCCGGGCTGATCGGCAATGAGGCGGCTGACCCGCCCATGGTAGCAGTCCTCATTGATGAACCGCTGGCCCTTGCTGTTCACAAATACACCCTTGACCAGGCTTTCCGGAGGATACCAAGGGCATGTCGTAAAGAACTCGTCCATATGGATTGCGTCGCCGCCGACGCTGAGACCCATGAGAATTCCCGATCCGTCGTCGGTTGCGCCGATTGGATTGCCCAGGCGAACAGCCTGTGGCGCGTAGCGTCGCACCATCTGCTCGTTCATGACGAAACCGCCGGTGCAGAGCACAACGCCACTCCGCGCACGCACGAACAGCTCATTTCCGTCGAGCCGCACCACCAGTCCGTGAACTGCCCTGTCCTCGTCGGCGATGAGGCACAGCACCCGGGCCGTGCAGTGAATCCCGATGCCGAGGCTCCGGCAGCGCGCCTCCAGCACATCCATCAGGAGGCGGCCCCCGCCCCACCCCTGCCACTGGACGACATGACCGCGCGGCGCGGGCTTGGCTGCTTCGGCGAACGGCCAAGCCTCCTCGCTGCCGCTCCAGATCAGGGTGTCGTCGGTCTCGGGTTCGATCAGCCTGCCCGGCAGATATGTACCCTTGTAAGGCACGCCCTGAGCAACCATCCACTCGTAGTGAGCCAAGCTGTTCTCAGAATAGATGCGGACCTTATCCACATCGGCCTGCGGGCCGCCGGCCATCACAAGATAGGCCTCCAGCGCCTCGGTGGTGTCGTCAAAACCGGCAGCGCGCTGGACAGGCGTGCCGCCGCTGCCTCCGAAATAGATCTCCCCGCCGGAGAGCGCCGAAGCGCCTCCGCTCCCGGCGCTGACCTCGAACAGCATCACCTGGGCCCCTACGGAGGCCGCCTCAATGGCGGCGCTCGCGCCGGCGGCCCCAAACCCCACGATGGCGACGTCGGTTTCGAGGCTCCATCGTCCCACCCTGCTCACGGGGAATGCACGGTTCGGCGCATATCGGTGTGCACTCACAGCATTCTCCTTGCCATTTGAGCCTCGCCCAGCTCGGATCACCTTCGGCGCGCAGGCACCCGCGGCACTCAGGCCCGGCGGCAGCATCCCGGCGAGAATGCGCAGATCTGAGACTGCAGTCGCCTGAGGCGGCGTTGACTCCCGTCTGGCACGCACCGCTTCAGACACCGGGGGACGGCGTGATCCAATTAGGCGGTACGGCGACGATCGGCTTCGCTGTGGAACGAGCTGACCGTCGGGCTCAGCAACCGGGGTAAAAGAAGAAAAATGGGCCGAGCGCCGATGATACGCCCGGCCCAGGAGGTCCGCATCGCACGGGAGGAGGGATGTGCGGCGGAACGGACAAGCTTGCCCTCAGGCCGCCGGGGACAAGCCGCGGGATGAGAGGTCGAGCGCCACGTCAACGATCATGTCTTCCTGCCCGCCCACCATCTTGCGCCGGCCGAGCTCGATGAGGATCTCGCGCGCATCGATGCCATAGGTGCCGGCCGCCTTCTCGGCGTGGCGCAGGAAGCTGGAATAGACCCCGGCATAGCCCAGGGAGAGGCTTTCCCGGTCAACCCGCACCGGGCGATCCTGCAGCGGACGCACCAAATTGTCGGCCGCGTCCATCAGCTTGAACAGGTTGCAGCCATGCGCGTAGCCCATGCGGTCGAGCACGGCGATGAGTGCCTCAATGGGAGCATTCCCCGCGCCCGCTCCCATGCCCGCCAGGGAGGCGTCGACCCGCGCGGCGCCGTGCTGGACGGCAACGACGGCATTGGCCACGCCGAGCGTGAGGTTGTGATGGGTGTGGATGCCCACCTGCGTCTCGGGCTTCAGCTCGCCGCGGAAGGCCTTGATGCGCTCGGACACTCCTTCCATCAGCAGCGCGCCGGCGGAATCCACCACATAGACGCACTGGGCGCCGTAGCTCTCCATCAGCTTTGCCTGTTCCACCAGCTGGCCGGCCGGCAGCATGTGGGCCATCATCAAAAAGCCCACCGTGTCGAAGCCCAGCTCGCGGGCATAGGCGATGTGCTGGCGCGCCACGTCCGCCTCGGTGCAATGGGTGGCGATGCGCACGCTGCGCGCTCCCGCCTCATAGGCGGCCTTCAGGTCGTCCTTGGTGCCGACGCCGGGCAGCAGCAGAACCGCCACCTTGGCGTGGTTGAGTGCGCCCGCCACGGCGGCGATCCAATCAAGATCGGTGTGGCGGCCGAAGCCATAGTTGAAGGTGCCTCCCGACAGGCCGTCGCCGTGGGAGATTTCCACGGAATCCACCCGGGCCTCGTCCAGCGCACGGGCGATCTGTGCCACCGTGTCGAGGCTGTATTGGTGGCGCAGCGCGTGCATGCCGTCGCGCAGGGTAACGTCCTGGATGTAGAGCTTGCCGGTCGTGGCAGTCATGGTGACGCTCCTTCACGCCTTGTGGCGACGCTCGACCCAGCGGTCGGCGGTGGCCATGGCGGCCGAGGTCATGATGTCGAGGTTGCCCGCATAGGCGGGCAGGTAATGCGCGGCGCCTTCCACCTCCAGGAAGATGGAGGATTTGAGCCCCTCGAAGGTGCCGTAGCCGGGGATCACGAGCGGTGCGTTGCCGCCGATATGCTCGAACTGCACCTTCTGCTTCAGCCGGTAGCCGGGCACATAGGTCTGCACGTCCTTCACCATGGCCTCCACCGAAGCGGCGATGGCCTCGGGCTCGGCCCCCTGGGAGAAGGTGAAGACAGTATCGCGCATGATGAGCGGCGGCTCTGCGGGATTGAGCACGATCACCGCCTTGCCGCGGGCGGCACCGCCCACGGTCTCGATGGCGCGGGCCGTGGTCTGGGTGAATTCGTCGATATTGGCGCGGGTACCGGGCCCGGCCGATTTCGAGGAGATGGAAGCAACGATCTCCGCATAGGGCAGGGCGCGCGAGACGCGGCGCACCGCATGGACCATGGGAATGGTGGCCTGACCGCCGCAGGTCACCATGTTGACGTTGGGCTGGTCCAGGTGGTCGTCGAGATTGACCGGGGGAACCGTATAGGGGCCGATGGCGGCCGGAGTGAGGTCGATGACCTGCTTGCCCGCCGCCACCGCCACGGCGGAGTGGGCCTTGTGAGCATAGGCCGACGTGGCGTCGAACACGATGGCGATGTCGTTCCACTCGGGCAGGCGCACCAGCCCGTCCACACCCTCCGCGGTGGTCGCGATGCCGAGGCGCCGGGCGCGAGCTAGGCCATCCGAGGCGGGGTCGATGCCCACCATGGCGCCCATCTCGAGATGCCGGGCGCTGCGCATGATCTTGATCATCAGGTCGGTGCCAATGTTACCCGAACCGATGATTGCCACTTTCACCTTTCCCAAGGCGTCCCCCACTGCTTTGGCTGGTCCCGCGGGCGCGGCCCGGCTCCCCGGCAGGGGTGAAGGCGCGGGCATCGCTGAATCGAGATGGAGGGCGCCTAGGCCGGTTCGTGGCCCCATCTTTCAACTCCAGAGTCTTGCATAAATACGCAAATGTCAATTATAAATAACATGTATGCCTAATATTCGTATTAAAATGATTTCAATAATACGTATATCTGCACCGGTTGCGGTCATCCACCGGCGCCGCCCCGCGCGGGGCACGGCGGCGCCCTCGTGATTGGAGCCCGGAAATTCAGCGCAGCGTAAAGTCTTCCAGCCGGGGGGTGCGGGTCATGGTCCAGTAGTCCACGAGCCGATAGGGGCTGGCGAGGATGACGCGGCCTTTGCTGTTCTTGTGGTAGCTGTGCACCTTTGGATGGGCCCACACCATGCCCTTCATCACGCGCTCCACATCGGCGTGGAATGCGTCAGCCGCTGCCTGGGTCGGTTCGATGGTGGAGGCATGACGGGCCAGCATGGCGTCGAGGCAGGCGATGATGTAGTGGACCTGCGCTTCGACGATGAGGTTCACGCCCGCGGCATGGGCCGGGCCTGTACTGGGGCCGACGGTCAGGAAGTAGTTCGGATAGCCCGGCACCGCGACGCCGAGATAGCCACGCGGGTCGTCCTCGCCCCATTCGGCGCCGAGGCTGCGACCGTCACGGCCGATGATGTTCATCTTGCCGACCATCCGCGCGATTTCAAAACCGGTGGCGCAGATGATCACGTCCACCGGAATTTCGCGGCCGTCCTTCATGACGATGGCATCGGCGGAGATGTGGTCGATGGGCGTATCCTCAAGGCTCACATTGTCCCGTTTGAGGGTGGTGAACCAATCCACGTCCATGACGATGCGCTTGCCGAAGACCGGATAGTCCGGCTTCAGCTTCTCAATCAGGTCCGGCCGGTCGCCCAGCTTGGTGGTGAGGTTCCAGAGGCAGTATTGCCGCACCCGCTCGTTGCGCTCGGAGACGGAGACATCCTGGTGGGGCCATTCCGGGTCGACCTGGCTGTCGGGATACAGTCCATCGGCGGTGAACCAATAGGTGCGGAAGCGGAACCATTCCGCATAATGGGGAATGTGGCGCAACGCCCAGCGTACCCCGTCCGGGACCGGCAGCCGCTGGTAGGGCAGGGCCCAATGGCGCGCGCGCTGGAAAACGGTCAGATGGGCGGCCTCCGGCGCCACGGTCGGGCCGACCTGGGCGGCGCTGGCTCCGGTGCCGATGAGGGCGATGCGCTTGCCCTTGAGCTCAAGCGTCGGGTCCCAGCCGGCGGTATGCACCACGCGGCCCTTGAAGTCTTCGAGGCCCGGGATCTTCGGCAGGGACCAGCGGTTCAACACGCCGTGGCAGTTGATGACGGCATTGGCGCGGATCTCGCGCCGGCCTTCGGGGCCCTCCACGGTCACGCGCCAGAGGCTCTCCGTCGCATCAAAGATGCATTCGGTCACCCGCGTCTGGAAGCGGATGTGGGAGCGCAATTCATACTTTTCAGCCACGCGTCGCAGGTAAGCCTGAACTTCATGGCCAAGGGGAATGTAGTGGGTCCAGTCGGGGTTGAGCTCGAAGGAATAGGAATAGAAGTGGCTGGGCGTGTCCACGGCGACGCCGGGGTAGATGTTCTCCAGCCATGTGCCGCCCACATCGGCGTTCTTTTCAATAATCTCGTAGTCATAGCCCGCTTCCGCGAGCTTCAACCCCGCGAGCATGCCGGTGAGCCCGGCGCCGATGACGAGGACCTTGAACGTGTCCGGCGGCGCCGCGCGGCCGGGCTTGTTGCGCAGCGGCTCCGGCTTCTCGAAGCCCATCTGTTCCAGAAGAAGCGGGATGAATTCGTCGGCGACAGGCTCGCCAACGTTCGCTTCCATCAACCGCCTCAGCGCCTGCGGCGCGAAGGACCGCTCCGCCGGGGGCGGCGACTGGGTGAGCAGCGCGAAGAGGGCCTGCTCGACATCGGCCCGCGCCTCGGGCGATGCGGGCAGCACCTCGGGATTGTAAGGCGACCCCAGGTGCTGGGCATGGCGATCGAGGACCGATTCATCGCCGCTATACTGGACCAGAACCATGACGAGGGTCGCAAAGTCCGCGACGGCGAGCGCTTCACGCAGCGCCGCCGGATCGGCGATCGGAAGGGCGGGAAGCTGGGTGTGCATGGTCACGGCGTCGGTCCTCCATATTTTATTTAGTAAATAATTACTAACTTATCCGGCTGGGCGTCAATCCGCCTCCGCGGGGAAGCGCTTTTCCCGGCGAAGGGCCGCCGCTGTCGCCGCCCCCCAAATGTCACACGGCTGCGGCGGGCGGGTTCAGGCCACCGCCGGCTGCGCGTTCAGCGCCGGGTCGTTGGGCTCGTGCAGCGCGCAGGAGGTTCCGCCGGGGGAATACATGCTCACGGTGCACAGGTTGCAGGCATTGCAGCCCGACTGCAGGGCGCTGCCATCCTGGAGGCGGGCGACGAAGGCGTTGTCGAACAGAAGCGCCCGCCCCACCGCCACCGTGTCGAATCCCGCCGCCATCGCGTCCAGGACATTGCGCAGGGACTGGATGCCGCCGAGATAGGCGAGGGGTACCTGCACCGCCTTGCGCACCTTGCGGGCGTGGCCGAGGGAATAGAGTTCGCGGAACGGCGCCGCCTTCGGTTCGGTCAGCGCCTGCAGCTTCATTCCGATGGCGACGATGCGGTTGTCCGGCCTCGGCATCTTGTCGCGCGGAATGGGGGAGCCAAACATGGTGGTGATGGCTTCGATGTTGAGGCCTGCACTCAGCACCAGCATGTGCGCGCCCGCCGCCTCCAGAGCCCGGGCGATGGCGATGCCATCCTCCACCGTGTTGCCGCCCTTCGCCCCGTCGATGACACTGTATTTGCAGACGACGCCCATCTCGTGGCCCACCGCGTCCAGCACGCGCTGCAGCACCTCCACGGGAAAGCGGGTGCGGTTCTCCACGCTGCCGCCATAGGCGTCGCGCCGCTTGTTGTAGAGGGGAGTGAGGAACTGGCTGAGCAGGTAGCCGTGGCCCATGTGGATCTCTACGGCGTCGAATCCCGCTTCCCGAGCAAGACGGGCGGCACGCACGAATTCCCCCGCGACCTGGGCCATGTCGCGCGGGTCCATGGCCCGGCGGAACAGTTTGCCGCTCAGCACGCCGACCTTGTTGAAGCCACCGCTGGAGGACAGCGGGCTGCCGCTATCCAGCTCGCGCAGGAAGGTGAAGCAGCCGCCGTGGGTGATCTGCGCGCTGGCGGCAGCGCCGTGGCGGTGCACCGCATCGGTCAGTGCGCGATAGTGGGGCACGGTCTGCGGGGTGAGCACCGCCTGATCGACGAAGGTCCGCCCGTCCGGGCTCACCGCGCAATAGGCGACGGTGGTCATGGCGGTGCCGCCGGCTGCGATGGATTCATGCAACCGCACCAAAGATCTGGATGGAACGCCCTGGGGCGACATGCCCTCGTTGGTGGCGGCTTTGACGAACCGGTTGCGCAGGGTGAGCGGCCCGATCCGCACCGGGCTGAAGGGGGAAGGGGCAGTCATGGGATGGCTCCGGACACGGGACGGGACGTGTGGGACTAGGGCGGCAAGCGGTCGCCCGGCGGCTTGGATGTGGAACCTGTCGGTGCGGCACCGCTCCGCAGTGCGGCTGATGGGGGACCAGGCCGAGGCCGGCCCCCCATCGCGCAGCGCCGGCTCGCCCCCTCAGGCGCCGGCGCGCAGCAGGTCGAGTTCTCCGGCGGTGAGCGAGATGGCGGTGGCGGCGGCGCTTTCGGCGATCTGCTCCGGCCGGCTTGCGCCGATGATCGGAATGGTGAGGTGCGGCTGGGAGGTCATGTAGGTGAGCGCGACGTCGTTGAGGCTCGCGCCGCGCGCATTGGCCACCTGCTCCAGCGCGGCAAGGCGGTGCCGGTTGGTGTCGTTGACGTAGAGCGCCTTGAGATCGTCCGCCAGTCCGTCCTCGCCCAGCGCCTTCAGCTTGGTGAAGAAGCCCCGGCTCTGCGCGGAATAGGGGATCATGGTGAGGCCAGCAGCGTGCAGGGGGGCAAAGCCGTCCTCATAAAAGGGGCCGTAGCCCGCAGCCGGGGCCACGTCGCGATTGGGCGCCGCAAGGCCCCAGAAGGGTTGGCAGGCGACGAAGCCTTCGTGGCCGATCCCCTTCGCATAGGCCTGTGCTTCCGCGAGGCGCCCGGGTTGCCAGTTGGAGGCGCCGAAATGGCGGATCCGCCTGGCCTGCTGGTGCGCGATGAGGGCGTCGACCAGGGCACCCACGGGCTGGGTCTCGTCGTCGGCGTGCAGCCAGTAGAGGTCGATGGTGTCCACGCCCAGATGCTCGAGGCTTTCTGCGAGATCCTGTGCGATGTAGGCGGGCGTGACGCGCTTCTGGTAGTCCATCTTCTTCAGGTCGAAAAAGCCGCCCTTGGTCGCGATCACCATCTCGCCCCGCGGACGGCTCTTCAGCCAGGCACCGATGGCGCGCTCGCTGGCGCCATTGGGAGCGTCGGGAATCCAGTCGCCATAAGCCCTGGCCGTGTCGATGAAATTTCCACCCAGTGCGGTGAACTGGTCCAGCAACTCGTCGGCGCGGCCCTGGTCCACGGCGGTGCCGAACATGTTGGTGCCGAAGCACAGGCGGCTCACCGAAAGGGACGTGCCCGGCAAGGTCACCCGGGGCAGCGTGATTTTGGACAGCATGATCACCTCGAAAGCCAAAGGAGTGCGACGCCGCAGCGCGCGGGGCGAAGGCGGAAGGGGGCGGAGGACGGTCGAGACGTTCGGGAGTCGGCGCGGCGCCGCCCGGTCAGCTGGCGATCTGCCGTTCGGCCGGCATGCCGCGCACGCCATAGGTGCCGTTGGCCTGGGCCTGGATCTTCGCCGCCTCGGAACGGGGATTGTAGAACTGCCGGTACCAGAGACGTACGCGGGAGAAGGCGCCGTCGCCGGGCACCGCCAGCGGCTGGATGCAGGCGCGCTTGTTGGCCCACACCTCGAAATCCTGCGCCAGCGCTGCGAGGCTGCCGGCCTGCTGCGCACGTGCCATGGGGATGTCATCGTCGCCGGCCACCGGCTTGCCGGAATTCACCAGGAGGCCGTGCCAAGCCTTCAGTGAGCCGTCGTCCACCGGCGTGTGGGCGATGTACATGATCGCGCCGCCGCCGTTGAAATAGGACAGTAGGACGCCGGGTCCGGTGTAGAAGGTGTCGGTTTCCAGCATGAAGCCGGGCGCGAGGGCGCGGTGATAGGCGCCCTGGTATTGCCGGGCCTCGATTCCGTTGATGATGTTGTTGAAATATTCGGGGGGCCCGCCGTGTGTGGGGCCGAGATGGCTCACGTCGGCGATGTTGTCCACGATCTCCTGCGGGTGGCAGGGCAGTGTGCCGAGCTGGTCGATCTTCCAGTGCACATAGGCGGGGTTGTCCCACTCGGGAATGGCGGGCAGGTCGAAGTCGGGCACGCCGCCCTCGCTGTCGTGCCAGGCGAAGATGCAGCCGTAGCGCTCCTGCAGGGTCCAGGTGCGCAGGCGGGCAGCGGCGGGGATCGGGGCGGGCGAATAGGGGATCTGGTTGCACTTGCCGTCGGCACCGAAGCGCCAGGCGTGATAGGGGCAGCGGATCGACTCGCCCTCCACCTGGATCTTGTCCTGGATGACGTAAGAGGTGGTGTTCTTGGCAAGGTGGGCGCCCATGTGTGGGCAATAGGCATCCACCATATAGGCGCGCCCGCTGGCGCCCCGGTAGAGCACCAGGTCCTGCCCGAAATAGCGCACCGCGGAGGGGACCGAGGTGATCTCCTCCGCCTCCGCCACCATGAACCATCCGCGCGGATAGGTGAACGGACCAAGCCCGTAGTCTGCAGTGCCGGCCATGGCAGCCTCCCTTGTTGCTGCATTCCTGTTATAATTAAGTGAACACTTACCACGACGCGCAGCTGCGCGAAACACGAATTTTATGTTCCATGTCCCCTTATCTGCGTATTACAATGCGAAGGATATAAGATAAATTGCGGTTCATAGCGCGCTTTCATGCGGGGAATGCGTAGCTGTGGCGGGGCGGAGATGCGAGGGCTGGCGTCCGGTTGGTGTGGCGGGCAGGAGCGCGCAACGGCAGTCCCGCGCTCCCCGCGTCACACTGCCCGTTCCCTGTGACGCGCGCCGCCGCGGGTTCCGCGATGAGAAACAATCCCCGTGCAACCAATGAGCGAGAGGCGCGCGCGTGAGCAGGCCGGAGAAAGACCAGGAATTCGATGTCGTGGTGGTGGGTTCGGGCGCAGGCGGCTTGCTCGGGGCGATTAAGGCCGCCGATGCGGGCCTGAAGGCGATCGTCGTGGAGAAGGCCGCCCTGCTCGGCGGCACCACGGCCATTTCCGGCGGCGCCATCTGGGTGCCGTGCAATGACGACCAGGCGCGGGCCGGAACAAAGGACGACCTCGCCGATGCCTTCACCTATGTGAAGACATGCGCGCGCGGCCTTGCCAGCGACGAGCGCATCCTCGCTTACGTGGAAACGGCACGCCACTTGGCGCGCTATCTCGGCTCCATCGGTGTCGCCTACCGCTGCATGCCGCTCTACAGCGATTATTATCCCGGCCTGCCGGGCGCGCGGCCGGGCGGGCGCACCATGGATGCGGTGGATTATGACGCCGCGCTTCTGGGGCCGGAGCAGCTCGCCACCATGCGGCGGGCCAATCCCGGGCAGCTCATCCTCGGGCGGGTGGCCATGAGCGCGTTCGATGCGCATACCATCCTCTCGGGCGGACGGGGCTCGGTCAGCGTCGTGCTGAAGCACCTGCTCCGCTATTTCATGGACTACCCATGGCGCATGGTGAGCCGTATCGACCGCCGCATGACCGGCGGCCAGGCGCTGATCGCGGCGCTGCTGGATGTCGCCCGGCGCCGTAACGTAACCATCTGGACCGAGAGCCCGCTGACCGAGCTGATTACCGCCGAGGGGCGCGTCACCGGCATCGTGGTGGAGCGCTCGGGCCAGGCCTGCCGCATCGGCGCGCGCCGCGGCGTGCTCATTGCCGCTGGCGGTTTCGAGTGGAACCAGGAGATGCGCGACGCCTACCTGCCGAAGCCGACGCAGGCGCAATGGAGCGCGACCCCCGCAGGCGGCAACACCGGAGACGGCATCCGCGCCGGAGCGAAAGCCGGCGGTGCGCTGCGCATGATGGAGCAGTCCTGGGGCTGTCCCACCATCATCGTGCCGGGCGAGGACAAGGCGCGCGGCGTGTTCGTGGAGCGCGCCATGCCGGGGGCCATCGTGGTGAACCGTCGCGGCGAGCGCTTCGTCAACGAATCTGGGCCCTATCCGGAATTCCAGCAGGCCATGTATGCCAACCATGCCGCGACCGGGGGCGCGGTGCCGGCCTTCGTCATCTTCGATGCCGCCTTCCGGGCCCGCTACCCCATGGGACCGGTGATGCCCAAAAGCCTGATGCCGGATTCGAAGGTGCCGGCCGCTTGGTGGGACAAGGTGGTATGGAAGGCCGACACGCTGGAGGCCTTGGCCGGCAAGATCGGTGTGGACGCCGCCGGCCTCGCCCGCACCGCCGCGCGCTTCGCCGGCTTCGCCCGGACTGGCAAGGATGAGGACTTCGACCGCGGCGGCAACAGTTTCGATCGCTACTACAGCGACGTGAATATCCGTCCCAATCCCTCGCTGGCGCCGCTCGCGAAGGCGCCGTTCTATGCCATGCTGCTCTGGCCGGGGGAGATCGGCACCAAGGGCGGGCTGCTGACGGACCTCGATGCCCGCGTCCTCGACGCGCAGGGGCAGGCGATCCCGGGTCTCTATTGCGCGGGCAATGCCAGCGCTTCGGTGATGGGGCCGTCCTACCCCGGAGCGGGATCGACTCTGGGGCCGGCCATGACCTTCGCCTACCGCGCGGTGGCGGACATGAGCGGTGCGCCGATCGCACTGGAGCACCGGGACCTGCTTGGCGCGCAGTCCTGAGTCTTCGGGGCAGGGCGGTGGTCGCGTCTAAACTTCCGGTTCAAAGGTCCGGCATACGAGCTGCAGAGCGGGCTTGGGGAGAGCCTAACCTCGCGCTGCAGCCGCACGAGAACGTTTTAATGCGTCCGATCTGCTCCGCCAGAACCATCAAGTGGTGCGCGAGGGGAAGGTCTGTGCGAGGTGGATGGCGAGGCTCGCGGCCTCGCGCTCCAGCAGCGCTTCGAGGAATGCCTGGCGCTCGCCCACGATGCGTGCAGTGATGGAGGCGACGCTGATCCCGACATAGGGTGTTCCGTTGGGGTTTGGGATGGCGATGCCGATGCCGCTGACCCCAGGGGTGATGCGCTCGACGCTGTAGCCGAACCCGGTCTGGCGCGCCTCCTCCAGATTCTCGCGCACATTCTGCTCGGTGAGGCGGCCGTAACGCTTGAAGTCCGCCGCATTGCGCATGAGCGCCGCCTCGGCCTCGCCGGGGGGGAGCGCAGCCAGCAGCGCGATTCCGGTGGCGCCCACGCCCAGCGGGCGCCGGCCCCCGATGTCGATGGTCAACGCGCGGATGGCGTGGCTTGCCTCGATGCGGTCGATGCACACGCCGTCAATGCCGCTGCGCATGGTGAGGTAGATGGTGTCCTCCGTCTCGGCGGCAATCGTCTTGAGCGTGCCGCGGCACGCGGAGATGAGCGGAGTCGGGGAGGGGGCGAGGAGGCCGAGCTCGAACGCCAGCGGGCCCATGCGATAGCGCCGCGTCTGCGGCTCCTGCTCCAGCATGCCCTCGGCCACCAGCATCTTCAGCATACGGTGCGCAGTCGGGCGTGGCAGATCAGCGGAGGCCGCCAGCTCCGCCATGCTGACCCCCGCCGCCCCGCTGCGCGCGATGAGGCGCAGCAGAAGCATGGCTCGGCCCAGAGATTGAGCGCCTGAAAAGGGTGATTGCCGAGAGTCCATATTATGGAATCGCTTTCTGCGGTTTCAGCTCTGCTAGAAGTTGACTTGGTAGATTTACAGATAAAAAACTAAAGCCAATAGACAACGAAATTCCACTAAATGGAACGCCAAGTGAGCAGCTACAGCGATATCCTCTATGATGTGACCGGCCCCGTGGCGCGCATCGCCCACAACCGGCCCCAGCGGCGCAATGCCGAAAGCCGGAACCTTCTGGACGAACTCTCCGACGCTCTGGACCGGGCGGTGGCGGACCCCGCGGTGCGCGTGGTGGTCATCGCCGGCGAGGGCGATCATTTCTCGGCCGGCCACGATCTGAAGGAGGCGCAGGAGAGCCGCGCCCACTTTACCGTGGAGGAGCGCTGGGCCTACGAAGAACAGCGCTATTACGGCTATGCCCTGAAGATCTGGGACCTGCCGAAGCCCACCATCGCCGCGGTGCAGGGCGCCTGCGTCGCCGGCGCCTTCATGGTGGCCAACATGTGCGACCTGGTGGTTGCTTCCGACGACGCCTTCTTCGGCGATCCCGTGGCCCAGACGCTCGCCTGCGCTGCCGTGGAAGTGCTGATCCACCCTTGGGTCATGGGCACGCGCCGGGCCAAGGAGATGCTGTTCACCGGCGAGCGCATGTCCGCCGCGGAGGCGTATCGCATTGGCATGGTGAACCGGGTGGTGCCCCGCGCCGATCTGGAAGCCGAGGTGCAGGCGCTGGGCGAGAAGATCGCCACCGCCCAGCCATTTGCGCTGAAGATTCTCAAGCGCTCGTTGAACCGCACGCTCGACATGCAGGGGCTGCGCACCTCGCTGGAAGCCCATTTCGACACCCATCAGCTGAGCCACATGACGGAGGAGTTCAAGGCGATCCGCGACAAGGGCCTGTCGGCCGCCATCCAAAAGGGCGGTCGCGAGGGAGGACACAGGTGAGCCGCCTGTCGCCGCTCATCGCGCCGCGCTCCATCGCCATTCTCGGCGCCTCCGCGGATCCCGCCCGAGTGGGGGGCATGCCCCTCCAGTTGCTTATCCAGCATGGCTATAAAGGCGAGATCTACCCGATTAATCCAAAGTATTCGGAAATTTCGGGCCTCATCTGCTATCCGGATATTGAATCGCTGCCGGGCCCGGTGGATCTGCTGGCCATGGCTGTGGCGGCAAAGGACGTCGTGTCCCAGCTCCGGCGCGCTGCCGCCAAGGGCATTCGCTCCGCCGTGGTGTTCGCGTCCGGCTTCGCCGAGACGGGACTGGAGGACGGTCGGCGTCTTCAAGACGAGCTGGCGGCTTGCGCGCACGAGATCGGCATTCCTGTCGCGGGGCCCAATTGCATGGGTTTCGCCAATCTGGAAAGCCACGCCTATACCGCCTTCGCCTCGGTCTTTCGGGTCGTGGAGCCACCAAAGGAAAATCAGTCGGTGGCGCTCGTCACCCAGAGCGGCAATGTTTGCGCTTCCGTTTATGCGGCGGGACGCAAGCTCGGCGTCGGCTTCAATTGCGTCATCAATACCGGCAATGAGGCGGACGTCGAGTTCGCAGAATATCTCGAATACTTCGCCGCCGATCCGGGCACCCAGGCCATCGCCGGCTATGTGGAAGGCTTGCGCGATGGCCCGCGCTTCCGAAAGGTTGCGGCTGAGCTGCGTGACGCCGGACGTCCGCTGATGCTCATGAAGGTGGGCGATACCGCCAAGGGGGCGGAGGCGGCCGCGTCGCATACCGCATCCCTCGCCGGCAGCCAGGCGGTCTATCGTGCTGCCTTCGAAGAGCTGAACGTGATGTGGGCGGAGGACCTCTCTCACCTCGCCGACCTCGCCTATCTGTCCCGCTTCAAGGATCGGACAGCCGGGCGGCGGGTTGCCATCATCACCATGTCCGGCGCGCTCGGCGCGCTGCTGGCCGATAAGCTCACCCAGCGCGGAATTGAGGTTCCGAGCCTGTCCCCGGACGTCCAGAGGGTGCTGCGCGGCGGCATTCCGGACTACGGCATGGTGGCCAATCCGGTGGACGTGACCGGCAACGTGGTCAACCAGATGGGCTTCTTCCGCAATGCCCTGACGGCGCTCGCCGAAAGCGGCGACGTCGATTTCGTGCTCGTCTATGCGCCGGGGTATCTGCTCGACCGCATGGCGCCGGACATGATCGAGGTGGCGAAGGTCTCGCCCATGCTGATCGCTGCCGTGGATACGCTGGAGGCCACCTGCCGGGCCGCGCTCCAGGATGGCGGCATTCCCGTTTTCACCGATACTGCGCGCGCCGTTGCCGCACTCGCCGTCTTCGGCCAATGGAGCGAGCGGCGACGTGCCACGGGCGGGACGCGGGCACCGGTTCCGGCACCTGTGGTGCAGCCGGCTCCTGTGGTCCAGGCCCTGGCAGCTGGTCGGGCGACACTGACTGAAGTGGAAGGCAAGGCGCTTGTCGCGTCCTTCGGTGTGCCCGTGGTGGAGGAGCGCGTCGCCGCCACGGCTGCGGAGGCTTCCGCCGCCGCGGTGGCGCTCGGTTTTCCGGTGGTGCTGAAAGTGCTGAGCGCGGACATCGCCCACAAGTCCGAGGCCGGCGGCGTGCGTCTCGGCATCGCCAGCGGGACGGAGGCGGCCGCGGCCTTCGAGGACGTGATCGCCGCGGCCCGCCGCTTCGCACCCGGCGCGCGCATTGAAGGTGTCGTGCTGCAGCGGCAGGAGGCTTCCGGCGTGGAGGTGCTGGCAGGCATCACCCGCGATCCGGTATTCGGCCCAACACTGACACTGGGCCTCGGCGGCATCCTCACCGAGTTGCTGGGCGACGTCTCGCACGCGCTCCTGCCGGTGGATGCCGACCGGGCGCGGCAGATGCTGGAACGCCTGAAGGGCTTTCGCCTGCTCACCGGTTTTCGCGGCCGGCCGGCCTGCGACGTGGACGCCCTGTGCGCGGCCGTGGCCGCCCTGTCCGACGCCGCCGTCGCCTGTGGCGATTGCCTGATTGAATTGGAGGTCAATCCCTTCATCGTCCGGCCTGCGGGCCACGGTGTGGTCGCGGTGGACTGTCTCGTCGGTCTGACGCCGCCAAGCGATCCGCTGCGAGATCAAGAGGCCCCCCACGCGAAGGCGGGCATGTCCGGGAGGAATGTTGCATGAGGAAGACGATCGGCGCGCTCGCCGCGGCGGCGAGCCTGTGGTTCGCCGTGCCGTCCGCGGCGCAGGCGGAGGAATGGCCGAGCCGGCCCATCACGCTGGTGGTGGGATTTGCGGCCGGCGGCGCCAGTGACGGGCTCGCCCGGATTTTGGCGGAGCGCCTCCAGGAGGAGCTCAAGGTTCCCGTTCTGGTGGACAACAAGCCTGGCGCGGGGACCATGATCGCCACCAACTTCGTGGCCCGATCCGCGCCCGACGGATACACCTTCATGGTCGGCTCGTCTGGCCACACCATCAATCCGGCGGTGCAGAAGAGCATCCGCTATGACGCGCTGAAGGATTTCACCCCTGTCACGCTGGTGGCGTCCCTGCTGCACGTCCTCGTGGTGAAGAACGAGCTGCCGGTGAAGAACGTCGCCGAGCTGATCGCCCTCGCCAAGTCGAAGCCGGGCGAGATCACCTATGCCTCCGTGGGCGCCGGCACCTCGACCCACCTGGAAGCCGAGCTGTTCGCCGCCATGGCCGGGATTCAGCTCACCCACATCCCCTACAAGGGCAGCGCGCCGGCGCTTATCGATCTCACCGCCGGCCGGATCGACATGATGTTCGACGCCGTGGCCTCCTCGCTGCCGCTGGTGCAGGGCGGGAAGATCCGTGCGCTGGGCGTCGTGTCCGCCGAGCGTTCCGCGCTGATGCCGGACGTGCCCACCATCGCCGAAAGCGGCCTGCCGGGCTACGAGGCGATGCCCTGGCTCGGCATCCTCGGCCCAGCGAAGCTCGATCCGAATATCGTCGGGAAGCTTGACGCTGCGATCCAGAAGGCGATCTCCGAGCCCGCCGTGAGGGAGCGCTTCGCCAAGCTCGGAGCGGACGTAATCGGCTACGGGCCGCAGAAATTCTCCGCGTTCGTTGCCGCGGATCTGAAGAAGTGGGCGGACATCGCCCAACGCGCGCACATCCAGATCGGCGAATAGGCCATGCAGCTTTTCGAGGAAGCAGATGACGAGGCGTTCCGGCGCCTCGTTCGGGAGTGGCTGGCAGACAATCTCGCCATGGTGGCGGGGGGCTTTCCCGCGCCCGTCTCGCCTCACGACATGGCTTTCCGCAGAGCGTGGGAAGACCATCTGTGCGCATGCGGCTTCAGCGGCCTCACCTGGCCGAAGGCGGACGGCGGCCACGAGCTGCCGATGGGACGCATGGTCATCTGGCTGGAGGAATATGCCGGCTCAGGTGCTCCGCAGGGTGTGAACGTCATCGGCCACGGCATCCTCGGGCCGACTCTCCTGCACTTCGGCAGCGCCGAGCAGAAGGCGCGCTATCTTCCCGGCTTGCTCGCCAACCGGGAGATCTGGTGCCAGGGCTATTCCGAGCCCGGCGCCGGGTCTGACCTTGCCGCGCTGCGCACCCAGGCAGTGCGCGAGGGCGACCATTACGTGGTCAGCGGGCAGAAGATCTGGACCAGCTACGCCCATATCGCGGACTGGTGCTTCCTGCTCGCCCGTACCGACCCGTCGGTGCCCAAGCACAAGGGCATCAGCTTCTTGCTGGTGGACATGAAAAGCCCCGGCATCACGGTTCGCCCCATCCGCCAGATGAACGGCGAGCAGGAATTCAACGAGGTCTTCTTCGACGAAGTGAAAGTGCCGGTGGCGAACCGGGTGGGCGAAGAGAATGCCGGCTGGGCCATTGCCATGGCCGCCGCCAGCTTCGAGCGCGCCACCTATTTCATTCCGCGCCTCGTCCGCATGGAGGAGGAATTCCGGGATCTGCTCCAATTTGCCCGCGCGCCGCGTCCGGGCGCTGGCGTCCCCTTGGAGGATCCCGAAGTGCGCGGGCGGCTCGCAGGGGCCTATCTCGATGTGCACGTGCTGAAGCTGTTCGCGCGGCGGATGCTGGAAACCGCAGGCGGCACGCCGGGACCGGAAGGCTCCTATCTCAAGTTGTTCTGGAGCGAGAGCCATCAGCGGCTTCTCGACATCGCCATGGACGTTCTGGGGCCTTCTGCCCGCCTCGGCCCGCAGGAGCCTGCGGCAGCGGAGCGGCGTCACTGGCAACGGGACTATCTATGGTCACGCGCCGAGACAATCCTCGCCGGAACCTCGGAAATCCAGCGCAACATCATCGCCGAGCGGGTGCTCGGACTGCCTCGCTGATGGGCCAAGCCTGCCCCTGGCCGGTGGGCGCCAGCCCGGCCTCGTATTCCGGAGACGTGAAGCATGGACAATGAACTGAGGGACATACGCGATGCGGCCCGTCGCGCGCTTGCGGGTGCATTCACGCTCGAAGACCTGAAGGCCGTCGACACCGTGCCCGCGGACTTGGTGCTGAGGCTCTGGCAGGTGGCCATCGACGCAGGCTGGACCGGCCTGCTGGTGCCCGAGCATGCCGGTGGCGTGGGCCTGGGGATGGTCGCGGCCGTCGTGGTGGCCGAGGAACTGGGCGAGGCGCTCGCCCCCGGCGCATGGGCGGAGACGCTGGCGCTTGCGCCGTGCCTCGATCTCGGGTCTGACGCCCTCGCCGCCCTTGCCGAGGGTACAATGCGCGTGTCCGTCTCCTCCGCCCGAGGGATGTCGGCAGGCGCCGGCTCCGAGGGCCTCGTCGACCACGCCCGCACAGCAACCCACATCCTGGCCCTGGGTGGGGCGCGCGCGGATGACGGCGCGTTCGCACTCCTGTCTGCCGAGGAGGCCGAGGTGCTCGCGGATCATCAGCCCCTCGATCCCGGGACGCCCGTCTCGACCATGCGTTTCGCGCTTCCCGCCACGGAGGCGGCACCCGAATGGCGCGGCCGGGCCTGCGAAGCGTTCCGCCTCTTCACCGCCGCCGAACTGCTCGGCATCGCCCGCGGCGCGTTGTCCCGCTCTCTCGACCATGCTAGGACGCGGACCCAGTTTGGGGCCCCAATCGGCTCGTTCCAAGCCATCAAGCACCGTCTGGCCGACGTCGCCGTCGCGGTGGATTCGGCGGCGCTGGCGGTGAGCTTTGCCGCGCGCTCGTGGGATGAGGAGGTCGGAAGCGCAACCATCGACATCCTCGCAGCGTGGGAGCTTGCCACTGCTGCGGCGCGTGCCGCGACGGGCGCCGGCATTCAGATCCACGGAGCCATCGGCGTTTCCTGGGAACATGATCTGCATTTGTACCTGAAGCGAAGCCACGCGCTTGAGGCCCCATGGCGCATACGCTCCGCGCGGGGCGAGATCATCGAACGGCTGCTCGCGACGTGCTGATGGCCTGGATTGTGCGGCGCAACGTTTCAGCATGTTCGTGATATTCGCAGCCGATGGCCTGCCTCCCATTGCACTCCTCTCTCGCATAGTTGTTTGATGTTTTTGTTCGTGGATCTTCTGGATTTCATGAAATTCTGTACGAGGCGCCGAGATGCGGGCTCAGCCCGCCCAATGTTAGAGCGCCGTTCTCAGGGAGGAATATCTATGCGAGGGATGCGCTCTTGGGTGAGCTGTGCTCTGGCGGCAACCGTTCTGCTGGTCGCGTCGGCTGGAGCGCGTGCCGAGACGGCGTCGGTCAAGATCGGCCTTCAGTATGGCCTCGTCTACCTTCCCATCGTCGTTGCGGCCGAGGAGAAGTTCTTCGACAAGAATGCCAAGGCGCTGGGATTGCCGGGCCTCGATGTGTCCCTGAGCCGCATTTCCGGCTCCACGGGCATGAACGACGCGCTCTTGTCCGGCAGCATCGAGGCCGGCGCGCTCGGCTCGGCCGGCGCGTTGATCGCCTGGGACAAGACCCGCGGCAAGCAGCACATCAAGAGCCTCGCCGGTCTTTCGGTGGTGACCTACACCCTGTTCACCAATCGCCCCAACATCACATCCTTCAAGGATTTTACGCCCAACGACAAGATCGCGGTTCCGGCCTTCAACTCGCCCCAGGCGATCCTGTTGCGGGTGGCAGCGGAGCGCGATCTTGGCTCCCAGGACAAGGCCAACGCGCTGATGGCGCCGCTGCCCCATCCCGACGCGACCGCCGCGCTTCTAGCCGGTGATGCGCTCGGCGGCTATTTCGCGACGCCGCCCTTCTCCCAGATCGTTGCGCGTGACCCGAAGATCCGGAAGGTCCTGGTGTCCGCCAGCCTGTTCGGCGGCGAGGAGGCCACGGCGGCGACCCTGGCCGCGACGCAGTCTTTCGTGGATGCCAATCCCAAGGTGGCAGAGGCGTTGCTCCAGGGGCTTGCGGAAGCCTGCGCGCTCATCCGCAACGATCCGAAAAAGGCTGCAGAGATCTACCTCAAGTCGGAGCAGGTGCAGCTGTCCGCAGCCGAGGTCGTGAGCATCGCGACCGATGGCTCCATCGTCTACCAGGTTGAGCCGCAGGGCATGATGACTTACGCCAAGTATATGTTTGATCAGGGCCTTCTGAAGAAGATGCCCGAGAAGTGGCAGGATGTCTTCTTTCCCATGATCGGCAGCCGCAAGGGCAGCTGAGCCCCGCGGATCCCGTTAATCAGGCAGGACGACGGCGCCATCGGCGCCGTCGTTTGCGTCAATCGGCCTGCAGATAACGCTGGACGGCATCCGCCATGAGACCGACCAGTTCGGCCTCCCGCCGGGACTGATCCTCCAGCACGCCGGAAATGACGATCGCCATCGGGCGCCGCCGCCGGTCGATCCCCGCCGGCAAAGGCATGGCAATGGCACCGGCGCCGGGGGTCACCAGGGCGCGCGAGAAGAAATAGCCGTCGCTCCGTGCCCGGCGCACATGGGCGAGTGTCTCGCGCAGGTCGATGGGCGTGCGCCCTTCGGGCGCCTCCGCATTGGTCCGCGCGACCACAGCGCGGATCTCCTCGTCAGACGACTGTGTAAGCAGCGCGAACCCGCTGCCGGACCAGGCGAGCAGCCGGCGCGAACCCTGGGGCACGTGGTAGCGGATCGGCGTCAGGGCCTGGATGACGTGGATGTACTGCGAATAGATGCCATTGCGGACCGCGAGTATGACGGTGTCACGGCTCGCTTCCGACAATTCTTCCATCATGCGCAGCAGGCGCCCGTCCTGAACCGGGCCTTCCTTCATCCAGGTGCCGAGCAACGCCACCCGCGCCGTCGGCACGAAGGTGCGGCGGACCCGGTCGTAATCGAGATAGCCGAGTTGTGCCAGGCTCTTGAGCAGCGCCGAGGTTGACGACTGCGGGAGCTTCAGGTGCGCCGCGATCTCGGTCACCCGGGCGTCGCGCTGGACCTCGTCGAAATATTCCAGGATGCGCAGCACCCGCGCGGCGGACTTCACAACCGCGCTTTCCTTCATGTCGTCGACGGGGGGGACGACGCGCACAGCTTCCGCATCCAGCGGCGGCTCGGCGGTCACGGATCGTTGCGCTCTGGACACCGACAACCTCCTGGCTGGAGCGCCACCCGTGCGGAATCGGTTTTCCTGCCGGGTGGACACGCCGTCAAACTCAATAAAGACAACGCGACCCGCGATCAGGACGGTCCGTTGCCCCTCGGGACGGGGCTTCAATTCCATCACGGATATGATCTTTTCGCTACATATATGCAATCCTGTTGCGACGGCGGACCTTCCCGTGTCTCCTATGCCGAAGCAAGCACCCTTTGGCGACACGCGCGTCCAAATAGAAGGGGCACCAGGGGACGCCCAGATGAAGAGTTTTCGCTTCGATATCCCGCGATTCCCCGAAGAGGTGGAAGAACTCCGTCTCGAAGTGCGCGCGTTTCTGGCGCGGGAGCGCGCCGCGGATCGTTTCATTCCGCATCGCTCATCCTGGAGTTCGTTCGATCCCGACTTCAGCGGGCGTGCCGCAGAGGCGGGATATGTCGGCATGACCCTGCCGAAGGCTTACGGGGGCCGCGAACGTTCAAGCCTCGAGCGCTTCGTCGTGACGGAGGAGATGCTGGCGGCCGGAGCGCCCTGTGGCGCGCACTGGATTGCCGATCGCCAGTCGGGGCCGCAGATTCTGCGCCACGGCACGGAAGAGGCCAAGGCGCTCGTCATTCCGCGCATCTGCGCCGGCTCCTGTTATTTCGGCATCGGCATGAGCGAGCCGGATTCCGGTTCAGACCTCGCCGCCGTGCGCACGAAGGCGGTGCGCGCGGATGGCGGCTGGGTGCTCAATGGCCAGAAGATCTGGACCACGAATGCCCATCGCGTCCATTACCTGCTGGCCCTCGTGCGTACCGGGGAGCCGGGCGCGGACCGCCACGGCGGCCTGACGCAATTTCTGATCGACCTTGCCGCGCCGGGCATCGAGGTGCGCCCCATCCTCGACATTGCCGGCCACCACGAGTTCAACGAGGTGTTCTTCACGGAGCATTTCGTGCCCGATCGGTTCGTGGTCGGTGAGGTGGGCAACGGCTGGGACATGGTCACCCAGGAACTGGCCTTCGAGCGCTCCGGCCCCGACCGCTTCATGTCCGACTACCGGCTGCTGGCCGCGCTGGTGGATCGCGTCGGTATCGATCCCGGGCCACGGGAGGCGGTGGAGACCGGACGCCTTGTGGCCCACATGGCGGCTTTGATGGCCATGTCCGGCTCGGTCGCCGGGCTGCTGGGGGCCGGCGAGATCCCTAATGTGGAGGCGGCGCTGGTAAAGGACGTGGGCACGGCCTTCGAGCGCGACATTCCCGAGGTCGCGCGCCGTCTCGTGCCGGTCGAGGCGAGCCTCGACACGACGGACGACCCGTATGGCGAGGCGCTCGCCGATGTGATCCTGCGCGCGCCGTCCTTCACCCTGCGCGGCGGCACACGCGAAATCCTGCGCAGCATGATCGCGCGCGGCCTGGGCCTGCGTTGAGGTTTTCCAAATGCTTCATACCCAAACTCACGCGCCCCATACCGAGGCGCCAGCGGCCGACGATTTCGCCGCCATCCTGGTGGAGCAGACGGATCGCCTGCTGACGCGGGAGGTCACCGCCGCCTGTCTGCGTGAGGCCGACGCGGGAGCCTTCCCCGCCGCGGCCTGGCAGGCGGTCTCCGATGCGGGCCTGCCCCACGCGCTGGTGCCAGAAGAGGACGGAGGCGTGGGCCTCGATGCCCCGGCTGCGGCCCGCATCCTGCGGCGCGCAGGCTTCCACTCTCTGCCGGCGCCGCTGGGCGAAGACATGATGGCGCGGGCGCTTTGGTCGGCTGCGGGCGGCGCGCCCGTGGATGGGCTGGTGACCTTCGCGGGCGGCCTGTGGCCGGCGGCCCGGCTCTGCGCAGCGCCGCTGCCGGCGGTGCCGTGGGCCGGCGTCGCCGACCACGTACTGGTGGCGCTATCGGACGATGCTGGCGAGCGCCTGATATTGCTGCCGCGCGATGCCTATGCCGTGGAGACACGCCGCAACCTGGCTGGTGAGCCACGCGATGCCCTGTCCATCGCCGGCGAGGATCTGGGACGGCATCCCTCGCGACCCTGGTCGTCGGCGGCGGGGGCGGACGGGCTGTCCGCCTATGGCGCCTTCGTGAGAGCGCAACAAATGGCGGGCGCGATGGAGCGCTGCCTCGGCCTCGCCGTTGCCTATGCCAATGAGCGCAAGCAGTTCGGCAAGCCCATTGGTCGCTTCCAGGCGGTCCAGCACATGCTGGCCGTGGCGGCGGGCGAGAGCGCGGCCGCTGCGGCGGCGGCCGAGGTCGCGGCCGCAGCCTTCGGGACGTCGCATTTCGCCGTCGCAGTTGCTGTGGCCAAGGCGCGTTGCGGCGAGGCTGCGGGCAAGGTGGCGGAGATCTGCCATCAGGTGCATGGGGCCATGGGCTTCACCCGCGAGCACACCCTACATGTCTTCACCCGTCGCCTTTGGGCATGGCGGGACGAGTTCGGCAACGAAACCCTGTGGCAGGAGCGGATCGGCCGGGCGGTCTGCGCGGAGGGTGGTGAAGCGCTGTGGCCACGGCTGGTCGCGCTGCGGACCGCAGGGGGATTTGCGTGATGCCATCGGACCGGCGCGGAGGGCCCCTCAATGGGGTCCGGGTGATCGACCTCACCAACGTCATCATGGGTCCGTTCGCCACCCATATCCTCGCCGACCTCGGCGCGGACGTGGTCAAGGTGGAGGCGCCGGACGGCGATAGCTTTCGTGGCTATTTGCCGGCGCGGCACGCGGGCATGGCGGGCAACTTCCTCCACCTCAACAGGAACAAGCGCTCCATCGTGCTCGACCTGAAACGGGCGGAGGCGCGCTCGGCTTTGGATCGCCTCATTGCCGGCGCCGACGTGTTCGTCCACGCCATGCGCCCTGCCGCGGCGGAGCGACTGGGCTATCCCTACGAGCGCGTGCGCGGCCTCAATGCCGGCATCGTCTATTGCGGTGCATATGGCTTCGGTGCCGGCGGCCGCTACGCCGACAAGGCGGCCTATGACGACATCATCCAGGCCGGCTCGGGGCTTTCGGCACTCCAGGAAGCCATGCACGGCGCGCCGGGCTATCTGCCCACGGTCCTGTGCGACAAGATTGCCGGGCAGGCTATTGCCTATGCCATTCTGGCGGCGCTGTTCCAGCGGGCCTCAGGCGGCGGCGGGCAGGCCGTCGAGGTGCCCATGTTCGAGACCATGGTGGAGTTCAACCTGGTCGAGCACATGATGGGCGCCACTTTCGTCCCGCCGCTTGGGTCTCCGGGCTTCAACCGGGTGATCTCGCCGCGCCGCAAGCCCTATGCGACCAGAGACGGCTACGCCTGTATCCTGCCTTATTCGGACCGGAACTGGCACGACTTCTTCGACTTCACCGGGCGCACCGAATTCAAGAGCGATCCGCGCTTCGCGCGGCTGGGCGTGCGTGTGCAGAACATCGATGTGCTCTACGCTCTCGTCGAAGAGGAAGCGAAGACGCGCAGCACCGCCGAATGGGCCGCCTTTTGCGATCGCGTCTCCATTCCCTTCATGCCGGTCAACGCGCTCGATGACCTGTTTGAGGACCCCCATCTTCAGGACGTGGGCTTCTTCTCCACCACCGAGCACCCGAGCGAAGGACCGTATCGCACGCAGCGCCGGCCGGTCTCCTTCAGCGCGGCGCCCTTTGAGATCCGCCACCACGCACCCCGCCTCGGCGAACAGACGCGCGAGATCCTCGCCGAAGCCGGGTTGTCCGAGACCGATATCCTCGCCCTGACGGGCGATCCTGACACGACCGCATCCATGGAGCAGATTTCGTGAGCGAGCACCTGAAGTTCAGCGTCGAGGACGGCGTCGGCACCATCCTGCTCGATCGGCCCGAGCGCATGAACGCCTTCACCTTCGAGATGATCGCAGCCTGGACCGAGGCGCTGCAGCGTTGCCGGACCGATCCCGCGGTGAAGGTGGTGGTGGTGACGGGTGCCGGGGAGGCCTTCTGCTCGGGCGGCGACATCGTCGAGATGGGTGACCGGCTGGGTCAGAAGCCGGCGCAGCGCAAGGCGGAGCTGTTCGAGAAGATCCAGCGCATCCCGCTCACCCTGGAGGACATCGACAAGCCCGTGATCGCCGCCCTCAACGGTGTGGCCACCGGCGCGGGGCTCGACCTCGCCCTCATGTGCGACCTGCGCTACGCGGCGCGGAGCGCGCGTTTTGCCGAGACCTACATGAAGGTGGGGCTCGTTCCCGGCGCCGGCGGCGCGCATTTCCTGCCGCGGCTCGTGGGGGCCTCGAAAGCACTGGAGCTTTTCCTCACCGGCGATTTCGTCGATGCCGAAGAGGCCCAGCGCATCGGCATGGTCAACAAGGTGTTCGATGCGGACAAGCTGATGGACGAGGTGACGGCCATCGCCCGCCGCATCGCCCGGGCTCCCGAGCTGCCGGTGCGATTCATCAAGCGTGCCATTTATCAGGGGCTGCGCAACGACCTGAGGACCAGCCTGGACCTCATCTCGTCCCATTACGCGGTGGTGACGTCCACCGATGAGCACAAGGCCGCGGTCGAGCGCTTCATCGCTGGACGCGGCAAGGGTTGATGGCGCGCGGCCCATACCGCGCATGCGCCTGGAAGCGCCCGAAAGAGGCGCTCTGGCAGAAAAATAGGGGAGGATCATGAGCCATATGCCAGCACTTTCGCAGATGCAGGCAACACTCGCGCCGCTCTTGGAAGTGGATGGGGTGACGCTGCAGTACAAAACCAGGGATCATTTGGTCACGGCCACGTCCGACGTGAGCTTCGCCATCTATCCCGGCGACCGTTTCGTGCTGCTCGGGCCTTCCGGCTGCGGAAAGTCCACCCTTTTGAAGGCCATCGCCGGCTTCATCCGTCCCGTCCGCGGCCAGCTGCGACTGAAAGGCGAGGCCATCACGCGGCCGGGCCCGGACCGGATGATGGTGTTCCAGGAGTTCGACCAGCTCATGCCCTGGAAGACGGTGCGCCAGAACGTGGCTTTCCCCCTGCGCTGCAATGGTGTGTCAGCCGACGAGGCGGACGCGCGGGCTGTCGATGTGCTCCAGAAGGTGAACTTGTCGAAGTTCCTGGATGCATATCCCCACATGCTGTCCGGCGGCATGAAGCAGCGCGTGGCCATCGCCCGCGCCATGGGGATGCGTCCTGACGTTTTGCTGATGGACGAGCCCTATGCCGCCCTTGATGCGCTCACCCGGCGCAAGATGCAGCAGGAACTCCTCGACCTGTGGGACGATGTGCGCTTCACCGTGGTGTTCGTCACCCACTCCATCGAGGAGGCGGTGCTGATCGGCAACCGCATCCTCGTGCTGTCGCCGCATCCCGGCCAGGTGAAGGCCGAGCTCAATTCCCACCATTTCGACGCCTCGCACCAGGGGGGCGCCGAGTTCCAGACCCTGTGCGGACGCATCCACCACATGCTGTTCGACGACGCTCAGCCGGTCCACTGAGCCGCGGTGCCGGGAGATGAGACACGCCATGACCCAAGCTGCGGCCCGCGTCGCCCCCAAGCTCGAGCCGGTAGTCCGGCCCGAGTATGTCAACGATACCCTGCCGCCGGTGGTTACGGGCGCGGTGGAAGCGCCCCTGCCGTTGGTGCAGCGGCTTCTCGCCCATGCCTTCGTGCGCCGGTTCCTGATCCTCATCGCCATTGCTGTAGTGTGGGAGGTCTATGCGCGGTGGCTCGACAACCCGCTCACCTTCCCGAGCTTCTCGGAAACGATGGGCGCACTTTGGGACAACACCGTCAACGGCATCATTCCGCAGCGGCTGATGGTGAGCCTCCGGGTGCTGGCCATGGGCTACGGCATCGGCATCGTGCTGGCGGGGCTGTTCACGACCCTCGCGGTCTCGACGCGGTTCGGCACCGACCTCCTGTCGACGCTGACCGCCATGTTCAATCCCATGCCGGCCATCGCGCTGCTGCCCCTGGCGCTGTTGTGGTTCGGCCTCGGTGTGCCAAGCCTCGTGTTCGTCATCGTCCATTCGGTGCTGTGGGCGGTCGCTCTCAACGCCCATTCCGGCTTCCTGGCGGTCTCGGAGACCCAGCGGATGGCCGGCCAGACGTTCGGGCTCAAGGGAATGCGTTTCGTGTCCCTTATTCTCATTCCAGCGGCATTTCCCTCGATCCTGTCGGGACTCAAGATCGGCTGGGCCTTCGCGTGGCGCACGCTCATCGCGGCGGAGCTGGTGTTTGGCGTGTCGGCGGGGCAGGGCGGACTCGGCTGGTTCATCTTCGAGAACCGCAACCTGCTGGAGACGGCGGGCGTGTTTGCCGGGCTGGTGACGGTGATGCTGGTCGGCCTGTTCGTCGAGGGGGTGATCTTCCAAACCATCGAACGCTACACCGTGCGGCGCTGGGGTATGCAACGCTGATCGGCGGTCCCTCGCGCGGGGCTCGATCAGGCTCTCCCGCAATCGCTTCTTCCGAGGCCCCGCAGCCCAGCACTGCGGGGCTTTTTCTTTGGATCGGAGGACGGGATCTTTTTCTGTTTCCTGCTCTCACGGCGATTGACAGCGCACCCGTGAATGGCTTTATTTGTCGGACAATCGAATAATCCGGTGAATAATGCGCCGGTAGGAGAGCCGTGTTGCAGGAGAGCGTCGCAATCCCGCCCGAGGTCATCGTGCCGCATGCCGCGGGCTTCGATCCGGCCCGGCTCGAAGCCTTCCTGCGCGGGCGTCTCCCGCCGGAGGGGCCCGGCTTCGGTATGGAGGCGGTGGGTGGCGGCCAATCCAATCCGACCTTTTTCCTGACTTTGGGTGAGCGGCGCCTGGTTTTGCGCAAGCGGCCGCCCGGGCCTTTGCTGCCTTCCGCCCATGCCATCGATCGCGAATTTCGCGTGCAGAGCGCGCTGAAGGGGACGGGGGTGCCGGTGCCGGAACCGCTGCTCTATTGCGCCGATGAGAGCGTGGTGGGCACGGCCTTCTACGTGATGGAGCGGGTGGACGGCCGCATCTTCCACGACAGCGCGCTTCCGGGTGTCAGCCATGCCGAGCGCGCGGCGATGTATGACAGCCTTGCCGACGTGCTCGGGCGGCTTCATCGCGTGGACTACCGGGATGTCGGCCTGGAGGGCTATGGGCGTGACGGCGACTATTTCGCGCGCCAGATCAGCCGTTGGACGCGGCAGTGGGAAATGTCCCGCACCCGCGACCTACCCGACGTCGACGTCCTCATCACCTGGCTCGCTGCGCACGTGAACAGGCCATCGGAGGAAGCGGCGCGCACCGGTATCGTCCATGGCGATTTCCGGTTCGGCAATGTCATCTTCCATCCCGCCGAGCCGCGCATCGTTGCGGTGTTGGACTGGGAACTGTCCACCCTCGGCCATCCACTGGCGGACCTTGCCCATACCTGCGTCTACAGCTGGCTGTTCAAGCCAGACGAGTATGGCGGCGGTGTCATGGGGCTGGACCTTGCCGCCCTTGGGATTCCAAGCCTCGACGCCTTCGTTGCCCGCTATGGAGCCGCCACGGGGAGCGAGGTGCGGCTCGATCCGTTCCACCTCGCCTTTGCGCTGTTCCGCAACGCCGTCATTTTCGAGGGCATCGCGGCGCGGGCGCGGGGTGGAAACGCATCCGCCGCCAATGCGCGGGAGATCGGGGCGCTGGCGCCGGTCTTCGCGCGGCGAGCGGTCGAAATCATCGAAGGCAGATGCCTCGTCTGACACCGTCGGGAGGACGGACCCATGGAGTTTTCCTATTCGCCGAAGGTCCAGGAATTGCGGGCGCGGCTCCAGTCCTTCATGGACCAGAATGTCGCTCCGGCCGATGCCGCGTGGCGCGCCAGCGTCGCCCGCCACGTCTATCCCCTCGACGTGATCGAGCCGCTCAAGCAGAAAGCCAAGGCAGAGGGGCTTTGGAACCTGTTCCTGCCGGGCCTGAAAAGCGATGAGCCCGGGACCGCGCTCACCAATCTCGAGTACGCGCCCCTCGCCGAGATCATGGGGCGCCTGCCGTGGTCGTCGGAGGTGTTCAACTGTAGTCCGCCGGACACAGGCAACATGGAGATCCTCCATCTGTTCGCGACGCCCGAGCAGCGGGAGCGCTGGCTGAACCCGCTCTTGGCCGGCACCATCCGCTCCGGCGTCTCCATCACCGAGCCGGACGTCGCCTCATCGGACCCTACCAACCTTGCCACCTCGATCCGCCGCGACGGGGACGAGTACGTCATCAACGGCCGCAAGTGGTTCACCACTAATGCGCTGCATCCGAATTTCGCGTTCACGCTGGTGATGGGCATCTCCGATGACCGCCCCGATGCGGATCCTCACTTGCGCCATTCGTTCGTCATCGTCCCCGTCGGCACGCCTGGCTTCGAGGTGGTGCGCGACGTGCCCATCATGGGCCACCACTCGCCGGAGGGGCATTGCGAGGTTCGTTTCACCGACGTGCGCGTGCCCGTCACGAACCTTCTGGGCGAGGAGGGCAGGGGATTCGCCATCGCGCAGGCGCGGCTCGGGCCGGGGCGCATCCATCATTGCATGCGGACCATCGGCCAGTGCGAGCTGGCGCTGGAACTGATGTGCGAGCGTGCGCTGGACCGCAGGACCTTCGGCAAGCCCCTCGCGGACAATGCCAATATCCGTGACTGGATCGCCGAGGCCCGCATCGAGATCGAGCAGGCGCGGCTGCTGAACCTCAAGGCCGCCTGGATGATGGATACCTACGGCAACAAGGCCGCCCGCACGGAGGTGTCCATGATCAAGGTGGCTGCGGCCCGCCTGCAGACGCAGGTCTGCGACCGGGCCATGCAGGTCTTCGGCGCCAAGGGTATCACCGATGACACGCCGCTCGCCTATCTGTGGACCTGGGGCCGCGCCCTGCGCTTCATCGATGGGCCGGATGAGGTTCACCTGAGGGGCATCGCCCGCGAGGAACTCAAGGCCGCCAAGGAGCGTGCGGCTGCGCGGGTCGCACGTGATGTGACGCCGGACGTTGAGGCGAAGGCTGTCGCCTGAGTGAAACTGCCGTAACATGCGTGCCGGTCCGCCGACAGTCCGACGGATCGGCCCATGGATGGATCGTGAGATGCTTGACATCGAGAGGTTGAAGCTGCCCCCCGCCTACTTGGCCGTTTCGCTGGAACTCCAGCGGCGGATCTTGTCGGGCACCCTCAAGCCCGGCGACGCGCTGCCGAGCGAGACGGAGCTTGCGGAGCGGTTCGGCGTCAACCGCTCCACGGTTCGGGAGGGCATCCGCCAGCTGGAGAGCGAGGGGCTGGTGCGACGGGAAAGCCGCAAGCGCCTGCTCGTCGCCGTGCCCGATGCACGCGATCTCGCGCACCGCCACACCCGCAGTCTGGTGATGCACGAAGTGACTTTCCGCGAGCTCTGGGACGTGGCGAATGTCCTCGAGCCACTGGCAGCGGAACTCGCGGCGTCCCATCTCACCCAGGACGAATTGAAGGCGCTCGCGGAGAACCTCAAGCAGACGGAGGCCGCCGTCGCCCGCGGCGAATCTCCCGGGGAGCTCGATCTCGAGTTCCATGCCATGATCTCGGAAGGCGCGCGCAACCGTGCTCTTCTGCTCGCCCGTGAGCCCATCGGCCTTTTGCTCTACCCGGCCTTCGAAGTGATCCGGCCGGGCCTGCCGCAATCCTCGGGGCGGCTCATCGCGGCGCACCGCAAGATCTACGAGGCGCTTAACGCGCGCGACGCCGCTGGCGCACGCTTGTGGTCCGCCAAACATATCGCCGACCTGCGGCGCGGATGGGAACTGCTGAAACGCGACTTCGATAGCAAGGTCTCGCCGCCTCCCGAGTGAGGAACCGGCGAAGCGGCGAAATAACGCCGCCGACCAGGTGGAGGAAAATATGGTTCAAGGAAGAACGCGCGCCGGCCTGCCGGGCGTGATCGGAGATGCTTTGCCTATTCAAAGCGGCGCGTGCGGCGCTTCGGCACGCGACGGCCTGGCGGTGGAGCGCGGAGCGGCAGCATGAGCGCGCCCATCGCAGCTCGGTCCTCAGACACCCGTCCGGGCCGGCGCGTCGCCGCCTGGGTCGTTTCGGAGCTGGGCGCGCCGGAGGCCATGCACCTGTCGGACGTGCCGGCGCCGAGCGCCGGGCCCGGGCAAACGGTGGTCCAAGTCGCCGCCGTGGGACTGAATTTCCTCGATACGCTGATGATTGCCGGGGGCTACCAGGTGAAGCCGCCTCTCCCCTTCATCCCCGGCGTGGAATTCTCCGGACGGATTGCAGCGGCAGGTGAGGGCTCCCGGTTCGCTGTCGGCCAGCCGGTGTGCGGCCAGGTGGACTTCGGCGCCATGGCCGAAGAGGTCGTGGCGAACGACCACGAGCTCCTGGCCCTGCCCGAAGATGTGGATCTCGTCAGTGCCGCGGCGCTGCCCATCGTCTATCCGACGGCCCATGCGGCTCTGGTCCTGCGGGCCGGACTCTCGGCGGGCGAGACCGTGCTCGTCCATTCGGCGGCAGGCGGCGTGGGGCTTGCTGCCGTACAGGTGGCGAAGGCGCTCGGGGCCCGTGTGATCGGCACTGCGCGCGGCGCCCATAAGGCGGCGATCGTCCGGGCCGAAGGCGCAGATGCCTGCCTCGACTATTCCGACGCGTCCTGGATCGAAGCCGTCAAGGCGCTCACCGACGGTCGCGGCGCCGATATCGTGATCGATCCGGTGGGAGGCGAGATAACGCGGGCGAGCCTCAGATGCCTGGCGTGGTCCGGACGCCTAGTGGTGGTCGGCTTCGCTGCCGGCAGCATTCCCGCCATTCCCACCAACCTGCTGCTGCTAAAAAACATCTCCCTGGTGGGCGTCCACTGGGGGGCTTACCGGACCCATGACCGCACGCAGTTCATTCGGACCTTCGACGAGGTTCTCGACCTGTGGCGGCGGGGGCTGATCGCCCCGGTGATCTCCCGGCGGCATCCCATGACGGAGGCTCCGCAGGCCCTGAGGGATCTCGCGGAACGGCGGACCCACGGAAAAGTCGTACTCGCAATCTGAAAGCCGGGCGAAGCCGCGCCGAGACGCGGCGCCTGAGGGAGGACTCCATGTCGGTGCACCCATCCGCACATCCGCCCACACGTCGGGAAGTCCATTTCGGCGGGCGCATCGTGCGTTGCTTCGTTGAGCGGCCCCGTAGCCTGAATCAATTGCTGGCGGATGCCGTGGCGTTCCGTCCGGACGGCGAGGCCCTGGTGTGCGGTGAGGCACGGCTCACCTACGCCGCGTTCGACCGTCGGGTGGCGCTGCTGGCCGGCGCGCTGGCTGCCCGCGGGCTCGGGCGGGGTGACCGCATCGTGCTCGGGCTCGGCAACGGGATCGCCTTTCCGGTGCTTGCCTTCGCCGCAGCCCGCCTGGGCGCCGTGATCGTGCCTCTCAACCCGCGTGAAGGCACGGCCGAGATGCGCCACGTGCTCGCCGATTGCGGGGCCAGCGTTTTCGTGCACGCCGCCGAGATGACGCCGCGCCTGCCCGACCTCAACGGGCTGCCGCAGCTCGCCCATATCATTCCTTTGGGCGCCGACGAGGCGGACAGCCTCGCTGCGCTGTCGGACGCGCCACCCTGCCTCATGCCGGCGGCGGTCGAGGAGGATGACGTCGCCGCCATCCTCTACACCTCCGGAACCACCGGCCGCCCCAAGGGCGCCATGCTGACTCACCTCGGCGTGGTGCATTCCAGCATGCACTACGTGCACGAAATGCAACTCGGGCCGAACGATCGCTCCATCCTCACGGTGCCGTTCAGCCATGTCACCGGCTTCGTCGCAGCGCTGGCGACCCTGGTGCGGGCCGCAGGCACCCTCGTCATCCTGCCGGCCTTCAAGGCAGACGCCTTCCTGCGGCTCGCGGCGGCGGAGCGGATGACGCACACCATCATGGTGCCGGCCATGTTCAACCTCTGCCTGCTCAATCCCCTGTGGCGCGAGGTGGACCTCTCTGCGTGGCGCGTCTCCGGCTTCGGGGGTGCGCTGATGCCGGTGCAGACACTCGCCGGCATCGCCGACCGCCTGCCGAACCTGCGGCTGGTCAATTCCTACGGCGCGACGGAAACCTCGTCCCCCGCGGTGCTGATGCCGCCGGTGCCGTTCGGCGCACGGCGCGAATGGGCGGGTCTGCCGGTGCCCTGCGACGAGGTGCTGGTGATGGATGCCGAGGGGCAGGAGGTGCCGCCTGGCACCTTGGGCGAGCTGTGGCTCGGCGGCCCCAACGTGGCGAAGGGATACTGGAACAATCCCGAGGCCACCGAGCGCGAATTCGTCCACGGCTTCTGGAAGTCCGGCGACCTCGGCATGCGCGATGAGGACGGCTTCGTGCGCGTCGTCGACCGCATCAAGGACGTGGTCAATCGCGGTGGCTACAAGATCCCGTCGGCCGAGGTGGAGGGTGCGCTGCTCGATCGGCCGGACATCGCGGAGGCTGCGGTGGTCGGGCGTCCCTGTCCGGTGCTTGGGGAGAGGGTGCATGCCTTCGTGGTGGCACGCGGCGACGGCGTGGACGTTGAGGCTGCCCGCGCGTGGTGTGCCGCGCAACTCGCCGACTACAAGGTTCCCGAGACCATCACGGTACTCGACGGCACGCTGCCCCGCAGCGCCAACGGCAAGGTGCTCAAGCGGCACCTGCGCGAACTCGCTTCCTCCCCCACCGGAAATCCCGCGCCATGACCCTGCCCGCTGTCTCCCCCGGCACTGCTGCTGACGGGCTTATGCGCCTGGACCGCGATGGCGCCCTCGCCGTCCTTACCTTTCAGCAGCCGCAGACGCTCAATGCCATCACGGCGGCATTCGCCCGCGAACTGGGGGAGCATCTGGCGCAACTCGCGGCCGACCGCGGCGTGCGCGCTTTGCTGATCCGCGGCGAAGGCCGCGCCTTCATGGCCGGCGGCGATCTCAACTACCTGCGCGCCGCCGGGCCGGCAGATGCACCGGCGCAGGCGGAGGCGGTCATCACGCCTTTCCACGAGGCCATGCGCTTCCTCGTTGCGCTGCCCTTTCCGGTGGTCGCGCAAGTGCACGGCGCGGTGGCCGGTGCCGGCCTTTCCATCATGCTCGCCTGCGACTTCGCTGTGGCGGCCGACGATACCCGCTTCGCCTTCGCCTATTCCCGCATCGCCACCAATCCCGATGGCGGCCTGTCCTGGCTGTTGCCCCGGGCGATCGGCGCCCGCCGGGCCATGCGGCTGGCCTTCGTGGAGGATGTGATCTGTGCCGCCGATGCGGTCGGGCTCGGCCTCGTCACGCAGAGCGTGCCGGCGGCAGCGCTCGAGGACACGGCGCGCGCCTTTGCGGCAACCTTGGCGAAGAAGCCCACGCGCGCGTTCGCGGAGACGAAGCGCCTCATGGGCGCGGCCCATGACCGGAACTTCGACGCCCAGCTCGATGCCGAGCGCGAGGGCTTCTGCCGCAGCGCCGCGACCAGCGATTTCCACGAAGGCATCGCCGCCTTCTTTGAAAAGCGCCCGGCCGTTTTCAATGGCCGCTGAGCCTTCCGCCATCCCGCGAGGACGATCCATGTACGAGACCATTGCCGTCACCGTCGACGGGCCAGTGCTGACGCTGACCCTCAACCGTCCAGCGCAGCTCAATGCCGCGACGAGCCAGATGCATACCGAAATCGTCGCTGCCCTGGACGTGGCCGATGCGGACGACGCCATTCGCGCCGTGGTGGTGACCGGGGCCGGCCGTGCCTTCTGCGCCGGCACCGACCTTTCCGAGGGGTTCGGCCCGCCCGAGGGCGATCCCGCCACCGGGGAAGGCGTGGTGCGCGACGTGGGCGGCCGCGTGACGCTGCGCCTGTTCAGCCTCCGCAAGCCGGTCATCGGCGCGATCAATGGTGCGGCGGTCGGCTTCGGCGCCACCTTCCTGCTGCCCATGGACTTCCGGCTTGCGGCGGAAGGCGCCCGTTTCGGCTACGTGTTCTCCCGGCGCGGGATCGTGACGGAATCCTGCTCCAGCTGGTTCCTGCCGCGCATCGTCGGCATGACGCGGGCGCTGGACTGGGCCCTCTCGGGACGACTCATTTCCGCCACCGAGGCGCTGGCGGCCGGGCTCCTCACCGAGGTGTTGCCCGCGGACGAGCTTCTGCCCCGCGCCCATGCGCTGGCGCGGGATCTCGCTGAGAATACCTCGCCAGCTTCCGTTGCGCTGATCCGCCAGCTCCTGTGGCGCATGGAAGGCGAGTCCCACCCCATGGCCGCGCACCGGCTCGAGTCACGTTGCCTGTCGGCGCTGGTGCGCCTGCCGGACGTGCCCGAGGGCGTCGCCGCCTTCCGGGAGAAGCGCGCTCCCCGCTTCTCCACCCGGCCCAGCACGGACCTCGAATTCGCCGACAAATGGTGGAGCGACCCGTCCTATTCCGATTGACACATCATCTCATTGGCCCGATAGTCCGTTTGTCCGACATATAAGCAACAAGCAGTCGGCGGCCGCAGCGAAATGGCTCCGGCGATCTGGAGGAAAACATGACGCCAAACCGAAGCGGATCGCGCATCCGCCAGCTTATCGCCGTGTCTGCGCTCGGGGCCTTGGCCGCCGCGCCCTTTTCGACCTCGGCCAGAGCCGAGGAGACGTTTCGTGTCGGTCTGGTGACCTTCCTGTCCGGCGCGGCCGCGGAGAGCTTCGGCGTGCCCGCCATGAACGCCTTCAAGGTTCTGGTGAACGCCTTCAACGACGGCACCGCTCCCGCGCCCTACGCCAAGAAGGGCTTCGGCGGTCTGAAGATCGAGGCGGTGCAACTCGACGAGAATGGCGGCGCCACCAAGCAGGTGCAGGAGCTGCGCGCCCTCGTTGACCGTGAGAAGGTGGACGCGGTGGTGGGCTATATCGGCTCCAGCGACTGCCTCGCCGTGGCGCCCGTGGCGGAGGAGCTCAAAACCGTCGTCATCATGTCCGATTGCGGCACGCCGCGCATCTTCGAGGATGCGAACTACGACTACGTGTTCCGTGCCGCCGGCATCTCCGCCATCGACAATGCCGGACTCGTGCGTTACCTCGAATCGCAAAAGAAGAAATACAAGTCGTACAGCCTGATCAATCAGGACTATGCTTACGGGCAGGATGCGAAGAAAGACTTCGTGACGGCGTTCTCCCATGCGTTCCCGGAGGCCAAGCTCCAGGGCGACCTCCTGCCCAAGTTTGGCGCCGGCCAGTATGGCACCGAGATTTCGGCCCTGCTGCGCGACGGCTCGGATCTCGTCTATTCGAGCTTCTGGGGCGGTGACCTGCAGGCCTTCATCCTGCAGGCGGAGCCGCGGGGCCTGTTCCGCCGGAGCCAGGTGGCGTTCCTGTCGGCGGACCATGTGGTGGAAGCGCTGGGCGACAAGATGCCTGACGGGGTCATCGTCGGTGCCCGCGGTGTCTATGGTTTGATGGGCCCCAAGTCCGAGCTCAACCAGTGGTTCTGGAAGTCCTATTCGGACCTCGGCAAGGGTTATCCGACCCAGCCGGCCTACCGCTCCGCACAGGCGCTTATGCTGCTGAAAGCCGGCGTAGAAAAGGCCATGGCCGCCAACGGCGGCAAGAAGCCGACCCAGGAAGAGCTCGCCAAGGCGCTCACCGGCATGGAGTGGGACACTCCCGGCGGCGTGCTCAAGCTTGCCCTCGGCAATGGTCACCAGGCGATCCAGCCGCTTGCCTTCGGCCGCACCAAGCTCGACCCGGCCACCAAGCAGGTCAAGCTGGTGGATGTGGAGGTGTTCAAAGCCGAATGCGTCAATCCGCCGGCCAACATGAAGGCCGCCGACTGGCTCGCAGCCGGCTTCCCCGGCAAGTGCGACTGATCTGCGACTGAGCTGCGGCTGACCCGCCACTGGGCGGGTCGTCCGCCCTCATCCCCCACACCATCGGCACGCCCCGGGCCTCCCGGGGACGGCCCCTGCGCGGAGGAAGCGCCGTGGACCTGTTCCTGACCATCCTGGCCGACGGGCTCATCTACGCCTCGTGGCTGTTCATCGTCGCGCTGGGGCTGACGCTGGTGTTCGGCGTGCTCAAGATCGTCAACATCGCCCACGGGGCGTTCTACGCCATCGGCGCATATGCCGGAGCAAGCCTCGTGGGCCTCGCGGTGTGGCTCGGCCTGCCCAAGCCCCTCACGCTTGTGGCGATGCTCGTCGCCGCCGCCGCGGTGGCGGTGGCGCTGGGGCCGCTGCTGGAACGCACCGTTCTGCGCTTCTTCCACGGGCGGGACGAGGTGGTGCTGCTGGTGGTGACCTATGCGCTTTTCCTGATCCTCGACGACGCCACCAAGCTGGTGTGGGGCGCTGGCGCCTATTACGCCTCCGAGCCCTACGGACTGTTCGGCGACATTGCCATCGGCCCACTGTTCTACGTGGGCTACGACGCCTTCCTGATCGTTCTGGCGCTTGCCTGCGGTCTTGCCGTCTGGTTCGCGCTCAACCACACGGCCGTGGGCAAGATCGTCCTGGCGGTGATCTTCGACAAGGAAATCAGCCAGTCCATGGGCGTGCGCATCGGGCGTGTGCACGTGACGGCCTTCACGCTCGGCGTGTTCCTCGCCGCGCTGGGCGGGGCCTTCACCGCACCCATGATCTCGGTGCAGCCGGGGCTTGGCGTCGGCGTCATCATCCTCTCGTTCGCGGTGGTGGTGATCGGCGGGCTGGGCTCCATCGAGGGCGCGGCCATCGGCGCGATCATTGTCGGGCTCGCCCGCGCGGGGGCGGTGCACCTCGCGCCCAGCGCCGAGCTGTTCAGCATCTATCTCGCCATGACATGCGTCCTTCTGTTCCGGCCCGAAGGGCTGTTCCAGGCCGCGGCCGTGAGGAAAATCTGATGATCCGCCCTATCGTCATTGCAATCGCCACGGCGGCCGCGCTGCTCGCGACGCTGCTCATCCTGCCGCCCTGGCTGGTTTCTTTGTCCACGGCGGCGCTGGCGCGCGGCATCCTCGCGCTCGGCATCGTGCTGCTCATGCGCGCGGGGCTCGTCTCGTTCGGCCAAGGCCTCTATTACGCCATCGGGGGCTACATCGCAGCGGTGGCACCCGGGCTGCTCGGCCTGACCGACGTGGTCGGGATCGTCATCCTCGCGGCCCTCGCGGCCGGCGCGGTTGGCGTGCTGGTGGGCCCGCTGCTCGCACGGTATTCGGGCGTGTTCTTCGGAATGCTCACCTTGGCTTTGTCCATGGTCTTCTACGGTGTCGCCGTGAAGACCTCGGCCATCGGCGGTTCGGACGGGCTCAACGTGATGCGCGGCACCCTGTTCGGCCAACCGCTCTCCGGCAGCGCCGCGCAGCAGGCCTATTTCGCCATCGCCGCGGTCTTTGCCTGCGTGCTTGCGGCCGCCTGCTACATCCATTTCCGCTCGGAGCGCGGCCTCGTCGCCCTCGCCATCCGCGACAATGCGCTGCGCATGGAATACCTCGGCACGCCGGTGCGCTCCGTGCTCGCCACTTCGTATGCCATGGCCGGGGCCTTCGGCGGGGTCGGCGGGGCGATTGCCGGCTTTGCCTTCGGCCACGTGGACCCGGACTTCGCCTACTGGACCACGTCCGGAGAACTCATGTTCATCGCCATCCTTGGCGGCTCGCAGAGCGTGGCGGCGGCGTTCGTCGCCTCTTTCGTGCTGGAACTGGTGCGCTCTTTCTCTGCGCTTTACTTCCCGAACATGTGGCAATTGTTCCTCGGCCTCTTCATCCTTGCCATCATCGCCTTCCTGCCACGCGGCATCGGCGCGTTGTGGGTGCAGGTGCGCCGCCCCGCGGCTGACGAGGCGAGCTCCGCTGAATCCGCCCGCAGGCTCGTCGAGACGGCAAGCTGAGGAGATTTCCATGGTACCGGCACTCTCCGTCCAGGGCGTCGAGAAGCGCTTTGGCGCCATCGTCGCCGCCTCCGGCCTCTGCGTGGATGTTCCGCCGGGCCAGAAGGTCAGCCTCATCGGCGCCAATGGCGCGGGCAAGACCACCTTCGTCAACCTTGTCACCGGCTATCTGAAGCCGGACCAGGGGCAGATCCGCCTGGAAGGCCAGGACATTACGCGCAGCGGGCCGCGCCAGATCACCCGGCTCGGCATCTGCCGCTCGTTCCAGATCCCCCAGCTCTGCGTGGAGCTGACCGCGCTTGAGAACATGATCGCCGCCGTGGCCGCCGCCGCCCCCGCGATGTCGTTCTGGCGCCACGCGGAGCGCGACCATGTGGAGCGCGCCCGCGAGCTGCTCGCCCGGTTCGATCTTCAGCCCCACGCCGACCGGCCGGTGAAGGTGCTGCCGGGCGGGGTACGCAAGCTGCTCGACATCGCCATGGCGCTCGCCCGCCATCCCAAGGTGCTGCTGCTGGACGAGCCCACGTCGGGCGTCGCCGCGGAGGAGAAGTTCGCCACCATGGATCGGGTGATGGCGGCGGTGGGCCGGGAGGCTGCCACCATCCTCTTCGTGGAGCACGACATGGACATCGTTGCCGGCTACGCCGACCGAGTGCTCGCCTTCTACGCCGGTCGCATTATCGGCGATGGCAGGCCGGACGAGGTGCTCGCCAGCGCCGATGTGAAGCGCTACGTGACAGGAGAGGCCAGATGAGCGCCCCATTGCTGCAGATCACAGCCATCGACGTGGCGATCGATGCGATGCGCGTGCTGCGCGGCTTCTCCTTGAGCCTGGAGCAAGGCCAGATGATCGGTCTCCTCGGGCGCAATGGCGCGGGCAAGACGACCTTGCTGCGCGCCGTGATGGGCCATCTGCCCCTCGTCGGCGGCCGCATCGTCCTGGCCGGGGAAGATCTCGCCAAGGTGCCGGCTCACGGGCGCGCCGCGCGGGGCGTCGGGTACATGCCGGAAGACCGTCGTCTCGTGCCTCAGCTCACGGTGGAGGAGAACATCCTGCTGCCGGTATGGGTCTCGCGCACGCTGGTGCGGGAGGAGCGGCTGGAGCTGGTCTACCGCGTGGTGCCGGAGCTCAAGGAGATGCGCGGGCGCAAGGCGCTTCTGCTCTCGGGCGGCCAGCAGAAGCTGGTGGCACTTGGCCGCGCGCTCGCCGCCGGCACCCGCCTGCTGCTGCTGGACGAGCCATTTGAGGGGGTCGCGCCGGCGCTGTCCGCACGTATTGCGGAGGTCATCGCGGAGCTGAAGTCGCGCGGCTTCTCGGTGCTTCTCGCCCAGTCGGACCTCAACCACGCGCAATCGCTGTTCGACGCGCGCGTGGTGATCGAGCGCGGCGCCAACATCGGCGACGCCGCGGCGGCCTGAGGATTTATCGTCAGGCGCTGCGCCGCAACGGTTCGAAGGCGGCTTCGTATTCCCGGATAAGGCGCTGGCACAGCTCGGCTGCCGGCAGGATGTCGTTCACGGAGCCCACCCCCTGGCCCGCCGACCACACCCTGCGCCAAGCCTTGACGTCCTCGCCCAGGTCGGCGGGAGTCTTGCCGGCGAGGGCGTCGGGATCGAGTCCGTTGTCCCGGACGCTCGGAACCAGGAAGTTGGCGTTCACACCGCTGATCGCCGGCGTGTAGAGGATGTCGCGGGCCTTGGCGCGAAGGATCATCTGCTTGTACGCCGCCTCGATCATCGCTTCCTCGGTGGCAAGGAAGCGGGTGCCCATGTAAGCGAGGTCCGCCCCGATCATCCGGGCCGCGGCAATCTGGCTGCCGGTGGAGATCGCGCCGGCGAGAACGATGGTGCCGGAGAACATGGCGCGGATTTCGGGCACCAGCGCGAACGGGCTCTGCGCGCCGGAATGGCCCCCGGCCCCCGCGCATACGGCGATGATGCCGTCCACGCCCGCCTCGATGGCCTTCTCGGCGTGGCGCGCGTTGACCACGTCATGGAACACCACGCCACCGTAGGCGTGGACCGCGTCCACCACGTCGCGCACGGCACCCATGGAGGTGATCACGAGGGGTACCTTGTGCCGGACCGTTACTTCGAGGTCGGCGGCGAGGCGTGCGTTGCGCTTGTTCACGATGAGGTTCACGCCGAAGGCCGCAGATGTGCAGGGCGCGCGGTCGAGACGCGCGCGGATGTCGTCGAGCCAGGCGGCATAGTCTTCGCTAGTTCGCTGGTTCAGAGCGGGAAACGTCCCGATAAGTCCGGCCTGGCACACGGCCGCCACCAGATCCGGGCCGGACGCAAGGAACATGGGGGAGACGATGGCGGGCAGCGCGAGGCCGGTGGATAGCGAGGCGGGGATCGACATGAACAATCCTTCAGGTTGCGGTGGGACATCGGCGGCGCCCGGTCGAAGATGATTTGGGGTTGTCCGGCGGCCATTCAGAGGGCCGCAATAAGAGTCCAAAGGCATCTATGTCGGACAACCGGATTGTCCGCTGGATGATTGCCCTTTATCATTGGTTTGCCTTCCGCGCCTCTGCAGATTCATCACACTCATGATGAATTATCGCGGGAGGGGATAAAGTGAAGGCGGTGGGATCGAATAGATGTAAAGCGCTCCGAGTATCAGTGTCAGCAGATTTCATTCGGCGAGAAGGTGAAGAGCGGATGCGCCGCACGATCGCCTGACGCCATGTCGCGGGCCCTCTCTCGCCCTGCGCATCTGATTGCGGGGTTAAGCCTCCCGAGTGGGCGGTATGAGACGCGGCGCTTACGCACGTCCCATCAATCTGGAGAAAGCAGATCCATGACGCTTGCGATGATCGGTTCGGGCCTGATGGGCGGCGGAATCGCCCTGGATGCGGCGCGGCACGGCCTTGATGTTCTGGTTTATGACGCGCGCCCCGACGGCCTCCCGCGTCTCAAGGAGCGCGCGGCCGGCGTCTACGCCCGCTGGGTCAAGAACGGCCGCATGACGCCGGAGGCGGCCGATGCCGCGCTGGCCCGCCTGCTTCCCGCGCCGACTCTGGCCGAGGTGGGCAAGGCGGACATCGTCATCGAGGCCGTATTCGAGGATCTTTCGGTAAAGCGGGCGGTCTTCGCCGAACTCGCGCCGCACCTCGGCGCCGATACGGTGGTTGCGACCAATACCAGCGCCCTGCGCGTCGCCGCCCTGGCGGAAGGGTTCGATTTCGCCGACCGGGTGCTGGGCCTGCATTACTTCAGCCCTGCCGAGGTGTGTCCGCTGGTGGAGGTGGTGCGCGCGGCACATACGGGCGATGCCGCCATCACGGGAGCGATGAATTTTCTCACCGCGACTCGTCGTACGGCGCTGGCTTGCGCCGACACACCGGGCTTCGCCATCAACCGCTTCTTCTGCCCCTATTACAACGAGGCAGCGCGCATCGCGGCGGATGGCCTCGCCACGCCGGAACAGATTGACCTCGTCGCGCGCGAGCGGCTCGGCGTAGCGGCCGGCCCGTTCACTGTGCTCAATCTCATCGGCCCGCGTGTCGCGGGCCACGCCATGGCCAATCTTGGGCCGCTCGGGCCCTTCTACGCCGTCACCCCCGCGCTGATGGCCAAGGGCGAGGCGAGCGGGCTCTACGACCTTGCGGAGGGCGCAAGCCTGCCCGCGACAGCGGATGCGGTGGAAGACCGGTTGCTGGCCGCCATTGCCATTCCCGCCCTGGAGCTTCTGGCCGAGCGCGTGGCCGACCCGCAGGAAACGGACCGCGGCGCCGTCATGGCTCTGAAGTTCAAGCAGGGGCCATATGCTCTCATGGGGGGCTATCCCCTGGCGCGGCTCGAGGCCGCCGTCGCCGCCCTTTGCGTGCGCGATGGCCACAAGGCACCGCTCATCGCGCTGCCCGCGGCCGCTTGACCGCGCCACATCACCCATTTCTCAAACTCCCACCTTGCGGATTTCCCATGAGCCAGCCTGATATCGTTTTCCTCTCCGGCGCCCGCACCCCCATCGGCAGCTTCGGCGGCTCGCTCAAGGACGTGCCGCCGACCGCACTTGGCGCCCATGTCGCCAAGGCCGCCATCGCCCGCGCCGGCATCGCACCGGAGGACGTCGGACACACCGTGTTCGGCAACGTGATCCACACCGAGGCGCGGGACATGTACATCTCGCGCGTGGCCGCCATGGAGGCGGGGGTGCCCAAGGAGGTGCCCGCCATGACGGTCAACCGTCTGTGCGGCTCGGGCCTGCAGGCCATCATCAGCGCGGCCCAGATCATCCGCCTGGGCGACGCCGAGATCGCGCTCGCCGGTGGCGCCGAGAGCATGAGCCGAGGCGGCTACCTGCTGCCCCAGGCGCGCTGGGGGCAGCGCATGGGCAATGCCCAGATGGTGGACATGATGGTGGGTGTGCTCACCGATCCGTTCGGCCACGGCCACATGGGTGTGACCGCCGAGAACGTCTCCGAGCGCTACCAGATCTCCCGCGACGACCAGGACGCCGCAGCCGTGGAGAGCCATCGCCGCGCCGCCGCCGCGGTGGCGGCCGGCCATTTCGCCGAGCAGATCGCCCCGGTGGAGATCGCCTCGCGCAAGGGGCCGGTGGTGTTCGATACGGACGAGCATTTCCGCAAGGACGCCACCCTGGCCGACATGACGAAGCTGAAGGCGGTGTTCAAGAAGGACGGCACGGTGACCGCCGGCAACGCCTCCGGCCTCAATGACGGCGGGGCGGCCGTGGTGCTCGCCGACGCCGAGGTGGCCAAGGCTCGCGAACTCACCCCCCTGGCCCGGCTCGTCTCCTACGGGCTGGCTGGTGTCGATCCCTCGGAGATGGGCATGGGCCCGGTGCCGGCCGTGCAGATCGCGCTGAAGAAGGCCGGGCTCTCCGTGGCCGACATCGACGTGATCGAATCCAACGAGGCGTTCGCGGCGCAGGCCTGCGCGGTGTCGAAGGCGCTGGGCTTCGATCCGGCCAAGGTGAACCCCAATGGCGGCGCCATCGCACTCGGGCATCCGGTCGGAGCGACGGGCGCCATCCTGGCCATCAAGACCATCTACGAGCTGCGCCGCACCGGCGGCCGCTACGGCCTCGTCACCATGTGCATCGGTGGTGGGCAGGGTATCGCCATGATCGTTGAGCGCATCTGAGAACCGCGCCGCTGCTGCCTGCGTCCACCAAGCGCGGGCAGCAATAAACGGGACAAAAAATCGGGGACATGGCATACATGCCATGTCCCCGCAGTTTTGACGGGCGGTCTCGGGAGGGATCACCTTTGCCCGTCGTGAACGCTCACATTCTCCTTCAGCAGGCCGCCCAGGCGCGAATGCACGCGCCCGCCGGTGCCCATCACCAGGGTGAACAGAATCTCGTCGGGGCGAGGCGCGTCCTGGATGCCCACCTCGATGCTGTTGAAATGGCTGCGCACGTAGGAGGCGTGGATGTAGTGTACCGGCACCATGACCCGGTATCCGGCGCTCGCCACCGCCTTCACCGCAGGCACCATGGCCTTGGGATTGCCGAGCACTTCGCGCATGGCCCAGCCGCCGGCCTCGTGCCACACCGCGCCGTGCTCCATCTCGCCATTGATCCCAACGATGGCGGCCTTGCTGTAGACCTCCACGTTCTCCTTGCCGAGCAGGTCGGCAAGCTCGCTCGCAAGCTCGTGGCCGAGCGGGCGCAGCGCCGCCATGAACGGCATCAGATCTTCCTCGTAGCGGCCCGCATAGGGGTTGCGGACAACCGCGCTCGCAGCGGCGAGCTTCAGGGGCACCTTCGCCACCGGCCCGCCTTCGTGCCAGGTGGTCTCGATGGTGAGGGCGCGCTTTCTCACGTCAATCGGCGGCATGGGCTTCCTCCTTGTGGGCGCCGGCATTTCGCCCGCGCTCCAGAAAACGGTAAATCTCGGTATTGTCGGCCTTCGGTCCCAGCGCGGCGGAGGCCTCACGCCAGAGTGCCGCGCACAGCGCGACCTGGGGCGCGTCCACCTCCAATTCATCCAGCATGGTGGCGACGATGCCGAGGTCCTTCGCCTGCAGCTTGAGGGCGAAACCGCCCGCATATGTCTCGGGGATCATGAACTGGGCGAGCTTGGTCTCGCTTGCCACGTTCCGCCCGCTCGACGCATTCAGGACGCTTGCAAGGACTGATGCGTCGAGACCGAGCGTCCGCCCCATGAGGAGTGCTTCCGACACGGCAAGGAGCCCGGCGGCATAGACGTAGTTGTTGATCGCCTTCATGGCGTGGCCGGCGCTCACGCCACCCGCGCGGATCAGCGTGGTTCCCATGCCTTCCAGCACCGGCCGGGACCGCTCGAATGCAGCGTCGCCGCCGCCGAACAGGATGGAGAGGGTGCCGGCCTTCGCCTTGGCGACGGCACCGGAGACCGGCGCATCCGCAAGCGAGATGGAGGCCGCGGCGAGGCGGGCCTCCAGCATGCGGGTGTCGGCAGGGTTGGACGAGCCCATGTCGATGACGAGCGCGCCCCGGCCGAGCAGATCGGCGAGGCCCGGCGCGCCGCCCCCGCCGAGCACCACGGCATTGGTGATGGAGCTGTCCGGCAGCATCAGCACCACGATCTCGCAGGCGGCAAGATCGTGGAGGCTTTCAGCGACGGCGAGCGTCGTGCCAAAGGCGGGATGCGCCTTCAGTTTTTCGCGCGCCTCGAGGGCGCGATCGAAGGCGACGAGATGGATGTCCGGACGCCGGGCCAGATTCTCCGCCATGGGCAGGCCCATCATGCCGAGGCCCACGAAACCGACACGCATGTTCTGTCCTCCCTTCGGCCGGCACGTTGGGCATGCAGGCCCGTGGCGCGTTGCCGGCGCGTGCTGACTTGGAATGGTCGTTGCGGCAGAGGAGCGCTGAGGAGCAGTCTCCCCAGCGCTGCGTCACCTCAGGCCGAGGCCGCGGGCGATGATCCCGCGCAGAATCTCCCGCGTGCCGCCGCGCAGCGAGAAGGACGGCGCGGCAAGCGTCGTGTAGGCGAGCACGTTGAGGAAGCTGTCTGAAGAGGCGAGGGAAGGCTCGCCCGCCACCAGCCGCCGCGCGATCTCGGGAATCTCCTGCTCCAGAAGCGCGCCGAGATCCTTCACCACCGCGGCCTCCAGTTGCGGGTCCTGTCCCGTCTGAAGCATGCCGGCCACCGAGGAGGAGAGGCGCCTGAGCACGATGAGATGAGCGGCGAGGCGACCGACCTGCTCCCGGGCGAGATCCGACGGCGATTCGCCCAGCACCCGCACCAGGGCCTTCATCAGCTCGAACGAGGAAAGGAAGCGCTCCGGCCCGCTGCGCTCGAAGGCGAGCTCGCCCATCACCTGTTTCCAGCCGTCGCCGGGCTGGCCGACCAGGCTGTCGGCGGGCAGGAATACATCCTCGAAATGCACTTCGTTGAAGTGGTGCGCGCCGGAGATGTCGTGGATGGGCCGGATGGTGATGCCGGGGGTGGAAAGGTCCACCACGAACTGCGACAGGCCTTCGTGCCGCTCGCCGGGCGTGGTGCGGGCGAGCAGGATCATGTAGTGGGCGCGGTGGCCATAGGTGGTCCACACCTTGGTGCCGGTGACGCGGAATCCCCCCTCCACCGGCTCGGCGCGGGTGCGCACCGCGGCGAGGTCGGAACCCGAGCCTGGCTCGCTCATGCCGATGCAGAAGAAGCATTCGCCCGCCGCCACCCTCGGCAGGATGGCCTGGCGTTGAGCTTCGGTGCCGTAGCGCAGGAAAAGGGGGCCGCTCTGCCGGTCCGCGATCCAGTGGGCCGCCACCGGCGCGCCGGCCGAAAGCATTTCCTCAAGCACCACGTAGCGGTGGAGCGCACTGCGGTCATGGCCGCCATAGGCCTTTGGCCAGGTCATGCCGATATAGCCGCGCGCGCCCATCTTGCGGCTGAAGTCCGCGTCGAAGCCCATCCAGGACTGGGCGCGCTCCAGTGGCGTTCGCGTCGCAAGCTCGACTGCGAGAAAATCCCGAACCTCTGCGCGGAGGGCCTCGGCATCGTCGGGCATGACGGCGGCGGGATAGGAGAAAGTAGACATGGATCGACCCGCGTTTGTCAGGCTGCGGTGAGGAAGGGCCAGAGGCCGTCCGCGCCATGGCGCAGCACTTCGGCGCCCAGCACGCGGCTCCATTCGGCCTCGTTGCCGAATTCGTCGCGCCAGGCCCAGAGCCGCTTGGTGTAGAAATGCAGCATGTGCTCGAAAGAGAAGCCCATGGCGCCGTGGAGTTGGTGAGCGATGCCAGCGGCAACGCCCGCGGCCTCGCCGGTCCGGATCTTGGCGCTGGCAATGTTGACCGGGCTCAGGTTGCCCGCCAGCGCATCGGCGGCCAGGTGCGCGGCGCCCCCGGCGGCAGCCACCTGCCCGGCGAGCACCGCCATGGACTGCTGGATGGCCTGGAACTTCGAGAGGGTGCGCCCGAACTGCACCCGCTCGCCCACATAGCCGGCTGTCATCTCCAGCACGCGGTCAAGAGCGCCCGCAAGGGCGAGGCTGCGCAACGCCGCGCCCATTAGCTTCAGCGCGTCCGGCGTGACAGCGCAGCGCGCCACGTGATTTTCCGGGAGCAGAATGTCGAACGCGAGAGTGTCACGCGGCTCGCCTGCGAGATTGACGCCGTGCGAGACGTCGGCGCCCTCGGTCGGCGCGACTGCGAGGAAGGTCTCGCCCGCGACGTCGGCGACCACAGCGACGGCGCCGGCAAAGCGCGCCCACGGCACGCGTTCGGCGGTCCCTTTCAGGCGCCACCCGTCTTCGACGCGCTGCAATACTGGGCCGAAGCCTTCACCAGCCGCGGCGAAGGTGAGCGGGCCCACCGGCACATCAATCCCGGCCCCCGCGATCAGCCGGCCCGCGAGCATGGTTTCGGCGAGGGGGAGAGGCGCCGCGTGATAGGCCGCAAGGCGCACGAGGTCGGCGGCGGCAACGCCGTCGAGCCCGACGCCGCCCGCATCCTCGGGAATCATGGCGAGCGTCAGGCCCGCTTCCTCCACTGCACGCCACAGTGCCGCGGGAAAGGTGCCCCCTTCAGCAGCAGCGAGCAGGGCATGGTCGATATGGTCGCGAAACAGGCGCGTAGCCGTCTCGGCGACGATCGCATTCACGTCGTCCATCGTCTTTTCCGTGCTTGTTCCGCTGCGGCCGCCAGACGTGGCGGCCGCAGCGCGAACCGGTGTCTGATCAGGCGGCCGAGGCCGGCGCCTTGAGGCGGGGCGGGGCGATGCCGGCCTGTTCGCACGCGTAGTCCAGCAGGGCGCTGAAATCCTTCGCGCCGTAGGGACCCTGACGGGCGGTGTCGTACGTCGCCTTAGCGGTGGCGCCCATGGGCAGGGTCAGGCCGAGTTCGCCGGCCGCCTCCATGGCGAGGCCGAGGTCCTTGTGGGCGAGCTCGATGGTGAAGCCGGGCGCGGTGTCGCCCAGGAGGGTCTTCGTGGCGAAATTCACCTGCATCTGGCCGTTGGTGGCGGTGGTGGAGCCGTTGACGCTCTTCACCGTCTCGAGCTCGAGGCCAAGCTTTTCGGCCAGCGTCAGCGCCTCGGCGGTGATCTGGGCAATGGACAGGATCTGGAAGTTGTTCACCACCTTGATGCGGATGCCGGTGCCCGGCCTGCCGCAGCGGATGATGGTGTCGCCCATGGCATCGAGCAGGGGCTTCACGGCGGAGAACACGGCCTCGTCGTCGCAACCGACCATGAACAGCGACTTGCCGGCGATGGCGTGGCTCGCGAGGCGCCCGACCGGGGTGTCGAGAAAGCGCACGCTGCGCGTCTTGCAGATCTCGATGAGCTGATCGGTGCCGCTCGGCGCGATGGTGCTCATGTCCATCAGGATGCCGCCGGGCTTCATGTTGTCGAGAACGCCGTCCGGGCCGGCGGCTACCTCAAGCACATGCTTGGTAGCCGGCAGCATGGTGATGACGATGTCGGCATCCTTTGCCGCCTCGGCGACGCTTGCCGCCGCCGTGCCACCCACGGCCACCACCCGGTCGAGGTTCGTCTGCGCGATGTCGAACACCGTCAGTGGCGTGCCCTTGCGGATGATGTTGCTCGCCATCGGACCACCCATGGCGCCGAGACCGATGAATGCAATCTTCAAAGCCACCTAACTCCTCCCTTAGACGATGCCGTGATTGATGCGGGGTGCTCTTTCCCGGGAAACGGGCTCTGCCCCCGGAAGCCGAATGCGCCAAGGGACATTGCAGCGCCGGGCCGGCTGTTCGCTTGCGATGCGTTCCTGAAGCTACGCGGGCAGCCCGAGCGCCCGTTGCCATTTCATCTGTTGAAATGATGTTACATTTACAGGCTAGCATCCTGCTGCCAGAATGCAAGCCAAGCCGATCAAAAAAGACGGCCATCAAAATAATGGATCAAATAAATGGGGAGCTTCGCGCCAATCGTTCGCTTCGTATCAATAATGCTGGACGTTTAAGCGAAATCATTTCTCCAAAATGACGGCTGAGTACGGCGTGTGAATGAGATTCATCTCATTCAATCGGCCAGTCTTGATGTGTCGAATACGTACCGAGGGAGGAGATAGTGATTCTCAAGAAAATGCCTGCGCTCGGACTGTGCGCTGCCGTGCTGTCGCTTGTTGCGCCGGGTGCGCACGCCCAAGACAAGGAAATCAAGGTCGGGGTGATCTATGATCAGACCGGGCCGTTCGCGGGTGGTGGATCGGTGAATGCTGCCATCGGCACCCAGATCGCAATCGATCTCATCAACGAGCGCGGCGGCATCGAGGGCTACAAGATCGTGCCCGTGAACGTGGATGCCCAGTCCAAGGCGGACGTGGCCATCAACGCGGCCGAACGTCTCCTGAACGAGGACAAGGTCAACCTCATCATGGGCGTCTATTCGAGCGCCGAGTGCGTGCCGATGGCCGCCAAGGTGGATAGCGCCAAAGGCTTCATGTGGGCCAACGTGTGCATCTCCTCCGCGGTGTTCAAGGATCGCAACCTCACGCGGGTGTTCCGCGCCCAGGTGCATTCCGACCAGTATGGCGAGGCTTCCTGCAAGTTCCTCGCTGAGCTTTCCAAGGAAAAGCTCGGGATCACCCCGAATGAGCTCAAGGTGGCCATCATCCACGAGGACGGCCCCTACGGCTCCGGCGTCGCCAAGGCCAATGCCGAGGTGTGTAAGGCACTCGGCATCAATGTGGTGCTCGATGAAGGCTATGCGGTCAGCGCCACCGACCTCTCCCCGCTCATCGCCAAGCTGCGCCGGGCCCGGCCCGACGTCATCCTGCACACCGGCTACAATCCGGACATCGCGCTGTTCCTGCGCCAGGCGAAGGAGCAGGGCCTGAAGTGGAAGGCGCTCATCGGCCACGGCGCCGGCTATGCCAACATCGACCGCATCCGCGAGACCGCTGGCAAGGACGTGGACTACGTGATGGACGTGGACCCGGTGGCCTCCCAGTTGCTCGATCCCAAGACGCTGGCTCCGGGCCTTGGCGACGTCATTGCCGAAGTGCAGAAGCGCTTCAAGGCAAAGACCGGCCAGGACTATGCGGAGACCAACGTGTGGATGGGCTTCAACCAGTCCTGGATCCTGTTCACCGATGTGATCCCGCGCGCCATCAAGAAGTACGGTGGCGTCGATCCCGAAGCGCTCCGCAAGGCGGCGCTCGACACAGACATCCCCGTGGGCGGCACCACCCAGGGCTATGGCGTGAAGTTCTTCCCGCCCGGCGCCTCCATGGCGGGCCAGAACGAGCGCTCCTTCCCGGTGGTGATCCAGCACAATCCCGGCGGCGCCAAAGTGGTGTGGCCGAAGGAAGTGCGCACCGCCGAGCCGGTCCTGCCCCTACCCAAGGGCCAGACCTACGCTCCTTGATCGCCTCGCGGCGCCACCCCAGCGGTGGCGCCGGCTTCTCCCGCACCGGCGGATCCATGCGCGCCCGTCGCGCCCTGGAGAAGGTTCATGCTGTCAGTCGAAGGGTTGAGCAAGGTCTTCGGCGGCTTCACAGCCGTCTCGGACGTCAGCTTCAAGGTGGATCGGGGCGAGATCCTGGGCCTGATCGGCCCCAATGGATCGGGTAAAAGCACCACGTTCAACTGCATCGCCGGGCACTATGTGCCGACGCGCGGCCGCATCGCGTTCGATGGGCGTGATATTACTGGCAAGCCTGCCAACGACATCTGCCATGCCGGGATCGGCCGCACCTTTCAGATCCCGCGACCATTCCACAAGCTGACGGTTCTGGAGAACGTGGCACTCGCCGCCTGGTTCGGCCAAAACCGCAAGGTCGACCGCACCACCTGCTGGCGGCAGGCGGCTGAGGCGCTCGAACTGGTCGGGCTTCCGCGCGACCCGCACGCGACCACCGAAGGCATGGGCGCGGCCGCGCTGAAGAAACTGGAGCTCGCGCGCGCGCTGGCCAGCCAGCCGACTCTGCTGCTCGCCGACGAGAGCCTCAATGGCCTCGACCCTGGCGAGATGCAGCAGGCAGCTGACATGCTTTCCATGATCCGGCGGGAGCGTGGAATCACCATCATCTGGGTGGAGCACATCATGGGCGTGCTGATGCGCGTCGTGGACCGCGTGGTGGTGCTGAACCACGGTGCGATCATCTATGACGGCAACCCCCACGGTGCCCAGGAAAATCCCGCCGTGATCGAGGTCTACCTGGGCCGCGAGGCGGTGAAGCACCAGAGCGGGGAGGCCCACCGGTGAGCATGCTCGAGCTTTCCGGCGTCTGCGCCGGCTATGGCGGCTTCCACGCCCTCAACGATGTGTCCATGGCGGTGGACGCGGGTGAATCGGTGGCGGTCATCGGCGCCAACGGTGCCGGCAAGACCACGCTCCTGCGCGTCATCTCCGGCATGCTGCCGGCGAGCGCAGGGCGCCTGACCATGAACGGCCAGGACCTGAGGGCATTGCCCTCCCACAAGGTGCTCGCCACCGGCATCGCCCACGTGCCGGAAAACCGCCATTTATTCCCGCGCCTCACCGTCGAGCAGAACCTGCGGCTCGGCGCCTTCCTGCCCGAGGCCCGCAAGCATTTCGCCGAGCGGCTGGAGTATGTCTATGGCCTGTTCCCGCGGCTGAAGGAACGGCGCAGCCAGTTCGCCGGCACCATGTCCGGTGGAGAGCAGCAATTGTGCGCCATCGGCCGCGCTTTGATGAGCAAGCCGAAGATCATTCTGCTCGACGAACCCTCCACAGGTCTTGCCCCAGTGGTGGTACAGCAGGTGTTCGATCTCGTGCGCAAGATTCGCGACGATGGCTATACCGTGTTGATCGTGGAGCAGAACGTCACGCAGGTGCTCCAGGTGGTGGACCGCGCCTATCTGCTCTCCGTGGGACGGGTGGAGACCAGCGGCCGGGCCGCCGACCTTCTCGCCTCGGAAGAGGTGCAGAAGGCCTACATGGGACTTTGAGCCATGACCTGTTCCCTCGACATCTTCTTCCTGGAGGCCGTGCTCAACGGCATTCTCCTTGCCGGCCTGCTGGCGCTCCTGTCCCTCGGCCTCAACCTCGTGTTCGGCGTCATCGACGTTGTCTGGATCTGCTACGCCGAACTCGTGATGGTGGGCATGTACGGCATCTATTTCGCCGTCACCTCCCTCGGCCTGCCGTTGCCGGCGGCGATGCTGATCGGCATCGTGCTTACCGCGTTCGCGGGCGTGCTGCTGCATGTGATCGTCATCCGGCCGCTGCTGGATGCGGCGCCCATCAACCAGCTTCTCGCGACCGGTGGCGTGCTGTTCCTACTCCAGGCGGCCGCGACGCTGGCTTTCGGCGTCGAATTCCGCAACGTGGGCGTTCAGCTCGGCTCCGCGTCGCTGGGCGACATGTATTTCTCCTGGGCGCGCATCATCACCTTCGTGGTGGCGCTCGTCACCATGCTCGGCCTGCGCGCCTTCCTGCGCCATACCTATCTCGGCCTCGCCATCCTGGCGCTCAGCCAGGATCGTCACGTAATGCCGCTGATGGGCGCTGATAGCCGCCGCCTCTATGCGGCGACCTCAGCGCTGGGCGGCGGGCTCGCGGGCCTCGGGGCGGCTCTGATGGTGCTGCAGTTCGACATCTATCCCCAGATCGGTCTGCAGTTCGGCCCGCTGATCTTCATGGTGTGCGTGCTCGGCGGCCTCGGCAACATGCTCGGCGGCTTCCTCGCCGCGCTGGTGATCGCGCAGTTCATCACCGTGGGCGGCTCGTGCTTCGCCACCGAGTGGGGCTACGCCATCGCTTTCCTGTTCTTCATCCTCATGATGTTCATCCGCCCGCAGGGCCTCATCGGAGCGCGCTCGTGACGAGGATAAACCCCGCCTACGCCGTCGGGCTCGTCGCGCTCCTCGCGCTGCCCTTTGGCATCCGCGCTGTCTTCCCCGGCAGCGAAAAATACTACCTGCATCTGGTCATCCAGATGCTGCTGTGGGCGCAGATCTATACCGGCTGGGCGCTGATGGGCCGCTTCGGACTGACCTCCCTCGGCCATGGGGCGTTCACCGGCATCGGCGCCTATGTCACTGTGATGCTCTGGAACTATGCCGGCCTGACGCCACTCGTGGGCATTCCGGTGGCCATCGTGGTGGCGGTCGCCCTGGCCCTGCTCATCGGCTATCCGAGCTTCCTGCAGCGCATCCGGGGGCATTATTTCGCGTTGTTGACGCTGGCCATGGTGGAGTTCGTCCGCCTGTGCATCGTGGGCCTGCGCGACTATACTGGCGGCTCCCTCGGCACCCAGCCAGCCCGCTACCATGATGGCTTGTCGCTCTACGCCGTGCAGTTCGAGGCTGACCGGATGATTGCCTATTTCGTGGCACTCGCGGTCTGGCTCGTGGGCATCATCGTATGGGTGCGGGTGGACCGTTCCATGGACCGGTACGCTCTGGAAGCCCTCGGTCAGGACGAGGAGGCCGCCGCCGCAGTGGGCATCGACGTGACGCGGGAGAAGCTGAAGATTACCGCGTTGTCGGCAGCCATGTGCGCCTTCGGCGGCGCGATTTTCGCGCAGTACCAGATGTATATCGGACCCGACACCATCGCCGGCTTCGGTATCTCTCTCAACATCGTCTTCGGCGTTGTGGCCGGCGGCATCGGCGTGATGCTCGGTCCGACGGTGGGGGCGGTGCTGACCCAGCTTCTCAGCGAGGGGCTGCGCATGTTCTTCCAGGGCTCCGCCACGCTCAACGCGCTGCTCGGCAGCCGGGCCTTGTCCCTCGACACGCTCATCTACGGCATCCTGCTGGTGCTGTTCATCATTCACATGCCCAAGGGCATCGTGGGAACCGCCATGGCCCGCTGGGCACGGCGCAGGGACAGGGCCTGAAGGGCAGGGCCTCTTCCAGGTCGCCTACCACCTACACGACATATCGCAGGGGCATTATGAGCCAAACCACCCCATCGGCACCCGGTGCCCTCGGCCATATCAAGGTGCTGGACTTGAGCCGGGTTCTCGCCGGCCCATGGGCCGCCCAGGTGCTGGGCGATCTCGGCGCCGAGGTGCTGAAGGTGGAGGCCCCCGGACAGGGCGACGACACCCGCACCTGGGGACCCCCTTTCCTGACGCAGGCCGATGGCAGCGCGGGCGATGCCGCCTATTTCTCCGCCTGCAACCGCAACAAGCGCTCGGTGACCATCGATTTCGCCAAGCCGGACGGCGCCGCGCTCGTGCGCCGACTGGCCGCCGAAGCCGATGTGGTGGTCGAGAACTTCAAGACCGGCGGCCTCGCCAAATACGGCCTCGACTATGCGAGTCTCAAGGCGGTCAATCCGCGTCTTGTCTATTGCTCCGTTACCGGCTTCGGCCAGACCGGGCCCTATGCGCACCGCGCTGGCTACGACTTCCTCATCCAGGGCATGGGGGGACTGATGAGCATCACCGGCCATCCGGACGGGGCCGAAGGCGGCGGACCCATGAAGGTTGGCGTCGCGGTGTGCGACCTGTTCACCGGCATGTATGCGGCGGTCGCCATCCTCGCGGCGCTGGCGCATCGCGACCGGACGGGGGAAGGGCAGCACATCGACTGCGCGCTGTTCGACAGCCAGGTCGCCATGCTGGCCAACCAGTCCGCCAACTGGCTGGCGGGCGGCATGGTGCCGGGCCGGCTCGGCAACAATCATCCCAATGTGGTGCCGTACCGCGTCTACCCCACCGCCGATGGCCACGTGATCGTCGCCTGCGGTAACGACAACCAGTTTCAGCGACTGTGCGCGGCCCTGGGCCGGCCCGAGGTCGCCGAGGACGAGCGCTTCCGCGCAAATGCCGGGCGAATCCGTAATCGCGAGGCTATCGATGCGCTCCTCACCGACCTCCTGTCGGCTCACACGCGCGGCGACGTGGTAACGCTGCTTGAGAAGGCAGGCGTGCCCTGCGGCCCCATCAATACCGTGCCCGACGTGTTCGCCGATCCTCACGCCCGCGCGCGGGGCGTCGAGGTCGAGATGAAGCGGGACGATGGCACGCGCATTCCGGTGGTGGCGTTCCCGGCGCGCCTCGGCGGCACGCCGGCCACCTATCGGCTCGCGCCGCCTCGCCTCGGGCAGGACACGGATGCGGCGCTGCAGGATTGGCTGGGCCTCGACACGGCCGGGGTGGCGGAACTGCGCCGCGCCGGCATCCTGTGATGCCGCTTCAGAGTTCCCTGAAATGAAATGCTGGCTCGCGTGTTGAAATAGCCTCTGAGAGCGGAGAGACTGGACGCCGCACTCTTTCGGAATGAGGTCATGCCTTCCTACAAGCCAGTGACAGCAGCGCTTCGTGTGTTGGATGTGCTCGCGGCGGTCAACCGCTTGGACAAGCGAGCGACCGTGGCCGAGATCCATCGCCGCACGGGTATCGACAAGGCTACCATCGTCCGCATGCTGCAGACCCTGGCCCACGGTGGATACCTGATCCGTGATCCCGATCAGACCATCTACCAGGTCACCGGCAAGGCGATGAGCCTCAGCACGGCGTTTGACCGCCACACGGTGGTCGGGACCATCCTGGCGCCGCTGATGGCGGAGTTCCGCCAGCGGATCGGCTGGCCGTCGGACGTAGCGCTGTTCGACGTGGACGCCATGCTGGTGGTGAAATCCTCGCGCCAGGGGGAGCCCTTCTCCTTCAATCGCGCACCCGGTTTCCGGGCACCCGTGCTCGGGACCAGCCTCGGGCTCGCCTATCTCGCCCATTGCCCGGCGTCGGAGCGGGACGCGATCCTGGAGCGGATTTCGAACGACACCGCGCCATGGTCGAAGATCACGCAGGATGTCGGGCGGCTTCACCGCCGCCTCGAAGAGATCCGTGCCCAGGGCTTCGCGACCATGGATGAGAACTATTCCCGGATTGAGTATGACGGGCGGATCGGCAGCGTCGGCGTGCCGATCATGAGCAACAGCAAGCTCTTCGCCTCCATGAACGTGATTTATCTGAACAACACCTTGCCGGCGGCAGCGGCCCGCGACGCGTTGGTGGCCCCCCTGCAGGACGTTGCGAGACGCATGGCTGGTGAGTTGGAGAAGACCGGCATCACCGCGATTACATTGTGAAGCTCTTAGGCAAGGGGGATTCGCCGCCCCCAACGGCGGTTCCATGTCTATCCGGCAACGCTGCGTCTCGGCGTGGGGGAGAATGCAATCGGACAAGTGGGGCCAGGGCATGAAACTGTTATGCGTTCGTCCACCCGTCGGGCGTGCCGGGTACCGATGGGACTGCGCCGGTCAAGACAAGCGTGGAGCGACCGCACTGCGAAGCCCCGCGACTGGGATCGGCCAAGCGCTATGACCATGCCGCCCGCCCTCAAGGAGGTCGACGCCGGCGTGCTCCGAGTCGGTTACTGGGAGTCCGGGGCGCCGCAAGGATGGCCCGTCGTTCTGCTTCACGGCTTCCCCTACGATTCCCACGCCTATGATGCGGTCGTCCCGATCCTGGCGGCTGGAGGCGCACGTGTCATCGTGCCTTACCTGCGGGGCTTCGGTCCCACCACGTTCCTGTCGGCCGACGCGCTGCGATCGGGACAGCAGGCCGCTCTCGGCGCCGACCTTAAGGCGCTGCTCGATTCCCTCAAGATCGAGAGGGCCTTTCTCGCCGGATTTGACTGGGGCGGCCGTGCCGCGTGCGTCGCCTCCGCGCTCTGGCCGAACAGGGTCGCAGGGCTTGTTACGCAGAACGGCTACGCCATCCAGGACATTGCGTCGGCGGCTGCTCCGGCGACGCCGGAGGCGGAGCTTCGCCTTTGGTATCAGTATTATTTCCATGGCGAGCGTGGACGGGCAGGCCTTGCGGGCAGCCGCCGTGAGTTCTGCAGGCTCTTATGGACGCTGTGGTCTCCCGCGTGGCGATTTGATGAGGATGCCTACCAGGCCAGCGCCGCCGCCTTCGACAATCCCGATTTTGTGGATGTGGCGATCCATTCCTATCGCCACCGCTTCGGCCTGGTCGGTGGCGATCCCGCCTACGAGGAACTGGAGCAGCGGCTCGCCAGCCAGCCCCCGATTGAAGTGGCAGCCATTTCGCTCGACGGCGGAACGGACGGTGTGAGGCCTCCCGACCCTCCCGAACAGCATGCGCGCCATTTCACCGGCTTTCATGAGCATCGCCTGATCCCGTGGGCGGGACACAACCTGCCCCAGGAAGCGCCCGGTGAGTTTGCGGCTGCGATACTCTGCCTGCGCCGGCAAACCACAGAGAAACGCTCCTGATGCCGCTTTCGTAGGACTTTCATTTCCATCCCATCGAAAACCGCGAAGGCGGCGTGCCCACGTCTATCGTGCGCCTTTGAGCGGGCGCATTCGCGGGCGTTGCCGCACGCCGCCACACTTGGCGCGCCCCGCGCAGGCTGTAAAGTCAGCCGCTCAATGTGATCGGGTTGGGTCAGGGTATGGATTTTCGCCAACTGCGTACGTTCAAAGTGGTGGCTGAACTCGGCAGTCTCAGCAAGGCAGCGGACCGGCTGCGCATTGCCCAGCCGGCTCTGAGCCGGCAGATCAAGCTGCTCGAGCACGAGCTGCGCACTGAATTGTTCGTCCGCAATGGGCGCGGGATGATCCTCACCGATATCGGCCGCATGCTCCTCGAGCGGACTGCAGGGCTGGTGCGGCAGATGGAGCAGGTGCGCGACGACATCCAGTCCGTAGGCGGCGCACCGGCCGGTCGCGTGGTGATGGGTCTTGTGCCGACCGTAAGCACCGTGATCGCAGCGCGCTTCGCCCGGCGCGTAGTCACCGAGCTGCCGGATATCTCCCTGCGTCTTGTGGAGAGCTACGGGGGTCATCTCGTAGACTGGCTGCACCGTGGCGAGATCGACCTCGCCGTGGTCTACGGACCTGCAGTGGACCTGCATCTGACGGTAGAGACCATCGGCCGCGACGAGATGGTGGTGGTGGGGCCGAGGGGCTCGGGCCTTGCCGCGATGAAGCAGGTAGATCTCGACTGGCTGGTAGAACAGAAGCTGATCCTGCCGAGCTATACTCATGGGCTACGGGCGCTCATCGAAAAAGCGCTGGCGCGCAAGGGGCTCTCGCTCCATGTGGTGATCGAGGCGGATTCCTACCGGGTGCAGACGAGCCTTGTGGAGGAGGGGCTGGGTTACAGCGTGCTGCCGCCATCCGCGATCCGCGACGAGGTGCTGGCGGGCCGGCTGGAGACGGCGCCCATCGCCAAGCCCGGCGTGACGCGCGAACTGGTGCTTGCCTCGCCCATCGACCGGCCACCGTCCATCGCCATGGCGAAGATGTCTTCGCTCATCATCGAGGAGTTCCAAAGCCTCGTCTCCGAAGGTCTCTGGTCGATCCAGATGAAGCCCTGACCGTGACCGTGCCAACGCTGGGCTTCTTGGGGCGCGGGTCAGCCGAAGTCTTGCTTGGGCGGTGCCCAGGCGGCGGGGCGGGTGGGTCTTCCCCGCCCCGCGCGCATCAGGTGACGGCGAAGCCGAGGTCCGCACGGAAGCGGTTCTTGACGAATACACCATCGCGCGGTGGCAGGGCGCGCTCGGGATTGCCCGGCGCGATGCGCAGACGCAAGAAGCGCGGGCCGGCGGTTAGGCTCTGGAGACCGGCCCGGCTGGCGCGCACCCCGGCGATATCGTGCACCGTCTCGACAGCGGGAAAGCCGGCACTCTTCGCGATGGCCGCAAGATCGACGCCAAGGCCGGCATGGCTCGGCTGCATGCCGGTCTCGCCGAAATGCCCGTTGTCCAGCACCACAATCGAGAGGTTCGGGGGGCGCTTCACCGCAATGGTCAGGAGACCGCCGATGCCCATGAGCTGCTCGCCATCGCCGGTGAGCACGCAGACCGGCCGGTCGGGTCGCGCGAGAGCAAGGCCGAGGCCTACCATGCCGGCCCCCCCCATGGCGCCCCACAGATAGAAGTTGCCGTCGTTGTCACCCGCCGCGAAAGCGTCGTAGCTGGGCGAGCCGAGGCCCGTGACGACCAGCAGGGGGCCGCGCTCGGCAAAGAGCTCGCGGACGGCTTCGCGCCGGTCCATCTGGCCGAGATCCGTGGTCATTTGCTTTCCTCCACCCACTTCTTGCGGCCGATCATCCGCTGCGAAATCAGCACCGCGACCCGCTGGTCGCCATCGAAGGCCAGCGCGGTCGCTGCGGAAACCACGTCCGCGGCCTCTTCGGGGGCCTCGATTCGAAGCACGGTCACGCCCATCAGCTCCAGCGAGGCCGCTGTGGCGCGCCCCATGGGCACCTGCCATGGGTTGAACTCCGCCCACTCGCCGCGCATGGTCACGAGCGTGAGCAGCGGAAAGCGGCACATCTCCATGAGCGAGAGCATGTTGATGCAGTTTCCGACACCGCTCGACTGCATCGCCAGAACCGAGCGATCCCCGCCGAGCCAGGCTCCGGCGCACAATGCGATGCCTTCCTCCTCAGTCGTGAGCACGGTTGCCTGCATGTCCGGGTCGGCATGAGCGAGAGTGATGAGGCGCGAATGGCCAGCGTCCGGCACGTAGCAGAGCTGGCGCACCTTAGCGGACTTGAGCGTGCCGAAGATGTCCCCCGGCCAATCGATTACTTTTTCGACGCCCTTTTCGTAGGCGGCCACATTCATGACGAACCTCGTTCTGTGGGAGCTTGTTTGCTCTTCCGTGACGATCCGTAGCTCATCGTGTCCGGCAAGGGTGTTCTCATCTCCTTCAAGCTGCCATGCCGTTCTTTTATAGGCAGCGGCATTCCGGCGGCCTTCTATAAAAAACAGCGATAGCGGAATTGCGCAGCGGTGAATTCCGCGCGCCTGTCCTTGCACCTAACGTCCCATTCCGAAAGACGGCCCGGATGACGCCGGAGCCGGGACTGGGACGTCGCATTGCCGAACGCGCCGGTTGGCGCCGCAAGGAGGTCATCGACCGCATGGAGCTCTATCGCAACCTGATCGGCGGAGAGTGGGTGGCGGGCACCGACGTGATCCGCAACATCAACCCCTCCGACACCAATGACGTGGTGGGGGAATATGCCGTCGCGAGCGCGCAGGACGTGGCGGCCGCCTTTGCCGCTGCTCGCGTCGCCGGCAAGGCCTGGGGCGTGGCCACGACTCAGGCGCGCGCCGACGCATTGTTCAAGATCGCCGGCGAGTTGCTCGACCGGCGCGAAGAACTCGGCACCCTGCTCGCCCGCGAGGAGGGCAAGACGCGCGCCGAGGGAATCGGCGAGGTGATGCGCGCCGCCCAGGTGTTCCGCTTTTTCGCCGGCGAGACCGTGCGTTACGGCGGCGAGAAGGTTGCCTCGGTGCGGCCGGGCGTCGATGTGGACATCTCCCGCGAGCCGGTGGGGGTCATCGGGCTCATCACGCCGTGGAACTTCCCCATCGCCATTCCGGCATGGAAGATCGCGCCGGCACTGGCCTTCGGCAACGCGGTGGTGCTGAAGCCCTCCGAGATCACCCCCGGGAGCGCCTGGGCGCTGGCCGACGTCATCCATCGCTCGGGTGTGCTGCCCGGGGTCTTCAGCCTCGTGATGGGGACGGGGCCGGAGACCGGGCGCGCCATCATCGCGCATGCGGACGCAGTGAGCTTCACCGGGTCGGCCACCACCGGCGCCGCCATCGTCCAGGCCGCCGCCCCCCGGCTCATCCGCGTGCAGGCGGAGATGGGCGGCAAGAACCCATTGGTGGTTCTGGACGACGCGGACCTGTCCACGGCCGTCAACTGCGCGGTAGACGGTTCCTTCTTTCAGACCGGCCAGCGGTGCACGGCGTCGAGCCGCATCATCGTCACGCAGGAGATTCACGATCGTTTCGTGGACGCGGTGGCGGACCGGCTCGCAAGCATCGTGGTCGGACACGCTCTGGAGGCGGGCACGCAGGTGGGCCCGGTCATCGATCAGCGCCAGCTCGACAAGGATCTTTCCTACATCGACATCGGCGAGAGCGAGGGCGCGAGGAAGAAGGTCGCCGGTCAGCGGCTGAACCGCGACACGCCCGGTTTCTATTTGTCGCCCACCCTCTTCACCGAGACGACCAACACGATGCGGATTAACCGCGAGGAGATTTTCGGCCCTGTTGCGAGCGTGATCCGCGTGAAAGATTACGAGGAGGCGCTCCATGTGGCGAACGACACCGCCTATGGCCTCTCCGCTGGCATCGTCACGACTTCGCAGAAGCACGCGAAGCACTTCCAGGCCCATGTCGAATCCGGCCTCACCATGGTCAATCTGCCCACGGCCGGCCTCGACTATCACGTGCCTTTCGGTGGCCGAAAGGGGTCAAGCTATGGCCCGCGTGAGCAGGGCCGTTACGCAGTGGAATTCTACACCGAGGTGAAGACGTCTTACGTGGGCTGAGCGATCAGGTGAGTAAACAGCTCGCGCCATGAAGATTATGGCGGCAGCAACAAGAAGGTCGGGAGGATCGAACAATATGACGATCGGCTTTATCGGGCTTGGCCGGATGGGGCGGCCCATGGCGTCCAACCTGTGCCGCAAGGGCTTTCACCTCGTCGTCAACGACGTCAATACCCAGGCGGTGAAGGAACTGGAGCTTCTACAGGCGGCAAGTGCCGCCACGGTAGCCGAGGTGGCGCAGCGCTCCGAAATCATCGTCACCATGCTGCCGAACGGAGCCATCGTCCGCGACGTGGTGGCCGGACCAGGCGGCATCATAGACCATGCGCCGGAGGGCGCGCTCATCCTCGACATGAGCACCATCGATCCCGAGACCACCGACGCTCTCGGCGCGCGGGCAAAGGCGAAGGGACTTGCCTTCGTCGACGCCCCGGTGGGACGCCTAGCAAGTCATGCCGATCGGGGCGAGAGCCTGTTCATGGTGGGCGCCGAGGCGAACGACTTCGAACGGGTGAAGCCGCTTCTGGAGGCGATGGGCACCACCATCTACCATTGCGGCGGAGTTGGCGCGGGCACCCGCACCAAGCTGGTGAACAACTTCCTCGCCGTGGCATCGTGCCAGTTCAATGCGGAGGCGCTCGCTTTGTCCCAGCGCTTCGGTCTCGACCTCGCCCGTACCCTGGACGTGCTCTACGGCACCACGGCGGTCAACGGGCAGCTCAAGATCGCGTGGCCCGACAAGGTGCTCGCCGGCGACGTGGCGCCGGGCTTCACCATCGACCTTGCCCACAAGGACCTCACCCTCATCCTGGAGGCGGCCCACGCGGCCAAGGTGCCCATGCCCATGGCGGCGGCGGCCCACGAGGCCTTCAGCACGGCCCGCGCCCGCGGCTTCGGGGGGCAGGATTTCTCCGCCATGGTGGATGCCCTGTGCGATCTCGCGGGCATCGAGAAGCCGCGCCTCAAGCGCTGAAGGACCGATCCCGGCGGGTTTCCCCCGCCGGCTCGCATCAAAAAAACAAGACGAATCCTGGGAGGAAAATCATGACCGTGTCGCGTCGCACCTTCATGCAAGGTGCCGCCGGGCTTGCGCTCGGCACCGCATTGTCCGGCGGCCCGGTGCTGGCGGAGGCACCGACCATCAAGATCGGCGTGCTGGCGGACTTCTCCGGCATCTACAACGATCTGCTTGGCATGGGCGGGGTTGGCTGTGCCCGGCAGGCGGTGGCCGACTTCAATCCGCAGGGCAAGGGCTTCAACGTCGAAGTGCTTTATGCGGATCACCTAAACAAAGCGGACGTGGGCGCCAACCTTGTGCGAAAGTGGTACGATTCCGACGGCGTCGACATGGTGATCGCCGGGCCGAATTCGGCAGTGGGTCTCGCAGCCTCCTTCGTTACCCGCGAGAAGGACAAGGTGTGCGCGGGGGTCGCCGTCACCACCACGGACTTCACCGGGAAGCAGTGCACGCCCAATTCCATCAACTGGACCTACGACGCCTACATGCTTTCCAAGGCTGTGGCGCTGGAGACGGTGCGCAACGGCGGCAAGCGCTGGTATTTCCTGACAACGGATAATGCCTTCGGCCAGTCGCTGCAGTCGGAGACCACGGCCTTCGTGGAGCAGGGCGGCGGCAAGGTTCTGGGCAGTTCCAAGTGCCCGCTGGGCAACAACGACTTTTCCGCCATGCTGCTGGCAGCTCAGGCCAGCGGGGCCGACGTGCTCGGCTTGGCCCTGGGTGGCAACGATCTGCCGAACTGCATCAAACAGGCGGACGACTTCGGCCTGCGCGATAAGATGAAGATGGCCGCGCTCGTGATGTTTTTGAACGACATCCACGCGGCGGGTCTGCCCGTGATGCAAAAGCTGCTTTTCACAAACAGCTTCTATTGGGAAGCCAATGACCGCACCCGCGCCTTCACCAAGCGTGTTCTTCCGGTGATGAACGGCGCCTATCCCGGCATGACCCATGCTGGCTGCTACGGTGTGACCATGCATTATCTGAAGGCCGTGGCGGCGATGGGCGTGCAGAAGGCCAAGGCAAGCGGTGCCGCCGCTGTGGCCCAGATGAAGAAGATGCCCACCGACGACGATGCCTTCGGCCCCGGTCGCATCCGGGAGGATGGGCGCGCGGTGCTCCCGGCCTATCTGCTCCAGGTGAAGACGCCGGCCCAGAGCAAGGCGCCGTGGGACTATTGCGACGTCGTCTCCACGATGCCGGCCGAAGAGACGGTGAAGCCGCTCGATCAGGTCGGCTGCCCCCTCGTGAAGACTTGATCCCTCACCTCTGGGCGCCTGCGGCCTGTCGGCGGCAGGCGCCCCGGCTTTTTTTGAGCGCACGCGCTTACGACGTCCTGAAAATCGAGCCCCGCGCATGTCGAATCTCGCCCGCTTTCTCAATACCGTCGACGGTCAGCCTCGCGAAAGCCTCACCGGCCGATGGCTTGCCTCCCTTGATCCCTTCACGGGCAAGGCCTGGGCCGAGGTGCCGCAGTGCGGTTCCGATGATGCCGCGGCGGCGGTGGAGGCCGCGCACCGCGCCTTTACCCGAGGCGCCTGGGCAAGCCTCACCGCCACCGCCCGAGGCAAGCTGCTGCGCCGCCTTGCCGACCTCATCGCGCGCGACGCGGAGAAGCTGGCCGAGATCGAAGTGAAGGACAACGGCAAGCTTCTCGCCGAGATGGCCGCGCAACTGCGCTACGTGCCCGAGTGGTTCCATTATTTCGGCGGGCTTGCCGACAAGATCGAAGGCGGCGTGATCCCTTCGGACAAGGCCGACATGTTCACCTACACGCGGCGCGAGCCCCTTGGCGTGGTGGTGGCTATCACACCATGGAACTCGCCGCTGCTGCTGCTCACCTGGAAGCTTGCGCCCGCGCTGGCGGCCGGCAACACGGTGGTGATCAAGCCGTCCGAGTTTACCTCGTGCTCGACCCTGGCACTCATGGATTTGGTGAAGGAGGCGGGCTTTCCCGACGGCGTCGTCAACACGGTGACGGGTTATGGCGCCGAGGTCGGATCCGCCTTGGTCGAGCATCCGCTCGTCGCCAAGGTGGCCTTCACCGGCGGCGACGCCACCGGCGCCGCCGTCTATGCTCAGGCCGCGCGGCACATCAAGCACGTAACGCTGGAGCTGGGCGGGAAGTCGCCGAACATCATCTTCGACGACGCCAACATGGAAGACGCTGTGAAAGGTGCCATCTCCGGCATTTTCGCCGCCTCCGGCCAAACCTGCATCGCCGGCTCGCGTCTCCTGGTGCAGCGCTCGGTCTATGATGAGGTGTCGCAACGCGTCGTGGCCTTCGCTGCCACCGCACGCCTCGGCAACCCCATGGAGCGCACGACCCAGGTCGGGCCCATCACAACCCAGTCCCAGCGCGACAAGGTGCTTGGCTATATCGACATCGCGAAGGGCGAGGGCGCGCGCTGCCTGCTCGGCGGCGGCACACCCAAGGATCCTGCGCTTGCTGGCGGCTGGTTCGTGGAACCGACCATCTTTGGCGATGTCTCGAACACCATGCGCATCGCGCGGGAAGAGGTGTTCGGTCCAGTGCTTTCCATCATCCCGTTCGAGGATGAGGATGAGGCCGTGGAGATCGCCAACGATACCATCTTCGGCCTCGCTTCCGGCGTGTGGACGAAGGACATGCGGCGCGCCTTCAAGATGGCCGAGCGCATCCGCTCGGGCACGGTGTGGGTGAACACCTACCGGGCCGTGAGTTTCCTCGCCCCGTTCGGCGGTTACAAGAAGAGTGGTATCGGTCGCGAGAGCGGGCAGGCAGCTATCGACGAGTATCTTCAGACGAAGTGCGTCTGGATCAACCTCGCCGAAGGCATTCCCGACCCGTTCATCATCCGTTGACGCGTGGGGACAGGCTTGCGCAGCCTGGTGGCGCAAAGGGCAGGATCAAGACAGCATGAAGACCGTCGGTAGCGACCAGTTTCAGGATATCCGGGACGCGGTGCGCGCTCTGTGCGCAGATTTCCCTGCGGAGTATCACCGCAAGGTGGACGAGGCGCGCGGCTACCCGGAAGACTTCGTCGATGCCCTCACCAAAGCCGGCTGGATGGCGGCTCTGATACCGGAGGAATACGGGGGTTCTGGCCTCGGCCTCACGGAAGCCTCCGTCATCATGGAGGAGATCAACCGCGCGGGTGGCAATTCCGGTGCCTGCCATGGCCAGATGTACAACATGAACACGCTGGTGCGGCACGGGTCGGAGGAGCAGCGCCGCAGATATCTACCGAAGATCGCCACTGGTGAGCTGCGGTTGCAGTCCATGGGCGTCACGGAGCCGACCACCGGCACCGACACCACGAAGATCAAGACTACAGCGGTCAGGGACGGCGACCGTTACGTCATCAACGGGCAGAAAGTCTGGATCTCCCGCGTGCAGCATTCCGATCTGATGATCCTGCTCGCTCGCACGACGCCGCTCGACCAGGTGCGCAAGAAATCCGAGGGCCTCTCCATCTTCATTGTCGACATCAAGGAGGCGATGAAGAGCGGGATGAGCGTGCGCCCCATCCTCAACATGGTGAACCACGAGACCAACGAACTATTCTTCGACAATCTGGAGATCCCGGTCGAAAACCTGATCGGCGAGGAAGGTCAGGGCTTCAAATATATCCTCACCGGTCTCAATGCCGAGCGCACGCTCATCGCCGCGGAGTGTATCGGCGATGGCTACTGGTTCATCGACAAGGTCTCAGCCTATGCCAAGGAGCGGGTCGTGTTCGGCCGTCCCATCGGCCAGAACCAAGGCGTGCAGTTTCCCATCGCGGAAGCCTTCATCGAGGTGGAGGCCGCGAACCTGATGCGGTTCGAGGCCTGCCGGCTCTATGATGCCCACCTGCCATGCGGGAGCGAGGCCAACATGGCGAAATATCTCGCTGCGAAGGCCTCCTGGGAGGCGGCCAACGCGTGCATCCAGTTCCATGGCGGTTTCGGTTTCGCCTGCGAATATGACGTGGAGCGCAAGTTCCGAGAAACGCGGCTCTACCAAGTGGCGCCGATCTCCACCAATCTCATCCTGAGTTATGTGGCCGAGCACGTGCTCGGGCTACCCCGCTCGTTCTGAGGAGGGAATGGCGATGCCTGAGGCTCCCCGCCTTCCACTGGACGGCCTGCTGGTCGTCGCCATCGAGCAGGCGGTGGCCGCGCCCTTCTGCACAGCGCGTCTCGCCGATGCCGGGGCTCGCGTCATCAAGATCGAGCGCCCCGAGGGCGACTTCGCCCGCGGCTACGACGACGTGGCCAACGGACAGTCGAGCTATTTCGTATGGCTCAACCGGGGCAAGGAAAGCATCGCCCTCGACCTTTCCCGACCCGAGGGCAGGGCCGCGCTCGCCGCCCTCGTCGACGAGGCGGACGTGCTGGTGCAGAACCTGAAGCCCGGAGCGCTGGAGCGCCTCGGCTTCGGCCGGGAAGAGTTGCGCAGGGCGCATCCGCGCCTCGTCGTCTGCTCCATCTCAGGGTATGGCGACGACGGCCCGCTGGCCGAGCGAAAGGCATACGATCTCCTCGTGCAAGCGGAGAGCGGCCTTGCCTCCATCACCGGGGGGCCGGAGGGACCGGCGCGGGTGGGCATCTCGGTGGTGGACATTGCCACCGGCGCCACCGCCTATGCCGCCATCCTGGAGGCGCTGCTGGCGCGTGCCGCGACGGGGGAGGGAGCTGACATCCGCGTCTCCATGTTCGACGTGATGGCCGACTGGCTCACCGTGCCGCTGCTCCAGCACGAGGGGGGCAAAAGCCCGCGCCGGGTCGGCCTCGCCCACCCCTCCATCGCGCCCTATGGCGTCTTTTCCACCGGCGATGGGCGCCAGATGCTCATCTCGATCCAGAGCGACCGCGAATGGGCAGCGCTGGCGCGCGTCTTCCTCGGCGATGCCGCCCTCGCCACGGATCCGCGCTTCGCCACCAACGTCGCACGTTGCGCCAACAGGGCGGCGACCGACGCGGCGGTGGCCGGAGCCTTCGCCGCGCTCGACGCCACGGCCGCGGTCGAACGGCTCGCCGAGGCCGACGTCGCCTTCGCCTTCATCAACGACATGGCCGGCCTGTCCGCCCATCCCCACCTGCGCCGCATCACCGTGGAGACGCCGGCCGGGCCGGTTTCGATGCCGGCCCCGGCAGCGGAATTCAAAGGGGCGCCGCGCAGGTTCGGGGCCGTGCCGGCCATCGGCGACCATGGGGGGCTGCCCGAGAGCGTCGAAGGCGCACCGAGGGAGGAACTGCCATGACGGCAATGTGCGAGACCGGACGCGAATCGGTCGAGCGGCCCGTCCCCGACATCGGCCGGCTGCAGGCCTGGGTCGGTCGCACCGAGGAGGCGGAGGAGGAACTGACGGCCGCGCTGGTGCGGCGCTTCCGGGCAACCTTCGATGAGGCGCCGGGCGATCCGCGTGCCGGAGATGTGGCGCCACGCCTGCTGCACTGGTGCCTCACCCAGCCGGCAGTCCCGACCGGCGCGCTGGGGGTGGACGGGCATCCTGCGCGCGGCGGCTTCCTGCCGCCGGTGCCGCTGCCGCGGCGCATGTGGGCGGGCGGGCGCCTTGCCTTCACCGGCGAGATTGGGGTGGGGGATCTCGTCCGCCGCCTCTCCACCGTGGACGAGGTCAGTCTCAAGGAGGGACGCTCGGGCGCCCTGTGCTTCGTCACCGTACGGCATGAGATCACCTGCGCCGGGCGTGTCGTAGTCACCGAGACACAGAACATCGTCTATCGCGCCGCCGATACGGCCGCCGCCGGGAAGGCGCCGGAGGCTGCGGCCGAGGGCCGCCACCGGCGCGCGGTGGATCCTTCTGCCGCAATGCTGTTCCGCTATTCGGCGCTCACCTTCAACGGCCACCGTATCCATTATGACCAGCCCTACGTCACGGGTAAGGAGGGCTATCCCGGCCTCGTGGTGCATGGACCCCTCCAGGCCACATGGCTTGCGCGCTTCGCCGCCGAGATTGGCGGGACGCCGCCGCCGCGCTTCTCGTTCCGGGGGCTTTCACCGGTCTTCGGCGGCATGCCGCTGGTTCTCCATGCGGAGGAGGAGGGCGGCAGGCTGAAACTGTGGACGGCGCGCCCCGGCGGGCCGGTGGGCATGAGCGCGGAAGCGGAGTGGTGACCATGGAACGGGAAAAGGTACGGCTGCTGCCCGACTTCGTCGTTCCGCTCTTTGCCCCTGCCGATCGGCCGGAGCGCTTCGCCAAGGCTGCCGCCAGCGGCGCCGACGCGGTCATCCTCGACCTCGAGGACGCCGTCCAGCCCGATGCGAAGGACCCGGCACGCGCGGCGCTGACCACGGCCTTCACGCCGTTGCCGGTTCTGGTCCGGATAAATGCGCGTGGGACGCGCTGGCATCTCGACGATCTTGCCGCCGTCGCGCATCTCGTTCCGGCCGGCGTGATCCTGCCGAAGGCGGAAGACCCGAGGGATCTCGACCGAGTGGCCGCCGCGCTGCCGCCCTCGGTTCCCATCGTCGCGCTCGTGGAGAGCGCCGCCGGCCTAGCGCACGCGCGCGCCCTCGCCGGCCATCCCGCCGTGGCGCGGCTGGCGTTCGGCTCTGTGGACTTCTGCGCCGACCTTGGCTGCGCCCACAGCCGCGAGGCGCTTGCCTGCGCGCGGTTCGAGCTCATCCTCGCGTCCCGGCTCGCGGGCATCGCCGCGCCTCTCGACGGGGTGACCATCACACTCGATGACCCGGCCGCGGCGGCGGATGACGCACGCCATGCGCGCGCCCTCGGCTTCGGGGGCAAGCTCGCCATCCATCCCCGCCAGATCGCGCCGATCCGCGCGGGCTTTTGCCCGGACGCGGTCGAGATTGCCTGGGCGGAAAAGGTCCTGGCGGTGGCGGGAGTGGGCGCCGTGGCCGTGGACGGGGCCATGGTCGACGAGCCGGTCCGAATCCGGGCCCGCGCCGTGCTTGCGCTGGCTGCAGCGAAGCGGGCTCCCCGCTGACGCATCCCCATACAAGGCGTGTCCGGAGGACGTGACAGCAGGCCTGCGACATTCCGTCAGAAAATTGTCGATAATGTAATTGACGATTTTGGCGCCCCTCTCCTATCTTGCGGTCGACCCAGCCGGGCAAGGTTGGACGAGGTGCCATCGAAGGGGCCGTTGCCCTGAGATTCCGGCATTTCGCCCTTGATCGCACGGCACGCGGAGCTGGTCGGGATCGCAGTCCTGCCCGATCGCGCGCGCCGCGCCGACCCGTTTCCTTGGGGACAACAAGCCTGCGGCAGGCGTCGGTTTCCCTCTAGGGGAGCCGGCACACAGCTCTGGATTCGGGGAGGCAGTGATGATCGCGTTCGACAGTTCGTTCACGATGACCATCGACGGGAAAGGCGAAGAGGGGGCGGGAACGCTTCCGGTGATTAATCCCGCGACCGAAACGCTCGTTGCCATGTCTCCGGACGCCTCGATGGCGCAGCTCGACCAGGCGGTCGAGGCGGCTCGGCGGGCATTCCCGCTGTGGCGAGCCCGTCCGCTCGCGGAGCGACAGGAGGCGGTACGGCGCATGGGCGAGGCCATCCTGGCCCATCTGGACGAGCTGAAGCGCCTGCTCACAAGCGAGCACGGCAAGCCCCATGCGGATGCCGAGCGCGAGCTGCGGGGCGCCGCCTATTGGTGCGCCACCTATGCCGGCTTCTCCCTGCCCGAACGGGTGACCCTGGACACGCCGGAGCGGCGCAGCGTGACGCGGCGCGTGCCCATCGGTGTCGTGGGCGCCATCGCCGCCTGGAACTTCCCCATCACGCTCGCCTCGTGGAAGGTGGTGCCGGCCATTCTCGCCGGCAATACGGTGGTGCTGAAGCCCTCGCCATTCACCCCGCTCACCACCCTCAAGATCGTCGAGCTGTGGCGCGAGATCCTGCCGCCCGGCGTGGTCAATGTCATCAGCGGCGGGGATGCCCTCGGCCCGGCCATGACCGCCCACCCGGGCATCGACAAAATCACCTTCACCGGCTCCACCGCCACCGGCATGAAGGTGATGGCGGGCGCAGCCGAGACCCTGAAGCGCGTAACCCTTGAATTGGGCGGAAACGATCCCGCCATCGTCTTCCCGGACGTGGACGTGGAGGCGACGGCCCGCGACCTGTTCTGGGCCGCGTTCGCCAACAACTCGCAGATCTGCGTCGCGGTGAAGCGCCTCTATGTCCACGAGGACATCTATGACGCCTTCGCCAAGGCGCTGGTGGACTACGCCGCCACCGTGAAGGTGGGCGATGGTGCGGAGCAAGGCACCGGCATCGGGCCTATCCAGAACCGCCCGCAATTCGAACGCGTCATGGCGCTCATCGAGGACGCCCGTCGCCAGGGCCTCGCCTTCCTGTCCGGTGGAACCGGCCGGCCGGAGGGCAAGGGGTATTTCGTGCCGCTCACCGTGGTCGACAATCCGCCGGACGACAGCCGCGTGGTGCGCGAGGAAGCGTTCGGCCCCGTGCTTCCGCTGCTCAAATTCAAGGATACCGACGAGGTGATCCGCCGCGCCAACGACAGCGAGTACGGCCTCGCCGCCTCGGTCTGGACCAAGGATGGCGCGCTCGCGGAGGAGGTCGCGTCCCAGCTCGACGCTGGCACGGTGTGGATCAACGAGACCCGCTTCATGTCGCCCTTCACCGCGTTCGGCGGCCACAAGCGTTCGGGCATCGGCGTCGAGAACGGCGAGGAAGGCCTGCTCGAATTCACCAACGTCCATACCACGGTGACGCGGCGCCAGACGCCGCAGGCCTGAGCCGGACGGTCGACAAGAACGAAGACGGGCATGAGCCGCGCCCCGGCGGGGCGCTGGCGTGACCCGTCGCGCCAGGAGGAAACCGACATGCGCATGAAGAATAAGGCTGGAATCGTCACCGCCGCGGCGTCCGGCATGGGCCGGGCCGGCACGCTGCTGCTGGCGCGGGAGGGCGCGTCCGTGCTGGTCGTCGACCGCGATGGCGCCGGTGCCGCCCGGGTGGCTGACGAGATCACGGCCGCGGGCGGCACCGCCTTCGCCGTTGGTGCTGACCTGCGCGATCCCGCCGCCGCCTGCGAGATCGTCGCCGAGGCGAAAGGGCGGTTCGGTGGCGTCGACTTCCTGTGGAACCATCTCGGCCACCCCGGCCCCGCCGCCGTCGAGCAACTCGATTTCGCCGATTTCGACCTGGCGGTGGACCTCAACATCCGCTCGCAGCTTGCGAGCACCATCGCGGCCTTGCCCGAGCTGCGGGCGCGCGGCGGCGGCAGCATCCTGTTCACGGCATCCACGTCCGGCCTCGTCGCCTCGGCCTTCAGCCCGGTCTATTCCTCCGTGAAGGCGGGCGTGATCGGCCTCGTGCGCGGCCTCGCCAAGCGCTACGCCAAGGAAGGCATCCGCGTGAACGCGGTGGCGCCCGGCCCCGTGGATACTCCCATGGCCCGCGAGTTCGTGGACCGCAAGGACCAGCCCGCCACCAAGGGCCAGGACCGGGAAGAGCTGGTGCAGAAGTTCGGGGCCATGACAGCCATGGGCCGTGCCGGACGTCCCGAGGAGATCGGCTACGCCGCGCTGTTCCTGCTTTCGGATGAAGCCTCGTTCGTCACCGGCGCCGTGTTGCCGGTGGACGGCGGGCTTGTCGCCTGAGCCGAGCCCTTTGCTCTTTCCAATCCATAAATTCGATGGAGGACGCCTTGAAGACAGGACCTATTGCGCGGCTCGCCGCCCTCGCGGCGCTCACTGTGTTGGTGGGTGCAACGACCGCATCCGCCGCTGATGGGCCTGTGCGCATCGGCGTTCTCACGGACATGTCAGGCCCGCTTTCGGACACGCAGGGGCCGGGATCCGTTGAAGGCGCTCGGATGGCCATTGAGGATTTCGGTGGCACCGTGCTCGGCCGCAAGATCGAGCTCGTGCAGGCCGACCACCAGAACAAGGCGGACGTGGGCGCCGCCACCGCCGCCAAGTGGTTCGACGCCGAAGATGTCCGCCTTATCGTGGACCTCGGCAATTCGGCGGTGGGCCTCGCCGTGCAGCGCATGGCGCAGGAGAAGGACCGCATCACCATCGCCACCGGCGCCGCCACCTCGGAACTGACGGGCAAGTCCTGCTCGCCCAACGGCTTCCACTGGGGCTACGACACCTATCAGTTCAGCTATGCCGCCCCTGCGCGCATGGTGAAGTCAGGGCTCAACACCTGGTTCTTCATTACGTCCGATTATGCCTTCGGCCATGCCATGGAGAACGACACCCGCAAGATCGTCGAGGCCGGCGGCGGCAAGGTGCTCGGCAGCGTGCGCCACCCCATCAACACCCACGACTTCTCGTCCTACCTTCTGCAGGCCCAGGCCTCCGGCGCCAAGGTGATCGCCCTCGCCAACAATGTTGCGGATCTGCAGAATACCTTGAAGCAGGCCCAGGAGTTCAACATCTTCGGCAGCTCCCAGGTGCCGGCGGCCATGGTGCTGCTGCTGGTGGACGTGCGCGCTGTGGGCCTGAAGGCGACGCAGGGCACGCTCGTGTCCACCGTGTTCTACTGGGACCAGGATGACGAGGCGCGCGCCTTCTCCGAGCGGTTCCGCAAGCGCATGGGGCGGCCGCCGACCGAGACCCAGGCCATGAACTATTCCGGCACGATGCATTATCTGAAGGCGGTGGCGGCGGCCGGCACCACGGACACCAAGGCGGTGCTCGCCAAGATGCGTGAGATGCCGGTGAACGACCCCATGACAAAGAACGCCACCTTGCGCGCCGACGGCCGGCTGATGCGCGACATCCACATGGCGAAGGTGAAGACGCCAGCCGAATCCAAGGGTGAATGGGACTATTTCACCATTGGCGAGCTGATCCCTGCCGAGCAGGCCTTCCGGCCCGCCGATCAGAGCCCGTGTCCGCTTCTGAAGAAGTAGCACCCGTCGGCCCCGCCGCTGCCGATGCGGTGGCCTTCGGCTGAAGGCGAAAGCGCCTGCCGGCATGCAATGCCGGCAGGCGCTTCTGTCTTGACAGGGACTTGCCCGCGCCTCAGCGCGGATCGTGGGAGTGGATTTCCAGCGCCTCCAGGAAGCGCGAGACGAGGTTGTAGGCGCCGACGGTGGCGGTCAGTTCCACCAGCTCCCGGTCGGTGAAGGCGGCGCGGACGGCTGCGAACACATCCTCCGGCACCTGGACCTGCCGCGTCATGGCGTCCACATAGGCGAGCACGGCGCGCTCCTTCTCCGAAAAGGCGCTGCTCGCCGTCCAATCGCCAAGGCCGTCGACCTGGGCCTGGGTCGCGCCCTCCTTCAAGGCGATGGGCACGTGCTGCTCCGCCTCGTAGGGCGCGTGGTTCAGCAAAGCGATGCGGATGATGACGAGCTCCCGCAACGCGCCGGGCAGGATGCCCTTCTGGCGGATGGCCGTGAGGAAAGCCAGCCACCCTTCCGCCACCGGGGGGCTGTGGATGAGCATCTGGTAAAGGTGCAGCAGGCTGCCGCGCTCGGCCACGATGCGCTCCACCAGGGGGCGGGCTTCGGGGGCGGCGGGATCGCCATAAGGAATGCGGGCCATGTCCCTGTCCTTGTCGGTTGGTCTAGCGGGTGGCGCTGGTGAGGCCACCGTCCACCAGCAGCTCGGTGCCGGTGACATAGCGGCTTTCGTCAGCGGCCAGGAACAGCGCGGCGTGGGCCACGTCCCAGCCGTCGCCCATCCGACCCATCGGCACCTGGGCGTTGCGGATGGCGACGAATTCGTCGTAGCGGCCTTCCGCATATTTATCAGCGAGGCGAGTGACCAGCGGGGTGTGAATGAGGCCGGGAATGACGCAATTGAGGCGCACGCCCTTCGGGGCGTAGATCACCGCCGTCGTCTTCGTCATCTGCATGAGGGCGGCCTTGCCTGCGGCATAGGCCACCTGGGGTTTGCCCACATAGCGCAGGCCCGCCACCGACGAGATGTTGACGATGGAGCCCGAGCCCTGCGCTTCCATGACCGGCAGGACCTGCTTCAGCATCAGGAATGCGCTCTTCAGGTTCACGTCGATCTGCTCGTCGAAAATCTCCTCCGCCATGGTGGCCGGATCACCAGGCTCGGAGCGGCCGACATTGTTCACCAGCACGTCGATGCGCCCGAACCGGGCGAGGCAGGCCTGCAAGATGGCGGCCGTGTCAGCGGCGCGGGTGACATCGCCCGCCGCGACCGCCATCTCGCCGCCTTCGCCCTCAACGATGTCGCACGTCTCGTGCGCGGCTTCGGGGTTCATGTCCACGCCGAACACCTTGGCGCCCTGGCGCGCAAAGAGCACGGAGATCGCCTTGCCATTGCCCCATCCTGGGCCGATTGAGCCGCATCCCGTAACGAGCACCACCTTGCCGTCGAGGCGGAAGGGAAGTTGCGGGGCAGGGTGGTGGGTCATGGGTGTGCCTCTTGAAGCGCGCCGGCGCGCGGTGGACGTCACGCCAGCAGATCCGTTCATGGGGACCACCCGGCGTGCCGCCGCTGGCCTCCCTCAGTCCTTATGCCGTTGCGGTGAGCCTCTCGGTCCCGAGCGCGCCGGCCGATGTCGCCTCAGACGGTCCCCTCGGGAAGGATCGAGGCGTAAGCCCTGAGATAAATGCCCTTCGACGCGGGCAGCCGGACGCGGCACAGCCGCACCAGCGCGTCGCGGTCGCCGATACGCAGTGCGTCGATGATCTCATGGTGCTGGAGCCGCACCCGCTCCGCCTCCACCGGACTGGCGAGGGCGAGAAAGCGGATGCCGTTCGCGCGATCGGACGCTGCGTCGATGGCGTTGGACAGGAAGACGTTGCCGCAGCACGCGAAAAGCTTGCGATGGAACGCGTGGTTCGACCGGTAGATGGCTGCCAGATCGTGCCCCGCCACGGCGGCGTCGTGGAGGACCTGAATGGCCTCGATCTCCTCAAGCGCGTCCTGGGGCAGCGGCAGGGGAATGAGGCGCGCCGCTTCCGTTTCCAGAAGCTCGCGCAGGGCATAGAGTTGGTTGATCTCCTCCACCGTGTAGCTGCGCACCAGGGCGCCGCGGTTGGGGATCCGTTCCACGAGGCCCATCCGGTCGAGCTCCATGAGGGCGAGCCGAATGGTGTGGCGCGTCGCTCCGAACCGCTCGAGCAACTCGTCCTCGATCAGGCGCTCGCGCGGATGGAGCCGCCCGAGGACGATGTCCTCTTCGAGTGCGGCCACGATGGCTTCGAGCGGCATGCCCTGCTTTGCAAGGGCGGCATTGCGCCCGCCCTTCTTGGTGGCTAGGGACATGCTGCACTCCTCATTCGTCAGGCGGCCCTTCCTGCTCCGCCGATGCGATATGTCTCATATCGTTGGATCGAATGGCAATGTTCAGTCGTCCATTTTGTCAATTTTATTATCAATAATTTTGCGGCCGGGCGACGCTGCCTTTTGGGCGCGTCGTGCCAAGGGTACCGCCCTTTGATGGACGGGAGAAGCCAACCCGTCCGCACCTGATCGGCCCGTCATGCGCCGGTGCGGTTATAGAAAATGTCGACATCGGCTTTGCGCTATTGCGAATTCCGGAAGCCCAATCCTCTTCGTAGTTTAAATGGCCGGCGGCTCGCAAATCCTCACAGAATGCATGCTGGATCGCGAGAGAATGTCTGACGCTGGAAGGGTGTTTTGGCACTTTCTCGATGTCCTAAATGTTCATCGTCCGAGCATCTCACCTGTATTCGTTCCTCAAAAGCGGAGCTTGCCGAAGGAAAATTGGCAGAAATGTCGTTTAGACTTGCGGGATCAAGAGTGGGCTTCCGCAGGAGTAGCTTCCCATTGTCCTCCGCAGGTGGATCAGCCGGGGAGGGCACGGCAGAGCGTTCGTTTCATCCCCACGCAGATGTTCTCGATTCCGGGGACGCTGGTCCTCGTCCGCCAAGGCCAGGCCGCAGCCCCCTTCGCTTGGACTGTCGATCATCAGCAGCGTGAGGCCGGGGTGCAGAGGAAGACGGATGCCCACGTTCCGCGTGGATGCTGCGGGCGTGGGCAGCAGGGGCTTCCATGGGAGGCTGCGGCAACACAAAACGCTCACGAGTCATAGCCGAAATAAAAATCGATAATTGGGTGGAGACCGACATGGATTGGGGACAAATTCGGAAATTGGCAGGCGTGGTATTGGTTGCCGGATGCATGGGCGAAGGGGCGGCCCAGGCCGCCGATGATCCCATTCGGGTCGGCGTCCTGACCGATCTGTCCGGCTACAATTCGGATACTCAGGGGATGGGCTCCGTCGAGGGCGCCCGAATGGCGATTGAAGACTTCGGCGGTAAGGTGCTCGGGCGCAAAGTCGATCTTCTTTACGCGGATCACCAGAACAAGCCTGATATCGGTGCCTCCACCGCATTGCGATGGATCGATACAGATGATGTCCGTCTCATCGTAGATCTTGGACATTCGGCGGTTGCCTTGGCAGTCGAACGCATTGCTGAGGACAAGAACAGGATCATGATCGCCACCGGCGCGGCATCCTCCGAAATTACGGGAAAATCCTGCTCCCCCAACACCTTCCAGTGGGGATACGATACGGTGCAGTTCAGCCTCGCGGCGCCCGCGCGAATGGTGAAGTCCGGCCTCGATAGCTGGTTCTTCATCACCAACGACTTTGCCTTCGGCCACGCGCTTGAGAACGATACGCGGCGCGCGGTCGAGGCTGCCGGCGGCAAGGTGCTCGGCAGCGTGCGCTACCCGGTGGGGACGCATGATTTTTCGTCCTACCTGCTGCAGGCGCAGGCCTCCGGCGCCAAGGTGATCGCGCTTGCGAGTGCGGTGTCCGATCTTCAGAACATTCTCAAGCAGGGCCAGGAGTTCCAGGTCTTCACCAAGAAGCAGGTTCCCGCCGCCATGGCCCTGCTGCTGGTGGACGTTCATGCTGTGGGCCTTTCGGCCACGCAGGGAACCACTGTCTCTACGGTGTTCTATTGGGATCAGGATGACGATTCCCGGGCCTTCTCCGAGCGCTTCAAGAAGCGCATGGGCCGCCCCCCGACTGAGACACAGGCCATGAACTATTCCGCGGTGTTGCACTATCTCAAGGCGGTTCAGGCCGCTGGGACGACCGATACCAAGGCGGTTCTGGCCAAGATGCGCGAGCTGCCGGTCAACGACCCCATGACCAAGAACGCCATGCTTCGGGCGGATGGACGTCTGATGCGCGATATCCATATGGCGACTGTCAAGACGCCGGCCGAGTCGAAGGGCGAATGGGATTACTTCAAGATCGGAGACCTCATTCCCGCGGATCAGGCCTTCCGGCCGGCCGATCAAAGCCCCTGCCCGCTTCTTAGGAATTAAGGCCGTTAACGTCGGTCCGACGGCGGCCGTGAAGCGGCCGCCGTTCCGCGCCCCAGCCGACCTTGGTGATCCCGCGCCGTCGCGAGGCCCTTTCATGCGGGGGGAGGCCGGGGCGTGTACAGTCCAGGAGAGAAGAATGGATCAATCCGATCGTCGCGTGCGCGTCCGCCTTGATGAAATGGAACGTTTCGCGGCAGCCGCGCTCACGGCTGTCGGAGCGGACCGGAAACGAGGGACGCGGTTATCGCGGTGCTCAGCCACGCGTCGCTCCACGGCGTTGATACGCATGGCTATCGGCTGTTGCCGCACTACCTTGAGGGTTTCAGGAAAGGGCGGCTCAATCCCCGGCCCACCATGAGTGTCATCCGCGAAAAGAGGGGGGCTGCCGTCCTGGATGCTGACGACGCACACGGGGCGCGGGCCACTCTCGCCGCAGTGGAGCTGGCCATCGAGCTGGCGCGAGAGTTCGGTGTCGGCGCAGTCGCGATCAGGGCGTCGTCACATTTCGGTGCTGCCGGAGCGTACGCGCTCAGGATCGCGCAAAGCGGCATGGCGGGGCTTGCCGTTTGCAACTCGGATTCTTTCGTGCGCCTTCACGGTGGAGCCGAAGCCTTTCACGGCACCAACCCCATCGCCGTCGGATTTCCAGCCGGGCCGGGCGAGGACCCGTGGTTGCTCGACATGGCAACAAGCGCGATTCCCTTCAACAAGGTCAAGCTGAACCGGTCCCTCGGCATGGGCCTTCCCGAGGCCACGGCCTCCAACGCACAGGGGCTTGACGTCACGGATCCACACGAGGCGGCGATGCTGGCGCCCCTAGGAGGCCTTTTTGGCTACAAGGGAGCGGGGCTCGCAGGCATGATCGACATGCTGTCTGCGGGGCTTTCCGGCGCGAAGCTCAGCCACGAGCTGGCGCCCATGCTTGACGCGGATATGACGACGCCCAGGGGCCTCGGCGCCTTCGTCTTGGCGCTCGATCCGGAAGCATTTGTGGGCCTCGCGGTGCTGGGCGATACCCTCCGCCGGTATCGAAGCGCTGTGCATGGCTCGGCGACCGCCGACGGGCAAAGTGTCATGGCAGCAGGGGACCGCGAATGGGCGGAACGCGAACGCAGGACCGCGCTTGGCATTCTGCTCGACAGTGCATCGGTGGATGCCCTGAATGATTTTGCGCGCCAAGAACAGGCTGCCGAATTGTCTTCGATATAGACCGTTGTGCCGCAGGCTCCGTTACTCGAAATCGGCTATTTCCGCAGCCAGTGCACGCAGCCGGCTGGTAATGGCGCGGTAATCGTCGCTTCGCCACTGAACGAAATAATCGAGCGAGGGTAGGCTCGGCTCGCATTCCAGGGTGCGAAGCCCGTGGCTGGCAGCGATCGTCGCGGCCCATCCGGCCGGCAGCACACCGATACCGAGACCCTCGCGTAGGATGGCGGCAACGGCACCCCAGTGATTGCACACGATCCGCCGTGGCGGGACGATTCCGCGCGCATGCAGCCAGTCGTCCACAAGCCGCGTGATGCCCGAGCCCACCGGAAGGCTGATCAGCGCGTTGTCCTCGAAGGCGTCATGCACCAGAGCCCCCGTCCAGCCGACACTCGCGCCCGCATACCAGAGGAAATGCGCGCGCGAGATTGGCGCCGATGAGATGGCGGGATTGGAGGAGCGGGCGGCGACGATGGCGATATCGAGCTCGCAGGCTGCCAGCCTCTGCTCCAGGCTGCTGCCGACAGCGACGACGGTCTCCAGGCGGACATGCGGCTTCTGCTCATGGATACGCTTCACGAAGCGCGCCAGCCAGGTCATGGCAGTCAACTCTCCCGCGCCGATCTGCAGATGGCCGGAGGAGACGTCGGCGTGACGCATGTCATCGACCAGCCGCTCGGCGGTCATCAGGAGCTCACGCGCGCGGGGCAGAAGCACGGTTCCCGCTTCCGAGAGCACTGCGCGATGCCCGCTGCGATCGAAGAGCGACTGGCCGAGAGCCACCTCCAGTTCCGATATCCGCTTCGACAGCGAGGACACGGAGAGGTGGAGCTTCTCGGCCGCGATCGCGAAAGTGAGGCAGGTGGCGGCCCAATAGAAGGCCTCGAGCTGTTTCAGCGTCATGGGCTCTAGTTCGATTTTAGAGAACAAAGATATCCATTTATTTTTACTTTATTGCCGGATCTTCGCAAGCGACATTCAGCCGCCTATCCACGATGTGGCCGAAGATGACCAGCGCCCGTACACAGAACCGCCTTGCCGGAACCTATCTCGCTCTGAAGGATTTCGAGTTGGCCGCGCGACGCCGGCTGCCGCGTCCCATTTTCGGGTATGTCGCTGGCGCCGCGGAAGACAATCGCTCGCTGACCGCGAACGCAGCGGCCTTCGATGAGATTTCCTTCGTGCCCCGCGTTCTGGTGAACGTGGCCGGGCGCCGCCAGGAGACGACGTTGTTCGGCCGCGGCTACGCCTCGCCCTTCGGCATCGCGCCCATGGGGCTGACGGCCCTGAGCGCCTATCGTGGCGATATCGTTCAGGCGCGGGCAGCCGCCGCAGCCAATATCCCCCTGATCCTTTCCGGCTCCTCGCTGATCCGCATGGAAGAGGTGATCGGTGCCGCCCCCGGCACCTGGTTTCAGGCCTATCTGCCCGGCGACGATGCTCGGATCGATGGCTTGATCGAGCGCGCAGCGCGGGCCGGATTTGAGACGCTTGTGGTCACTGTGGACATTCCGGTCTCCGCCAACCGGGAAAACAATGTGCGGAACGGATTTTCGACCCCGCTGCGTCCCAGCCTGCGGCTCGCGCTTGAGGGGCTGGTGCATCCGCGCTGGCTGATGGGCACCTTCGCCCGCACCCTGCTGAGGCACGGAATGCCGCATTTCGAGAATTCCTTTGCCGAACGTGGGGCTCCGATCCTCTCGTCCAACGTCTTGCGGGATTTCTCGGCACGCGATCACCTCGCGTGGCCGCATATCGAGCGCATCCGCGCACGCTGGAACGGCAATCTGGTCGTGAAGGGCGTGCTGAGTGCCGCCGACGCTGTGCTCGCCGAACGCGCGGGAGTGGATGGCATCATCGTTTCAAACCACGGCGGACGCCAGCTCGACGGCGCGATCGCGCCGATGCGCGTGCTGCCGGAAATCGTCGCCGCCACGCGCCTGCCTGTGATGATCGACAGCGGGTTCCGCCGCGGGACGGATGTGGTCAAGGCGCTCGCACTCGGAGCCAAGTTCGTCTTTGTCGGCCGGCCCTTCACCTATGCCGCCGCCGTCGCGGGGGAGGCGGGCGTCGCGCACGCCATCCGGCTGCTGGCGGACGAGATCGACCGGAACCTTGCCATGCTCGGCATCCGGGATTGCGCCGACATCGATCCGGCCTGCATCCGTTTCGAAGCGCGGCAGGGGGCGCCCCAATCCGCCCCCGGAACGCCGAGCCCCGTCTATCTGAAGGCGGGCTCGGCGGCCGCGCGGATCTAGGAGACGCGCAAGATCTCCGACCTGAACAACACCAATCAGCCAATAAAGGGAGACACGCCATGTTCCAAGAATTTCGCCACTCCAGACGTCGCCGCCGCGCACTGTCGCTCGTATTTGCTGCTGGCCTTACCGCGACGGGCGCCCTCTCCTTGGGGACCGATGCCGTTTCCGCGCAAGAGGTGGTGCGGGTCGGCAATCTCAAGCTCGCCCATTTCGCCGGCGTTTCCTACGTGAAGGAAATTGCGTCCAGCTGCGGCATCGCCGTCGATCTCAGAGTCTTTGCGAAGGGTCCGGACGTGATGCAGGGCATCATCGCCGGCGAACTCGATGTTGGCGCGTCAGGTGCGGAAGCGGCCATCTCCGCGCGCGGCAACGGCGCGCCGATCTATGTCGTGGGTGGCTTCGCGAGCGGCGGCATTCGCATCCTGGCGACGCCCGAAGCGGACATCAAATCGGTCGCCGACCTGAAGGGCAAGCGTGTGGGCGTGACGCGCGGCGGCATCACCGAGATTCTGCTGGTCGCCTCGCTCGCGCAAAACAACATGACGCCCAAGGACATCACGCCGGTCAATCTGGGCTATCCCGACCTCAATCAGGCGCTGTTGCAGAAGCAGGTGGATGCCATCATCCAGACCGAGCCCCAATCTGCACAGGCCATTGCCCGCGGCTTCGGTGTTGAAGTCGTGAAGCCTTTTGATACGCCGATCGGCTCGCCCATCCGCCCGATCGTGATGACAGAGGCCTTCTACAGCAAACGTCCGGAAGTGGCGAAGAAGTTCATGGACTGCTTCGTCAAGGCGCAGAAAGCCTTCATGGACGACCCCAAGCTCGCGGAGAAATTTGTCACTCAGGACGTGTTCAAAGGACAGCTCACGGCTGCCGAGTTCCAGGAAGCGCTCGCCAACTCGCCCTATACGCTGGAAATGACGAAGAATCACATCCAGAACACCACAGACGTCATGGTCAAATATGGCATTGGCAAAATGGCGGCGCCACCCAATGCCGAGGACTGGGTGAAGCTGGATCTCCTGGACGCGGCCAAAACATCCAATAACGCCAAGTGACGTGCCCTACATGCGCAATGGACGATTGAAATCCCTCGCCGAAGGCTTGGCCTTCCCCATCGCCGTGCTCGTCATCTGGCAGGTCACCTGCTCGCTAGGTCTGGCGAACGCCATGGTGCTGCCCTCGCCCGCGTCCGTGGCCGTGCGCTGGTGGACGTATCTGCTGCCGCTCGAGGCGTTCGACCCCGCGGAAGGGTCCTATCTCGCTTGGCTGTTCTCAGGCGAGATGATCCACGACGCGCTGAGTTCGCTTTCGCGGGTCGCCATGGGCTTCGCCGTCGGCGGGGGGCTTGCCCTGCCGCTCGGCCTAGTCATGGGGGCGAACGAAGCGGTGTATCGCCATATCAACCCGCTGATGCAACTGCTGCGTCCCATTCCGCCGATCGCCTACATCCCCCTGTCGATCCTTTGGTTTGGGCTCGGCAATGCGCCGGCGGTATTTCTGATCGCGATCGGTGCCTTCTTTCCCGTGCTCATGAATACCATCGCCGGCGTCCGGCACGTGGACGGCATCTATATCCGCGCTGCGCGCAGCCTGGGTGCGAGCCGGATCACCATCTTCCGGCGGGTGATCCTTCCCGCCGCGACGCCCTATATTCTCTCCGGAGCGCGCATCGGCATCGGCACGGCCTTCATCGTGGTGATCGTGGCCGAGATGATCGCCGTCAGTGATGGCCTCGGCTTCCGAATTCTGGAGGCCCGCGAATACTTCTGGTCCGATAAAATTATTGCCGGCATGCTGACCATCGGCCTGCTTGGACTTGGCATCGACGCGGCTGTCAGCCTGCTCAACAATCATCTGCTGCGGTGGCATCGCGGTTTGGAAACGTGAGGAAACATGATGTCAATTCAGGCCGCGTCTCCTGAAGCTCTTATCTCGAAATCTCGACCGGAGCGTGTGGCGGCGCAGGGGATGCCCCACATTGACATTGCCGGCCTCAACAAGCGTTTCGGTGCTGCAGCGGGCGAGATCGTTGCCCTGAAGGACATAGACCTCACAATCGGTAAGGGGGAGTTCGTCTGCCTTCTGGGGCCTTCTGGCTGTGGCAAATCCACTCTTCTCAATGCGATCGCCGGCTTTTATGCACCGAGTTCCGGCTCCATCGCGGTGGAGGGGAGGGCGGTTACTGCGCCGGGACCCGACCGGGGGGTGGTGTTTCAGGAATACGCGCTATTTCCCTGGATGACTGTTCGTGAGAACATCGCGTTCGGCCTTGAAATCAAGGGCATGGAGCGCCATGCAATTGACGCTAAGGTCGCAGAGCTGCTCGCCATGCTGAAGCTGACCGAGTTCCGCGAGAGGTTCCCCAAGGATCTATCGGGCGGCATGCGCCAGCGCGTGGCGATTGCTCGCGTCCTCGCGCTCGACAGCCGCGTCATGCTGATGGACGAGCCGTTCGGCGCACTCGACGCGCTCACTCGCCGCACGCTTCAGGACGAACTGATCCGCATTTGGTCGGCCACGGGAAAAACGATCGTTTTCGTGACTCATTCCATCGAGGAGTCGCTCTATTTAGCGGATCGTATTGTTGTGCTGACCTATCGGCCCGGCACGATCAAGCGCGATCTCACGGTGGATTTGGCGCGCCCCCGGGATAGTTCCTCTGCTGCCTTCAACGAACTGAAACGAGAGCTCTCCGCACTCGTCACCGCCGAGCAGCACCGCTTCGAGGAGGTCGAGGTCCGGGGGATAACGACCGACTGAAGGGCGTCCGATAGAACACGCCGAATTGGCAGCCCGATGGCGCATGACAGGCGCTGCCGGGCATTCATTTTCAGGGTTGGAGGGGTATCAAGGTAAGGTGCCTCCATGCTGTTTGAGTGGCTGAGCATTCTTTCCCGCATTCCGGTGTTGTGGAGCTCGCCTCGCCTGTGGCGATGGAGTGCTGCGGACTGTTGTCCAAACCGCAGGAGAGATGCGGCTCATGTCAACAACCAACGCTTCATGTGAGGCAGCAATAGCCAAGATGTCCGTCGTCGACGTCAACGGCGACGCGCCGTTGCGTGCTGCAGGATGCCGTTTTGGTCTTCCTGCGCGCGCTCGATCAGCGTGCGCTTCAGCCAGGCGTAGAAGCCGCTGGGCTGGACATGCAGGCACCGGCACATGGTGCGGATCGAAAACAGCAGGCGATGCTCGGCGACGAAACGCGTACTTCACCTTGCATCCCGCTTCGTGTCGGGCGGGAGGTGAGCGCCGCTCCGCTGCCGAATATTGTTCAAATATTCTGATCCACGATAGTCACGCCACCCGGACGTTTTTGTTGCCGGCGCCTAATTCTTCGATGATCTGGCTCTTGTGTGCTTGCAGATGGCGAATTGCGTCATCTCGCACGAGTTCAAAGCGTGAGGTGGGAACGGGGATGGAAATCGAATAGACACCGCCTGCGGCATCGCGGAAGCCAATGCCCACGGCACTGATCCCGACCGTATGTTCCTCGTGATTGAAGCCGATGCCCGTGCGTCGCACCTCGCCGATTTCTGCGAGCACCGCGTCCAGTCGCTTCGTGCCCGGGAGTTCCTTGCGAACCAAAGCTCGCGCGCGCTCGGGTTCGAGCAGAGCGAGGCAGCATTTGCCGTTGGCCGTATTGGTCAGCGGGAAAATGTCCCCGACCGCCGAGACCGCCCGCAGCCGGTGCGTCCCCGTCACCTGGTCAAGGAAGAGCACCTCACTCCCGCGCAACACAGAAAAGTCCACGGTCTCGCCCGTCGCCTGGGAGAGCGCTACGATATGGGGGCGTACCTGCTCGACGATGTCGATCTTTCCCGAGCGCGAGAGCGCGTGGATCTCGGGCCCGAGGCGGTAGCCCCCGTCGGGACCTGCGGAAATTACGAGGTCTTCCTCCAGCAGGGCATTGACGATCCTCTGCACGGTCGAGCGCGGGAGACCCACTCGGCCCGCGATCTGCGCGAGGCTGAGCCCCGAACGCACGTTCTTCAAGGACCGCAGGATGGCCGCCGCCCGAGCGATCACCTGGATTCCGCCCCCCTCGCGGATGGCCGCTCCATCCTCCGTCATCGCTCGCTCCATGGATGTGTATCGCATTACAATACACATGTATCATTATGTTTGACCACCCCCTTCATGCGCCATATCCCGGAAGCAACAAAAAAGATCCGCCCTCGCCGAGGGCAAGACGCTGGGAGGCGTTAAATGACTGTCACGATTCGTGGCATCGAGTTCCAGTCGAACCTTCATAATGACATGGGGCTCAAGTTTTATAACCTGTCGCACCGGTTTGGATTCCAGTCTCCGAACTGGCCATATTTCCAGGACGTACAGATCGATCGCATTCATTACATGGCGAAATCGGGTGTCCTGACCCAGCGCATCACGACCACGATGCACAACACGACCCATATCGACGCGCCGGCCCACGTGGTGGAAGGCACCCCCTTCATCGATGAAGTTCCCCTGCCGCATTTCTTCGGCACCGGGATCGTCGTCTCGATCCCGAAGAAGAGGTGGGAGCCCATCACCTACGAGGACCTTGAAAAGGCCGCCGGGGCGCATGTGCGTCCGGGCGACGTGGTCATCGTGAACACTGGGTGGCACAAGCTCTACGACGACAATGCCGAGTATTTCTGCTACGCGCCCGGCTTCGTGGCCTCGGCCGGCGACTGGTTCGTCGAGAAGCGGGTGAAGGTGGTTGGCCACGATACCCAGGCCAACGACCACCCGCTGGCGACAGCCATCGGCCCTCACCGCAACGGCCCCCTGCATCCCCACCTCGCCGAGGAATACAAGGCATGGTCCGGCGGCCGGGACTGGAAGGAGGATCACCCCGAGTGGGAGCCGGTCCACCGCAAGCTTTTCACCAACGGCATTCTCGGCATCGAGAATGTGGGTGGCGACCTCGACGCGGTTACCGGCAAGCGCGTGACCTTCGCCTTCTTCCCCTGGAACTGGGATCGGGGCGACGGCTGCATCATCCGCCTCGTCGCCATCGAGGATCCCGAGCAGGCGTACCGCATCGAGGCGGGCACCCCCCTCTGAGCAGCACCCGACCTGACCCGTTCCGGCATCGAGCCGGGACGGGTCGCACCCTGGGGGGGACGCGGGAGGAGAAGGGCATGACCGGAAAACCAATCACAGCCATTGTCGGCGCCGGCCTCATGGGCCATGGCATTGCCCAGGTGTTCGCGGAGCGGGGGCACGAGGTCCGGGTGTTCGACCCGATGCCCGATGCGCTGGCGTCCCTGCGCTCACGCATCGGTGCCAACCTTTCCGCGCTCGGCCAGGACCCCGCCGCCGCACAACGGGTTCTGCCTTGCCAGAAGCTCAAGGATGCCGTTGCCGGCGCTGACCTCGTCATCGAGGCGGCGACCGAAAACCTCGACGCCAAGCGCGCACTGTTCGCCGCAATCGAGGCCGACGCCCCGGTCGACGCCATTCTCGCAACCAACACCTCCGTCATCCCCATCGGCAGCATCATGGCCGGCCTCGCCAGGCCGGAGCGGGCGCTCGGCACCCATTGGTGGAACCCACCCTTCCTGGTCCCGCTGGTCGAGGTGATCGGGACGGACCGCACCGCGCCCGACATTGTCGCACGCACGATGGACATCCTCGCGGCAGCGGGAAAGAAGCCGGTCCATGTGCGTCGGGACGTGGCGGGCTTCGTCGGGAACCGGCTGCAGCACGCGCTATGGCGGGAGGCCATCTCCCTCGTTGAAGAGGGGGTCTGCGACGCCGAGACGGTGGATACGGTGGTCAAGTCCAGCTTCGGGCTGCGCCTTGCGGTCCTCGGGCCGCTGGAGAATGCGGATCTTGTAGGCACCGACCTGACCCTCGCCATCCATGAGACCATCCTCCCCGCGCTCAATCGCGATCCCGCGCCCTCGGCCTATCTGCGCGCTCTCGTCGCGCAGGGCCGGCTCGGCATGAAGTCCAGAGAAGGTTTCCGCCGCTGGGAGGCGGGGGATGCCGACCAACTGCGCGCCACCCTCGTGCACCATCTGAAGGACGCGGTGCGCAAGATCGGCCAAGGAGAAGACGCATGAAGCGGCCCAACAAGGTCATCATCACCTGCGCCATCACCGGGGGCATCCACACCCCCACCATGTCGCCCGCACTGCCGTTCACGCCCGAGGATATCGCGGCCCAGTCCATCGCCGCCGCGGAGGCCGGTGCGGCCATCCTCCACCTGCACGCCCGCGATCCGCGAGACGGCCGCCCGACGCCGGATCCGAAGGTCTTCATGCAGTTCCTGCCGGTCATCAAGCAGGCGACCGATGCGGTGCTGAACATCACCACCGGCGGCAGCCTGAACATGAGCGTGGAGGACCGCCTCGCCGCCCCGCTGGCGGCGCGGCCGGAAATGTGCTCGCTCAACATGGGCTCCATGAACTTCGGCATCTATCCGCTGGCTGACCGCTACAAGGACTGGCGGTTCGATTGGGAAGAGCCCTACCTGCGGAGCACCGATGACTTCATCTTCCGCAACACCTTCCGCGACATCGAACGGATCCTGAAGCTTCTCGGCGAGGAGCATGGCACGCGCTTCGAGCACGAGTGCTACGATGTTGGCCACCTCTACAACCTCGCCCACTTCGTGGACCGCGGCCTCGTAAAGCCGCCGTTCTTCGTCCAGACCATTTTCGGCATCCTGGGCGGCATCGGTCCCGAGATGGACAACGTCCTCTTCATGAAGCGCACCGCAGACCGGCTGTTCGGCGCGGACTATGTCTGGTCGGTGCTGGCTGCAGGTCGGCACCAGATTCCGGTCGCAACTCAAGCGGCCATGCTGGGCGGGAATGTGCGGGTGGGGCTAGAGGACAGCCTCTTCATCGGTCGCGGACGGCTCGCTGCGAACAACGCCGAGCAAGTGAGGAAGGTCCGCCAGATCCTGGAAGAGCTCGGCCACGAGATCGCAACGCCAAGCGACGCGCGGTCGATGCTCGCCCTCAAGGGAGGTGACCGCGTCGGTTTCTGAAGTGTCGAATAATCATAAAATCTGGGAGGAAGAACATGAAGCAATCAGTGTCGCGCCGGGCGGTCCTGGCCGTGCCCGCGCTCGTCTTCGCGCTTTCTGGAACGGGCAAACCCGTTGATGCCGCGGAACCCATCCGCATCGGCGCCATCCTGTCGACCACCGGGCCCGGCGCAGGCGCCGGCATTCCTCAGCGCAACGGGCTGCAGCTGGCCGTAAAGCTGGTGAACGAGAAGGGCGGCATCGACGGCCGCCAGGTCCAGCTTGTCATTGAGGACGACGGGTCGAGCCCGGATGTGGCGGTCACCAAGGCGAACAACCTGATCTTCTCGCAGAAGGTGCAGGCCATCATCGGCCCGACGCTGACAGCCTCGACCCTTGCCGTGGGCGGCGTGGCCGACCCGGCCAAGATCCCCGTCATGGCCTTCACCGGCCTTGGCGTTCCCATGGAGAAGACCCGGCGCTGCGTGTTCCACATGCTCCCGTCCCAGGACCTCAACGCCCGCGCGCTGCTCGAGGTCGCGACCAAGGCGCTGGGCGCGAAGAAGCTCGGCGTGCTGCATGATTCTGCCTACGGCAACATCGTGATGGCGAAGATCCGCGAGGTGAGCCCCGATTACCCCGTGGAGATCGTGGCGGTGGAGAAATGGGAGGTCGGCGCGACCGATGCCACCACACAGGCCGCCAAGGTGAAGGCCGCAGCCCCCGACGCCGTCGCCGTCATCGGCAACTCGGCGACGCCCTTCCGCAACGCACGGCAGATCCGCATGACCGTGCCGCTCCTGTCGGGCATCGGAACCGCGACTTACGAGTATGTGAAGGCCATGGGCGACGCGGCGGACAACATCGTCTTCGCCGAGTTCCTTGTTGCGGAGGATCCGCTGCCCGGCCAGAGCGCGTTCGTGGACGCCTTCCACAAGGAATACGGGGTGCTGCCCAAGACCATGGAGGCGAGCGCCTGGGACGCCTTCAACGCGGTGGCCGCCGGCCTCGCCAAGGTCGGACCGGACGCCCAGCCTGGCGCCCTCTGCGAGGCGATCCGCGGTCCCTTCGACGGCGCCATGGCGCGGTTCGACTTCTCGCAGGACGACCTGACCGGGCTCACGCTTAAAAGTTACGTTTTCTCGAAGCTCGACAAGGGCAAGTTTGTCCGCCTGCCGTTCAAGGCCGGTTCCTGAACCCAAACAGGGGGACCTCCCTTGGCCTTGATGCTCTTCACCCAGGCGCTGCTCGCCGGCGTCACCAACGGCTTCGTCTATGCCCTCGTCGGGCTCGGCATTGCCGTCATCTTCAAGGGTAGCCACGTCATCAACGCCATGCAGGGCGAGCTCGCAGTGGTGGGCGCGGCGACGGCGGTGTTCGCCGCCGTCGTGTGGGGCCTTCCGCTCTGGCTGGCCGTGGCTGTCGGGGCTCTCACGGGAATGGCCATCGGCATCCTCGTGGAACTCGGCCCCATCCGCGCCCTGTTTGCGCGGCGGGCGCGGGAGGAATCCTTCCTCCTGCTCACGGTGGGCCTCGGCTTCACCTTCTCGGCCGGGGTGCTCTACCTGTTCGGGCGGGAGGAGCATCTCCTGCCTCCGCTCGGTGACGACGTCTATGAGGTCTTCGGCGCCATCATCCGCGAGCATGCCCTCTGGGTGATTGCCATCTCCGCCGCGTTGATCCTGGGGCTTCGCCTGTTCTACCGGCACACCCATCTGGGTCTCTCGATGATGGCGGCCTCCATCGATCCCGACGGCGCTGCCACCACCGGCATCAATGTCCGTGCCATGCGCACGGCCACCTTCGCGCTGGGCGGCCTGCTGGCGGCGCTGGCGGGCCTGCTCGTCGCCCCGCTCATCGGCGTCGGCTACCAGATGGGGCCGCTGCTCACGCTGAAGGGCTTCGCGGCGGCCATCTTGGGCGGCCTTTCCAATCCGCTCGGGGCGCTGGTCGGGGGGCTCATCATTGGCATCCTGGAGGCGATGTCCATCGTCTTCGTCTCGTCCGGGATGAAGGATGCCGTCGCCCTCACCCTGCTCATCGTCATCATGATCTTTGTTCCCGATGGAATCCTCGGCCGCGCCGGCCGCAAGGGAGGCTGAGCCATGCTGCCCAACAAGACCTCTCTGGCCCCGCTCGGCATTGCCGATGAGCCAGCTGTGCGACGGGTAGGGACCACCCTCCCATCGGCGGCTGCCCTGTCCGCGCTCGCGCTCGCCGCCGGCCTCTACCTAATCCTGCCGCTGGTCCTGGAGCGCCACGCCGTGGACCTCCTGGTGTTCTGCGGGCTCTATGCCATCGCGGGCGCCGGCGTCGGCTTCCTCCTCGGACAGGGCGGGATCGTCAATCTCGGCCAGGCGGCCTTCTACGGCATCGGCGGCTACGCCAGCGCCTATTGCTCGGCGCGGCTGGGCTGGCCGGCGCCCGCGGGGATCGCCATCGGCATCGTGCTTTCGATTGCCATCGCCGCGCTTATCGGCCGGCCCATCCTGCGGCTGTCGGGTTACTTCCTGGCGCTGGCGACCCTCGCCCTCGGCATCATCTGCACCAACATCTATTTCGAGGCGGACTTCATCACCGGCGGCACGCTCGGCGTGCCGGGGGTGCCGAAGCTGGCGATCGGCGGCTTCGTCTTCGACACGCCGGAAAAGTACTACTATCTGGTCTGGCCCATCGCCTTCGCCATCATCCTTGCCATGCACAATCTGATGGGCAGCCGCATCGGCCTCGCCCTCCAGGCCATGCGTGACGCTCCGGATGCGGCCATGGTGATGGCCATCGACAACGCCCGGCTGAAGCTCTGGATCTTCATGCTGTCGAGCGGCCTCGGCGCGCTGTCGGGCAGCCTGTTCGCCCATTATGTGGGGTTCGTGAACGTGGACAGCTTCGGCGTGGACAAGTCCATCATGTTCCTGCTGGTCCCGGTCATTGGCGGCGCGTCGGTCCCGGCCGGGGTCATCATTGGCGCGCTTTTCATCGGCCTCGTGCCGGAACTGCTCAGCGCGCTCGGCGACATCCATCGCGTCCTCTTCGGGCTCGCGCTTGTCGCGTCCGTGGTGTTCTTCCCGGATGGCCTATGGGGCCTTGGCCGCGGCCTGGTGGATCTTGTGAGGCGCAGGTCCGGTGTCGCCGCCAGCGGGGAGGCCACGCCATGACCCTTGCTCCCCGCATTGCCGCTCGCGCCCCCGATGCTCCGTTGCTGGAGCTGAAGGCCATCGCCCACCGCTTCGGTGGCTTCCTGGTGCTTCACGACGTGAGCTTCGCGGCTCCGGCCGTGGGCATCACCGGGCTGATGGGCCCCAACGGCTCGGGCAAGACGACCTTGTTCAACATCATCTCCGGCTTTCTCACGCCCACATCGGGTGAGGTGATGTTCGATGGACGGGATGTCCGTGCCGAGAGTGTGCGCCGGCGGAGCCTCGACGGCCTGGTGCGGACCTTCCAGACGCCGAAGATATTCGAGCGCCTGACCGTCGCGGAGAATGTGATGGTGGGCGCCTTCAAGGCGGGCCGCTCGGGCTTCTTTGCCGGCCTTGCCGGCCTCCCCTCGGCGCGGCGCGAGATGACGGACATGCGTGCGCGGGCCTATGAGACCGCGCAACGCTTCGATCTCGGAGCCGTCTTCGACCGGCCGTCGCCCCTTCTCACCGCCGGCCAGCGGCGCCTGCTGGAGCTGGCCCGGGCCTATCAGGGCCAGCCGAGGCTCCTGATGCTGGACGAACCCTCCTCGGGTCTCACCACCACCGAGATCGAGGTGCTCATCACCAAGTTGAAGCTTCTGGCGGACGAGGGCATCGCCATCCTGCTCGTCTCACACAACATGGACCTGATGGGGGTGGCGCAAGCCATCCACGTGCTCAACTTCGGACGGATCATCGCCTCCGGCACCATGACGGAGGTCCAGGAGAATGCGGCCGTGCGCGAGGCCTATCTGGGGGTGTGAGATGTTGAGCGTGAAGGGCCTCTGCGCCGGCTACGGCGCGCTGACGATCCTCAAGGGGATTGATCTCGGCATCGGCAAGGGGGAAGTGGTCGGTCTGGTGGGTGCCAACGGTGCCGGCAAGACGACGCTGGTACGCACGCTGGCCGGTCTCCTGCCCGCGCGGGACGGCGAGGTCCGCCTGGACGGCAAGGACATCACCCGCATCCCGCCGCATCTGCGCAGCGGGTTCGGTCTCGCCGTGGTGCTTGAGAACCGGAACCTGTTCGGCGAGCTGACGGTGCGGGAAAATCTGGCACTGGCCGAGCGGGCAGGCCGGGGACGCCGACGCGTGTTCACCCTGGAGCGGATCGTCGATCTCTTCCCCGCGGTGGGCGAAAAGCTGGGCGCACGATGCGACCTCCTCAGCGGAGGTCAGCAACAGCAGGTCGCCATCGGCCGCGCGCTTCTCCTCCAGCCGGACATCATGCTGATGGACGAACCCTCCACCGGCCTCGCCCCCAAAGTGGTGAAGGACATCCTCGATGTTCTCGGCCGGCTGCGCGCCGATGGCATGAGCATCATTCTGGTGGAGCAGAACATCGCCATCGCCTCGAGTGCGACCAGCCGGGCCTATGTGATGGCGACCGGGCGGGTCGCCCACGAGATCGGCGACGGTGACTGGCCCCGCTTCATGGCCGACGAGAAACTGGTGAGCGCCTATCTGGGCCATCATTAAGGGGCCACCCACCAGTACGGCAGTTGGTCCGGCCATGCCGTCAATGTGCGCGGGGCTTATTCGGCCGCGGCTTGCGAGGTGACGTTCGTATCGTCGTGGGGCTCGACAAGTGAGACGCCTTGCCATTTTCCAGTCGTCACGAGAACGTTCACTGTATGGTGCAGTTCAAGAGCGACGGCCGACGCCGCCGGAGACAGTAGGTCTCTAGATATCGAGTAGAGATAGTTTCGACGATTGAGCGTTGCATCGGTTATGCGTATGGCGCGCCAGTTTCGGCCATGTTCGTTTTCATGATGTAGCGCGGACATCGGTTTGATGGTGACGCCCATGCCATCATAGACGCATTTCATCAGGAGTGTGAGCGAGTCGATCTCAGCGACGACATGCGGGGTGAGATCGCGGCGATCGAATTCCGCAACGATGCGGCGACGCAGTCCGTGTGTGCCGGTCGGCAGAATGAGCGGCAGTTTGGCGACATCAGTGACCGAGATACTGACCTGGTCTTCCGGCACATGAGTGCTGTGCCGTGGCAAAAGAAGAAATAACTCCTCGTCCAGCAACGGAATCGCGTCGAGCTTGGACGAAACGTCGCTTGTGAACAGGATTGCAAGATCCAGCTGTCCGAGCCGCATCATCTGCGCGATATGCCCGCTCATGCCCTCAACCACATTGAGCAGGACGCCCGGATACTTTTCATGGATGCACCGCATCAGCGGCAAGCCCAGCGCAACCAGTGTGGTCGATGGAAGTCCGAGCGAGACCATGCCGCGGACGACACCTGTGTCCTGGCGCGCAATCGACAGGGCCTGGTCAAGCTGGCGCAACATGAAGCGCGCGTGGTGATAGAGGGCGAGCCCGTTTTCGGTTGGGGTGACGCCGCGCGCGGAGCGATGCAGCAGCGGCTTGCCGACTTCGTCCTCCAGCTTGGCAAGCTGCTGGCTTAGCGCCGGCTGAGCCACGAACAGGCAACGCGACGCCTTGGACAGGCTCCCGCTTTCGACGATCTGGGCGAAGTACCGCAGCTGGCGCAGATCCATGGGGCACCGGGCATATGAGGAGTTCGGCGAAGGGATATAGGTGCTGCTTATAGCACCCAATGTAAATCGGTATTTTCGCTTATGCCCAATCGGCTCTAAGCCGCAAAGGAACGAGAAAACGGGGAGTTGAAGCAATGGCAGATGCCGCGGCGCCGCACATTACGGCCGCTTTGCCTGCCTGCCGGCTGTTGATCGGCGGCCAGTGGACGGAAGGCGCGTCCGCTGTGGCCGCGATGGATAAGTACCGCCTTGAGCCGTGCATGTATGTGCAGCTGCCGTCACGCCAACAGGTGTCCGAGTGCGTTGCCGCGGCCAATGCGGCGTTTCAGGCCAGCACACTCACTCCCTATGCGCGCGGGGCCATCCTCGATCGTGCCGCCGCGTTGATCGAGCAGCGGGCGGAAGAGCTCGCCGACGTACTGGGCAAGGAGGCGGGCTTCCCGCGCCGCGATGCCGTGGGCGAGGTCCGGCGCACGGCGGTCACGTTCGGGCTCTCCGCCGAGGAAGCCCGCAACTTTCGCGGCCAAACGGTTCCCATCGAGGGCGCGGCCGGCCAAGCCGGGCGGCTCGGCTTCACCTTGCGCGTGCCGCTCGGGGTCATTTGTGCCATCACGCCGTTCAACGCGCCGTTGAACACGGTCGCCCACAAGGTCGGCCCCGCGCTGGCCGCCGGCAACGCCGTGGTCTTGAAGCCATCGCTGCATACGCCCATGTCGTCCTGCATCATGGCCGAGTGTCTCCTCGAAGCGGGACTTCCCTCGGGCTTGATGTCGGTCCTCCATGGGGATGCCGAAGTCGCGCAATGGCTGCTCCAGGAGCCGCTGGTGCGCTTCTACGCCTTCACTGGCAGCACCGAGGTGGGGCGGTCGATCCAGGCGGCCGCCGGCTTGCGGCGCACGCAGATGGAACTCGGTTCGATCGCCCATTGCATTCTCTGCGAGGACGCCGATCTCGACGTCGCGCTGCCGAAGGTGATCAACGCCAGCTATCGCAAGGCCGGGCAGGTCTGCACCTCGATCCAGCTCCTGTTGGTGCAGCGGCCTCTGATGGAGCGCGTGATCGATCGCCTGGTGCCGATGGTGAAGGCGCTACCATACGGCGATCCGGCTGATGACAGGACGGTCGTCGGGCCAGTGATCAGCGAAGCATCGGCGCGGCGCATCGAAGCTTGGATCCGACACGCGGTCGATCACGGTGCGCGTCTCCTGGCGGGCGGCGAACGCGAGGGCGCAGTCGTTCCGCCGGCCCTGCTCACCGACGTCCAGTCGAGCACGCCACTCGGCTGCCAGGAAGTGTTCGGACCCGTGCTCTGCGTCGCGCCGTTCGATTCGATGGACGAGGCGATCGCGCGCATCAATTCCACACCGTTCGGCCTGGCCGCCGGCATCTTCACCAAGCGCATCGATGTTGCGATGCAGGCCGCCCTCAAGCTGCAGGTGGGCGGCGTCCACATCAACGAGACGCCGAGTTCTCGTGTCGACGTCATGCCCTATGGCGGCTCCAAGGACAGCGGCTTCGGGCGGGAAGGCCCGCACTACGCGATCCGCGAGATGAGCGAAGAACGCATGATCACCATCTTGGCCTGAGATGCTTGGTGGCCGAGAACCATAGGAAAAAATTATGGCAAAAATGAAGGGTGGCGAAGTCATCGCCGAGTATCTTGTCAAGCAGAACGTGCCCTTCGTCTTTGGGATCTGCGGACACGGTAACGTCGGCATCCTGGACGCGCTGCACGCAGTACGCGACAAGGTCAAGCTGGTGTCCCCGCGTCATGAACAATGCGCCGGGCACATGGCGGACGCCTATTTCCGCGTGAAGCATCAACCCGTCGCCACGCTGACATCGACCGGGCCGGGGTCGGCCAACATGGTGATGTCGCTCGCGACGGCGCTGGCGGATTCCTCCACCTTCATGGCGATCACCGCCAACGTGCCGACCTCCCAGGCCAATCGCGGGCCGTTCCAGGAGCTGTACGCGCATAACCAGGCCGACTTCGCCCAGGTTCTTCGCCCGGTGGTGAAGCGCTCGTTCCAGCCCAGCCGCGTCGACATGCTGCCCCTGGCGCTGCGTCAGGGTTTCGATACCATGGTCACGGGCCGCCCCGGACCGGTCAACCTCGACATCCCCTATAATGTTTTCCAGGAGGAAGACGACGTCGAGCTTCCGCCCCTGTCCCATGTGCATGGGGGGCATCGTCCCAGCGCCAGCGCGGACGATGTGGCGGCGGCCCTCGATCTCCTGTCGCGCGCGAAGCGTCCCGTCTTCTTCATCGGCCACGGCACGACGCTCGCGGAAGCTGGCCCCGAGATCGCGGAACTGCAGCACAAGCTGGGCATTCCGGTCATCACGTCGCCGAATGGCATGGGTTGTGTTCCCGCCGATGACCCCCTCACGCTCGGCTTCATCGGTCGAAATGGGGCCTATCCGGCCAACCAGGCCGGCCGTTTTGCGGATCTAGTGATCTGCATCGGCACGCGCTTCGATGATCGCTCGTCGTCGAGCTGGCATCCCGGCTATTCATGGAACTTCCCGAACACGAAGCTGCTGCAGGTCGATATCGATCCGGCGGAGCTCGGCCGCAACTACCCGCCGACCCTCGGCATCATCGCCGACGCCAAGGCGTTCGCCGCCCAGATGATTGCCGCGCTGCCGGAGCATCCCGAGATCGCCCGCGAAGCCTTCGCGCCATGGCGCGAGGACGTGGCGAAGTGGGTTGCTGAGTGGGAGGCGTTCGTGCGCCCGAACTTCAGTTCGGTGACGACGCCGATCCGGCCGGAATATGTCGTCGGCGCGCTGCTCGACGTCCTACCCGACGATGTCATCCTCTCGCTCGATTCCGGTGTGCACCACAACTGGTTCATGCAGTTCTGGAAGCCTAAGCGCTCGCAGAGCATGCTGAACAGCTGGGGCTATTCGTCGATGGGCTTCGGCGTCTGCGGCATCCTCGGCGCGCAGCTGGCGGCGCCCGATCGTCCCTGCGTGGCGGTGGTTGGCGACGGCGGCTTCATGATGGCGCCCTACGTGGTCGCCACGGCGGTCGAATATGACCTGCCCTGCATCTGGATCGTGTGGAACAACTTCGCCTGGGGCGCCATCCGCGACCTGCAATACGGCCTGTTTGAAGGCCGCGAACTTGGCACCGCCTTCTACAAGGGCAACCAGGGCCCCGGCGGCGATCGTTACAACCCCGATTTTGCGGCCTGGGCGCGCGCCTGCGGCGCCGATGGCGTGACCGTCACCCGCAGCGAGGATCTGCGTGGCGCCGTCGAGGCGGCGATCAAGAACCGTCGCCCCTGTGTGATCGACGTGCATGTCGATTCGGATGTGCGGCCGCCGTCGACCGGCACATGGGAATTGCCCCCCATCCCCTTCAAAGAACCGATTTTCGGCAAACCCCACCGCACGACCTGAAGCAAAACACAAAACAATACGGGAGGAGAACGAGCATGACGAAAAGTCCTACTCAGCGAAGAGCCTTCATCGGTGCCATTGCCGGCGCCGTGGCGCTCTCGACCTTGGGCCTTGGGGCTGCTTATGCGCAGTCCGCAGAGCCCATCCGCATTGGCCTGATCTACTCGAAACAGGGTCCCGGCGCCGCCATCGGCCAGTATCTGCAGCGCGGCAGCGAACTCGCCGTGGAGCAGGCCGGCGGCAAGGTGCTCGGTCGTCCCATCGAGCTGGTGTGGCTCGACGAGCCCAATCCGCAAGTTTCTCAGCAGAACATGCAGAGGCTGGTTGACGAGAGCAAAGTGGTTGCCGTCGTCGGTGGCAACTACAGCTCGTCGGCGCTGGCGATGATGAGCGTCGCCAATCGCGAGAAGATCCCGCTGATCCTGACCGGCGCTGCGGCTAGCGAGATCACCGGCAAGAGCTGCAGCCGCTATACATTCCGGACCCAGGCGACCGTGCCGGTCCAGATGGAAGGCCTGATGCCTTACGTCTCGCAGATCGGCAAGAAGGTCTACTTCATCACGGCGTCCTATGCGTTCGGGCAGGACATTCTCCGCGCTTCGCGCGCCCTGCTCAAGAAAGTGGGCGCAACTGAAGTTGGCGTGGATGAAGTTCCGATCAATACCGCCGACTACAGCTCCTACATTCTGAAGATCCGACAGGCGAAGCCTGATGTCGTCGTCGGCGGCCTCGTGGGCGGCGATTTCTCGAACTTCCTCAAGCAGTGGAACGAGATGGGGATGAAGGACAAGATCCCCTACGCCGCCATCGCCGTGACCGATACCGATTTCTGGGACGTCGGTGCCCAGGCGTCGACCGGAATCTACGTGAAGCCGTGGTATTACAACAACCCAAAGAATACGGCGGCAGAGAAGAAAATGACCGCCGATTTCGAGAAGAAGTATCACGAACCGCCGTCCGATAAGACGTGGTCGGGCTGGATCGGCATGCGTGCCCTGCTCGAATCGATCGAGGCCGCGAAGTCCACTGATCCGAAGGCGATCGTGACCCAGCTGGAAAAGTGGAAGAATACCGAAGAGGCCTTCCCATTCTTCTTCCGTGAATGGGACCACCAGATGGTGCGCCCCGCCGTCATCGTCGGCGTCAAGAAGCAGATCACCGACAAGTGGGACTATTTCGACGTTCTGAAGAATACGTCCGACTCTGCAGCCAGTACGGAGACGGCGTTCGGCACCAAGGAAGAGGTTGGCTGCAACATGCCGCCTCTCTGAGCCGGCAGGTCGCGCGCCGCCCTGTTTCGTCGCAGCTTCCGAACGGATGGAAACATGCTTGACACCCTCGTCTCACAGACGGCCAATGGTCTCGTCCTTGGCTTCATCTACGTCCTGATTGCCGTGGGACTTTCCATCACGTTCGGACTGCTCGGCGTGATTAATTTCGCGCACGGCGCGTTCTTTGCGCTCGGTGCCTACGCGGCCTGGCAATTGTTCCAGCTGTTCGGCTGGCCGGCGGTGATCTTTGCGCCGCTCCTGGTCGGCTTGGTGGGCATGCTCGTGGAGGTGACGATCATCCGTCGCCTCTACGGCAAGGAGCCGTTGCTGAGCCTCATCGTGACGTTCGCGCTTGCTCTGCTGATCGAAGCGCTGATCCGCTATATCTGGGGTGCGGATGGCAAGCCCTTCAACGCACCGCCCGCGCTGCTCGGGGTCGTCGAGGCCGGGCCGCTGTTGATCACGAAGTATCGCGTCGCTGTGCTCGGTGCCACCATCGCGACCCTGCTCGGCCTGTGGGCCTTTCTGGCCTGGACGCCGTATGGCCGGGTTCTGCGCGCCGGCAGCCGGGATCCCGAAATGGTGGAACTGCTGGGCATCAACCTGCCGCGCGTTCTCACGGCGGTGTTCGGCCTCGGCTGCGGGCTGGCCGCCATTGCTGGCGTCCTTGCAGCCCCGCTCTGGACGGTCTCGCCCTCGATGGCGGCGAACGCGGTAATGCCGGCCTTCGTCGTCGTCGCCATCGGCGGTCTCGGATCGTTCCGGGGCGCGGTCGTGGCCGGGCTCGCCGTCGGAATCGTCACGTCACTGACGATCCAGTTCAAGCCCGAGGCTGCCGCAGCTTCGATGTACGTCCTCATGTTTGCAATCATGCTGCTTCGGCCGCGCGGCCTGTTCGGCGAGCGCTGGGAGCGATTCGAATGAGAAATGGTCGCTCAATTCTGTACCGCCTCTGGGACCACCCCATCTTCATCATGACGGTGGTGCTGATCGCGGCGACGGGCATCGCGCTTGCCACGGGCATGCCGATCCATCGCATCACCCAGATCGCCATCTACACGCTCTATGCCGGCGGTGTGAACTTCCTGATCGGCTATGTTGGACTGGTCCCGTTCGGTGCCTCGTTCTTCTTTGGTTGCGCCAGTTACGCCCTTGCCATCGGCAGCGGCATGCTCGGCGGCAACGAGATCACCGGCATCATCATCGCCGCTCTGTTCTCGCTGCTTCTGGCCCTGGTTGTCGGTGCCATCATCCTGCGGCGGCGCGGCCTTTATTTCTCGCTGCTGACGCTGGCCTGTTCGCAGATCGCCTTCGAAATCGCGTTCAAATGGACCAGCGTGACCGGCGGCGAGAACGGCCTGCAGAATGTCGAGCGGCCCCTGTTCGGTTCGGCGGTATCGTTCCACATCTTCGCGCTGGTCACGGTTCTGGGAAGCTGCTGGGTCATGTGGCGCCTGGCTCACGCTCCGTTCGGCCGGCTGATGCAGGCGATCCGCGACAACGAACAGCGCGTATCGAGCCTCGGCTTCGACACCTACCGCACGAAGCTGATCGCGCTCATCGTCGCGGGCGGCGTCATCGGCGTGGCGGGTGGCCTCATGTCGCTGCTGCTGCAAGGCGTCTATGCCAACAATCTGAGCTGGCAGCATGCCGGCGACCCGGTGCTGATGGCGGCGCTGGGCGGCGTGCATCACTTCCTGGGCCCGCTGTGGGGCGCAATCATCTTCATCACCCTTGAAGACCGCCTGAGCGCGATCACTGAGAACTGGTGGCTGCTCTTCGCTCCTATCATCATCGCCTTTGCCCTGCTGTCCCATGAAGGCGTGCAAGGCATTTTCCAACGCCTGATGGGGCGCAGCCGCTGGACGCTGACGCGGTCGGTGATCCCGCCCCGCCCGTCGAAGATTGCGCCGCTCACATCGGCCCAGGCCGTCGTTTCGGACTCATCGACGCCAATTCTCCTGATCGAGAACGTGTCGAAGCGCTTCGGCTCGATCGTCACCCAAGATGCGGTCTCGCTGGAGGTGAGCCGGATCGGCCTGCACAGCCTGATCGGTCCGAACGGCGCGGGCAAGACGACCCTGTTCAATCTCCTCACCGGCGTTCACAAGATCGATGCCGGCGCCATCCTGTTCGAAGGCAGGCCGATCCAGCATCTGGCGCCGCACAAGCGGGCGCGGCTCGGCATGTCGCGCTCGTTCCAGATCCTGAGCGTATTTCCCAACCTCACGACCTTTGAGAACGTGCGCATCGCGGTGCAGGCCGCGCAGCACCAGTGGGGCGGCTACTGGAACGACGCCTATGACAACGAAGCCGCGAACGCCAAAGTGTGGTCGCTGCTCGATGCCGTGGGCCTCGCAGACCGGGCGGAAGAGACGTGCGCATCGCTCGCGCACGGCGAAAAGCGGCTACTGGAAATCGCCGTGTCGCTGGCGACGGAAGCCAAGCTTCTGCTGCTCGACGAACCACTGGCCGGTCTTGCGGAGTCCGATCGCAAGGTCGTCAGCCGCCTGATCCAGCGCCTCGCGAAGTCCTACGCGGTGCTGCTCATCGAGCACGACATCGACCGCGTCCTGTCCATGTCGGACCGCATCACCGTGCTGCATCAGGGGCGATTGATCGCCGATGGCAAGCCGTCCGAGGTGGCCGGGCATCCGGAGGTGATCGCAGCCTACCTGGGCAGTGCCCATGGCAAGGCGTTGCCGCCACCGCGCGCCGCCGCGGATCGTCCGGTCACCACGTCCGCTGCGTCCGCGGCTCCGCTGCTCAAGGTCGAAGGCATTTTCGCCGGCTACGGCGGAGGTACCGTCCTCGATGGTTTGGACCTCGTGGTTCAGCCAGGCGAAGTCGTGGCGCTGCTGGGGCGCAATGGCGTCGGCAAGACCACGTCGCTGCGGGCGATCACCGGCGTGCTGCCGTTGGCCGCGGGGCGGATCACCTTCGACGGCAAGGAGATCAACGGGCTGCGTCCCGACGAAATCAATCGCCTGGGCATATCCCTGGTGCCGGAAGGCCGTCGCTTGTTCCCGAACCTGACCGTCGAGGAGAATCTCAAGCTGGCGGTGCGGCGCGGCGGCGCCTCGCAGGAGGAAATCTGCGATCTGTTCCCGAAGTTGCGGGGGCTGATGCGGCAGCGGGCCGAAAACCTCTCCGGGGGCGAACGCCAGATGGTCGCGATTTCGCGCGCACTGATGGTGCCGAGCCGGCTGATCCTGCTCGATGAGCCCTTCGAAGGCCTCGCGCCCGCCGTCGTGCAGGAGGTGCGTGAAGCTGTGGCCAAGCTCACTCGGAAGGCCAGCCTCGTGATCGTTGAACATCACGCCGAGAGCGTTCTGGCGATGGCTGATCGGGCCTACGTCCTGGTCAGCGGCAAGGTGGCGTTCAGCGGCGATGCCGAAACGCTGGCGGGCGACATCGCGCTGCAGGAGCGGCTGCTGGGCATCACCAAGGTCGCCGATCTGGCTCCCACCGAATTGCGGGCCGTCTGATGGCGCGCGATATCGGCATCAACACCTACGGCTATATCTGGTCCACTCCGGCGGCAGCCTGCGTGCGCCGTCTGGGACGGCTCGGCTATCGCCAGATTGAGTTCCTGCTGCAGCCCCCGCATCTGTCGTTCGACGATTTCGGACCAGCCGCGCGGCGCGAACTGCGTGCGGTCCTGCAGGATGCAGGCGCTTACAAGACCGCGATCAACCTGCCGAGCCTGGACCACAACCTCGCCAGTCCGTTCGCGCGCGTGCGGGCCGCGTCGGTGAAAATGTTCGAGGACACCATCGATCTCGCCGCCGATATCGGTGCCGCGACGGTGGTGGTGGTGCCGGGGCGGATGAGCCCGCTGTTTCCGCCGAGTCTCGCCGATCGCACCGGCTGGGTCGGCGATGGCATAGGCAAGCTGTTGCCCCATGCGGAGGACCGCGGCGTCGGCCTCGCGATCGAGAACGTGCCGTTTGCCGCCTTCCCGGACGCGACGGCGCTGGAGCAGTTCGTGCGCGAGTTCGCCTCGCCCGCGATCGGGGTGTGCTACGACGCCGCCAACGCGCATTTCATCGGGGAAGACGCGGCCGCCGGCATCCGGCAATTGGCCGATCTGCTGCGGATCGTCCATTTGTCCGATACCGGGCGGGACAAATGGCGTCATGACCCGATCGGCACCGGGACCGTGCCGTTTGCCGAGGTCGCCAAGGCGCTCGACGCGGTCGGCTTCGAGGGGGCGACCACCCTCGAGATCATCGACCAGGATCCCGATGCCGCAATCCTGAGCAGCCATCGCGCGCTGGAGCCCCTCGGCTTCGTGCCGTGCATGGCCGGAGTTGTCCCATGAGCACCATTCTTGTCACCGGGGCCGCCGGATTGCTGGGCCGGTTCGTCGTGCGCGAACTGATGGCGCATGGCCACCATGTGCGGGGTCTCGATCGACGCGCCGGCGATGCCCCTATCGACTGGCACGTGGGCGATGTCACCTCGCCCGAACTGGTGCAGCGCGCCATGGCCGGAGCCGATGGCGTCCTGCACCTGGCGGCTATACCGAATATCTGGTCGGGCGACGGCCAGACCATCATGCGCGTCAATCTGCTTGGCACATACACCGTGCTCGACGCAGCGGAAGCGGCAGGTGTCGGGCGCGTGGTGTTCTGCTCAAGCGATTCCGTGGCGGGCTATACGGTGCGCGAGGGCCGGATGCTGGCGCCGCATTATGCGCCGCTCGATCTCGATCATCCGCTCCTCGCGACCGATCCCTATGCCATCAGCAAGGTTGCTGGCGAAGACCTCGTTCGCGCCTACGCGCTGCGAGGCCTCTCGGCGGTGGCCCTGCGCACCGTTTTCGTCGCCTATCCCGAGATGGCGGGCGAGATCGTGGCGCGGGCCAGGGATCCGGACCGCTACCGCGGCCCGATGGTCGGGGGCCCATCATCGGCCGGCGGCGGTCCGTTGCATCACCACATCGACCCGCGCGATCTCGCCCGTGCCTTCAGGCTCGCTTTCGAACTTCGGATGGAGCCGGGCGCGTTCGAGCGCTTCTACCTGTCGGCGCAGGTGACACTTTCGCCCGAGCCGACCCTCGACCGGCTGCGCCGGCTGCATGGCGGAGCCGTCGAAATTCGCAATCGGGACGTCTATGTCCGGCAACCCTTCGCGCCGCTTTATGACCTGTCCCACGCGGCCGAAGGTCTGGGCTTCGTCGCCGAATATGACCAGCGCCATCTGCTTGCCGGCCTCCCCGTATTCTCTTGAGGAGTTATCAATGACCTTCGTGTCTCCCGAATCGAACGCCTTCGCCGATGCTGGCGAAAAGAAATATGCGGTCACCCGCAATCTCGCCGAACTGCTCTGGATCCAGTATCCGGGGCACTTCAATCAGGCGCTCTCGAAGGCGATCGTGACGCCCGAGACCGTCGGCAGCCGGTTCTTCGACCATCGCATCTCGTGCTACGAGCCGGGTGCTCATGTGGAAAGTCATTCGCACAAGGTCCAGGAGCAAATCTATCATGTGCTGGGCGGCGAAGGCATTCTGATCGTCGACGGCGAGCGCCGCCTCGTGCGCACCAACGACGTGACCTATATTCCGCCCGGCGTCGTCCATGAGTTCCACTGTACCGGAACCGATACGCTGACATTCCTGGTGATCACCTCGCCGCCGACGGATGACGAGCCGCAGCCGCGGTGACGGGGACCACCATGGCAAAGAAAATTCTCGTCACCGGCGCCGGCGGCTGGCTCGGCGGCGCAATCGTCGAGGCGCTGCTGAAGCGGGGCGATGCGGTCATTGCGACCGATATCGCGGTGTCGCCTGCGCTCGCCGCGCTCGCGGCGCACCAGCCGCAGCTGACGACTGCGTTCGCTGATCTGGGCGAGTGGCATCAGGTGGTGCACCTGTTTGAAACCCATCGACCCGATGCGGTGATCCACGCCGCCGCGATCGTCGGTGTGGTCCAGGCCGCGGACATTCCGATCAAGGCCCAGCGCGTCAATGTGGAAGGCTCCATCAACCTGTTCGAGGCCATGCGCCTCGGCGGCGTGAAGCGGGTCATCCATATCAGCACCGAAGAGACCTACGGCGATTTCCGCGTGCCCGTGATCGACGAGGATCATCCGCAGACGCCCCTCAGCGTCTACGGCCTTACCAAACTCGCGGCCGAACATTACGGCCGGGTCTATTCGCGCGAACACGGCCTCGAATGCATCAATGTGCGGACCTGCTGGGTCTACGGCCCGCATCTGCCGCGCTTGCGGATGCCGCGGACGTTCGTCGAGGCGGCCCTGCGCGGGGAACCTTTCCACCAACCCGATGGCGGGGCCTTCGCGGTCGATCAGGTCTATATCGACGACACGGTCGCCGGCGCGTTGCTGGCGCTCGACAAGGCCAAGCACGCCTATGACGCCTACAATATCGCGACCGGCGTCGCTCCCACGCTGCGCGACACCGCGGAGGCGGTCAATCGGGCCATTCCAGGGGCAAGGATCACGGTCGGCGACAATGGCCCGTATCACCACGGCGGCCGGATCTTGAGCGCGGTGAAAGGCGCCCTCGATATCAGCCGGGCGAGGACCGAACTCGGCTATGCGCCACGCTACGATCTTCAAAGCGGCATCGAGGCAACCATCGTGGCGACGCGGGAACGCATGGCCGGTCCACCGTCGTCCTGACGGGACGGCCCGTCAGGATCGCTCCGCCGCCTGCGCTTGTGTGCAATGCCATCGCGCGCGATCCGGCGGATCAAAGAGGGTTGGTTCGGGCAGTGCACGCCGGATTGGTTTCATCTGTCGCGCTCGAACCGCCGGCGTCCTCCCCATCCCCTTTCCCAGAGGACCATCTTATGACGACGTCATCTCCCGTAGTGCTCATTTTCGGCGGTTCGCGCGGCATCGGTGCCGCCTGCGTCAAGGCTTTTTCCGACGCCGGCTGGCAGGTCGCCTCGACCTATTCGACCCAAGCCTCCGCCCCGGTCTCCGGCAAGAGCTATCAGGCCGACATCCGCGATGCGGCGTCGGTGGCCAAGGTGTTCGATAAGGTCGAGGCCGATTTCGGCGCCGCGCCGCAGGCCGTCATCGCCAATGCCGGCGTCAACGTGCCCGGCGCGCCGATGGTGAGCTTCAGTCCGGACCACTTCCGCGAGCTGCTCGACGTCAATGTCGTCGGCGCGTTCAACGTGCTCGCCGAATCCGCGCGCCGGGTGAAGGACGGCGGTGCGATCGTGGCCGTCACCACGTCGCTGGTACGCCACGCCGTTCCCGGTACCGGCCCATATGCGGCGACCAAGGCCGCCGTGGAAAGCCTGGTGCGTGCGATGGCGAAGGAACTGTCAGGTCGTGGCGTGCGCGTCAACGCCGTGGCTCCGGGGCCGGTGGACACCGACCTTTTCAACGCGGGCAAGACCGAAGAAGCCAAGCAACGGATGGCCGGCTTCAGTCCATTCAACCGTATCGGCCGTCCGGAAGAGATCGCGGAGGTCGTGCGCTTCCTCGCCTCCGGGCAGGCATCCTGGGTGCAGGGCCAAATCGTGCAGCCGAATGGCGGCATGGTATGACATCATCGGGTCCTGATGCACCGGACGAGGTCTTCGACGTCGTCGTAGTGGGCGCGGGTGCCGGCGGCCTCACCGCCGCCAGCACCGCGGCGGCGCGGGGGTGCTCGGTCCTGCTGCTTGAGCAAGCCGAGGTCGTCGGTGGCACGACGGCAATCTCCGGCGGAATGGTATGGATTCCGGCCAACCACAAAGCCGCCGGGCAGCGTCCGGATAGTCTTGAGGCGGCGCGCGCCTATCTCGCGGCAACCGTGCCCGGGACCGATCGCACGCGGCTGGAGGCCTTCCTGGCGAGTGGCGACGCGGCGATCCGCGATCTGGAAGCGCGCACCAGCCTGCGCCTGCAGCCGGTCGTCACCTATCCCGACTATTATCCCGATCTGCCCGGCGCGACGTCAGGCGGGCGCGTCCTCGAACCCGTCCCGTTCGATGCGCGCGCCCTCGGCAAGGCCTTCGCGCTGGTGCGCGATCCGCTGCCGGAATTCACCCTGTTCGGCGGCATGATGATCAGCCGGCAGGACATTCCGCACCTGCGCCGTATGACGAAGTCACCGCGCGCAGCGTTGCACGTGGCAAAACTGCTGTTCAGATACGGCGTGCAGCGTCTTGGTGCCCGCCGCGGCACGACGCTTTACCTCGGCAATGCCCTCGTGGCGCGGTTGCTGAAATCCGTCATCGATCTCGGCGTCACCCTTCGCACCGGCACGACGGTGGAAGCGCTGCACGCGGGCGGGAACGGTCGCATCGCGGTGCTGGAAACGCGGGATGCGGCGGCGCGCGCGCGGTGCGTGGGCGCGCGCCGGGGTATCGTGCTCGCCACCGGCGGCATCTCTCACGATGGGGAACTGCGCCGCGCCTTCGTCCCGGACAGCGCAGGCGCGCTGACGGCGACGGTGTGTCCCGGCACCGCACCGCGCGGGGCGCGGCTGGCGACGGCGGTCGGCGCCCAGCTCTCAGCGCCGACACGCGATGGCGCCTTCTGGGTACCGGCTTCGACCTTCACGCGGGCCGACGGCAGCCGCGGTGTCTATCCGCACACGGTGACAGACCGCGCCAAGCCGGGTCTGATCGCCGTCGATGGCCATGGACGGCGCTTTGTGAACGAGGCCGTGTCCTATCACGAATTCGTCCGTGCCCAGCTGGCGCATGCCAACAGCGCAATCCCGGCCTGGCTGATCTGCGACAGCCGCTTCCTCTGGAAATACGGGCTCGGCAAGATCAAGCCGTTTGCTGCCTCGGTGCGGGCAGACGTGACGTCGGGCTATCTCAAGCGCGCCGATACGATCGGCGCTCTCGCCCGGCTGATCGGTGTCCCACCCGACGAACTGGAACGCACCATCGCCACGTTCAACGCGCACGCCGATTGCGGCGAAGATCCGGCGTTCGGGCGCGGCAGCAATATCTATCAGCGATCGCTTGGCGACGCCGATCAGCAGCCCAATCCCTGCGTCGCGCCGCTGAAGACTGCGCCGTTCTACGCCGTCGCCGTGATGCCTGCCGATCTCGGCATGTCGGCAGGCATCGTCACCGATGAAGAGGCGCGCGTGCTGGCGGTCGACGGCAAACCGATCCCTGGCCTGTATGCCTGCGGCAACGATATGGCCTCCATCATGGAAGGTGCCTATCCGGGGCCGGGGATCACGCTCGGTCCCGCTTTGACATTCGGCTGGCTTGCGGGACGAAACGTTGCAGCGGAGCCCATGGCGTGACGACACCCTCATCCATGCCCGACGTTCTCGTCATCGGCGGCGGCAACGCGGCCCTGTGCTCGGCCCTTATGGCGCGCGAGGCGGGAGCATCGGTGTTGATGCTGGAAGCCGCGCCGAAAGAATGGCGGGGTGGCAATTCCATGCATGTGCGCAATCTGCGCTGCATGCATGACGCGCCGCAGGACGTGCTGGTCGACGCCTATCCCGAAGAGGAGTTCTGGCAGGACCTGCTGAAGGTCACCGGCGGGCTGACCGACGAGCGGTTGGCGCGCCTCGTGATCCGGCATTCGTCGCGCTGTCGGCCGTGGATGCGCAAGCACGGCGTCCACTTCCAGCCGCCCTTGTCGGGCGCGCTCCATGTGGCTCGAACCAACGCGTTCTTCATGGGCGGCGGCAAGGCGCTGGTGAATGCCTATTTTCGAAGCGTAGAAGCGCTGGGCGCCGAAGTTCGCTACGGCACGCCCGTGAAGAGTCTCGAACTGAAGGACGGCCGGTTCATCGCCGCAATCACGCAGGGCGGCGAGCGCATTGCCGCGAAAAGCTGCATCCTCGCGTGCGGCGGCTTCGAGTCCAATCTCGAATGGCAACGCGAGGCCTGGGGCCAGAACGCGCGCGGCGAATGGACCGCAGAGAATTTCCTCATACGTGGCACCCGCTTCAATCAGGGCGTTCTGCTCAGATTCATGATCGATGCGGGGGCGGACTCGATCGGTGATCCAACCCAGGCACATTGCGTCGCCATCGATGCCCGCGCACCGCTCTATGACGGCGGCATCTGCACCCGCATCGACTGCGTCTCGCTGGGTGTCGTGGTCAATCGCGAAGGCAAGCGCTTCTACGACGAGGGCGAGGATTTCTGGCCGAAGCGCTATGCGATCTGGGGCCGCCTCGTGGCGCAGCAGCCCGGCCAGACCGCGTGGTCGATCATCGACCAGAAGGCCATCGGGCGCTTCATGCCGCCGGTGTTCGAGGGCACCAAAGCGAGCAGGCTGGACGAGCTCGCCGTCAGGATCGGCATCGATCCGGAGTCCTTCGTCGCGACGCTCGCCGCCTATAATGCCGCCTGCCGCCCCGGCACCTTCGACCACACTTCGCTCGACGATTGCCGCACCGAAGGCCTCGCGCCGGCCAAGACCCACTGGGCACGCGTGATCGACACCCCGCCCTTCTACGCCTATCCGCTCAAGCCCGGCATCACCTTCACCTATCTCGGTATGAAGACTGATGCGACCGCCGCGGTGCGCTTCAAGGGCGTGCCGAGTGACAATCTGTTTGCCGCCGGCGAGATGGTTGCGGGCAACGTGCTGGGCAAGGGATACACCGCTGGTGTCGGCATGAGCATCGGCACGGCCTTCGGACGCATTGCCGGCGTCAACGCCGCCGCGAGCACTGGGCACCGCCACCCCACATTTCAGGAGGAAATGGCTTATGCCGCCGCACGATGATCCGGCAGCGCCCGTTGCTGGCGGCGCCTGCGAGGGCGGCGTGAACCTCGCGGGCGCCCTGAGCGCGGGCGAGGCAGAGATTGCCCGCGTCATGCAGATTTGCAACGCCTGCCGCTACTGTGAAGGCTTTTGCGCCGTCTTCCCGGCGATGACGCGGCGGCTGGAGTTCAGCAAGGCCGACACCCATTACCTGGCGAACCTCTGTCACAATTGCGGCTCGTGCCTCTATGCCTGCCAATATGCGCCGCCGCACGAATTCGCCGTCAATGTCCCGCAGGCCATGGCAAAGGTGCGGGTGCGCACCTATCAGGATTATGCGTGGCCGCGGACGTTCGGCCGGCTCTATGACCGGGCCGGACTGACCGTCGCTCTTGCGCTCGCCGGCGGTCTCGCGCTGTTCATGATCCTCGCGATCGCCATGAACGGGCGGCTGATCCACGAGCCGCTGGCGGGAAATTTCTATGCGATCTTCCCGCACAACTTCCTCGCTGTGCTGTTCGGCGCGGTGTTCCTGTTTGCGATCCTCGCGCTTGGGGTTGGTGTCACCAGATTCTGGCGAGCGGTTTCGCCCACCAGATGCGGGGATCTTGCTGCCATCGCCGCCGCTGCCAAAGCGCGCGCGCCGGCCGCGGTGGAGGCTGTCACGGACGTTGCGCGCCTGCGCTATCTCGGTGGCGGTCACGGCGATGGCTGCAACGAGGGCGATGACGCATTCACCCTGTGGCGCCGCCGGTTCCATCAGCTGACGCTCTACGGCTTCCTGTTGTGCTTCGCGGCGACCTGTGTCGCGACGCTGTATCATTATCTGTTCGACCTGCACGCACCCTATGCCTTCACCAGCGCGCCGGTCATTCTGGGATCGCTCGGCGGCCTCGGCCTGATCATCGGTCCGATCGGCCTGTTGTGGCTGAACCTGAAGCGCGATGCGCTGCGGGCCGACGTCGAGCAGAACGGCATGGACCGCGGCTTCATCATGCTGCTGATCTTGGTCAGCGCCACAGGCTTCGCACTTCTGCTGCTGCGCGATACCCGCTTCATGGCGCTGTGGCTCGCCATCCATCTCGGCACGGTAATGGCGCTGTTCCTGACGCTACCCTATGGCAAGTTCGCCCACGGCATCTTCCGCTCTGCAGCACTGCTCAAGTTCAATCTTGAGAAGCGTATGCCCAACCGGTTCGGGCTCGGAGAGGAGTGAAGGGACTGCCTGCGCCGCGCGGCAGCTGACTTAGCCCATGAACCGAGCGCGACTTCGGCAGAACCAGACTGGTGGCCTACAGATGGCGACCAAACGACTCCAAGATGTCCGGGCGGCGCTCCCGTTTCACCGCCCGAGATACTTTATGAGCGCGGCGATGCTGAGCACGACAAGCGCCAGAACGAGAAGGCCGAACAGCCACATCCCCCACATGCCGCCGCTCATCATCTGATCGTAGTGCATGACGGTCTTCCTTCTGCGGGATCAAGCAATCTTCACCACCGCCATCATGCCCGTGGCCATGTGGTAGAGGTGATGGCAGTGCAGAAACCACTCGCCCTTCGGTCCGGCGTCGAAGGCGACGGTGACGGGCACGTGCGGCGGCACCATCACCGTGTCGCGGATGGCGCCGGAGAAACGGCGCCCGCCAATGCCGACCACCTGGAAATGGTGGCCGTGCAGGTGCATCGGATGGCTCATGGTGGTGGGATTCATGAACGTCAGTTCCACCCGCTCGCCGGAGCTTGCCTCGAACGGCTTGGCCTCGCCATAGATGTGGCCGTTGATGGTCCAGCGGTAGCCGGCCTCCTCTCCGAGCATGATGGGAATGACCCGGTCGGCTGTGCGCGGCACGAGCGGCTTCGCCGCCGCGAGGCGCGCCTCGAACGTGAGATCGACAAGACCCTGCGGCCGGTCCGCGCTCTCGGCGATACGCGCCACGGAGGCCCCGGCGGTCGCCAGGACGAGGCCGGTGCGGCGCGGCGAAGACTCCACCTGGGCCAGTACGGGAAAAGCGCCGCCGCCCGCAGGAATATCCACGATGAGGTCGATCCGCTGCCCCTGGGCCACGGGGAAGGCGTCTGCCTCGACGGGCAGGCACGGCGAGCCATCCACCGCGATGCATCTGGGCCTGAGGCCGGGCACGCTGATGAAGAAGGCCGTGGCCGTGCCGCCGTTGATGATGCGCAGGCGCACCCGGCCGCCCTTCTCCACCTGCACCGTTTCGGGGTCGGCGAGCGTGCGCCGGTTGGCGAGGAAGGCGTCGTAATCGACATCGTTGGCATGGGCCATGCCGCCGGCCATTCCTCCGGTCATCCCGCCACCCATGCCGTGGCCCATCTGGCCGGCGGCAGGTGACGCGGACATCCCGCCGCCCATAGCTCCCCCCATGGCTCCCATGCCGCCCATTCCACTCATCCCATGCCCGGAATGGCCCATTCCCGGCATGGCCATTCCCTGCACGGACCCGCCCATGCCGTGGCCGCCATGGGCGCTGCTCCCGCCGAGACCGGCGAGGATCTCCTCCGGGCTTCTGAAGGAGAAGTCGTGCAGCATCACCACCACATCCTGCACATCACCGGCGTCGGCTTCCCGGGTCACGAGGGGGGCGGCGAGAAGCTGCTGCTCGCTGAGCGTATGGGAGTGCATCCAGTGGGTGCCCGGCGTGAGGCGAAAGTCCACCTGATCCGTCCCGCCGGGCGCCAGCTCGCCGCCGCCGGGACGGGCGCGATCCTGGTCGGCCGGGGCAAAGAGCTGGCCGTGCCAGTGCAGGACCGCCGGCGATCCGGAGACATTGAGCACCCCGCCAGCGAGCCGGTCGCCCTCCTTGGCGAAGATGCCTTCCCCGCTCGGGCCTTTCACCGTGAACACCTTGGCCGCCTTGCCGTTCACGTCGAGCGTCATGCTCTCGACGCTGAGAAGGGGCGCCGCGAGGGCGCGGCTCCACCCGCCGGAAACGGCGAGCGCGCCCATTGCCGCGCTGCCCGCGAGGAAGGAGCGGCGGGTGATAGAGGGGGTCATCGGTCGGGTCATGGTCAGCCTCTGGATCAGCTTCCTGGGCGCGTCGCCGGGCAGACAAGGCGGGCCCGGGAAATCAGGTGTCTTCAGTATTTGGCTTGGGCTGAGGAGCCGTCCGGAGCGGTGATCTGGACGGCGCCCTTCACCCCCTTGGGAACGGCCACTGCGGCGGTGCCGGCAAGCCGGTTGGCGCCGGCGGGAGCGAGCGGGAAGCGCTGGGCCTTGCCGTCCACCACGAGGATGGCGTTGGCCTTGAAACCATCGGCCGCGACGGGCTTGTCGGATCCGTCGCTGAGATAGAGCGCGACGGCGGGGGTGCCGTCGGCCACCAGCTCGGCATGATAGTGCCCGGCATCCACCCGCACCCCGCCGTTGGCTCCGACGCCGGGCTCGTGCGCGAACAGCGGCGTGGCGGAGAGGGGCAGAGCGAGGAGGGCGGGAACGAGGCGTCGGAAATTCATGGCAGGCTCCGTCAAAAGGCGTCGGCGCGCGCGGCGCCGGCAAGGGGAGAAGCCTCGCCGGCCGCGGCCACGAGCCGTTCAAGCGGGCGGCGGCCGTAGGCGAGGACGAGGACGGGCGTGAGCACGGCATCGAGCAGCGTGGCGCCGACGAGGCCGCCGAAGATGGTGATGGCGACCGGATGGAGGATTTCCTTGCCCGGCACCTCCGCCCCGCTCATGAGCGGCAGCAAAGCGATGCCGGCGGAAGCGGCCGTCATCAGCACCGGGGTCAGTCGCTCGAGGCTCCCGCGCGTCACCAGCGCCGGGCCGAAGGGCATGTTCTCCGCGATGGCGAGATTGATGACGTGGCTGATCTTCAGGATGCCGTTGCGCGCGGCGATGCCGGTGAGCGTGACGAAGCCGATCATGCTCGCGACCGAAAGAGGCTGCCCGGCGAGCCACAGCGCCGCCACGGCGCCGATGAGCGCCAGCGGAACGCTGCCCATGATGACCAGCGCGAACAAGGCGGAGCGATAGCGGCTGTAGAGGATGGCGAAGACCAGCAGCAGGGACACGGCCGCAAGGCCGCCGATCGTGCGCATGGAGTCCTCCTGCGCCGCGAAGGTGCCCTCAAGGCTGGTCGAAGTCCCCGCCGGAAGGGCTGTCTCACCGACGACACGACGCATGTCTGCAATGACGGCCGCCGTGTCCCGCGCGCCGGAGGTGTTGGCCAGCACCACGATGCGCCGCCGCCCGCCTTCGCGCAGGATCTGGTTCGGCCCGTCGGTCTCCTTGACCTCCGCCACCTGCGAGAGCGGTATCCAGCCGGATGGCGTCTCGATGAGGAGGCCGGCCAAGCCGTCAGAGCTGCGTGCCGCGTCGGGGAGGCGGACAACAAGGTCGAATCGCCGGTTCCCGTCCACGAGGGTCGAAACCACGCGCCCGTTGGAGAGCCGCGCCAGCACCTCCGTCAATTGGGCCGGCTGGAGGCCATAGAGGGCGGCGCGGCCGTAGTCCACGTGCACCGTCACCTCGGGCACGCGCACCTGCCGCTCCACCTGCAGGTCGACGAGGCCGGGAACAGCGGCGAGGCGCTGGCGCAGACCCTCCGCAGTCGCGCGCAGCGTGTCGAGGTCTTCGCCGAACAGCTTCAGGGCGATCTCGGCCCGCACGCCCGAGAGCATGTGGTCGAGTCGGTGCGAGATGGGTTGGCCGATGTTGAAGGACGCGGGCAGGATGGCGAGCCGGTCGCGGATGTCGGCGGTGATCTCGGCGCGGCTGCGGGCAGAGGGGTGAAGGTCCACCTCGATCTCGGAGGCGTGCACGCCCTCCGCATGCTCGTCCAGTTCCGCCCGCCCCGTGCGGCGGCCCACCGCCTTAACCTCCGGAACCTCTAGGATGAGCCCCTCGGCGATGAGCCCCATGCGATGGCTCTCGGCGAGCGAGAGCCCGGGACGGAACGACATGGAAATGGTCAGCGAGCCTTCATTGAAGGGCGGCAGGAAGGCGCGCGGCAAGCCGGCAGCGGCGGCAAGGGCGGCGACGAACAGCAGGGTCGTCGTTCCCATCACGAGGCGCGGGTGGCGGAAGGCGCTGGAGAGCACTGCCGCGTACCCGCCCTTCAGCATGCGCACCAACGCGCCGTCCCGCTCCGTATGCCGGCTGATGGCTGGGAGAAGGTAGAAGGCGAGCACCGGCGTCAGCGTGATGGAGGTGGCGAGGCTGGCGAGGATGGAGACGATGTAGGCCTGTCCGAGCGGCGCGAACAGGCGCCCCTCGATGCCGGGCAGCGCGAAAAGGGGCACGAACACCAGCACGATGATCAGCGTCGCGTAGACGATGCCCGAGCGCACCTCCCGGCTCGCCGCCACCACCACGTCGAACACCGGGCGGGGAGCGGCCACCGCTGCGTTCTCCCTGAGGCGCCGGTAGATGTTCTCCACGTCCACCACGGCATCATCCACCAGCTCGCCGATGGCAATGGCGAGGCCGCCCAGCGTCATGGTGTTGATGGAAAGGCCGAAGGCCTGGAACACGATGGCCGTGCTGAGGATCGACACCGGAATGGCGGTGAGCGAGATCAGCGTGGTGCGCCAGTTGAGCAGGAACGCGAACAGCACCACGGCCACCACCGCCATGGCTTCCATCAGCACCTTCTCCACATTGCCGATGGAGGCCGCGATGAAGTCGGCCTGCCGGAACACCGGCGGGGAGATGCGGATGCCATCGGGGAGCGTGCGGTTGAGATCGGCCACCGCCGCTTCCACCGCGCGTGTGAGGGCGAGGGTGTCTGCCTCCGGCTGCTTCTCCACCGAAAGGATCACGGCCGGCCGCCCCATGTAGCCGGCATCGCCGCGCTTCAGCCGCGCGGCATAGTCGACCTGCGCGATCTGGTGGAGAAAGACGTTGCCCCCGGCGGGGCGGGGCAGCACGAGGGTCTTCAGGTCGTCGAGGCTGAGCGTGCGGGCGATGTTCCGGATCAGGAACTCACGCCCGCTCTGGTCGGCGAAGCCGCCGCCTGAATTGGTGCCGAACTGCTGGAGCGCCTTGTCCAGAGCATCGAGGGTGATGCCGTTGGCGCGCGTCGCAGCAAGGTCCGGCGAGACGCGGATCTGCCGCACCTCGCCACCCATGGGAATGACCTGGGCGATACCGGGAATGGCGAGGAGCCGGGGCCTGATGACGAAATCCGCGGCCTCGCGCACAGCCATGGGGGCGGCCGTGTCGCTGGTCACGGCGAACATCAGGATCTGCCCCATGATGGAACTGATCGGCCCCATCTGCGGCGATACGTTCGCGGGCAGGCGGTCCCGCACCAGCGCGAGGCGTTCGGCGATCTGCTGGCGGTCGCGGAAGATGTCGGTGCCGAAGTCGAATTCCACATAGAGGACGGAGAGGCCGACGCCCGACACCGACCGCAGGCGGATGAGGCCCGGCAGCCCGTTCATCGCCGTTTCAAGCGGAAAGGTGACGAGTTGCTCGACTTCGGCCGGGGCGAGGCCCTCCGCCTCGGTCATGATGGTCACGGTGGGACGATTGAGGTCCGGCAGCACGTCCACCGGTAGGCGGGTCACCGCATAGGCGCCGGTGACCACCAGCACGGCCGCGAGCGCCAGCACCAGCAGGCGGTTGCGCAGGGACTGGGTGACGAGGACCGTGAACATTTGCGGCCTCAGCGGATCTGGTCGATAAGCTCGGCGCCGTCGGTCACGACGCGCTGGCCGGGGGAGAGGCCCGCCACCACCAGCACGCGGGCGGCGTCGAGGGGCGCGGTCTTCACCTCCAAGGAGACGAAGCGCTCGGCGCTGACGTGCGCATAGACCACGGACTGGCCGTTCGCCCCGCGCACCACCGCGGAGCGGGGGATCGCGATGCCCATGCGCGGGGCGCCGGCCTCGGCGAATACCGTCAGGAACTGGCCTGGGCGCAGCTCCGCGGTATCCGAGGCGACCGAAAACAGGAGGGGGAGCGTCTGGGCGCGGTCGGATATGCCCGCCCCCAGAAAGGTGAGGGCCACCGTGCGCCCGTTCGGAAGGCGGCCGGTGGCGCCGGATCGTCCCGCATCCGGCGAGAAGCCGAGCGCCTCCACCCAGAGCCGGGAGGGATCGACGATGCGGAACACAACGGTGTTCGGGTCCGCCATTTGCCCCGCCACGGCGTCGGCGGAGGCGATGATCCCGGCCACCGGCGCGCGGAGGGCCTCCGGCTCGCGCTGCACCCGCTCCAGCTTGGCCCGGCGGGTCTTGAGGCCGTTCAGCTCGATCTCCGCCTCCTCCACCTCGCGGCGCGTGACCGCGTTTGGAATGGCCGAGAGCCGCTCGTAGCGGCGCTTCACGAGGGCGATCTGCTGATCCAGTTCGTAGCCCTGCTGCTCCAGGTCCTTGAGATCGGAGGCGCCGATGGGCGGATGCACGAAAGCGAGGATTTCCCCTGCAGCGACTCGCGTGCCGAGCGGCTTGAACCCGCCTTCCGGCGGCGCGAGGCGTCCGCCCACAGCGGTCTGGACCAGGCCGCTCGCATTGGCGTCCGGCACCACGCGGCCGGGCAACTCGACCGTTGGGGAGAGCTTGCCCTCCGCTGTGACCACCGTCCTGACCCCCAGAATGCGCTGCGTCGGCTTGGGCACGATCAAGGATCCGTCGGGGAGGCGCTGGGCGCTGTCCCGCGGGCTCGTCTTCGGCGCCTCTGTGGCTCGGGCTCCCGATGGCGCCACGGAAAGCACGATGCCCAGTACGGTAAGGACGAGAAGGGTGGGTGTGCGCCGGCGCGATACCACGAACGCTCCGGCGAGGAAGCCGATGACAAGTCCGGCGCCCAGGCCCGTGAGTGTCCCGGTCGGCAGCCCGCCGAGCTGCGCCAGGGTCGCAGGAGGGACCGGTCTGGTGTCGGAGAGGCCAGCCGGGGGCGGGACTGTCAGCCTGGCAGCGAGCACGTCCACCGTGTCGCCGGCTGTGATGGTGAAGGCGAGATCATGCGCGCCCGGCGTCGCGACGAACGGCGCGGGCAGAACATATGTGCCCGGCCCCGCGGGCTTCGCGGCGTGGGAGCCTTCCGGCGTTTCCACCTCGACGGTGGCGTCGTCGACCGGGGCGTTGTCGGCGAAGCGGTCGAGATGGATGGTAAGGGCACCGTCGCGCAGGACGGCGACCAGCTCGAAATCGACGGAGGCCGCTTCGGCGCGGGGGGCTAGGGTGGTGACCTGGGGCGGCGGTTCGCCATGGTCATGACCTTCATGCGCAAAGGCGCCGGCCGAAAAAAGCAAGGCGCCGAGAAGGCCGCACAGCCCAAGACCCAATCCGTGCAGCACGTGGCGCGACATGCCTCTCCCCGTCGGTTTGTGACTCCGGTACGGGAGGCTGATAGCGCGCGAGGCGTCACGCCGCGTTTCGCTTCTGTATCAGTTTGTTTCAGGCTGGGCCTTGGGCAGGCGTACCGAGGCGAGGAGCCCGCCATCGGGCGCGTTGGCCAGGGTCAGCGTACCGCCGTGTGCCTCGGCCACCGTGCGCGCGATGGTGAGGCCGAGCCCCACACCTCCCGTCGATCGGCTCCGCGAGCCTTCCAGCCGCACGAAGGGCTCCAGCACGGCGGCCAGCTGATCCTCCGGGATGCCCGGGCCGTGGTCGCGCACCGTCACCACTGCGTCAGCACCCGCATCGGTGAGGGACACAGACGCGGCGCCGCCATAGGTGACAGCGTTCTCGATCAGGTTGGAGACCATCCGCTTCAGGCTGACGAGACGCCCCGCGACCACGAGACTCGGCGGCGCAGAGAGGTCGGCGGGACGTCTGCGATCCCGCACATCGTCCACGATGGTCTCCACCAGAGCCACGAGATCGAGCGGCCGCAGGGGCTCTTCGCTCGCCTCTCCACGCAGGTAGGAGAGCGTGGCCTCGACCATCTGCTCCATTTCCGCGATGTCGCCTTCCATGGCCGCGCGAAGGTCGGCATCGGTGACATCTTCAAGGCGGAAGCGCAGCCGGGTCATGGGGGTGCGCAGATCGTGGGAGACGGCGGCAAGGGCCTGGGTGCGGCGTTCGACCAGCCCGGCAATCCGCGCCTGCATGTCGTTGAAGGCATGCGCCAGCTCCCGAACCTCCTTCGGACCGGTCTCGGCAAGCCGGATGCGGGAGGCATCCTGCGGCAATGCCGTGACCGCGCGGGCCATGGCCCGGAGAGGGCGTGTGAGCCACGCGGCGATGGCAAGCGAGAGCAACAGCACACCGGCCGCCATGAGCGTGGTGGAGAGCAGGGATCCATGAGCGCCGGTCGACTCTGGGGGCGAGGCGAACACGCGGGCGCTCAGCCAGCTGCCGTCAGGCAGGCGCAGGGCAACGAGGCTGAGGTGGGGATCGGCCCCCGCGCTCATCAGCACGTCCTCCGGCTGAAGGTCCGGCGCCAACGTGCGGACCTCGTCGGCGAGGCGCTGTCCCGCCTCCGTGGGGCGAGGTCCGGCCGTGGCCATGGCGTCCCGGCTCCAATGGGCATCGATGGCGCCGCCCGAAAGGTCGTGCGCCGCATCCTCGCGGCCTTCCGGCTCCACCGCGGCTACGGAGCGGCGCAGCGAGACGAGTTGGTCCGCGAGACGAAGGGCATGGGCGGCGTGGCGCTCACGCTCCATGGCGTGCTCGTAGGTCCACAGGCTGAGCACATGCACCACCACGATGCCCACCACAGCCACCAGGGCCGTGCGCAAGGCGAGGCTGTCGAGGGCGCGGATCACGAGCGCTCCACCTGCGGGGCGAAGAAGTAGCCCGCGCCGCGCACGGTCTTCACCATCTCAGGGCCGCCATGGGAATCGAGCTTCTTGCGCAGCCGGCTCACCTGGATGTCGATGGCGCGGTCGAAGCCGGTGGCGGTGCGGTTCTTGGCGGCGTCCATGAGCTGGTCGCGCGTCAACACCCGTTGGGGATGCTCAAGGAAGGTGACAAGGAGGTCATATTCCCCGGTGGAGAGGTCGATGATGGCGCCATCGGGATTGACCAGCTCCCGCCGTCGCGTGTCGAGGCTCCAGCCGGCGAACGTGAGGCACGAGCCGCTCGTGGCGACGGCGGTTCCCGATGGCCGGGCACGACGCAGAACCGCGTGGATGCGTGCGAGCAATTCCCGAGGGTTGAAGGGCTTCGCCAGATAGTCGTCGGCACCGATCTCCAGTCCGACGATCCGGTCCACGTCGCTGCCGCGCGCGGTCAGCATGATGATGGGCACATTCGAGGTGCGGCGAATGTCCCGGCACAGATCCAGCCCATTCGCGCCGGGCAGCATGATGTCGAGAATGACGAGATCCACGGTGCCGGCGGCCATCGCTTCCCGCATTTCTCGGGCATCCTGCGCGGCCGTGACCTTGTGCCCCTGCTCGCGCAGGAACTTGCCGGCGAGACGGCGGATCTCGGCGTCGTCGTCGACAATGAGGATGTGGCCTTCAGGGGACACGGTCGCGAACTCCAGGGAGCCGCATTTCTATCGCTTCGACGATGGCGCGCAACCGCCGTCAGGCCCACGGCCATCGGGCTGGACCCGGCCAGGGAGGCAATCAGTTCCGGCAGGGCGGGGTAGCCGGGAACATGACGAACCGCGCCTGCCGTTTGGACACCATCGAACCGCAGCCGGGGCGGTGATAGCTTGCCTTCACGGGCCTAGCCTGGGAGGAAAAATCATGAAGACGCTCGCAATCGCGTTCACCCTGCTGTCGCTTTCTGCCGCCGCCGCCTCGGCTGACACCTGCGTTGCCAATGCCGACGCGAAGAAGCTCGCTGGCGCGGCGCGTACAAGCTTCCTCACCAAGTGCCAGAAGGACGCGACCGCGGCTTGCGATACCCAAGCAGCGGAAAAGAAACTGCAGGGAGCTGCACAGACCAGCTTCACCACGAAGTGCGTGAAGGATGCCGTGGGGCAGTGACGGTTAACGCTCGCCGCAGCAGTTTCATGTTCGCTCCGTCAGCCGTCCAGGGCGGCGACGGCGCGGGCGACTGAGGCGTGGATTCCATTGCGCCGCGCGTCGTCGCCGGGCGCCTGCGTGAGGTAGGAAGCGATGACGAGTGGCGGGCGCCCCGGTGGCCAGATCACCGCGACGTCATTGCTGGTGCCGTGGCTGCCGGAGCCGGTCTTGTCGCCGGCCCGCCAGTCCGCCGGCAGTCCGGCGCGGAGCTTCGCCGTTCCGGTGGTGCAGGCAATGAGCCATCCGTTCAGGCGCTCACGCGATGCGGTACTCAGGGCGGTACCTGCGGAAAGCACCAGCATGTCGCGCGCCATGGCGGCGGGGGTGGTGGTGTCGCGCGGGTCGCCGGGCGTCGCCTCGTTGAGGTCCGGCTCCATCCGGTCGAGCCGGGTGCTCGTGTCGCCCAGCGTACGGACAAACGCCGTGAGCGCGGCCGGACCGCCGAGGGCCTCCAGCAGCAGGTTCGCCGCCGTGTTGTCACTGACCAACACCGCAGCCGCGCACAGGTCGGCGATGGTCATTTCTCCGCCCACATGCTGCTTCGCCACCGGCGCATAAGAGAGGATATCCGCCTGCGCCACCGGGATGCGCCGCCCCAGTTGCTCCGTGCCGGCATCGACCCGGGCGAGGATGGCAGCGGTGGCGAGGGCCTTGAACGTGCTGCACAGCGGAAAGCGCTCATCCGCGCGATATCCCGCGGACGCACCGGTCGCCGTCAGCACTGCAACCCCGAGCCGCCCGCCGCTCTCGGCCTCGATGGCCGCGAACGCCTGTTCGAGCCCTGTAAGCCTGGGCGGTGCCTCCACCGGCTCCGCCCGGGATGGCGACCCGCAGGTCGCGGTTAGTGTCGCAAGTGCTGCGGCTGGAGCACTTCGGAAGAGGAATGAGCGTCTTGTCGTCACTGGTCGCCTGTCGGAGCGTGCGGCGGTTGGTCGGCGCTTGATGGACCGGCATTGGGCCGGCGGTAAGGCAGCCTGACGGCTCAGCGGCGGATCGTGTCGAGCCGGCCTTGTTGCGCCTGCTTCGGTTGGGCGTTGTCGGGGCTGGCGCCGACGCTCATCGCCAACGGTTCACGAGCCATAGCGCGCCCCAAACCCCCAAGAGCGTGAGGGCCAGCTGGCCCGCAAGCGCAATTGACATCTTGGCCCCGCTGGCCGCAGCCAGCGACGATGCGCCGTCCATGAATGGCAGAAGCAGTGCCACCATCGCGCCGCCGGCGAGAGGAGCGATCAGAAACACGCCTGCGAATGAGACAATGAGGTTGACGATCCAGCCGAGGACGCCTCGCTTCTTCGTCCATGCCTCGTGGATCGCGACCGCCAGCGCACCCAAGATTGCAGCAGCCGCGATCACCAGCGCGCCGCCAACGCTATCCATTGGTATGGCGCCGCTCCACTGCAGCAGCAGAAGGCCTCCGACCGCTATCAGCACAATGTAAGTCATGAACGTTCACCCCAGCCGTGCAGATCGTGCTCAAAAGCGTTGCTGATGTGACGGCCAAGTATGAGCGCCCGTTCCACACGGCCGTCAATGCGCGGCGCAGCGCAAGCCGGCCTCACGACGATGCGCGCGCACGATACGTCGGTGCGGTGCCCCGGCCGGCCGGCTCGCCCGACTTGGCCATCGGCGCATGCCCTGGGGCCATACCGTCTTCGGCGTGGCGTCCGCTGGCTTCTTCCCCTTCGGGTGGACTGGACGGGGACAGGTTGCGGGTATATACACGTTCGTATGGATACCCCCTGCCACTGTGCCCGGCTGCGGCGTGCGACGCGTCGGGTCAGCGCCATGTACGACGAGGCGCTGGCGCCGCTCGGGATCAACGTTGCGCAGTATTCTCTGCTGCGCTCCGTCCGGGACAAAGGCGAGGTCAGCATGACCGAGCTTGGCCGGCTCCTCGAGCTCGACCGTTCCACCGTTGGCCGGAATGTGCGGGTGCTGTCGAAGCATGGACTGATGGAGATGCGGCGCGGCAAGGACGACCAGCGCGAGGCCTGCATCGCCCTCACCCCGCAGGGCACCGAACTCATCAAGACCGCCGCCGAGGCCTGGGCGCGGAGCCAGAAGGCGATGGAGGAACGGCTGGGCAAGGAGAGGCTCGAACAACTGCGCGATCTCCTCGCCGCTCTCTGAGGGCTAAGGGGGCGCGAGTCGTCATATTTGATGCGGGTATATACCCGAAATAGATTGGCTGATGGATCACGCGGGCGCAGGGGAAGTGCCGCAGCCCCCGAAGGAGTTGACCCGATGAAGTCTCGACCGTTCGGCGGCACCGGCCTCAGGGGTTCCGAGATCGCCCTCGGCCCTCCCACCTTCGTCGGTCGCTGGCGACGCGGCACAGATACGGACGAGAGTGCCGCCATCTCCAATGCCTATGCCGAGGCCGGCGGCAATTTCATCGCCACCGCCGATATCTAGCCTTCGAAACAATGTGAGGCCGACATGTACCGCGCCCCGATAGATCCGGCCGTCGCCGCGCCAGGCGCGACGCCCCCGCGCCCGGCCGCCGATGCCCGAACCCGACGGCTGGTGGAAGCGCCCATCGTGCCGCTTCTGGTCCGGCTCGCCTGGCCCAACGTTCTCATCATGCTCGCGCAGGCCTCCGCCGGGCTGATCGAGACCTTCTTTGTGGCGAAGCTTGGCACGGCGGCGCTGGCGGCCATGGCGCTGGTGTTTCCCGCCGTCATGCTGATGACGACGCTGTCGGCCGGCGCGCTGGGCGGCAGCATTTCCTCCGCCGTGGCGCGGGCGCTCGGTGCCGGAAAGCAGGCGGCGGCGGATGCGCTGGTGCTGCATGCCATCGCCGTGAGCCTCGCCTTCGGGTTTGCCTTCGCGGCGCTATTCCTGCTGTTCGGCAGGCAGATCTACGGGGCGATGGGCGGCTCGGGGCCGGAGCTGGAGGCGGCGCTCATCTATTCCAACATCGTTTTCCTCGGCACGCCGCTGACCTGGACCATGAACGGCCTCGCCAGCGTCGTGCGCGGCACCGGCAACATGCTGCTGCCGGCTGTCGTCATCTGTGTCGGCGTGGCCCTCCTGATCCCGATCTCGCCGGTGCTGATCTTCGGCTTCGGCCCCATCCCCGGATTCGGCATCGCGGGGGGCGGGCTGGCGCTCATCGCCTATTATCTTGGCGGCACGCTGGTGCTCGGCGCCTATATCCTCTCCGGGCGCAACCCCGCCCGCTTCCGCTGGGTGCGGCTCGACTGGCGGGTGATCGGCTCGGTCATGCGGGTCGGGGCGCTGTCGTCGCTCCAGTCAATCCAGACCAACGTGATCGTCGGCGGCGCGACGGCTCTCGTGGCCATTCAAGGCGGCGTCGATGCGGTCGCCGGCTTCGGGACCGGCGTGCGGCTGGAATATCTGCTCATTCCGCTCATCTTCGGCATCGGCGCGCCAATGGTCGCGATGGTTGGCACCAATCTCGGCGCCGGCCGCGGCGATCGCGCGCTTCATATCGCTCTGGCCGGGGCGGGCCTTGCCTTCGTCGTGACGGAAACCGTGGGGCTTGCCGCGGCAGTCTTTCCTGAGGCGTGGCTCTACTTGTTCAGTGCCGAGCCGGCCATGGTCGCAACCGGCAGTGCCTATCTGCGCATCGTTGGGCCGTTCTACGGCTTCTTCGGTATCGGGCTCGCGCTTTACTTCGCGGCGCAGGGCGCCGGGCGACTGTTCTGGCCGGTCGTGGCCGGTTTCCTGCGCGTCGCCATCGCGCTCGGCGGCGGGTTCGTGGCCCTCTGGCTCACCGGCTCCATCGCGGCACTGTTCGCCGCGCTCTCGGTCGCCCTCGTGGCCTATGCCGTGACCACGCTGGTCGCCGTCAAGACGGGGGCTTGGCTCCGGTGACGCAGCAGCTCGGGGTGGCCCGTGGCGATCGTTCAGGTCGCCGGGTGTTTTGCGTTCATCGTCAGAGTCACTGACGCCCGGAGATGTCCAGCGTCCCGATGGATTGCTCGCCGACACCCATTGGCGGCTTAGCCACGCGGACGGGCCCGCTGAACGCGCCCTCCTCGTTTTGACGTCGCCGCCGGGCCGTGACCCCCGATTCCATCACATGATCCGCCTGCGTTACCACGTGACAGGGCCTGCATGCGCGGAGGCGAGCGCAGGGAAGCGCATAAGCACCAAACTCGGCGCCGTCGGTGTGCCGTTACGGAATGTAATCGTTGCGTTCTCCGCGCTGCGGGCGATGATTTGGATGGTATAGTTTCCGGTCTTCGCGATGCCGCGTTGCGCCTTTGCGTTTCCGCTTAGTCGAATCCCGGTTGTCGCTGCGTCTGGATGCGTTTGAGGGGGCGGGCATGGACGTGGGGGTGCGGGTGCCGGTAACGGTAGAGGAGATCGCCGAACATCCCGACTATCTGCGCGCGCGGAAGCTCTATTGCGACAGCTTCCTGGCTCTGTTCGACCGGAACCCCTTCCTCATCCGCCTGCTGACGGATTCCAGCCGCTACCTCCTGTTCACGCTGTCTGTCATCCTCAACGCCAATCACGATGCGGAGCGGCGGGAGACCTGGTTCTCGGTGGGGCGGCTCAAGGAGCAGATGGCGGCCTTCGGCATGACGAGCCCCCGCCATGTGGACCATCTGATCGAGCGGATGCAGGCGGTGGGCTTCGTCGAGATTCACCATGCCCCGCGCGACCGGCGGGTGAAGCTGCTGCGCCTCACGGACAGGATGCTGGCCCACGACCGGGAGTGGATGGCGACGGACTACATCATCCTCGACACGCTGTGCCCGCAAAACCGCTATGCCGGCGTGCGAAACCGGGATCCGGCGGTCCATGCCGCCATCCGGCGCCAGTCCCTCGCCTTGCTGCCGGAGGGCGCGCGGCTGCTCTCGGCGCAGACCGATTTCCTCCTGTTCTTCAGCCGGCCGGGCGGGCTCATGGTTCTGGAGGCGCTGTTCGAAGGCGCCTTGTCGTCGCCCGAGGGGCGGGAATGCCCGTTCGCCTTTGGTGACGTGGCAGAGCGGTTCGGTCTGTCGCGGTCCCACGTGCGCGGGGTGATGCAGGACGCGGAGGCGGCGGGCTTTATCCGCCTGCATGGCCGTGGCGGGCGCGCGGTGGAAATCCTGCCCCGGCTCTGGCGCAGCGACGCCGTCGGCCATGGCGTCGGCGCCCGGCTGCGCGACATCGCCTTCCTGCGCGCCTCCGCCGAGCTGGCGGCGCAGCCCCATTCCCCAGTGGAGCCGGCCGAAACGGAGTGGGCGCGCCAGGCGTGACCGGGCGCCGGGCGACGCATCCGCTCGTCAAAAGGCGCAAACTTTGCCGTCCATGACGCCCGCGGCCCGATAATAATCTGCCCGGCGCCGCATCAGGGGGCGGCTGCCGCTCGCACAATCATCGGGGCTGCAGATGTTTTCTCCGGGCCGGCTGGCGCGGGACGTGATCGTCGCCGCATTCTGCCTCGTCGCCTCTGCCGCTGGCGCAGAAGAGCCGCCGCCCGTCTGGGCCTATCCCATCGCGACGCCCGACTATGTGCCGCCCAAGGATGACGGCAGCGTCCGGCATGTCCCGGGCAGCAGCCGCGGCTACACGCTGACCGAGATCCGCGACCTCTTCGTTGCCCGGGACTGGTTCCCCGACGCCCATCCGCCCATGCCAGACGTGGTGGCGCAGGGGCGTCAACCTGACGTGCGGCCCTGTGGCGTGTGCCACCGGCCCGAGGGCGTCGGCGGGCCGGAGAATGCGAGCCTCGCGGGCCTGCCGGCCGACTACATGCTGCGCCAGATCGATGATTTCCGCAGCGGCGCCCGCTCCACCGGGGTGAAGGAGCGAACCCACGTCTTCCGCATGATCGCCGCCCTCAGGAGCCTGAGCGAGCAGGAGATCGCCGAGGCCGTCACTTATTACGCCGCGCAGAAGCTGCCGCCGCGCATCACGGTGGTGGAGACGGACACCGTTCCCGCGAGCACGGTGCCCTCCTGGTACTACACGCCGAAGAAGGACGGGACATCAGAGCCGCTCGCCGGCCGCATCATCGAGATGCCGGACGACGAGGAGAATTTCGTCAACCGGGATTTCCACGTCACCTTCACCGCTTATGTTCCGCGCGGCAGCGTCGCGCTGGGCGAGAGCATCGCGAACGAGGGGCTGGGCACGCGCATCCCCGCCTGCGTCGCCTGCCACGGCGAAGGACTGAAGGGCATCGGCGACATCCCGCCGCTCGCCGGCCGCTCGCCGTCCTATCTCGTGCGCCAGCTCTACGAGTTCAAGCACGGGCTCAGGGACGGCCCCATGGCGGCGCCCATGCGCGCGACCACCGAAGAGATGAGCCTGCCGGAGATGGTGGCGCTGGCCGCCTATGCCGCATCCCTGAAGCCCTGACGCCCCGAAGAGGAGAGACCGCATGTCCCCGAGGACGTTCATCCCCGCTGCCGTCGCCGCGCTTGCCATAAGCGGTGCGGGCGCGGCCTTCGCCGCAGACACGCTCGGCGCCCGCCTCGTGGGCGCGTGGAAGATCGTGAGCGTGTACGACGAATTCGCCGACGGGTCGCGGCGCGACACGTGGGGAGCCGGGGCGCAGGGGCTCGCCGTCTTCACGCCCGGCGGTCAGTTCAGCGCCATCATCGTCGGCCGGGACCGGACGGCGCGGGCCGGCGGTGTTCCCTCCGAGCCGGTCGGACCCGCCATGGCCTATGGTGGCGCCTACAGCGTCGACGAAGCGGCGCACACCTTCACCACCTCGGTCTGGCAATCGACTTTTCCCCAGTGGCAGGGCCAGTCTCTGGTGCGCACCATCGAGACGCTCGAGGGCGACCATTTGAAGGTCAAGGCGGCGCCGATCACCGATGCCTCCGGCCGGCAGTTCGTGCCGCATCTGGAGCTCGAACGTGTGAAGTGACGAGGGGCCTTCGCGGCTCCCCGCCGGGCGCCCGCCCGGCTTTCAACGAATCCCACCAGTCAGGCAATGGCGCGACCGTGCCGGGCAATCCTCCGATGGATGGTGGGCAACTGGCGCGGCCCGCCGGCGCTCCTCCCCGCAGGGGAGCGTGAGGACCTCGGCGTGACGACCTCCCGCCATCCGGCGGCCGCGCCTCTTTCTTTCCCGGCTGGAGGCAGACAAGCGGAGCCTTGACCCGACGCCAGCGCCCCATTGTGCGGGCGCCGCGGAGGGATATCCTCGCCCCATGGACCTGATCCGCATTTTGCTGGTCGACGATCATCCGATCGTGCGCGAGGGCTACCGCCGGCTGCTCGACCGTCAGCCCGGCCTTTCTGTCGTGGCCGAGGCGGACGACGGGATCGCGGCGCTCGCCGCCTTCGCCGCCCATGCGCCTGATATCGTGCTGATGGATCTTTCCATGCCCGGCGGCGGCGGCTTCGCAGCGGTGGAGGCGATGGTGGACCGCGATCCAGGGGCGCGGATCATCGTCGTATCCATGCACCAGGGCGCCATCTTCGCCCAGAAAGCCATGGCGGCTGGCGCGCGGGGCTTTGTATCCAAGAGCAGCCCGCCGGAAGAACTGGTCAAGGCCATCACGGCGGTGGCGGCGGGGCGGCGGGCGCTGTCGTCCGACATGGCGCAGGAGCTGGCCCGCACCTCCCTCGGCACCGACGAGATCGCCAGCCTCACCCCGCGTGAGCGCGAGATCCTGCTGCTCGTGGCGCGCGGCATGAACGGCCGCTCCATCGCCCGCAGCCTCGGACTCTCCTCCAAGACCGTCCAGAACAACCTGTCGCTGATCCGGGCCAAGCTCGGAGCCGCCGGTGACGCCGACCTGGTGCTGAAGGCTCAGCGGTCCGGCCTCGTTCCGGCCATCTGATGCGCCGGCTCCTGCCCCAGCTGGTGCTGCGCGTGCTGGCGGCAGGGCTTGCCACGGTGGTGATCGCCGCCGGCTGGGTGCTGTGGGACACGGCGGAGGCGGCGCGGCAGGATGTGGCGACCACTGCCGTCCGCGTCGCCGACGCCATCGCCGCCCGCCCGAGCTTCGAGGGGCTCGCCTTCGGTGGCGTGGCGCCGGTGCCGGTGTTCCGGGACTGGCAGGCCTTTCCCGCCTGGACCCTCATCGCACCAGGCATCTGCGTCGAACTCGGCGCGCGGGAGAATCCGCTGCACCGGCGCTGCGGCCCCTATGTCGCCGCCGATGTTGCGCCGCCGGGCTGGTTCGTCTGGCTGGCGGGGCACCTCGGCCTGATGCCTCAGCCCATGTCCGTGCCGGTGCGCACGCGCTATCTGACCGATGCCTATGTCACCGCTTCGGCCGACACCGGCGTCGTCATGAGCCGGGCCTGGACGCGGACCGGCGACCTGATGCGGGTGGCGGTGGGCATGGCGGTTGGAGGCTCCATTCTCACCGGCCTGCTGATGGTCCGGCTCCTCGCCCCGTTCCGCATCATCCTGAGCGGCATCGAGCGGCTCCAGCGGCGCGACTTCTCAGCCGGGCTGCCACCGCTCCACGTCGCCGAGTTCGATCGCCTGAGCACCGCGCTGAACCATACGGCGGAGACGCTCAAGGAGGCGCAGGCCCTGCGCACCGAGCTGACGCGCCGCCTGTTCACCATGCAGGAGAGCGAGCGGCGCGCGCTCGCCCGCGAGCTGCACGACGAGTTCGGCCAGTGCCTCACCGCCACCCGCGCCCTCGCCACGGCCATCGCGCAGTCGAAGGAATCCTCCGCCGAGGACGGCGCGCGGATCGCCGAGATCAGCGGCCAGATGATGGACAGCCTGCGCGCCGAGCTGTCCCGCCTGCGCCCGCCCGACCTCGACGACCTGGGCCTGCGCCACGCGCTGGAACGGCTCGTCGCCGACTGGCGCAGCCGCGTGCCTGCCATCCGCTTCGCGCTGGAGCTGAAGGGTGACATGGAGGCGGTGCCGGACACCCTCGCCCTCAGCCTCTACCGCATCGCCCAGGAATGCCTCACCAATGCCGTCCGCCATGGCGGCCCCGGCAGCGTCATCCTGACTCTGGAGGTCGCCGACACCATCACCCTGACCGTCGAGGACGACGGCGCCGCGCGGTCCGATAGCCGGGCGGGCGACGGCTACGGCCTGCTCGGCATCCGCGAGCGGGTCGATGCGCTCGGCGGAAGCTTCGCGCTGCTGCCGTCGGGCGGGGGCATGCGGGCGACGGCACGTCTTCCCCGCTGATCCGGGAGATCTTCCCGGGCCGGCCGGGAAGGCCTCTCTGGCGGCGCTGCGCCGGGCACCGGCATTCTCCCGTACCATCGGGAGACGCCGGGCATGAACGACATGAGCCATCCGATCACCCGCCTCGGCAGCGCCGTCGCCGCGGGACTGATCGGCCACGAGGCGCTGGTTGAGCGGCTGTTGATCGCCCTGCTGGTCGGCGGGCACGTGCTGATCGAGGGGCCGCCGGGCATCGCCAAGACCCGTGCCGTCAAGCGGCTCGCCGCCAGCCTGCCGGGGAGCCACGCCCGCATCCAATGCACCCCGGACCTGCTGCCCTCGGACCTGACGGGCACCCAGGTGTTCCGGCCGGAGACCGGACGCTTCGATTTCGTCGCCGGTCCGCTGTTCCACGCGCTGGTGTTGGTGGACGAGATCAACCGGGCGCCGCCGAAGGTGCAGTCGGCACTGCTGGAAGCCATGGCCGAGGGGCAGGTGACATCCTCGGGCGTCACCCGCCCGCTGCCGCAGCCCTTCATGGTGGTGGCGACCCAGAACCCCATCGAGCACGAGGGCACCTTTCCCCTGCCCGAAGCCCAGATGGACCGCTTCCTGCTCCACCTGTCCCTCGGATTGCCCCAGGCCGAGCAGGAACGCGCGATCCTCGATCTCGTCGCCGCGGAGCGGATCGCAGGTCCGTCGCAGGCGGAGGCCGCGCTGTCGCCGGACACGCTGGCGCAGGCCAAGGCCGAAGTCGCGACCGTCCATCTCGCTCCGGCGCTGAAGGATTTCATCGTGCGGCTGGTGATGGCCTCGCGGCCCGGTGGCGTGGTTGCCGAGTGGGTGGAACACCCGGTCTCGCCGCGCGGCACGCTGGCGCTGGCCGCGGCGGCGCAGGCCCTCGCCTGGCTGAAGGGGCGCGACTACGGCCTGCCCGAGGATGTCATCGCCCTCGCGCCCGACGCGCTGGCCCATCGGCTGGTGCCGACGTGGGCGGCCATCGGCGAAGGGCGCACCGGCCGCAGCCTCGTCGCCGACATCCTGAAGGCGGTGGAGCCATGGTGACGGCGGCGCTGGATGTGCCCGGTATCCGGCTCGTCGCGGAGGAACTGCTCGCGCTGCGCGACACGCGCCTGCCGCGCGCCCGCCACCGCCCGGTGACGCGGCGCCCCGGCGCGGTGCAGGCGCGTCCCGCCGGCTCCGGCATGGACCTTCGCGAAATCCGGGCCTTCGCCGAAGGCGACGACTTCCGGCGGATCGATCCCGCCGCCACCGCCCGCACCGGCGCGCCGCACATCCGCAGCTTCCACGAGGAGCGCGATGACACGGTGCTGCTGATCGCCGATTTCCGGCCGTCCATGTTGTGGGGCACCGGGGACAGCCTGCGCTCGGTGCGCGCCGCCCGCGTTCTGGCGCGGCGCGGCTGGCAGGCGGCGGCGCGCCGCGCCGTCCTCGCCGCCATCAGCCTCGATGCGTCCGGCGTTGCCGTCGCCGCCGCAGGCGCTGGGGTAACGCAGATGGGCCGCATCAGCCGCATGCTGGCCGACAGCCACGACCGCGCGCTCGCGGCGGGCCAGAGGGGGGACGAGGCGACGTTCCTGCGCGAGGTGCTGGCGCGGGCGGTGGCCATGGTCCCGTCGGGCGCGGAGGTGCTCATCGCCACCGGTCCGGATGGCATCCGGCCGGCCGACGAGGCGGCGCTGGCACGCCTCGCGCGTCAGCGACGGGTGCGCGTGCTGCTTCCGCTCGATCCGGTCGAGATGGCTCCACCCGCCGCGCCTTTGCCGATCCATGCCGGCCCGGACCAGCGGCTGGCGCGGCTCCGGCCGTTCGATCCCGCGCCGCAGGCCGACCGCATGGCCGGCCTGAATGTCAGCCTCGAGGTGCTCCCGGATGACGCAGGCTGAGCTGATCGCCGCTTTGCCGGAGGGGCGCCTGCCGCCCTCCCTGATGGCGCTCCATGCGACCGATCTCGTCGCCCTGTTCGGCCTCGGCCTGCTCCTCGGTGCGCTGTGCTGCGCCCTCGTGCTGCCGCTCCTCGCGCAGCGCATCCCGCTCCGCGCGCGGCTCCGGGCGCTGCGTTCCCTAGAGCCCCAGGCGCGGCTGCTCGCCATCGCTCGCATCCTCGGGCACCTGCCGGACGACCTGCGCCCCGCCGCCTACGGCGCCGCCCCGCCGCCCGGAGACGAGGCCATCGAGCGGATCGCCCTGAAGGCGAGGCGCGCGCGCCGATGAGCCTCGCTTTTCCCCTCGTCCTGCTGCTCCTGCCCCTGCCGTGGCTGGTCCGGCACATCCTCGCGGCGCGGGCGCCGGCGATGGCTTCGCTCGCCGTCGATGCCGCCGCCTTCGCCGCCGCCGCCCCGTCCGGCCTGCGCCACGACCCCGCCGCGGCCCTGCTGCGCGTGGGCGCCTGGATCGCGCTGGTGGTGGCGCTGGCCGGGCCGCGCGTCGCCGCTCCCGTGAGCCTCGCTACCGCGTCCGGCCGGGAGATCATCCTCGCCCTCGACCTGTCGGGGAGCATGGCGAAGACGGACTTCGTGCTCGACGGCCGGCCGCTGTCGCGGCTCGACGCGGTCAAGGCGGTCGCGACGCGCTTCATTGCCGGCCGGCAGGGCGACAGGATCGGCCTCGTCGTCTTCGGCGACCGGGCCTATGTGGTGCAGCCGCCCACCTTCGACGTGGCGTCCACGGCCCGCGCCGTGGATACGCTGCAGATCGGCATCTCCGGTCTTTCCACGGCAATTTCCGACGGGCTCGGCCTCGCCGTCCGCCGCCTCTCCCGCAGTGATACCAAGTCCAAAGCGGTGATCCTGCTCTCGGACGGCATCGACACCTCGGGCAAGGTGCTGGCGAGCGACGCGGCGCGGCTTGCGGCGCGCCACGGCATCCGCGTGCACACCATTGCCCTGGGGCCGGACGATCTGGAGAGCCAGCCGGACGCCAGCGATGCGGTGGATGTCGCCGGCCTCAGGGCCACCGCCGAGGCCGGCGGCGGGGCGAGTTTCCGGGTGCGCACCCTCGACGATCTGATGGACGTGGCCGCGACCCTGGACCGGTTGGAGCCGAACCCCATGCGACGCCCCCCGGTCCTGTACTGGCGCTCCCTCTGGATGTGGCCCGCGGCGGCGGCGCTCGTCTTCGCCGCTCTGTTGGCCCTCCTGCCGGCCATGGGGAGGCGTTCATGAGTAGTTTCGTCCTGCTCCGCCCGTGGTGGCTCGCCGCTTTGCCGCTGCTTGCCGCGCTGGCCTTCTGGCTGTGGCGACGCGGCCCTGTGGCGGATGGCTGGGGGCGGGTGATGACGCCCGCCATGCTGGCGGCGATGCGCGCCCTCGGCCATCTGCGACGGGACGATGCCAGCGCCAGCCGGATGCCGGTGGTGGCGGCGGCGCTGGTCGGCCTAGGCCTTGCCGGACCCGCGATCCCGCGCGCGGATGCCCCGCAACTGGCCGGGGCCGGCGCCGTTCTGGTGGCCATCGGCCTGTCGCCCGGCGTCGCCGGAGCGACGCTGGCCGATGCGCAGGCCGCCGCCGCCGGCATCATGGCCGCGGCAGCCGGGCGGCCGGTGGGCCTCATCCTCTATTCCGACGAGGGCTATGACGTGGCGGCACCGACGGCTGATCCCGCGGTGCTGGAGAGCCTGATCGCCGTGCTTGGCCCCGATACCATGCCGAGCAGCGGCGCCCGGCCGGCCGCTGCGCTGCGGCTCGCCCGCCGCATGCTGGAGGGGACGCCGGACGCCGATCTCGTGCTGATCTCGGACGGCGGCGGCATCGATGCCGCCGCGCGCACCGAGGCCGCGCGGCTCGCCACGGGCGGCATCCGCCTCTTCACCCTCGCCTTGGGCGCGGGGAGCGACAAAGCCGCGTCGCTGGAGGCGCTGGGCGTCGCAGCCGCCCCGGCCCGCGCGCCCCGACCGGTCATCGACCGCCTGTCCGGTTCGGCGACGTTGACGCGCGACGGGCGGGCGGCGGGGCTTGCGTTCCAGGATCTCGGCCCCTTGGTCGCGGCGCTCGCGCTCGTCCCGTTCCTCGCCCTGTTCCGGAGGCGCGCATGAGCGGCCTTTCCCCGGCACGGCGCATCCTCCTCATGGCGGCGGCGGGCCTCGCCTGCCTCATGCTTGCGGGGCCGTCCTCACTTGCGCGGCTTGCTTTCTGGGCCGGGGCGCCGGGGACGGCGCGCTGGCAGGATGATGCGGCGGCGCGGGGCATCGCCTTCTACCGGGCGGGCGATTATTCCGCCGCGGACGCGGCCTTCGCGGAGGCCGGCCGCAGCGAGACCTTCAACCGTGCCCTGACCCTTGCGGCGACCGGCCGCTACGCGCTGTCCGTCGCCTATCTGGACGCCGTGCTGTTCGTGGACCCGGCGGACGCCGAGGCGCGCCGGCTGCGCGAGATGATCGATGCGCTGGCGCCCAAGACGGTGGGCGTTAGCGTCGTTCGCGGCCATATCCCGGCTGCTGTCGGAATTGCATCCGCGAACAAGGGCGACGGCGTCGCGGCCACGCCCGACCCGGAGCTGAAGAAGCCGATCGAGGCACGCGGGATCGTCGCCTCCGATGCCTGGCTCGACACCATCGCCGACGATCCCGGCGCGTACCTGCGCCTGCGCCTGCGCAAGGAATTCGAGCGGCGGGCGGCGCTCGGCCTGATCGGGCGGGATGGAGACGCACCATGACGATCCGTGCGCTTTGCCTTCTCGTCCTCCTGTCTCTGGCCGGCGGCGCCCGCGCCGAGAATTTACGGCTGATCATCCCCGAGATGCGACCGGTGGCGGGCGAGATGATCCCCGTCACCGTGCGCGGCGAATATGAGCGGCAGATCACGCTGGAAAAGCTGAGCTTTCCGGATTCCCCCGACTATGACTGGATGCAGCTCGCCCGTGACCAGTGGCGGACGGAGCAGGTGGAAGGGCGGGCCGTCCGCGTGTTCGAGCGGCGCATCGCGGTGTTCCCCCGCCATGCCGGTCCGCTCACCATCGGGCCGGTGACGCACCGGCTGACCGTGGTGGGCACCGATGCGCCGCGGGAGGAGCTGCCGGTTACGGCGGAGCCCGTCACTGTGGCGGTGGCACCGTTTCCGGCCGAGGGGTCGATGCTCGCGGCGCGGGGCCTCACCGTCACCGACGCGCTGTCCACCGAGCCCGGTAAGCTGCGCGATGGGGAAACCCTGGTCCGCCGCGTTACCATCGAGGCGGTGGGGGCACCGTCGCATCTGGTGCCGCCGCGCCCCATTGTGCGCGCGCCCTGGCTCATCAGCTTCGCGGCGCCGGAGGCGCGTACGCAGCGCCTGACGCCGGACGGGCCGGTGACAACGGTGACATGGGAATGGCACCTGAGGCCGAGCACCGGCGACCCCGCCGTGCTTCCGGCCATCGCCATCCCCTGGTTCGATACCGGGGCACGGCAGATGCGCACGGCGGAAATCCCGGCGATACCCTTCGGCTATGCCAGCATCTATGCCGGGGTCGGCGGCACCGGGCATTTGCCCGCCGGGCAGATACGCGCCGCGGCGCTGGCCGTCGCCAGCGGGCTGATGGCGGGATTCGTGCTGGTCCTCGTGGGCCTCACACCGCGCCAGCGGGACGAGGCACTGAGAGTGCTCGGGCGGCTCTCGCCCGTGGACCCCACCCGTATCGCCGTGCGCCGGGCGGCGCGGACCGGCGAGCCGTTCGCGCTCCGCCGCGCGGTGGAGCGCCACCTGCGCCGGTGGCGCTTACTCGGACTGCCGCTGAGCGGGCAAGAGACGGCGCGCCTCGACGCGCGCCTCTACGGGCGGGGCCGCGATGCAGCGCCGTTCGACGCCAGGGCCGAGGCGAAGGCGATCTTTCGGGCCGTTGATGCGCTCAGGAGGCAGGGCGGCAGATAGGGCAGTGCATCGCCGACGATGGCGTTGCCCACATGCCAGCGGCGTCTTCACCGGCAAGGGGTGGCGCGTGCGGTTTGCTACCGAGCCCCGGCCGGCGGCCGGGAATCAGACGAGGAGGCGAGTTTGCGGCTGCGCCAGACGCAAATCATGCCCATGCCGCCGAGGACCCACGCAAGAAGCGGGTGCCAGAAGGGAAATAGCACCACTGTCAGCAAGTGCGGGGGTGGTCCTGCCACCTGGACGGGTTGGGCGAACACCACGCCTTTCAACGAGAGTGTCCCGGGCCACAGCAGGTCCTGCATAGGCTCTCCGCCCCCCGTAAACGGACGCGGCGGCGCTGCGACGGAGCCATCCGAGTTGAAGAATTCGACTTCCTTGGTGCGCCTCGATGCGAGGGCGATTGCTCCCTCCCGTGTCAGGCCGAGGGCAAACTGCCCGCCGCCGTTGTTGGCGAACCAGCCGTTCAGGAAGCGGCCGTCGCGGTCGTATCTCTGGATGCGCGCCAAGGGCATGGATGCCGTGATCGTGGTCGAGTCTGGTCCCGCGATCGCTTTCGTGTCGAAGAAGGCCGGAAGCTCCACATGGTTCAGCAGGTCGCCGGTGGCGGCCAGAAGAAAGGGGCCAAAGAAGCCGAGGCTGCCGAGGACGAGCAGGATGGCACACCACACGTGACCGTCGCGGCCGATACGCAGTGCGTCTCTCCACCAGACTGCGAGCAGGACCAGCGGGAACACCACCATGAACCACATCTCGGACCCTCCAGCCCTGGGGATATCACCTCTGCCGCATCCGTCCGATGGCCAGATGAAGCGGCAGGACGAGGGCTATGCCGAGCCAGTAGGCCACGATGTTCCACGGGTTGAAGATGCGGCCCAGCAGCAGTGCGCCGGCCAAAGTAGCGCGGAAGGCGTCGAGGGTGGGTGCGTGGTAGAGGCGGAACAGCTCCGCCGCCAGCGCAATGGACGCGGCCGCTACTGGCGCGACCCACCAGCGCGTCTTGTCCGTTGCGGCCCCGACGATCAGCAGCACCATGGCGCCCCACAGCACGCCCCCGCCGTAGTTGAGGAAGAAGTCCGGCAGCCCCAATGGCACGAGGCGCCAGACGAGGCCGCCCACCATCACCACCAGCGCTGCGGCGAGATGGAGGCCGGCGCGGTGAAGCCTGTCCTTTCGGACGTGGGTCACGCCGGGTTCCCTTCAGGCGCCGGCTGGGCGGCGGTCTCGGTGGTGCGCCACAGGGCGGCGGCGACGAGCGTGTAGGAGATGAGCATCAGGAGGAACCACGAGGTGAGCTTGGCCGGCGACACCATGGCCCAGCCCTTCGTTTGGTGGGGATAGAGCCACGCGCCGGCGCCCGTGCCGATGTTCTCGCCGAACCAGATGAACAGCGCCACGAGGAAGAAGCCGAGCAGCAGCGGCATTCGCCGATGCACCCTCCAGACCTTGAAGTGGATCACCGTCCGGCGAAACAGCACCACCGCCGCCGCCAGCAGCAGCCATCGTCCATCAAGGCCCCAGTGGTCGGTGAAAAAATTGAGATAGATGGCGGCGGAGAGCAGGCCCAGCGTCCAGAGCGGCGGATGACCGGTGAAGCGGAAGTCGAAGAGCCGCCAGGCGCGGGCGATATAGCTGCCCACCGCCGCATACATGAAGCCCGTGAACAGCGGCACGCCGGCGAGCCGCAGAAGGCTCGCCTCCGGGTAATGCCAGGAGCCCACGGCCGTCTTGAACAGCTCCATCGCCGTGCCGACGATGTGGAAGATGAGGATCACCTTCGCCTCCTCCAGCGTCTCCAGTCGGAATGCGAGGAGGGCGATCTGCACGAGCGCTGCCGCGATCACCAGCGCGTCGTAGCGAGGCAGAGCGGCGTGCTGCGGATACCAGAGCCGCGTCGCGATGATGAGCGCGAGGAGGATGCCGCCGAACAGGCACGCCCAGCCCTGTTTGATGCCAAAGCGCAGGAACTCGTAGAGGCCCGCCATCGCCGGCCCGCGCGCCGAGAACCACGCGCCGAGGCGCGCCTCCCGCACTGCGAATGCTGCAACAATCGGCCAGTCGTCGGCGGCGCACGGCGCGCCGCTCTCAATCCTCATGATGCGGTCCACCCTGTCCAGCCGCCAGATGGCGCCCCCATACCGGTGAATTCAAGCCTGTTCTGTCGTGAGATGAGGCGCGCGGAACACTGCAGGCCTTCAGGACGGCTCCCGGGCCAGAGCCGTGCTTGCCGCCGGGGCCGTCGCCGATCGGCGGATCACCAATTCGATGGGCAGTTCCACGCGCTGCGGCTGCGCTTCGCTGCGGAGGCGGGCGAGCAGATGGCGCGCCACCGTGCGCCCGAGCTCGGTCGTCGGCAGATGAACCGTGGTCAGTGGCGGGGCGAGGTGGGCGGCGATTTCCAGATTGTCGATGCCCACGACCGAAAGCGCGCCGGGCACAGCGATGCCGCTCGCCTGGGCCTCGAACAACGCGCCGGCGGCGAGAAGATCGTTGCCGCAGACCACGGCTGTCGGCGGCGCCGCCCGCGCCATCAGTTCGGCGAGCCCCGCGCGACCGCCGGCGAGGGTGAAAGGGGCCTCCACCACGCAGGAGGAAGGCAGCTCGATCCCGCGCGCGGCGAGGGCGGCGCGGACCCCGGCGACGCGGGAGCGGGCGCGGTCGTTGGTTTGGACGAAGCCGGAGATCATCCCGAAGCGGCGATGACCGAGGTCGAGAAGGTGTTCGGCGATGAGCCGCCCGGCCTTTTCATTGTCGAAGCCGATGGACGGCAGCCGCGGGTCGAACGACCAGGACAGCACGACCGGAACGGAGGCGCTGGTGAGCAGCGCCCAGGTCTCCTCCAGATGGTCCGCGCCCACCACCATCAGCGCGTCGACGCCACGCGCCAGCATCGCCCGCACCGCCGCGGCCTCTTGCGCCGGGGCGTAATCGTGGGCGGCGACCAGGAGCTGATAGCCGTTGCCCGCAAGCTCGGTCTGCATGGCCTGGATGGCGCGGGCGAAGATGGCGTGATCGAGGGTGGGTACCACCGCGCCAATGGTCAGCGTCTTGCCCGAGGCGAGGGCGCGCGCCGCGCCGCCCGGCACGTAGTTCAGCCGCGCGATGGCGTCGCTCACGCGCGCCAGGGTTTCCTCCTGCACCAGGTCGGGATGCGAGAGGGCGCGCGAGACCGTGGCCGTGGAAACCCCGGCCAGCTGAGCTACATCCTGAAGCGTCGCCCGCGCCTTGCGATTCATGGTTGTCATCATGCCAGCCCGCGACTGCGATGAACAGGGATGAATGCGCTTGCAGCCCTTTGCGCGCACGGCATTTACCGCAGCGCAGCAGTGAAAATATGGATCTTCTCCGGATCGCCGCTTGACACTCGGAGGTCCGATGATAGCTTTCATGTAAGCGCTTGCATGAACCGCAGAACGGCGGTCCGCAGCGTGCCGATGCTCCCGCAGATGGAGCACGCAATGACGGGAGGAGACGAATGCCGCTCGGGCGCAGGTCCGCCATCGGCGTGACGACGCTCGGCTTGCTGGTGCTCGCGTGGTTCATGGCCACCGGCGCCAACGGGCTGATCTCACCGGGACGTTTCCCGACGCCGGCCGATACCTGGACCGCAGGCCTCCAGGCCATGGTGCGGGGCTACGGCGACGCAACGCTCGTCGTGCATGTGCTGCAATCGCTGAAGCTGGTGGCGCTGGGCTTCGTGGTGTCGGTGGCGGTGGGGGTGCCCCTCGGCCTCCTGATGGGCACCAGTGCGACCGCCGAGGCGGTGCTGAACCCGGTGTTCATGCTGCTGCGCCCCATTCCGCCCTTGGCCTGGATCCCGCTCGCCATCCTGTGGTTCGGGCTCGGGGACACGGCCAAGATCATGGTCATCTTCTTCGCGGCTTTCGTGCCTTCGGTCATCAACACCCAGGCCGGTGTGCGCACCATCGAGCGCCCGCTGATCGAAGCCGCGCGGATGCTGGGCACACCGCATGGCCGCTTCATCCGCGAGGTGGTGGTGCCCGGCGCCGCGCCGATGATCTTCACCGGCCTGCGCCTGTCCCTGCAGGCGAGCTGGACCACGCTGGTGGCGGCTGAACTCGTGGGCGCCCTCGCGGGGCTCGGCCACCTGCTCAACCTTGCCCAGCAGGACCTTTATCCCGGCATGATCCTTGTGGGCATGATCTGCGTGGCCATCTTCGGCGCGCTCACCACCGCTCTTTTGGGGCTTGTGGAGCGCCGCACCCTGACCTGGGTCCGCATCAAGGGAGAGACGGCATGACCGGCGCGCTGGATCCTGCCCGGCGCATGGTGCTGGGCCTCGCCGGTCTCGTCGGCTTCTTCGGCCTGTGGGCTCTGGTCGCAGCCAGCGGGCTTGTGGGCAAGGCCTTCCTTCCCGGACCGCTGGAGGTGGCCGAGCGGCTGGTGGCGCTGCTCCACACCTCGTTCGCGGGGGGCACGCTGCCGCAGCATCTCGCCTCCAGCCTGCAGCGCTTTTCCGCCGGCTACCTGCTCGCGGTGGCGGTGGGCGTGCCGCTGGGCCTGCTCATGGGACGCTTCCGGCTGCTCGACGACATCGTCTCGCCGCTGTTCGACGCCCTCCGCTTCATCGCCCCCATCGCCTGGGTGCCGTTCGCGGCGCTGTGGTTCGGCACCGGCTTCGGCGGCCCCGTTCTCATCATCTTCTCCGGCGCCTTTCCCCCCTGCCTGCTCAACGCCTATCGCGGCGCCCGTCAGGTAGACCCGCGCTACATCGAGGCCGCCGAGATGCTGGGCACGCCGACCCATCGCCTGATCCTGGAAGTGCTGCTGCCGGCCGCCACCCCTTCGATCGTGGCGGGCCTTCGGATCGGTGCCGGTCTCGGCTGGCAGTCGCTGGTGGGCGCCGAACTGATCGTGGCCTCCACCGGCGTCGGCTACATGATGGTGCAGGCCCAGAGCGGCGTCGCCACCGCGACCGTGATGGTCGGCATGGCCGCCATCGGCCTCGTCGGCGTCCTCATCGACATCGCCCTTCGTGCCCTCGAGGCGCGCATCCACAACCGCCTCGCGCGAGCCTGAGAGGACAAGATGAGCTCCATCCGCTTCGATGCCGTGAGCAAGAGTTTCGGCGCCGGCCAGGTGAAGGCGTTGGACGACGTGGACCTTGCCATCGCCGACAAGGAATTCCTTGCCATCGTCGGCCCCTCCGGCTGCGGCAAGACCACCTGCCTGAGGCTCGCCGCGGGCTTCGAGTTTCCCACCTCCGGACGCGTTCTGGTGGGCAATGCCGAGGTGCGGGAGCCGGGGCCGGACCGCGCAGTGGTGTTCCAGCAGTTCGCGCTTTTCCCGTGGAAGACGGTGGTCGAGAACATCGAACTGGGCCTGCGCAACCGCAACATGCCGCGCGAAGAGCGGCGCATCCGCGTCATGGAGGCGGTCGAGCTGATCGGCCTCAACGGCTACGAGGGCGCCTATCCGCATCAGCTCTCGGGCGGGATGCAGCAGCGCGTGGCCATCGCCCGCGCCTATGTGCTCGATCCCCAGGTGCTGCTGATGGACGAGCCCTTCGGCGCCCTCGACGCGCAGACCCGCGTGGTGATGCAGGAAGAGCTGGTGCGCCTCGCACGGCGCAATCCGCGCACGGTGCTGTTCATCACCCACGGCGTGGAAGAGGCGGTCTATCTCGCCGATCGCGTGGCGATCATGACCCGCCGCCCCGGCCGCCTGAAGGAGATCGTGGACGTGAAGTCGATCCGCGAGGCGGAGGGCTGGGAGCGCTACAGCCGCATCGAGGACGTGATGGACCTCGAATCCTTCGTCCACCTGCGCACCCACATCTGGCGATCGCTCCGCGAGGAAAAGACCGGCGCCGCGCACTGACGGCGTTGAAAAAGGGAGCACGGCGCCTCGGCACGCGCTCCAGAACAGGCCGGACCACCGGCAGCACCAGGGAGAGACACGCATGACCAAGGCCAAGGACACGCCGTTCAAACGCCCCGCGCGCAGGCACGCCTTCCTCGCGGCGGCGCTCGCCGCCCTCTCGGCGACCCTGGTCGCGCCGGCCGCACCGGCACGGGCCGAGGGGCTGACCAAGATCAGCATCTCCTACCAGCCGTCGCTCTACTGGGCTCTGCCGTTCTACATCGCCACCGAGAAGGGCTGGTGGAAGGAGGTGGGGCTCGACGCGAGCTTCGTCACCTTCCCGGCGGGTGCGCCGCAGGTGGCGGCGGCGCAGGCGGGATCGTGGGACGTGGGCGGCACGGGCTCGGTTCCGGCGGTGCTGGGCGCCGCGCGCTTCGGGCTGGTCACGGTGGGCATCACCAACGATGAATCCAAGACCAACGCGCTGATGACCCGTGCCGACAAGGTGGCGGCGCTGCAGAAGGACCCGTCTGCCCTGAAGGGGCAGAAGCTGCTGCTCACCACCAATTCCACGGCGGACTACGCGGCGCGCAACTGCCTCGCCAAGTGGGGGCTGAAGTCCTCCGACATGCAGTTCGTCAATCTCGGACAGGCGCAGATCATCTCCGCCGCCATGGCCAACAATGCTGAGGTGGTGGGGGTGTGGGCGCCCTACACCTATACGCTGGAAGAAAAGGCCGGCGCCAAGGTGCTGTGCTCCGGCGCGGATGCCGGCGCCATTGTGCCCGGCGCGCTGGTGGTGCGTCCCGCCTTCGCCAAGGAGCATCCGGACCTCGTGGCCAAGGTGGCCGCCGTCTACCTGCGGGCCTGGGGCTGGGCCAAGGCGCATCCGAAGGAGGCGCATGCCATGACCAAGGCCTTCTATGCCATCGGCGGCGTCGAGGCCTCGGATTCCGCCATCGAGCAGGAATTCGCTTTGCGGCCCACCTTCGCGCTCACCGAACAGCTCCGCCTGATGGATCGCGCCAAGGGACCGTCCGCCCTCGACGGCTGGCTCGGCCGGATCGGCGCCTTCATGGCGGAGGTCGGCACCATTCCCACGGCGCCCGAGGCGAAGTCCTACGTGGACGACAGCTTCATGCGGATGGTCGCCGCCGACCCCAAGCTCAAGGCTTTCGCCACCGAATTCGACACGACCAACTGAAGCCCGGACGGCAGGACGTCTCCTCCCCGGCGCCATGGAGCACTGAAATGGCCATCGAATACCTGAAGCGCGCGAGCAAGACTCCCGAGACCGAGACGGGAACGGCCCGCGAGGTCGTCACCGCCATGCTGGGCGAGATCGAGCGCCGGGGCGAGGAGGCGGTTCGCGAGTATGCCCTCAAGCTGGACAAGTGGGATGGTCCCATCCTCGTTACCCGCGAGGAGATGGAGCGCCGCGCCCGCGAGGTGCCCGATCAGGTGCGCCGCGACATCGCCTTCGCCGCCGATCAGGTGCGCCGCTTCGCCGACGCCCAGCGTGAGAGCGTGAAGGACTTCTCCGTGGAGCTTCTGCCCGGCCTCACCGCGGGGCAGAAGCTGGTGCCATGCAACGTCGCCGGTTGCTACGTGCCCACTGGCCGATACGCGCATATCGCGTCCGCCTACATGTCGGTGGCCACGGCGAAGGCAGCGGGTGTCGGCACCGTGGTCGCCTGCTCCACGCCCTATCGCGGGGGCGGCATCCATCCTTATGTGCTCTACGCCATGATGGTGGCCGGCGCGGATGTGGTGATGACCCTCGGCGGCGTGCAGGCTATCGCCGCCATGGCCTACGGCCTGTTCACTGGCAAGCCGGCCGATATCATCGTCGGACCCGGCAACAAGTTCGTCGCCGAGGCGAAGCGCATGCTGTTCGGCAAGGTGGGCATCGACGTGTTCGCCGGCCCGTCCGAGGTGGCGGTGATCGCCGACGAGACCGCCGATCCCCTGATGGTGGCAGTGGACCTCGTGGGCCAGGCCGAGCACGGCCACGAGAGCCCCGCATGGCTCTTCACCTCGTCCCGCGCGCTTGCGGAGGAGGTGATGCGCAGCGTGCCCGGCCTCATCGCCGACCTGCCGCCCACCGCGCGCGATGCGGCGGCCGCCGCCTGGCGCGACTATGGCGAGGTGATCGTCTGCGACACCCGCGAGGAGCTGGTGGAGGTGTCGGACCGCTACGCCTCGGAGCACCTGGAGGTTCATGCCGCCGACCTCGGCTGGTGGCGCGACGCCCTGACCAATTACGGCTCGCTCTTCCTCGGCGAGGAGACCACGGTGGCGTTCGGCGACAAGACGTCCGGCCCAAACCACATCCTGCCCACCAAGTTCGCGGCCCGCTATTCGGCCGGGCTGTCGGTGCACAAGTTCCTGAAGCCGCTCACCTGGCAGCAGATGAGCCGGGATGCCTGCAAGACCATCGCCCAGGTCACCGCCCGAATCTCGCGGCTGGAGGGCATGGAGGCGCATGCGCGCACCGGGGATTACCGTCTCGCCAAATACTTCCCCGGGCACAATTTCGACATGGGCGTGCCGGTGGACGCCTGAGCCATGTTCAATCTGTCTTCCCTGTTCGACCTTTCCGGCCGCACCGCTTTGGTGACAGGCGGAAGCTCCGGCATCGGCCTCGCCATCGCCGCGGGGCTGGGGCAGGCGGGGGCCGGCGTGGTCCTCGCCGCCCGCCGTGCGGCGGAGCTGGACGCGGCCTGCGCCGACCTCGCCCGCAACGGCATCGCCGCCAGCGCCATCGTCGCCGACCTTGCAGCTGACGACGGGGCCGAGCTTCTCGCCGAAGCGGCCGGCGAGGGCATCGACATCCTCGTCAACGCCGCCGGCATGAACCTGCGCCAGCCGTTCGGCGCGGTGACGCGGGAGGCTTTCGACCTGCACATGGCCGTGCATGTGCGCGCGCCGTTCATGTTGGTGCAGAAGTTCGCCCCGGCCATGGCGGGGCGGGGGTGGGGGCGCGTTCTCAACATCGCGTCGCTGCAATCCTTCCGGGCCTTTCCCAATTCCGCGCCCTATGGCGCGGCGAAGGGCGCCGTCGCCCAGCTCACACGGGCCATGGCGGAGGAGTGGTCCCGACACGGCATTACCGCCAACGCCATCGCTCCTGGCTTCTTCCCCACTGCGCTCACGCAGGCAGTGTTCGAGGACGAAGCCCGCGCCGCCCACAATGCAGCCCAGACCGCCATCGGCCGGAATGGGCGGCTGGAGGATCTGGTTGGTCCTGCCGTGTTCCTCGCCTCCGACGCGGGGGCCTATGTCACCGGTCAGGTGCTGGCGGTGGACGGCGGCTTCACCGCCAAATAGCGCCCCGAGATGAAAGCCCGATCATGAAAGCCCTGGTCTATACCGGACCCCACCGGCTGGAGTTCCGCAGCGAGCCCGAGCCTCTGCCCGCCAATGACGAGGTGCTGGTGCGGGTGGAGGCGGTGGGCATCTGCGGCTCGGATATGCACGCCTATCACGGGCACGACGCTCGACGCCCCGCACCGCTGGTGCTCGGCCACGAGGCTGCGGGGCGTATCGCCTCTGGGCCACGGGCGGGACAGCGCGTCACCGTCAATCCGCTGGTCACCTGCGGCACCTGCCCGGCCTGCGAGGCAGGGCGCGCGCATCTTTGCCCCGACCGGCAGATTCTTTCCATGCCGCCGCGCCCCGGCGCGTTCGCCGAGCTGGTGCGGGTGCCGGAGCGCAATCTGGTGGCGATCCCCGACAATTTCCCCGTCGCCCATGCCGCGCTCGCCGAGCCGGTGGCGGTGAGCTACCACGCGGTGAACCAGGGGGCACGGCTCCTGGGCCTGCCCCTTCCCGCCGCCCGCTGCCTCGTGCTCGGGGGCGGGGCCATCGGGCTTGCGGCGGCTTTGGTGCTGGCCATGCAGGGCGCGGCGGAGATCTTCGTCGCCGAGCCCAATGCGGCCCGGCGGGACACGGTGGAGCGCACCGGCCCGTTCCGCTGCTACGCGCCGGGCGAGGGGGGTGAACCCAAGGACGGCAGCATCGACCTCGTCATCGACGCGGTGGGTGCCGTCGCGACCCGCGCCGCGGCATGCCGGCTCGTGCGGCCGGGGGGCGTCATCGTCCATGCGGGACTCCTGCCCGGCACGGAGGGGCTGGATATCCGCCGCATCACGCTGCAGGAAATCATCGTCTCCGGCACCTATTGCTATACGCCCGCCGACTTCCGGGCGACGGTGGAGGCGCTCGCCTCCGGCCGCCTCGGCGCCCTCGGCTGGATCGAGGAGCGCGGATTTTCGGAGGCGATCTCTGCCTTCGCCGACATCGACGCCGGCCGGACCGGCGCGGCGAAGATCGTTCTGCGGCTCTGACCGCAGCGCTCCGGACTGGTCCGGGGCGCTTTCCTCATTCCTCGATCCTGTCCCCGCCTGCGGTTCCGGCGCAGGCGTCGGCTCCGCGCGGCCAGACGCGCCTTTCATTCGAAAACCAGAAAGAACGCCGGCGCCCGACGGGCCGCTTGACAGGGTTTTGTTCGCAGTTTTATGTACTATATCTTATATAAGACTTGGCCGACACGAGCCGGCCAAGACGGCAACGAGGAGGCAAGCGTGAGTGCGCCGCAACTGTTGGTTCACGAGAAGAAGGACACCGTCGGTGTCGTCGTGGTGGAGGGCCTGAAGGCCGGCACCGACATGCTGTGCGTGGTGACGCACGACAATTCGGCGTTCCACCTCACCTCCAAGATGGACGTGCCCATCGGCCACAAGGTCGCCCTCACGGACATCAAGGCCGGGGACACCATCTGGAAGTACGGCCAGGACATCGGCATCGCCAAGGCCGACATCGCCAAGGGCGAGCACGTCCACGTCCACAACGCCAAGACCAAGCGCTGGTGAGGGAAGAAATGTCCAACATCGCCATGTTCCACGCCCAGACCGCGCCCAACCCCTTCCGCGGCGGCGCGCCCGACCAGCTCATCACCAAGGCGACCCCCACGGCGCTCGCCTCGGCCGACTATGCCAACGCCACCGTCCGCGGCTGGCGCCGCGAGAACGGCCGGGTGGGCGTGCGCAACCACGTCGTCATCCTGCCCCTGGACGATCTCTCTAACGCCGCCTGCGAGGCCGTGGCCGCCCATGTGAAGGGCACCATGGCGCTGCCCCACGCGTACGGCCGCCTGCAGTTCGGCGAGGATCTGGAAATCCATTTCCGCACCCTCATCGGCATCGGCTCCAACCCGAACGTCGCCGCCGTGGTGGTGATCGGCATCGAGGACCAGTGGACCAACCGCGTGGTCGAGGGCATCGCCAAGACCGGCAAGCCGGTGGTGGGCTTCGGCATCGAGCTGAACGGCGACATCGCCACCGTGGCCAAGGCCTCCTACGAGGCGAAGCGCTTCGTGCAGTGGGCCAACGAGTTGCCGCAGGAGGATTGCCCCCTCTCCGACCTGTGGATCTCCACCAAGTGCGGCGAGAGCGACACCACCACAGGCCTGTCCTCCTGCCCCACGGTGGGCAATATGTATGACAAGCTTATCCCGCACGGCATCTACGGCGTGTTCGGCGAGACCTCGGAAATCACCGGCGCCGAGCACCTGTGCAAGGAGCGCGCGGCCACCCCGGAAGTGGCCGAGAAGTGGTTCAAGATGTGGAAGTCCTACCAGGACGACGTGATCGAGGCCCACAAGACCGACGATCTCTCCGACAGCCAGCCCACCAAGGGCAACATCGCCGGCGGCCTCACCACCATCGAGGAGAAGGCGCTGGGCAATCTCGAGAAGATCGGCCGCGAGTGCCGCTACATCGACGCTCTCGAGCCGGCCGAGGCCCCGGCCAAGGGCCCTGGCCTCTATTACATGGACACCTCTTCCGCGGCGGCCGAATGCGTGACGCTGATGGCGGCGGCGGGGTATGTGATCCACACCTTCCCCACCGGGCAGGGCAACGTGATCGGCAACCCCATCGTCCCGGTCATCAAGATCTCGGGCAACCCGCGTACCATCCGCACCATGGGCGAGCATATCGACGTGGACGTGTCGGGCGTGCTGCGCCGGGAGATGACCATTCCGGAGGCGGGCGACGCGCTCATTGACATGATCGTGCGCACCGCCAACGGACGCCTCACGGCGGCCGAATCCCTCGGCCACCGCGAGTTCGTGATGACCAAGCTCTACCGCAGCGCGTGAGGGCAGGGCGGCCGGGAACGGCCGCCTTCTCCCGAACGAAAAAGGGCCGCCGGCAGGATATGCCGGCGGCCCTTTTCTATTTCCCGTCTCAGGCGGCGGAGCGGCGCTGAAGGTCTTCCAGCAGGTCGGCAGGAATGGTGATGCCCTCGGCCTCGCTCTCGGCCCGCGCTTTCAGGCGCCGCTCGCCGGGCAGGCGCGTGCCGTCCTGCCCCAGGATGGCGCCGAGGAGCCGTTCCAGCCGGACCAGATAGTCCGCCCCGCCCAGCCGCACCGGGTCCATCACCAGGAACAGGTGGCCGATGGCGGGGGAGGGGCCTTCGGCGGTGAAGAAGGACGCAGCCTCGAAGCCGAACTGGCCGCCGGTGAGGGCGGCGGCGAGGATTTCCACCATCAGCACCAGCGCCGCCCCCTTGGCATCGCCGATGGGCAGCATGGTGCCGGCCAGCGCGGCCTTGGGATCGGTGGTGGGGTTGCCCTGCGCGTCCAGCGCCCAGTCGTTCGGGATGGGATTGCCACGCTGGGCGGCGACCATGATCTTGCCGCGGGCCACCTTGCTGAGAGAGGCGTCGATGACGAGCGGGGCTGCATCCTTTCGCGGTGTGGCGAACGCGATGGGATTGGTGCCGAACACCCCGGCCTGACCGCCCCACGGTGCGATGGCCTGCGGCGAGTTGGAGAAGGCGAGGGCGGCCAGCCCCCGCTCCGCCATCTGCTCCACATGATGACCCATGACGCCCGCATGGTGCGAGGCGAAGACCGAGACCGCTACGATGCCGCTCTCGGCGATGCGGCCTGCGGCGGCGTCGAGCCCGGCGGCGATGGCGGGAAAGGCGAGGCCCTCGCGCGCATCCACCCGCAGGGTGGACACGGAGGTCCATTCGAGGGCCGGTTCCGCCTGTCCCTTTACCTTGCCGGAGCGGATCTGGTCCGCATAAGCCGGCAGGCGGGAGAGCCCGTGGCTGGCGATGCCGTCCGCGTCCGCCGCGACCAGGGCCTCGGCGGTGGCCTCGGCCGCCGCCCGGCCGGCGCCGGCCGCGATGAGCACCGAGCGGGCGAGGGCGCGGGCCGCGTGGAGGGAGAGTTGTTCGCTCATGCCGCCTTCTCCTGAAGCACCTGCGCCACCGCGATGGCCACCGCCTCGCTGACACGCACGTTGGATTCCACGGTGACGCCCGCAATGTGCGGGGTGAGGATGAGGTTGGGCACGCCGTCCAGAGGGCCGCCGCCGGGCAGGGGCTCCGTCTCGAACACGTCCAGCATGGCGGCGGCGAGCCGGCCGGCCTTCAGCGCCTCGGCCAGCGCCGCCTCGTCCACCACGCCGCCCCGCGCGGCATTGATGAGCACCGCATCCGGCCGCATGCGGGCGAGGGCGTCGGCGCCGATGAGGCCGCGGGTCTCTGCGGTCAGCGGCACATGGAGGCTCAGCGCGTCGGCGTCCCGCAATACCGTGTCGAGCGAGGCTGGGCGCGCACCGTTCGCCGCGAAGGCGGGATTGCCCGCATCGAGGAAGGGATCGTGGGCGATCACGTCCATGCCCAGGGCCACGGCGCGGCGCGCCGTCTCTCGCGCGATGGCGCCGAAGCCGACGAGGCCGAGGATGCGGCCGGAGGTTTCCCGCCCCATCAGGCGCGTGCGCGGCCAGGCGCCGCCCGCCACCTCGGCGGAGGCGTGGTAGGCGCCACGCAGCAGCATCATCACGCCGCAGATGACATATTCGGCCACAGCCAGGTCGTTGGCACCGGTGGCCGGGCGCACGGCGATACTGCGGGCGCGGCAGGCTTCCACGTCGATATTGTCGAGGCCGACCCCGAGCCGCCCCACCACCTCCAGCCGGGGCGCCGCCGCGAGCAGCGCGCCGCGCACCTGCGTGCGGTTGCGGACGATGAGGGCGCGCGCGTCCTTGAGAAGGGCGTGGAGGGCGTCGGGCTGGTCTACCAGCGCCGGGTCGTAATGGACCTTGTGACGGCCGCGCAGCGCGGCGAGCGCCGCCTCGTCCATGAACTCGGTGACGACGATGTCGGGCATGGGCGTTTCCGGTTGTCGTTTTCGGATATTGTCGTTCTGGGTGCGGAACGAGGGCATTGCGTGCGCTTCTATTCCGTTATCATATATAAGATATGAGACTGACGGGTGTTGCAAGCTCTGCGGGGGGAGATGCAAGCCGGGCCAGCCGCACCTATAAGCGTCGGAGAAGACGCGCCGCACCAGGGGGCGAGAGGATCGTGAGCAAGCCAAACATCGCCGCCGGGGCCGAGCCCCGCAGGGCGCAGGAGAGAAGCCCGGCCGGCGCCGCCCATCGCGGCGAGGGAGAAGGGCTCGAATCCAAGCCGCTTTACCGGCAGGTCCGCGAAACCCTGATCCGCCGCATGGTCGACGGCGTGTGGGCCCCCGGAGAGCCCCTGCCCAGCGAGATTCAGCTCGCCGCCGAACTGGGTGTCAGCCAGGGCACGGTGCGCAAGGCGCTGGACGAGATGGCGGCGGAGAACATCGTGGTGCGCCGGCAGGGCCGGGGCACCTTCGTCGCCCGCCACGACGAGGAGCGCATCCTGTTCCAGTTCTTCAAGCTGGTCGGGGATGACGGGGAGCGCCACTTCCCCGAAAGCCGGGTGCTGGGCATCGAGCGGGCCAAGGGCACCGCCGCTGAATGCGGCGCCCTCGCGTTGCCGCGCAACGGGCGGGTCCTGCGCATTCGCCGCCTGCGCACGTTCGACGGCGCACCGCTCATCATCGAGAGCCTGATCCTGCCCGACCAGATGTTCCCGGGCCTCGCAGACGCGCCGGTTCCGAACAACCTCTACGGCCTCTACGCGCAGCGCTACGGCATCACCGTGGCGCGGGCGCGGGAGCAATTGAAAGCCGTGGGTGCGGACGCCGACACTGCGGCCATGCTGCATGTGGAGATCGGTGCGCCGGTGCTGCTCATCGACCGTCTCGCCTATTCGCTCGACGGCACGCCGGTCGAATGGCGCGTCAGCTTCTGCCTCACGGCCGGCTTCCACTATCTCTCCGACCTGACCTGATTTTCCTTAAGCGGTTGAGCAAAGACCATATTTCGGTGTGAGGCAGTCGCCGGAAGGGTGTGGCGAACTTATGTCTTATATATGATAGTAGATGGCCTTTACAGGCCTACCAGCCTTGTCTATCGTCATCACACCTGAGGCGGCGTGACAGGAGTCCGCAGCCCGCAGGCAAAGCCGAAGAACGGCGGGGCGGATGCGCCATTTCGCGCGCCCCGACCGCGGGATCCCACCAGACACAAAAAGCCAGCCGCCCCGCCAAGGGTGGTCAGGCACCATGAAGACCGGGAGCAGAAACGACGCCTCGCCAGAACGGCCAATAAAGGCCGCGGCGACAGGTCCCAAGGGAGGGATGCATGGGTTCGCAGAAACCTCTTCTGGAGGTGAGTGGCGTAACGCTGCAGTACAAGACGCCGAATCTACTCGTCACCGCCACCTACAGGGTGGATTTCAACGTTCTTGAGGGCGATCGCTTCATTCTGCTGGGTCCGTCGGGGTGCGGAAAATCCACCCTGCAGAAGGCCGTCGGCGGCTACATCACGCCCACGGAGGGCGAGATGCGCCTCAAGGGGCAGGTGATCCGCGCCCCCGGGCCGGACCGCATGATGGTGTTCCAGGAATTCGATCAGCTCCTGCCCTGGAAGACCGTGCGCCAGAACGTGGCCTTCGCCCTGACCGCCGCCCGCAAGCTGAAGGGCAAAGAGGCGGACGAGCGGGCGATGCACTACATCGAGAAGGTCAACCTCACCAAGTTCGCGGACACCTATCCGCACATGCTGTCCGGCGGCATGAAGCAGCGCGTGGCCATTGCCCGCGGCATGGCCATGGAGCCGGACATTCTTCTGATGGACGAGCCGTTCGCCGCGCTCGACGCGCTGACGCGTCGGAAGATGCAGGACGAACTCCTGCAATTGTGGGCGGACACGCGCTTCACCGTGCTGTTCGTCACCCACTCCATTGCCGAGGCCATCAAGATCGGCAACCGCATCCTCCTGCTCTCGCCCCATCCAGGCCGGGTGAAGGCCGAGCTCAACAGCACCACCGATCCCAACGACGCAGCGCTCCTCGAGCAGCGCATCCAGCACATGCTGTTCGCCGATGAGGCGAAGGAGATCATCGATGCCTGAGATCGCCACGCTGAAGGTCATTCCCCTCACCGAACCGCGTCCGGAAATCTATCGCGAGGACACGCCGGCCGACGCCATGACGGTGGTGGAAAAGCCGCTGTCCACCTGGGAGCTGCTCTACAACTGGAGCTTCTTCCGCAAGCTCATCATTCTCGCCGCGCTCGCATTGGCGTGGGAAATCTACGGGCGCGTTCTCAACAACGACCTGCTCTTTCCCACCTTCAGCGCCACCGTCTCCGCCTTCTTTGCCAATGTGATGAATGGCGTTCTCCCCGAGCGGGCGTGGGGGTCGCTCCGGGTGCTGCTGATGGGATATGCCATCGGCATCACGCTCGCGGCGGTGCTGACGGCGCTTGCCATCGCCTCGCGCATCGGCACGGATTTTCTGGAGACCATGACCTCCATGTTCAATCCGCTGCCGGCCATCGCGCTTCTGCCGCTGGCACTGATCTGGTTCGGGCTCGGTACCGCCAGCCTCGTCTTCGTGCTGGTGCACTCGGTCACATGGGCGATCGCGCTCAACACCCACTCGGGCTTTCTCTCGGTGAGCCGCACGCTGAAGATGGTGGGTCGCAACTACGGGCTGAGGGGGCCGCGCTTCATCGCCACCATCCTCATCCCGGCGGCGTTTCCCTCCATCCTTACCGGCCTGAAGATTGGCTGGGCATTCGCGTGGCGCACGCTGATCGCGGCGGAGCTGGTGTTTGGGGTGTCGTCCGGCTCCGGCGGACTTGGCTGGTTCATCTTCGAGAACAAGAACATGCTGGACATCGCCAACGTGTTCGCCGGCCTTCTGACCGTGATCCTCATCGGCCTCGTGGTGGAAAACCTCATCTTCCAGACCATCGAGCGCCACACCATCCAGCGCTGGGGCATGCAGGCCTGAGCGGCGCCGCAAGACGCGAAGTGCGGGCCGCCCTCACTCGAGGGCGGTCCTGTACCTGAGGCGGGCAGTGAAGCTCTCGCGATATTCCACCCGCCGTCCATCAAGGGCGTGGGCGACGCGTCGCACCTCCAGAACCGGGGCACCCGTCGCGATCCCGAGGTGCTGCGCCATGGTGCCGTCCGCCATCGCCACGCCAACCTCGTCCACGGTGCGCATGATGGTGACGCCGCAGCGCTCCTGGTAGAAGACGTACACCTCTTCCACGATATCCTCTCCGGTCTTCAGCCCCAGCGCGGCGAAGGTCTGCGCCGGCAGAGCCAGGCGCTCGTAGACCAGCGGCTGGCCCTTCTCGCTGCGGATGCGCGTGAGGGCGAGCACCTTGCCATTGGGATCAAGATCGAGCTGACGACGCTCCTCGGCGCTCGCCGCGCGAACGGTCTGGGTGAGGAGATGCGCTACCGGATCGAGCGGGCGGCCATCCGGGTGCACGAAGCGCAGGAAGCGGAAACGCGACTTGGCGCTGGAGTGGGGCACCACCTGCGTGCCCCGTCCGTGCTGGCGCTCCAGCAGCCCGTGGATCACCAGTTCCTCCGTGGCCTTTCGGATGGTGCCGATGGACACACCGAGTTCGCCACAGAGCTGCTGCTCGCTCGGCAGGTAGCTGCCGGGCTTCCAGACACCGTCGATGATGCGCTTCAGCAGCAGGTCGCGCGTCTGCTGGTAGAGCGGCCGCGCCTCGATGGCCGCGGCCCGGGCGTTCGCGGAGGGGGTGGATTCCAATGTCATATATATGACCTAAGACTATTGACACCTGTTGTCCCGAGGGTACTCTGCCCCTGCCGACACTCAATCGGAAAATGGTCGCGCGCCGGATCGAAACCGAGCGGACACGTCATCGGCCTTCGATCCCGGAAACGAAAACAAGACCGCACGCCTTGAGCGCGCGGCCACGGCAGCCCCGGCGCGCCGTCTGCGATGCGCCAGGGGAAATGCCACCAGGGAGAACGCAATGGGTCTCTTCTTCAAACGCGCGGCTGTGTTCGCCGCCGCAGCGCTTGCCCTCGTTCCGCTGTCGCTCGCCGCAGGGGCGGCGCGTGCGGAAACCGGGACGGTTCGCCTCGCCAAGCAGTTCGGGATCTCCTATCTGCCGATGACGGTGATGGAGGAACTGAATCTCGTCGAGAAGCAGGCGAGCGCCAAGGGCTTTGCTCTGAAGACCGAATGGCTGCGCTTCACCGGCGGCTCGGGCATGAACGAGGCCCTCATCTCGGGCAATCTCGATATCGCCGCCGGCGGCGTCGGGCCGATGCTCACCATCTGGGCCCGCACCCGCGGCAACCTGAAGGTGAAAGGCATCGCGGCGCTGAACGCCATGCCGCTCTACCTCGTCTCGGTGAACCCGAACGTGAAGACCATCAAGGACTTCACCTCCACCGACAAGATCGCCCTGCCGGCGGTGAAGACCTCCATCCAGGCGGTGACGCTGCAGATGGCCGCCGAGCAGGCCTTCGGCCCGGGGCAGCAGAACAAGCTGGATTCCCTGACCGTTTCCATGGGCCACCCGGACGCCCAGCTCACCATGATGGGCGGAAAGTCAGAGGTGACCGCGCATTTCGGCTCCTCCCCCTTCCAGGAGCTGGAGCTGAAGGACCCGCGCGCCCACAAGGTGCTGGACAGCTATCAGGTGCTCGGGGGGCCGCACACCTTCAACGTCATCTGGACCACCGAGAAGTTCGCCTCCGAGAACCCCAAGGCCCTCGCCGCTGTCCTCGCCGCGCTGGAAGAGGCCAACGCCCTGATCCGCAAGGAGCCCGCCGCCATGGCCGCGCTGTGGATCAAGGCCGAGGGCTCCAAGATGAGCGTTGACGAGGCGGTTGCCATCATCAAGGCGCCAGAGAACGAGTGGACCACCACCCCGAAGAAGGTGCTGTCCTATCTCGATTACATGCACCGGGCCGGCCTCGTCGGTGCCACCACAAAGGACTGGAAGGATATCTTCTTCCCCGCCATCCATGGTGCGCCGGGCGGCTGAGCATCGCCTCGGCCGGCGCGCGGTCATCGCGCGCCTTCCCGTCGCGGGCGACAGCCCTTGGCGTCTCAAGAAGCCTTCAGGACGAACGACATGACGAGCACGAGCCAGAACGGGCGGACGGCGGAAGCGCCGGCCGAGGAGACCCTGCGCGTCCGCGTGTGGCGCGGCCAGGCCGATGGCGCCTTCGAGGACTTCGCGGTGCCGCGCCGCGCCAGCCAGACCGTGCTGGACGTGGTGACCGAGATCCAGCGCGCGCAGGACCCGACGCTCTCTTACCGCTTCGCCTGTCGGGTCGGCATGTGCGGCTCCTGCGCGATGGTGGTGAACGGGCGGCCGCGCTGGACCTGCCGCACCCGCGTCTCCGAGGCCCTGGACGGCGACGTTCTCGTGCTGGAACCCCTCCGCAACCTGCCGATCGTCAAGGACCTGACCGTCGACATGGTCCCCTTCTTCGAGAAATGGCGCGACGCCCACGGCGCCTTCGAGCCGGGCGCGGCGCCCCCTTCCGATTTCGCTCAGGTGCGGCCCGACAGCCCGAAGCGGAGGGCCGCCGACGCCGGCGTCGAGTGCATCAATTGCGGCGTGTGCTACTCCGCCTGCGATGTCGTGGCCTGGAACAAGGATTATCTCGGCCCGGCCGCCCTCAATCGTGCCTGGACGCTGGTGAATGACGAACGCGACCGGGGCAACCCGGCACGGCTCGCCGCGGTGTCCGGGGACGTGGGCTGCCACTCCTGCCACAGCCACATGAGCTGCACGGAGTTCTGCCCCAAGGATCTGGCGCCCACCTACGCCATCGCCGGCCTCAAGCGCGCCACCGCGCCCTCGCCGATCGGCCGCCTGCTCGCGCTGCTGGGGAAGTCATGAATCCTCTTCTCTACATGGCCCAGCGCGGCACGGCCGCAGTGCTGGCGGTCGCGGTGGCGGTGCATCTCGCCACCATGGTGCATGCGGTGCGCGGCGGGCTCAGTGCGGCGGAAATCCTGTCGCGCACGGCGGGCAACGGCTGGTTCCTCGCTTTCTACTGTGTGTTCGTCTGCGCCGCCGCCATTCACGCTCCCATTGGCCTGCGCAGTGTGATCCGCGAATGGACCGGCTGGCGCTCGCGCTCCCTCGATATCGTCATGCTGGCCTTCGCGACCGCCATCGTCGTGCTCGGCCTGCGCGCGGCGCTGGCGGTCTATCACCCCGGAGGGATGCTGCCGTGAAGCCCTCCGCCTTCTCCGCCGCGACCCGTCCGGGGCTGCGCGAGGCCTCCCACCTGAAGCCGGGTTTCATCGCGGCGCTGCTCCATCGCCTGTCGGGCGTGGCCCTGGCGGTATTTCTGCCCATGCATTTCATCGCGCTCGGAACCGCGCTGTCGGGCGCCAACGCGCTCGACAGCTTCCTGGCTGTTACTCACAGCCCGCTCGTAAAGATCGCCGAATGGGGCCTCGTCAGCGCCCTTGCCGTGCATATGGCCCTTGGCCTCCGGGTGCTCGCCATCGAGTGGTTCTCGTTCCGCGGCCATACCGCCGGCGTGGTGGCGGGCGCCATAGCGGCAGGGCTCGCCGTGGGCCTCCTCTTCCTGCTGAGCGGGTGGTGAGCATGCTCGGCATTCCGCTCGCGACCCTTTCCATCCTCTGGGCCGGCGCCTTTCTCGGTGCGCTGGCGGCGGGCGGGGCAGGCTTTGCCTTCGCCCTCGCCGCCTCCGCCATCTGGCTGCACGCGCTCGACCCGATCCAGACCACCGCTCTGATCGTCGCCTGCGGCAGCATCCTGCATCTCACGCTCGTCTGGCCCATCCGCCGGTCCATTGATGGCGTGCGTCTCGCGCCCTTCCTGGTGGGCGCGCTGGTTGGGGTGCCGCTGGGCGTGCTGGTGCTCACGGCGGTGAACCCCGCCCCGCTGAAGCTCGCTCTGGGCCTCGGCATGGCGGCCTATGCCGTCTACGCGCTCCTCGCCCCACGCCTTCCGGTGATCGTCGCCGGTGGCCGCTGGGCCAACGCGGGCATCGGCTTCGTGGGCGGCATCCTCGGCGGGCTCGGGGGGTATTCGGGGGTCGTTCCCACCATCTGGACCCAGCTGCGCGGCTGGCCGAAGGAGGTGGCGCGCGGGGTGTACCAGCCCTTCATCCTGTTCGCGCATGTGGTGACGCTGGCAGCTGTCGGGGTGGTGGGCATCGACGGGCGCTCCTGGTTGCTCATCGTCCTTGCCCTGCCGCCGCTCGCCATCGGCGCGGTGCTCGGCCTCCAGATCTACGGCCGCCTGAACGAGAAGGCATTCAAGCAGATGCTGTCGCTGATGATCCTGCTCTCGGGTCTGGCGCTGGTCATCTAGGAGCTAACCATGGAACTCAACCTCGACGAAGTCGAAAAGATCTGCGCCGACCTCTATCTGCGCGCGCTCCAGTTGCTGCCGCCGGACATCAAGGCCGGCTTCTCGGAGCTGCAGCGCACGGAGACGGACGCGACCGGCCAGGCCATCCTCGGCACCATGGTGGAGAACATCAAGGTAGCCGAGCGCACGCGCAACATCCTGTGCCAGGACACCGGCATCCCCATCTACAACATCACCATCGGCCGCAACGTCTCCTTTGATGGCGCCGGGCTGAAGGAGGCGGTGCGACGCGGTGCGGCGCGCTCGACCAAGGAGAACTCCCTGCGCTCGTCGGTGGTGCATCCCATCACCCGCAAGAACGACCAGACGTCCTGCGGCATCCGCGTGCCGGTGATCCACATCGACTTCGACGACCGGGAGGAGACCGTCTCCATCGAGATGATCCCCAAGGGTTCGGGCTCGGAGAACGGCTCGTTCCTCAAGATGCTGCTGCCCTCGGACGGCATCACCGCCGTGAAGCGCTTCGTGGTGGACCGGGTGATCGAGCTGGGCGGCCGGGTGTGCCCGCCCACCATCGTCGGCGTCGGCATCGGCGGCACATCCGACCTGTGCATGCACCTCGCCAAGATCGCCGCGACCCGTCCCCTGCGGACGGTGTGCGAGGATGCCGAAGGCGCGAAGATCGAGGCGGAGCTGTCCCGCGCGGTGAACGAATTGGGCATCGGGCCGCAGGGCCTTGGCGGGCGATCCACGTCCTTCGCCGTTCATGTGGAGGTCGCCGCGACCCACATCACCCAGAACCCGGTGGCGGTGAACATCCAGTGCCATTCCGCCCGCCGCGCGCGGGCCACCCTCACCCCCGGCGGCATCGCCTTCAGCTGATCCGGAGCGCCCCGATGGCCCACCATGTCCTTGAAATGCCGGTTGATGCCGATCAGGTCCGCGCCCTGAAGGTCGGCGATACGGTGACGCTCCAGCGCACCCTGTTCGGCATCCGCGACGCGACGCAAATCCACATGTTCGACCGCGGCCGCACCACCCGCCTCGATCTCAAGGGACACGCGGTGATCCACACCGCGCCCAACGTGCACCGGGTGGAGAAATCCCCCGCCGCACCCGCCGGCTACACGCCCTTCTGCATCGGGACCACCACCTCCATGCGCATGGAGCGCTTCACCCGGCCGCTGATGGAGCGGGAAGGCGTGCGCCTCATCGTGGGAAAGGGCGGCATGGGGCCTGCGACGCTGGAGGCCTTCCACGACCTGGGCGGCGCCTATCTCGCCATCGTCGGGGGGGCGGCGGCGCTGGAGACCACGTGGATCGAGGAGATCGAGGACGTGGACATGGACGACCTCCACCCCGAAAGCCTGTGGAAATTCCGCATCCGCGATTTCGGGCCGCTGCTGGTGGGTATGGACGCCCATGGCGGCTCGCTTTTCGCCCAGGTACAGGCGGATGTCGCCGCCCGCAGGGACGCGGTGCTGGCGGGCATCGGAGCCTCCGAATGACGCCCGCCGTCGCGGTCCGAGAGACGGACGTCCTCATCCTCGGCTCGGGCGGAGCCGGCCTGTTCGCGGCGCTTCACACGAAGAAGGCCTCGCCCGACCTCGACGTGACGGTGGCGGTGAAGGGCCTCATCGGCAAATGCGGCTGCACGCGCATGGTCCAGGGCGGCTACAACGTGGCCCTGGCCCCCGGCGACAGCGTCGAGCGCCATTTCATGGACACGGTGGAAGGCGGCAAGTGGCTCAACGACCAGGATCTCGCCTGGACGCTGGTGACTGAGGCGCAGGTGCGCATCCGCGAGTTGGAGACCGAGCTCGGCTGCTTCTTCGACCGCAATCCGGATGGGACCGTCCACCAGAAGGCCTTCGCCGGCCAGACCTTCGACCGCACGGTCCACAAGGGCGACCTCACCGGCATCGAGATCATCAATCGCCTCATGGAGCAGGTGTGGCGGCGCGATGTGAACCGCATGGAGGACCACCGCGCCCTCGACCTCATCCCCGCAGCCGATGGCTCGGGTCTTGCCGGGGTGCTCATGCTGGACATGCGCACGGGGGTTCCGGTGCTGGTGAAGGCGCGCGCGGTGCTGCTCGCCACCGGCGGCGGGCCGACCATGTACAAGTATCACACCCCCTCCGGCGACAAGTCCTGCGACGGGCTCGCCATGGCACTTCGCGCGGGCCTCGCGCTGCGCGACATGGAGATGGTGCAGTTCCATCCCACCGGCCTCCTCGCCGGCCCCGGCACGCGCATGACGGGCACCGTGCTGGAGGAGGGGCTGCGCGGCGCCGGCGGCTGGCTCACAGACCGCACCGGTGCGCGTTTCATGCATCTCTATGACCCGCGCGGCGAGCGGGCCACCCGCGACATCGTCAGCCGCTCCATCATGCGCCGCATCCGCGACGGCTACGCCACGGCCCATGGCGGCGTGAACATCGAGATGGCGCACCTCGGCCTCGACCATGTGCGCAAGACCTTCAAGGGCATGGTGGAGCGCTGCGCCGATTGCGGCTTCGACCTCGCCGGAGGGCGGGTGGAGGTGATCCCCACCGCCCATTACATGATGGGAGGCGTGGTGTTCGGCGGAAATTGCGGCACCGCGATGCCCCGTCTCTACGCGGCCGGGGAGGATACGGGCGGCGTGCACGGCGCAAACCGCCTCGGCGGCAATGGCGTCGCCAACTCCACCGTGTTCGGCGGCATCGCCGGCGATGCCATGGCGCGGGAGGTGGAGCGCGGGCACGCCCTCGCCGATCCTGACCCGGCGGCCATGGAACACGCGCTGGAGCGCGCCTTCTCGCCGCTGGGCCGCGATGCGCGGGACCTGCCCGCCATTCGCGAGGCGCTCTACGAGGCCATGTGGGATGACGTGGGCATTTTGCGCACCGCCCAGGGGCTGAAGCGGGCGCAGGCGACGCTGGGCAGCCTCGCCGATGCCGTCTCCCGCGCCGGCGCGCCGGATGGGGATCGCCGCTACAACCTCACCTGGATGGACCGGCTGAACCTCGAGAATCTGGTGCTCGTCAGTCAGGTCATCACCGCAGCGGCGCTCGCCCGCGAGGATAGCCGAGGCGCCCATTTCCGCGAGGACTTCCCCGAGACCTCGGACCTTGATACCTCGCGCTACACGCTGGTGCGGCATGAGGCGGGCCGCCTCGACATTTCCACGGCGGCGGTGGCCTTCACCCGCGTCGCGCCCGGTCAGAGCCTGCTGAAGGACGTCGCATGAGCCCCGCACCCGCCACCACTGCCGCCGCCCCTCTCCCCGCCGCGGGGCAAGATATCGCCCCGCGCGGCGCGGACCTCGTTGTCCGCGCGCTTGAGGTGCATGGGGTGACGCGTATCTTTTCCCTGTCCGGCAACCACATCATGCCGGTCTATGATGCGCTGCTGGAGACGGATATCGCCCTTGTCCATGTGCGTCAGGAAGCGGCGGCGGTGCATATGGCGGATGCCCATGCGCGCCTGACCGGTGAGGTCGGGGTGGCGCTCGTCACCGGCGGGCAGGGCCTGTCCAACGGCGCTGCCGCTTTGTTCACGGCGCTCGGGGCGGAATCCCCGGTGCTCCTGCTGTCCGGCCAGGCCGGCATCGGCGAATTGGGCCGCGGCGCCTTTCAGGAGATGGATCAGGCGGCGGTCGCGCGGCCCATGGCCAAGGCCTCGTGGATGGTGGAGAGCGCCGAAGCGCTGGGCGCCGACATCGCGCGGGCCATCCGCATCGCGCGGGAGGGGCGGCCCGGCCCCGTTCATCTCGCGCTGCCGGTGGATCTTCTGGAGCAGCGGCTGGCTGCATCGCAGCCGACCGTGACGATGGAGGAGGCATGCGCCTCGACGGATGCCGAAGCCATCGCAGCACGTCTCGCGGCGCTGCTTGAAACTGCGGACCACCCCCTCATCCTGTGCGGCCCCGCGCTCTGCACGCCGTCAGGACGACAAGCCATGGCGCGGCTCGAAGCCGCCACGGGCGTGCCGGTGATCGGCATGGAGAGCCCGCGCGGGGTGAACGATCCCGGCCTCGGCGCCTTTGCGGAACTTCTGGCCGGGGCGGACCTCGTTGTTCTGCTCGGCAAGGCGCTGGATTTCACGCTGAAGTTCGGCGCGCCGCCTACGGTGGCGGCGTCCTGCCGCTTCGCGGTGGTGGATGCGGACCCGGACCTTCTGGCGCGTGCGGTGAAGGCGAAAGGTGCGCTCCTTGTGGAGCGCGTGGAAGGGGAGGCTGGCCGCGTGCTCGCCGCCCTCGCCGCATCCCCGCCGGCCGCGGCTGCGGTCCGTGCATCCTGGCTGGCGCGGGCAAAAGAGGCGCTGGCCTTCGTGCCGGCGGCCTGGGCGAGCGCGCGGGCGGCCTCGGGCCGTATCCACCCGGTAGAGCTGTGCGCTGCGGTGCGCGACTTCCTCGCCCGCCATCCCGATGGGACGCTCGTCTGCGACGGCGGTGAGATCGGCCAGTGGCCGCAAGCCATCGTCAAGACGCAGAACCGCATCATCAACGGCGTTTCCGGCACCATCGGCGCCTCCATTCCCTTCGCCATCGCGGCCCGGCTCGCGCGGCCGGAGGCGCCGGTGGTGGCGGTGATGGGCGACGGCACCTTCGGCTTCCACATGGCGGAATTCGACACGGCGGTGCGGGTCGGCGCGCCTTTCATCGCGGTCATCGGCAACGACGCCCGCTGGAACGCCGAGCACCAGATCCAGCTGCGCACCTATGGCGCCGGGCGCACCCGTTACTGCGATCTGCTCCCCACCCGCTACGACGAGGTGGTGCGGGCGCTGGGTGGATATGGCGCCCTCGTCACCGATGCCGCCGACCTGCCGGGCGCTCTCGCCGAGGCCCACGCGAGCGGGCTTCCTGCAGCGATCAACGTGATGATCGAGGGCGTCCCCGCTCCGGTGATCCGGCGCGGCTGAGCCTCAGGGCGACCAAGACCCGATCCGGGCATCAGACCCGGCGACGCCCGCGCGACGGGCGAGGAAACTCAGACGGAGGGCTCAAGGATGATGGCACTGAAATGGAAAACGGCTGCCGCGCTCGTGCTGCTCGCCGCGATGACGTCGGTCGCGGCGGCGGAGGTGGACAACGTGACCATCGCCCGCCAGCCGAGCCTCGGTCATCTGCCGCTGATGATCATGGAAGATCGCGGCCTGCTGGAGAAGGAAGCGGCAGCCCGCGGCGTATCGAACCTGAAGACCCGCTACATCAAGCTCGCCGGTGGTGCGGCGATGAATGATGCTTTGCTGTCCGGCGCCATCCAGTTTGCGGCCGGCGGTGTTCCGCCTCTGGTGCTGTTGTGGGCCAAGACCAAGGACGGGTCCAATCCCGTCAAGGCGGCGGCGGCCATGAACTCCATGCCGCTCCTGCTCAATACGTCCAACCCTAATGTGCGCTCGCTGAAGGACTTCACTGCGAAGGACAAGATTGCCCTGCCGGCGGTGAAGGTCTCGGTGCAGGCCATGTTCCTGCAGATGGCCGCGGAGAAGGAGCTGGGTCCGGATCGCCGCAACGACCTCGACAAACTGACCGTGACGCTCTCCCATCCGGACGGCATGGCGGCGCTGCTGGCCGGCAACGAGGTGACCGCCCATTTCACTGCCGCGCCCATCCAGGAGCTGGAGCTCAGGAAGCCCGGCGTGCACACGGTGCTCAACACCTTTGACGTGCTGGGCCAGCCGTCCACTTTCAACGTGGTGTGGACCACGACGCGCTTCGCCAACGACAATCCGAAAATCTATGCCGCCTTCTTCGCCGCGCTCGAAGAGGCCATCGCCATCATCAACCGCGACAAGTCAGCCGCCGCCCGGGACTATGTCCGCCTTGCCGGCGACGGCAGCGAAGTGGCGCTGATCGAGGCCATCCTGAACGACCCGCAGGTGACCTTCACCACCACCCCGCAGGCCATCCAGAAATATGCGGACTTCATGACCCGCACCGGCATGATCACCGCCACGGCGCAGAGCTGGAAGGACCTCTTCCTGCCCAACGTCCACGGCAAGCCGGGAAGCTGACGCCGGCACCACGGGTCCAGCAGCTCCGTGTCGATCACCTGGGCCGGAGTCACGTGACGGTTCTATCCACCTCGGGCTGAAGCGCGAGCCTGCCGGTCGAGGTGTCGGCGCCGTCAGCGCCCGGTTGCGGCGGCGCGCCGAAGGTGGCCATCTCGCCCACCAGCCAGGCTTCCAGCGCTCTCAGCTCCGCGCGGATGGCAGCTTGCGGTGAGATCCACAGCCGGAGGTGGCGCGCGCCGGGCGTGAAGCCGAACGGCGCCACCAGCCGGCCCGACTGGAGTTCGCTCAACGCCAGCATGTGCGGCACCACCGCCACGCCGAGGCCGCAAGCGGCCGCCTGGATCAGCAGATAGAAATGATCGAAGCTGCGCGACGCCTTGAGCGCGAGGCCGCCGTTGCCGGTCGCCTGCGCCCAGTCCCGCCACGCCTCCGGCCGGGTGTTCGTGGCCAGCAGGTGTGCGCGCGCCAGATCGTCCGGCGTCTCCAGCGGCATGGCGGCGAGATAGTCCGGCGCGCAGACCGGGCCGATCCACTCTGCCCCCAGTTCACGGATGATAGCGTCGCGTGGCGGCGGGATGGTGGAGGAGCGGATCGCCAGCGAGATGTTGTCGCGGCTGAAATCGACCTTGTCGTAATTCATGTTCAATTCCACCTGCACGTCCGGATTGCGGCGGTGGAAGCCCGCCATGCGCGGGATGAGCCAGCACAGCATGATGGAGGCCGAGCAGGACAGGGTCAGCGGTCCCGGCCGCACCCGCTCCAGCGTGGAATGGATCACCCCGAACGCCGTCGTCAATCCCTCGGCGAGCCGCTGGCCCTCGGGCGTCGGATCGGTGGCGCTGCCCCGCCGCGCCAGTAATTGAACGCCAAGGGTCGCCTCAAGAGCCTTCACGTGCCGGCTCACCGCACCGTGCGTCACGCACAATTCCTCCGCCGCCCGGCTCATGCTCCGGTGCCGGGCCGTCGCCTCGAATGCGCGCAGCGCCACCAGTGACGGCAACGGGTGGCTCGGCTGCTGGGACATCGGCGGATGGCTCCGGGTTCGCTGCGATGCAGCATCGGGAATGTGAGTTTAACTCACAGAGGGCAGACAACAAATCGATTGTTTCCGGGGCCTTGCGGCGCCTAATGGCTACCGTCCAGCTCCCATCGCCCGCACCACGGGCGAGGCCGGGAGCCCAAGATCAAGAATCAGCAGACGCCAATCCATCTGCTTGTCTGGGAGAAAACCATGCCTGATCCCGAGGTGTCGGCCGTCGAGCGGTCGGCGATCAGCAAGGTCTGCTGGCGGCTGGCGCCGTTCATCGGCCTGATGTTCTTCATCAACTTCCTCGACCGAACCGCCGTGTCGTTCGCCGGACCCAACGGCATGACGAAGGATCTCGGCCTGAACGCAGCGCAGTTCGGCTTCGCCGCGGGCATCTTCTTCCTCGGCTACATCCTCCTCGAAGTGCCGAGCAACCTTGCGCTCCACAAGTTCGGCGCGCGGCGCTGGCTTGCCCGCATCATGGTCACCTGGGGCATCGTCGCCCTGCTGTTCACCTGGGTGAGCAGCGTGGAAGGGCTCTATTTCCTGCGCTTCCTGCTGGGCGTGGCGGAGGCCGGCTTCTTCCCCGGCGCAATCCTCTATCTCAGCATGTGGGTGCCGGCGCGCCACCGCAACAAGGTGCTGGCGCTGTTCTATGTGGCGCAGCCGCTCACCATCGTCATCGGCGCCCCCTTCGCCTCGGCGCTCATCGGCGCCGACGGACTGATGGGCCTCGCGGGCTGGCGCATCATGTTCTTCGGCGTCGCCGTGCCGGCCATCGTGGTGGGCGTGATCGCGTGGTTCTACCTCGTGGACAAGCCGGCCGACGCCAAGTGGCTCACGGCCGCCGAGCGCACCTGGCTGACCACTGAACTCGCCAAGGAAGACAAGGCCAAGTCCGGCGCCCACAACATCCTCGCCTCCGGTGCGCTGCTGAACGGGCGCGTTTGGATTCTGTCCCTCGTCTACTTCGGCCTCATCTATGGCCTGTATGCGCTGGCCTTCTTCCTGCCCACCATCATCTCCGGCTTCGAGGCCCAGTTCGGCTCCAAGTTCAGCGTGATGCAGAAGGGCTACATCACCGCCATTCCCTATCTGCCGGCGGCGTTCGCCCTGGTGCTGTGGAGCCGGCAGGCGGCGAAGACCGGCGTGAAGCCGTGGCATGTGGGCCTGCCCGCCCTGGTTGGCGCCCTCTCCATCCCGGTAGCGCTCTACATGAGTTCGCCGGCGACGACGGTGGCGGTCATCACGGTCACGGCCTGCGCCATCTTCTCGGCACTGCCCAACTTCTGGGCCATCCCCGCCCGCTTCCTGTCCGGCGCGGGCGCTGCGGCGGGCATCGCCCTCATCAACACGGTCGGCAACGCGGCGGGCTTTGCGGCACCTTTCATCACCGGCTGGGTGAAGGACGCCACCGGCTCGTTCCAGGCGGCGATGCTGCTGGTCGGCGGCTTCATGCTTCTCTCGGCCGTGCTCACGCTGGTGGTGGCACGGCAGGGTGATAGCGTCGCCGACGGCAGCGCGGCTCCGGCGCGCTCGGCCTGACGGCGCCACAGGACAAACGCAGGGGCCGGCCCCGCCGGCCCCGATGAAGACGACGGGAGAAACATGATGGATGCGAAGATCGCGCTGTTCGGCGCCGGCGGAAAGATGGGCGTGCGCCTGTCCAAGAACCTCGCCAAGACGGACTTCCGCGTGGCCCATGTGGAGGTCAGCGAGGTCGGCCGCAAGCGGCTCAAGGACGAGGTGGGCGTGGACTGCACCGAGGTGGATGCCGCCCTCGACGGCGCCGACGTGGTCATCCTCGCCGTGCCGGACACCCTCATCGGCAAGGTCTCCCACGCCATCTCGCCCAAGCTGAAGGCGGGCACCATGGTGATGCTGCTGGACGCCGCGGCGCCCTTCGCGGGTCATCTGCCGGAGCGGGCGGACCTCGTCTACTTCGTCTCGCACCCTTGCCATCCCTTGATTTTCAACGATGAGACCACCGAGGAAGGCCGGCGCGACTATTTCGGAGGCGTGGCGGCGAAGCAGTCCATCACCTCCGCGCTGATGCAGGGGCCGGACGAGGCGTTCGCCCTGGGCGAGGCGGTGGCGAAGGCCATCTACGCCCCCATCCTGCGCTCCTATCGCCTGACCGTTGAACAGATGGCGATCCTGGAGCCGGGCCTGTCCGAGACCATCTGCGCCACCCTGCTCGATGTCATGCGGGAAGCCATGGACGAGACGGTGCGGCGCGGGGTGCCGGCAGAGTGCGCGCGGGACTTCCTGCTCGGCCACATGAACATCCTTGCGGCGGTGACGTTCAAGGAAATTCCGGGCATGTTCTCAGATGCTTGCAACAAGGCCATCCAGTTCGGTAAGCCCCGGCTGATGCGGGACGACTGGCTCAAGTGCCTGGACAATGACGAGATCGCCGAGAGCATCCGCCGCATCACCTGAGCGGCGCCGGCTGCCCCGAGAGCCCGACCGATTCCTCAACGAAGGCAATTGGTTGGGCTCACCCGAAAGACGACCTTGGGAACCCGTGTGATGAGCGATCGTGTCCATGCCACCTACTGGATGGAGACCGGGGGCGACCCGGCCCGGACGGCGGAGGTCATCGCCGGGGAACAGTCGAGCGGCACCTTCGTGGCGCTCGCCACCGAGACGGCGGAGCTGAAGCAGCGCTCGGGCGCAAAAGTCGAGCGTCTTGAGATACTTGACGTCGTGGACCGGCCGAGCCTGCCGGGCGCCATGGCGTCCGATCGCTACACGAGGGCGACGCTCGAACTGTCCTGGCCGGTGGAGAATTTTGGCCCCTCCCTGCCGAACCTGATGTCCACCATTGCCGGCAATCTGTTCGAGTTACACCAGGTTTCCGGGCTACGTATCACCGGCCTTCAGCTGCCATTCGGGTACACGTCAGCTTTCAAGGGTCCGGCCTTCGGCATTTCCGGCACCCGGCGCCTCGCCGGTGTCTCGGAAGGACCCATCATCGGGACCATCATCAAGCCCTCCATCGGCCTCACGGCGGAGGAGACCGCGCAGCAGGTGCGTGAGCTGATCGCCGGCGACATCGACTTCATCAAGGACGACGAACTGCAGGCCGATGGCGGCCGCTGCCCGTTCGAGGAGCGGGCGCGGGCGGTGATGCGGGTGGTCAACGATGCGGCCGACCGGCGGGGCCGCAAGGTGATGGTGGCCTTCAACATCACCGGCGACCTCGACGAGATGCGCCGCCGCCATGATCTGGTGCTGGAGCTGGGGGGCACCTGCGTGATGGTCTGCCTCAATTCCATCGGCCTCGTGGGAGTGCGGGAGATCGCCCGCCACGCCCAATTGCCGTTGCACGGCCACCGCGCCGGCTGGGGCTATCTCTACCGCGCCCCGGCGCTGGGGTGGGACTATGCCCCCTGGCAGCAGCTCTGGCGGCTGGCGGGCGTGGACCACCTGCATGTGAACGGGCTTTACAACAAGTTCTCCGAGAGCAACGAGAGCGTCATCGCCGCCGCCCGTGCGGTGCTGTCGCCCCTCAACGACACGGCCCCCATGGAGGCCATGCCGGTCTTCTCCTCCGGCCAGACGGGGCGGCAGGCGGCGGAGACCTATGCCGCCATCGGCTGCGCCGACCTCATCCACACGGCGGGCGGGGGCATCTTCGGCCATCCCGCCGGCGTGCCGGCCGGAGTCGAGGCGCTTCGGGCGGCGTGGCGGGCGGCCATGGCGGGCGCGAGCCTGGAGGACGAGGCGAGCCGCAACACCGCGCTCAAGACCGCGCTCGGCTTTTGGCGATGACTTCGGGGATCAAGACCGGGGCGGCGCTGCCGGAGGGGCTGCTCCTCGCTTATTACGGCGACGACTTCACCGGCTCCACCGATGCGCTGGAGGCGATCACGGCGGCCGGCGTGCCCGCCGTGCTGTTCCTGTGCCCGCCCACGGATGAGATGCGCGCCCGCTTTCCGCAGGCGCGGGCCATCGGCCTTGCCGGCTCCTCGCGCGGGCGGTCGCCGGAGTGGATGGACCGGGAGCTGCCGCCCCTCTTCGCCCGCCTCGCGGCGCTGGGCGCGCCGGTGCTGCACTACAAGGTCTGTTCCACCTTCGATTCCGCGCCCCATGTGGGCTCCATCGGCCGCGCCATCGATCTCGGGGTGAAGCAGATGGGCGGCGGCTGGTCGCCCACGGTGGTGGGCGTGCCGCGCCTCGGCCGCTATCAGATGTTCGGCAATCTGTTCGTCACCTGGAACGGCACCACCTACCGGCTCGATCGCCACCCCACCATGTCGCGCCATCCGGTGACGCCCATGGACGAGGCCGACCTCGCCCGCCACCTGTCCCGCCAGACCGATCGGCGCATGGCGCTCATCGATCTTGCCGAAATCCGCGCCGGCAAGGCGCAGGCGCGCTGCGCGGCGCTGCAGGGCGATGACACGCCCGTGGTGCTCATCGACGTGATGGACGAGGACACGCTGGTGGAAGCCGGGCGGCTCATCTGGGAGAATCGGGGCGACGGCCTGTTCACCGCCTCCTCCTCCGGCCTGCAATATGCCCTTGCCGCCTATTGGCGCAGCCTCGGCCTGCTGCCGGAAACGCCCGGCCTGCCCAAGGCGGCGTCCGTCGAGACCATCGCCGTGGTCTCGGGCAGCTGCTCGCCCGTGACGGCGGCGCAGCTCGCTCACGCGCGGACCGCCGGCTTTCACACCGAGCGGCTGGACCTCTCCCGTGCGCTCTCCGACGCTGATCGGGAGGCGGAGATCGACCGCACGGTCGCTGTCGCAATGGATGCGCTGTCGCGCGGCCAGAGTCCCGTCGTCTACAGCGCCGAGGGGCCGGACGACCCGGCCGTCGCCGGCTTCGACGCCACCGCCGCCGTGGCCGGCCTTTCCCGTGCCGATGCGGCGCGGCGGGTGGGCACGGTGCTGGCGGAGATCATGCGCCGCATCGTGGAGAGCGGAGCGGTGCGGCGGGTGATGGTGGCGGGCGGCGATAGTTCCGGCGAGGTGATGGAGGCGCTCAACATCTTTGCCCTCGACATCGTCGCCGGCCTCGCCCCCGGCGCGCCCCTGTGCCGGGCCTGGTCGGACGACCCGCTCTACGACGGGCTGGAACTGGTGCTGAAGGGCGGCCAGATGGGTCCCACCGACTTCTTCCCCATGGTGCGCGACGGCTGAAGCAGCGTCGCGCCTGAGGATAACCTCAAGACCGGAATTCCACAGTTGCGGTGCGTCAATGCTGCGTCGCACCCTCCGTCTAGGATCTTCTTGCGGGACTTGAAAAGCAGAGCAAAGAGCGGCTGCGCAAGGCCGGGGAGCGCCGAGGGCGCTTCTCCGGGCGAGCGCGTTTGCCCTTCGCGTTCTGCGACGTGAGGAGGTCGTTCCATGAACGACGGGAGTACAATCCGGCGCGCGCCGCGATTGAAGAAACTTGCCGCCGCCGCAGCCGGCGTCGTCGTGGTCGGGGCAGCCGTGTTCTGGTGGGTCGTTACCCCGCCGCGCATCGATGAGGGTGGTCGCACCCTGCCGCAGGCGGTGGCCCCGGAGCTGGTGGCCCGCGGCAAGTACATCGCCGAACTGGGCGACTGCGTCGCCTGCCACACGAAGGCGGACGGGCAGCCCATGGCTGGCGGGCGCGGGCTGGAGACGCCGTTCGGTATGCTCTATTCCACCAACATCACACCCGATCCGAAGACCGGCATCGGCCGCTATAGTTTCGGTGCCTTCGATCGGGCCATGCGCCAGGGCGTGACCGCCGACGGCACCCACATGTACCCGGCCATGCCGTACCCGTCCTACGCGAAGATGTCGCCGGACGACATGTATGCGCTCTACGTCTACCTCATGAAGGGCGTGGCGCCGGTGGACAGCTCCAACCGGCCGTCCGGCATCGGCTTCCCCTTCAACCAGCGCTGGACACTCGCCTTCTGGAACCAGATGTTCCTCGACAGCCACCCCTTCGTCGCGGACGCGAACAAGGGTGACGTGTGGAACCGCGGCGCCTATCTGGTGCAGGGCCTCGGCCATTGCGGCGCCTGCCACACGCCGCGCGGCATCGGCTTCCAGGAACTTGCCATGGGCGATACGGGCGGCAGCGGCGACAAGTTCCTCTCGGGCTCGAAGGTCGAGGAATGGAACGCGGTCAACCTGCGCGGCCTTGGCGATGTAGATGACACGGTGGAGCTGCTGAAGACCGGCCAGAACCGCTTCGGCACTGTCTCCGGCTCCATGACCGAGGTGATCCATAACTCCACGCAGAACTTCACCGACGCCGATCTCGTGGCCATTGCCACCTATCTCGGCGGTCTGCCCACCGACCAGCCGCGCGTGCGGCGCCCGGCGACGCCGGACACGGGCGTGCCCGCGGCCATGTTCACCACCCGCGGCGGGCTCGCCTACGCCCAGTTCTGCGCCGATTGCCATCGCCTGAACGGGGCCGGCGTTGCCAAGGTGTTCCCGCCGCTGGCCGGCAATCCCACCGTGGCGGCGAAGGACCCCTCGACGCTGGTCCACATCACCCTGACCGGCTGGGCAACGGCGCAGACGCAGGCGCATGCCCGCGTCTTCACCATGCCCGGCTTCGCCCGGCTGGGCGACGACGAGATCGCGGACATCCTCACCTTCGTCCGCGCCAGCTGGGGCGACAATGCCGCGCCGGTCACGGCCGCGCAGGTGAAGGGGGCGCGCGCCACGCTCGATCCGAAGGTGGACACCCGCCCCTTCGACACGCCGCGCATCGCGGATGTGCTGAAGGAGCCCAACGCGTCCCAGCTGGTACGCGGCATGCGCCTCAATACCGAGACGCATACCCTGCTGCCGAAGAATGTCGGCAACGTGCTGAACTGCTCCAGCTGCCACCTCAATGCCGGCACGGTGGCCGACGGTTCGCCCTATGTGGGCGTCTCCGCCTTCTTCCCCAGCTACGCGCCCCGGGCCGGCCGGGAGATCACGCTGGAAGACCGCATCAACGGCTGCTTCCTGCGCTCTATGAACGGCAAGCCGCTGGCCAAGGACGGCGACGACATGAAGGCCATGGTCGCCTATTTCGACTGGATGAAGCGGGAGACCAAGCCCGAGGACAAGGTGGAAGGCCGCGGCGTCGGCAAGATCAACCCGCAGATCAAGCCGGACACCGAGAACGGCGCCAAGGTCTACGCCGCCCAGTGCGCCGTCTGCCACGGCGGCAACGGAGAGGGCATCAAGGACGCCGCCGGCGCCTTCGTCTATCCCCCGCTGTGGGGCGACCAGTCCTTCAACATCGGCGCGGGCATGGCGCGCACCTACACGGCGGCGGCGTTCGTGAAGCGCAACATGCCCATCGGCTTCCACGGCGGCTTCCCGCTGGGCCAGGGCGGCCTTACCGACCAGGAGGCGGTGGACGTGGCCGAATACTTCAGCCACATGCCGCGGCCGGACTTCGCCCCCAAGGTGAACGACTGGCCGAAGGACAAGAAGCCGGCGGACGCCCGCTACTGACCCCCTGAAACAACGAGCGCCCGGACCGTAGCGGGATCCGGGCGCTCGCGCATCCCCCCGTCGCGGGACAATGGACGGGGTGGAAAGGGGATGGGTTGGTGCGTTGCGTTGCCTTCGCTCAAACGCCGCGGGGCTTCGAGACCTCAGACGGGAAGCACCACCACCTTCGTGCCGTTGGGCACGCGGCGGTACAGGTCGATCACGTCCTGGTTCATCATGCGGATGCAGCCGGAGGAGACCGCCTCGCCGATGGTCCAGGGCTCGTTGGTGCCGTGGATGCGGTAGAGCGTGTCCTTGCCGTCCTTGAAGAGATAGAGCGCGCGGGCGCCCAGCGGGTTGGTCTCGCCGCCGGCCATGCCGCCGGTCCAGGGGCGATACTTGGCGGGCTCGCGCGCGATCATGGCGTCGGTGGGCCGCCAGCTCGGCCATTCGCGCTTGTTGCCCACATTCGCCGTACCGGAGAATTCGAGCCCTTCGCGGCCGACACCCACGCCGTAGCGCAGCGCCTTGCCGTTCTCCTGCACGAGATAGAGGAAGCGGTTTTTCGGATCGACCACCAGCGTGCCCGGCTCCTGTCCGGCGGGCGCCGCCACCAGTTGGCGCACGTTGCGCGGCTTGATGTCGTCCGGGTCGGCGGCGGGAATGCGGAAGCCGCCGTCCTCCAGCGCGCCATAGCGTGCGGCATCGGCCGGGGCAACGCGCGGCGCCTTCACCGGCATCTCCTCCTGTGTGGTCACGCAGGCGCCAAGGGCCAGCGGCAGGACGAGGGTGGTGAACAGGCCGCGCCGGGAGAGCGGACGGGAGGCGGAGAGGATATCCACGTGCAGCATCATTCCCCCGCGGTCTGGCGGCGGCGGGCTTCGGCCACGGCGCGCTTGAAGCTTGAGTAGTCAAGGGTGGAGGCGAGCAGGGGGCCGACCAGATAGGTGGGCGTGCCGCTGAGGCCGAGGGAATCCGCCTGCGCGGCGTTGCGCTTCAGGAGCGCGCCGATGTCCGCGATGTGCGCCTTCAGATCCGCCATCAGCCGGTCGAGATCGACGCCCGAGCCGGCCACCGCCTTCAGCATGGTCGGCTCGTCGATGCGGCGGCCGGGGATCGACATCAGCGCGTTGTGGACGCTCTCGTAGCGGTCCTGATAGGTCGCCGCGAGGGCCAGCTGCGCGCCGTAGACCGAAGCCTCGGTGAGCACCGGCCAATCCTTGTAGACGAGGCGGATGTGCCCGTCCTCCTTCACCACGCGGGCAAGGTCCGGCGCCGATTTCTTGCAGAAGGGGCAGTTGTAGTCGAGGAAGGCGACGATGGTGACGTCGCCCTCCGGGTTGCCGAACGTCGGCGCGGCCGGGTCGCGGAGGATGGCGTTGACATCGACGCCTTCCGCCCAGGCGGTGCCTGCATCCGCCAGCGCAGCCGGCACGAGCGCCGTGAGCGCGGCGATGCGGATGAAGTCCCGGCGTCGCATGGGTCGTCCTTCGCTCATGGGGTCAGAGGCCCGCTTCAGTGGCGAGGTGGTCGATGTCGGCGCGGGTCAGCGCGCCCACGCGGCGCGATCCCGGCACCTCGCGGCCGGTGGGATCGAGGAGGAACAGGGTGGGCGGGCCGATGACCGCGTAGCGGCCCATGAGGGCCTGCGCGCCGTCGCCATACCGGGTCACGTCCACGGCGATGCGATCGAACCGCGACAGGCGCGCGGCTGCGGCCGGCTCTGCCATCGTCGCCTCGTTGGACTTGCAGACCGTGCACCAGTCGGCGGTGAAGGAGACGAGGGTGGGGCGGCCGTCCTGACCCTTGGCGGCGAGCGCCTGCGTCAACGCCGCGGGCGACGACACCCGCACCTCCCGTGCCTCCGCATTGGCCGGGCGGACCGGCGCGGCGAGGAAGGCGAGGGGCTGCAGGGGATCGCGCGCGCCGCCGGCCGCGCCCACCAGCAGCAGGAGCCCGCCAGCCACGGCGGCGATGCCCCCCGTTTTGCCGATCCGGCGCCCGGCATCGGCGTCGGCGGTGAGCGCATCGAAGCCGCCGGCGAACACGCCGAGGCCGATGGCGAGAAGGCCGTAGAGGGCAAGGCCGGCGGCGTCGGGCAGCACACGCGCGGCGAGCCATGCGGCGATGGCGAGGAAGAGCACGCCGCAGCCCTGCTTGATGGCGAGAAGCCAGCGTCCCGAGCGGGGCAGGATCTGCGCGCCGAACGCGCCCACCGCCACCAGCGGCGCCGCCATGCCGAGGCCCAGCATGAACAAGGCGGCGCCGCCGCGCGCGGCATCCCCCGTCTGCGCCGCATAGAGCATGGCGGCGGCGAGCGGCGGCGTCACGCACGGCCCCACCACCAGCGCCGAGGCGAAGCCGAGCCCCGCCGCGCCCGCGATGGAGCCGCGTCCGCCCGTCGGCAGCCGCGCGGCCGGCGCGGAGGGGAGGGCGAGGTCGAACAGACCGAACATCGCTCCGGCCAGCCCGGCGAACACGGACGCCATCAGCCCGATGGCCCATGGCGTCTGCAGCGCCGCCTGGAGGTTCGCGCCGGTCCAGGCGGCCGCCATGCCGAGCACGCCATAGGCGGCGGCCATGGCAAGACCATAGGCCCCGGACAAGGCGAGGCCACGGGCCGGTGTCGGCTTCGCTCCGCCGCCCGCGAGGATGCCGGAGAGGATCGGCAGCATGGGGAAGACGCAGGGCGTGAAGGCGAGCAGCAGGCCGAGGCCGAAGAAGGCTCCAAGCAGGGGCAGCAGGCCCCGCTCGAACAGCGCATCCATCGCGGCTGGCTTGGCGGGCTCGGGCGGAACGGCGGCGGCCGGTTGCTCAACGGGCGCGGCTTCGACGCGCGGCGGAGCGGCGGTGATGGCGAGTGTCGCGAGATCAACCCGCCGTGTCACGGCGGGGTAGCAGATGCCCTGCTCGGCGCAGCCCTGGAAGGAGATGTCCAGCCCCCCCTTCGCCGGCAGGCCGGTGGCCTCGGCCGTCACCGAGCGGTGATAGACGTCCACCGGCCCGAAGTTGGGATCGTCCTTCTCCTCGCCCGGCGGCAAGGCGAGGGGTACGGATGCACCCCCCATCCCGGCCTTCAGGCTTTCGCGATAGAGATAGGTGCCCGGCGCGATGCGCCAGCTCAGGGACAGGCCGCTCTCCGTCGTTCGTGTCGCCGAGACGGTGAAGGCCTCGTCCGCCTTGAGGATGCGGCCCTGCGCCAGCGCGGGGGCGGCGCTGATGGCCGACAGCACGGCCAGCGCCAGCACGGCGCGCGGACGGCGGAGGTACGACAGGGGAGGGCGGGGCGTGTTCGCGACCATGACCGCTCCCTCGGATGCCTACCTTAAGCGGGCCTTAAGGTCGCGGTAGAAGGGAAGGGGGAAGGAGAAGGGCCTGATGCGCATACTGGTCGTCGAGGACGATCCGGTCCTGATGGACGGGCTCAAGGTGGGGCTCGGCCTCGCCGGAGCGACGGTGGACGATGCGACGACCTGCGCCGATGCGCGGGCGGCGCTCGCGGCCGCGCGCTTCGATGCGGTGGTGCTCGACGTGATGCTCCCGGACGGCTCCGGCCTCGATGTGCTCGCCGGCCTGCGCGCGCAAGGCGATGCGACGCCCGTCCTCCTGCTCACCGCCCTCGACGAGGCGCCGGACCGGGTGCGCGGCCTCGATGGCGGCGCCGACGACTATCTCGGCAAGCCGTTCGACCTCGATGAACTCAACGCCCGCGTGCGCGCCATCGCCCGCCGCGGCCACGGGCGGGCCGGCCCGCTGCTCAAGGTGGGGGCGCTGGTGCTCGATCCCGCCACCCTCGCGGCGACGCTGGACGGGCAGCCCATCACCCTGTCCCGGCGGGAGTTCGCCGTGCTCTCCACCCTGATGGAGCGGCCGGGCGTGATCCGCTCCCGCATGGAGATCGAGGAGCGGCTCTACGGCTGGCAGGAAGAGGTGGAGAGCAACGCCGTGGAGGTCCACATCCACAATCTTCGGGCCAAGGTGGGCCGCGAGACCATCGAGACCGTACGCGGCCTCGGCTATCGCGTCAGGGGGGCGGCATGACCTCGCTCAAGCGCAGGCTGGTGCTGATCCTCCTGGCCGCGACCGGCGTCATCTGGCTGTGCGCCACCGGATGGATCTACGCCTCCAGCCGCAGCGAGCTGGAGCATGTGCTGGACACCCGCCTGCAGGAGGCGGCGCGCATGGTCCATTCGCTGGTGGCCGGGGGCAACATCGCCGCTGCCGAGGCGGTGGCGCAGGCGACCAGCCCGCCGGAGGCCGGCTATGAGCGCCAGCTCTCGTGCCAGATCTGGTCGCTGGACGGGCGCCTCGTCGCGAAATCCGGCGGCGCGCCCGAGGAGGCGCTGGCCGAACCGGCGGAAGGCTTTTCCCAGCGCACGGTGAATGGCGAGCCGTGGCGCGTCTACACCATCCTCGATCCCGACAAGGGCGTGCGGGTGATGGTGGGCGACCGCATCGGCCTGCGCGACCGGCTGGTGCGCGATCTGGTGGCGGGGCTGCTGGCGCCGGTGATCCTCATCGTGCCGCTGCTCGGGCTGCTCATCTGGATCAGCGTCGGCCGCGGGCTGGCGCCGCTCCATGCGGTGGCCGGCGACATCGCCGCCCGTGACGGCGAGGACATGCGCCCCGTTGCGCCTGCCGCGGCGCCGGCCGAGATCCGCCCGCTGCTGGAGGCCATCAACGGCCTGTTCGCCAAGGTGGAGGCCGCACGGCGGCAGGAGCGCGACGTGACCGCCTTCGCCGCGCACGAATTGCGCACGCCCCTCGCCGGCCTGAAGACGCAGGCCCAGATCGCGCTGGCGGCGCACGACGCGCCGACGCGCGAGGGCGCGCTGCGGCAGATCCTCGTGTCGGTGGACCGCACCACCCGCCTCGTGCGGCAATTGCTGGCGCTCGCCAAGCTCGAAGGCACCCCGTCCCCGCCGCCCGAAGCTGCCGGCGAGACGGACGCCGGCGCGCTGCTGCGCGACATCGTGCGCCAGACGGCGAAGCCCGGGGCGGCTGAGGTGGTGGTGGATGATGCCCTCGACGCTGTGAAGCTGAAGGGCGACCACGAGGCATTGCACCTGATGCTGCGGAACCTGCATGAGAACGCGGTGGAGCACTCCGCCGAGCATGCAGCCGGCGGCGGCACCATCGCCTGGCGTCCATGCGCCGGCGGGCTGTGCGTGGAGGACGAGGGGCCGGGCATCCCCGAGGACGAGCTGCCGCTGGTGACGCGCCGCTTCTACCGGGGCCGCAGCCGGAGCGGCGCGGGGAGCGGCCTCGGCCTCACCATCGTCAGCATCGCCGCGGCCCGTGCCGGAGCACGGTTCACCCTTGAGAACCGCACGGACCGCACCGGCCTGCGCGCGACAATCGCCTGGCCGCAAAGGTAGCCCGCGCCCGTCTTCGCCCCGCCGGCGGGGGCCGGGGGCAACGCGAGGGGCGGGGGCGCATCATCTGTCGCGAAACTGCGGCGCGCGCTTTTCCGCAAAGGCGGCCATCCCCTCCTTCTGGTCCAGGGTTGCGAAAAGGGACTGGAACATCCGCCGCTCGAACAGAAGCCCCTCCGAGAGCGAGGTCTCGAACGCCCGGTTGATGGTTTCCTTGATTGCCAACGTGTTGACGCGGGATTTCGCCGCGATCTCCTCGGCGAAGCGCTGCGCCTCCGCCAGCAGGTCCGCGGCGGGAACGATCCGCGACACGAGGCCCGAGCGCTCCGCCTCCGCGGCGTCCATCATCCGGCCCGTCAGGCACAGGTCCATCGCCTTTGCCTTGCCGACGGCGCGGGCGAGGCGCTGGGTTCCGCCCGCCCCCGGCATGACGCCGATCTTCACTTCCGGAAGGCCGAAGCGGGCTGTGTCGGCGGCGATCACCACATCGCACATCAGCACGACCTCGCAACCGCCCCCCAGCGCATAGCCGGCCACCGCGGCGACGAGGGGCTTGCGCATGCGGGCGATGACATCCCAGGAGGCGAGGAAGTCCTCCAGAAACGTCTCGGGGTAGGTGCGGTCCGCCGCCTCCTTGATGTCCGCTCCGGCCGCGAATGCGCGGTCCGAGCCGGTGAGCACGACGCAGCCGATCTCGGGATCGGCGCCGAACTGGCCGAGGGCGCTGGCGATCTCCGCCACCATCGCGGCGTTGAGCGCATTGAGGGCGTCCGGCCGATCGAGGGTGATCCATCCCACCCGGCCGCGCGCCATCGTGCGGATGAGATCGAAGCGGCGCGGGGCGCCGGACTGGGCGGCAGGGGTCATCACGGGCTCCAGACGACAGGGTTCCGGCCGGCGCCCATGGGCGCCGGTGCTGTTGCGCGGGTGCTTGCGGGCCGTCAGTTGCCGCGGGGGCGGATCGCGGCCTGGACATCCCGCCAGGTGTCCGGGAAACCCGCGGCGAAGGCGGCGGTGACCGGTGCCACCGCGTCCCGCCACGGCTTCAGGTCGCTCACCGTGACGATGGCGGCCCCCTTGGCAGCCATGTCCTTCAGGATGGCCGCGTCGTCGGCTTCCATCCGGCCCCAGGCTTCCGTCACCTCGGCACGGGCGGCGGCGAGGAGCACGGCCCGATCCTCCGCCTTGAGGCGGTCGAGGGCGTCCGCGCGGGCGACGAGCACGTAGGTGATCATCATCAGCCCCGGCGCATGGGTGGCCTTCGGCGCCTCCATGCCGAGTTGCGAGGTCCAGGCCCCGGGCGAGGTGAACACGCCGTCGAGGGCGCCGCGGAGGAAGGCCGGCTTCATCTCCGGAATGGGCAGCACCACCGGCTCCGCCGAGAGGCGGCGCATGATGTCCTCATAGATGCCGGCGCCGGCGACGCGGATCTTCAGGCCCTTCAGGTCCGACGGGGTGGCGACGCGCTTGTCGCGGAACACGAACAATTGGTCGGCCCCGCGCATCAGCCCGATGACGCGCAGGTCCTGCCCACGGGCGAGGCTGTCCAGAAGCCCCACGACGCCGGTCCGCGCGGAGGGCTGCGCCATGGCCGCATCGTCCAGCGCGAACGGCAGGTTGATGAAGCCGAACCGCGGGTCCAGCCGCTCCAGGTTCGCGGCGTTGACGAAGGTCAGGTCGGCCTTCCCGGCCTTGATCGCCTCGAGGGAGGCGAAGCCCGGATAGATGGTTCCGCCGGGGTTGGCGGCGATGGTCAGCCGGCCGGAGGTGGACTTCGCCACCTGGTCGGCCATGGCGGTGAAATAGGGCACCCGCGGGTGGTTGAGCGGGATGTCGAAGATGAGCCGCAACTCCTCCGCCAGCGCGGGCGGCGGCGCGGCGAACGGCGCAAGCATCATCAGCGCCGCCCCTGCGAGGCGGCCGAGGGTGGTCTTCATGGCGTTTCCTCCCTGTGTCGGCAGTGCATCTGCCTTTTCTCGGACCCCGGCCTTGGCGCCGGGTCTCAATAGGCCAGCGGCCAGCGTCGCAGCCGTTCCTTCGCCTTCACCGCGAGGCGGGCGAGGCCGTTGGGCTCGATGATGAGAAAGGTGACGATGAGCCCGCCGAAGATCATCAGTTCGAGGTTCGCCAGCACGTCCGGCTTCAGCGCCTCGCCGAACAGGGTGGCGGCGTTGGCGATGGCCACGGGCAGGAGCACGATGAACGCCGCCCCGAGGAACGCGCCGAGGATGGAGCCGAGGCCGCCGATGATGACCATGAACAGGATCTGGAACGAGCGGTGCAGCGAGAAGGCCTCGATCTCCACATTGCCGAGATAGAGGAAGCTCCACAGCGCGCCCGCGACCCCGCAGTAGAAGCCCGAGACGGCAAAGGCGGTGAGCTTGGCGCGCGCCGTGTCCACCCCGGTGAGGGCGGCGGCGGTCTCCTGGTCGCGCACCGCCATCAGCGCGCGTCCGGTGGAGGAGCGCACCAGGTTCTTGGCGAGGACCGCCAGCACCACCACCGTCGCGAAGGCCACGAGATAGCGCGCGGGCACCGAGGAAAAGGCATGGCCGAAGAAAAAGAGCGTCGGGGTGGAGACGACGCCGGAGGGGGTGTTCAGCACCAGCCACGGAATGTGGGTGCAGATCCATTCGATGAAGAACTGGGCGGCGAGCGTCGCCACCGCCACGTAGAAGCCGCGGATGCGCAGGGAGAGCAGGCCAAAGGCGAGGCACACCGCCCCCGCCACCGCTCCCGCCAGCACGAAGGAGACCGGGAAGGGCAGCCACGGCAGGCGGATGACGAGGTTCACCGCCGCGTAGGCCCCGACTGCCATGAAGGCCCCCGAGCCGAGCGAGAGCAGGCCGGCATAGCCGGTGAGGATGTTGAGCCCGATGGCCGCGAGCGACAGGATGAGAAAGGGCAGCAGGATCGAGCCGAGCCAGTAGGGCCCGGCCACCAGCGGCACCACGAGCGCCCCCACGGCCACCAGGGCCACCACCGCCCAGCGGTCGAGGGCCACGGGGAAGATGGCCTGTTCCTGGGCGTAGGACGTCTTCAGGGCGCCGGCGTCACGGTAGAACATGGCTCAGACCCTCGCGATGCGCGCCGCGCCGAACAGGCCGGCGGGGCGGATGAGGAGGACGGCGATGGCCAGCGCGTAGGGGAACCAGTTCTCGATGCCGCCGCCCACGAACGGGCCGAGATAGATCTCTGCGAGCTTCTCCGAGACCCCGATGACGAGCCCCGCCACGATGGCGCCGGCGATGGAGTTGAAGCCGCCGAGGATCATCACCGGCAGTGCCTTCAGCGCCACCAGCGTCAGCGCGAACTGCACGCCGAGCCGCGCGCCCCACACGAGGCCGGCGACGAGGGCGATGAAGCCCGCGGCCCCCCACACCACGGCCCAGATGAAGCCCAGCGGCACGCCCGCCACCTGCGCCGCCTGGGTGTCGTCGGCCACCGCCCGCAGCGCGCGCCCGACCTTGGTGTAGGAGAAGAAGACGGACAGCACCGCCACCAGCACCGCCGCCATCACCGCGGCGGAGAGGTCGAACTGCGAGATGAGGATGCCGCCGATCTCGATGGGCTCGTCGGAGATGCCGAGGTCGAGCCCGCGCACCCTCGTGCCCCATATGAGCTGGGCGAAGCCCTCGAGGAAGATGGAGAGGCCGATGGTGGCCATGAACAGGATCATGTGATCCTGCCCGATCAGCGGGCGCAGCACTGTGCGCTCGATGGCCACTGCGAGCGCCAGCATGGCGGCGAGGGCGGCGAGGAAGGCGGCCCACATGGGCAGGCCGAACTCCAGGAAGCCGACGAAGGTGAGCGCGGCGAACAGCACCATCGCGCCCTGGGCGAAGTTGAACACGCCCGAGGCCTTGAAGATGAGCACGAAGCCGAGCGCCACCAGCGTGTACATGACGCCGGACAGGAGGCCGCCCACCACCACTTCGAGAAAAAAGGAAAAGTCGCCCATGATGTGCTCCTTCACGCGGCTTCGCCGAGGGCGGCGGACCCGAGATAGGCGGCGATGACCTCGGGGTCGGCGCGCACCTCGGCCGGCGTGCCGTCGGCGATCTTGCGGCCGTAGTTGAGGACCGCCACGCGATCGGACAGGCCCATCACCACGCCGATGTCGTGCTCGATGATGAGCACGGTGGTGCCGAAGCTCTCGTTGACCCGGCGGATGAAGCCGCACATGTCGCGCTTCTCCTCGTGGGTCATGCCGGCCATGGGCTCGTCGAGCAGCAGCAGCTTCGGCTCGGTGGCGAGCGCCCGGGCGAGTTCCACCCGCTTCTGGATGCCGTAGGGTAGGCTCGCCACAGGGCTCTTGCGCAGGTGCTCCAGCTCCAGGAAGGCGAGGATGCGCTCCGCCGCTTCCCGCTCGCGCCGCTCCTCCGCCGATGCGGAGGGCAGGCGCAGGAGCTTGCCGAGCAGTCCGCCCTGGAAGCGCGCGGCGCGGCCCACCAGCACGTTGTCGATGACGTTCATGCCCTTGAACAGCGCCACATGCTGGAACGTGCGGCCGATGCCCGAGCGCGCAGCAAAGGCCGGCCGCATGCGCGCCCGCGCCTTGCCGGCGAAGCTGATGGTTCCGGAGCGCGGGTGGTAGACGCCATTGATGACGTTGAGCAGCGAGGTCTTGCCCGCGCCGTTGGGCCCGATGATGGAGAGGATCTCGCCCTCATGGACGGCGAGGGACACGTCGGTGAGCGCCTTCACCCCGCCGAAGGCCACGTTGACGTTGCGCACATCCATGAGGAGCGGGCCGGGGGTGCGTGCGGCGTGCGCGCCGCGGCTCGCCGCGGCGATGGCCCACGGGACGGCGGGGGCGCTGTGGCGGGTGTCCCCCTCCAGCGTCAGGTCGTTCGGTCCGAAGCCCTCGGCCGTGATCTCGAAGGCGGTGATGGTCACGCCGCCGAAGACGGCATCGGTCGCGAGGCGCGCCTTCACCCGCTCGACCGCCGCCTGGGCGCGGGCTGCGGCCTCGGCGCCATCGTCGGCGTCGTCGGCCGCCGCCACGACGGCGAGGCGGGCGAGGAGCCCGTCGCCCGCCGGGGTCACGCGGGCCCGGTCGATGCCCTCCTCGGCGCGCAGCAGGGCCTCGATGCTGCGCAGCCGGCCGGCATGGGTATCGGACAAGGCGGTGCGGGAGCACGGCGTGCCGTCTTCGCCCAGGGCGAGATTGCGGTCCAGCGGCAGGCCCCAGGCCGTCAGGCGCCCGGCGCAGCCCGGCTCCAGCGCGCCGGAGGTGACGAAGGCGAGGCGGCAGCGGCTGAGGCCGATGGCGTTGCGCAGCGGCGCCGTGAACAGCAGCCCCGCGCCCGGGCCGCCCACTGCCCCCCAGCGGGAGAGCGCGCGCGTGAGCGGCCCGCCGGCGGCGAGGCGGCGGCTCGCGTCCCGCGCCATCAGCTCCAGCGCCCGCGCCGGCGCGCCGAGCACCGTGGGCGCCACCTCCCGAATATCCGACGGAAAGCTTGCCGGCCCCTCGACGCAATGCACGCTGGCGCCGGACACCAGCGGGGCGACAAGGCTCAGGGCGGCATCGGCACTGCCCGACATGGGCAGGAACGCCAGCAGGCGGTCGGACGGCCCAAGGGCGAGCCGGGCCGCAAGGGCGTGGCCGGCGGAGAGCAATTGGTCGTGGGAGAGCGCCACCGGGCGGGGCGCGCCGTCGGCGCCGTCCGTATGGAGGACGAGGGCGGTGCGCCCGCCATCCACCGTCGCGGCACGCCAGGCGAACCACGCGCCGGCATCCGCTCCGGCGTCCTCCGGCGGCACGTCCAGCGCATCGAGGCGCCGCACCGTGCCGCCGCCGCCGACCGCGCGCCACACGCGGGCGGCGTCCTCGCTCTCGCAGATCACCAGCGCCGGCTCGGCCTCCGGCGCACCGAAGCGGCGCAGGAATTCGGGCGCGAGCGGCATGGCCACGGCGCCGAGCCCCTGCGCGGCGAGGAGGGCGGCGTAGAGGTCCGGCCGGTTCTCGCCCACGGTCACGAGGAGGGAACCTTCGGCGAGGCCGGCATCCTCGAACAGGCGCGCCAGCGCCGCGACGCGGGCGAGCGTGTCGTGGAAGGTCCAGGTGCGCCAGATGCCGCCGCGCTTGTGGCGCATCGCCGGATGGCCGGCATGGCGGCGGGCGGCGGCGATGAGCGCGCCCGGCAGCGTCTCCTTCCGGTCGGCGGCGGCAAGCGCGGCATGGTCGGGGGCGAGGTTCATCACGGGGTCTGTCCCTTGGGCCATGGCGGGGATCGCGGGGGCGCGGGTCACGAGAGCCAGCGCGGGCGACGCCGCGCCACGAGGGCGGTACCGTCGGCCTCGGCGGCCGCGTCGAGGCCGAGGTAGGAGGCGCGGATCTCCGGATCGGCGGCGAGCACGCCCGCCGGTCCTTCCCGCACCACGCGGCCGCCCTCCACCAGATAGGCATAGGTGGCGTAGCGCAGGGCGACGGCGGCGTTCTGCTCGGCGATGAGGAAGGTCATGCCCTCCTCCCGGTTGAGGCGCTGCATGATGGCGAAGATCTCCTCCACCAGCAGCGGCGCGAGGCCCATGGACGGCTCGTCCAGAAGGATCATGCGCGGCCGGGCCATGAGCGCCCGGCCGATGACGCACATCTGCTGCTCGCCGCCGGAGAGCAGGCCGGCCGGCTGCCGGCGCCGCTCCTTCAGGCGGGGAAACGTGTGGTAGACGCGTTCCAGGCTCTCGCCCACCGCCCGGTCGCTGCGGGAGTAGGCGCCGACCTTCAGATTGTCCTCCACCGAGAGGGTGGGGAAGGCGTGGCGGCCCTCCATCACCAGGGACAGGCCGCGCCGGGCGAGGTCGGAGGCATCCAGCCCGTCGATCCGCGCGCCATCGTAATGGATCGCGCCGCGGGTCACCTCTCCGCGCTCGGCGCGCAGCAGGTTGGCGATGGCCTTCATGGTGGTGGTCTTGCCGGCGCCGTTGGCGCCGAGCAGGGCGACGATGCCGCCCTTCGGCACGCTGAGCGTGAGGCCGCGCAGCACCAGCGCGAGGCGCCCATACATCACCTCGATCCCGGCCACGGACAAAAGGGGATCCTGCCCGCTCATGGCGTGCCTCTCCGCGCGTTGGTGGTGAAACGGGGCGCCGCCCCGCGCGTGGTGAAAAGGGGGGCGCCGCGGCCCCCCGGGCTCAGTTGGTCTCGCCAGCGCAGTCGCGGGGCGTGATGCCCTTTTCCTTGGCGTACTGGGCGGCCGACGCCTCGATGAGCGGGCGCACCATGGACTGGTCGGACTTGATCCAGTCCGAGATCATCACCCACTTGCTGCCATCCCACTGCTGGAAGCGGATGGCGCCGTCGCCCTCGTGGTCGGCGCAGGTCACCTTGATCTCCGGCATAAGGCCTTCGAGGCCGAGCTGCTTGATGCGGTCCTTCGTCATCACCAGGTGCTCGAGGCCCCAGCGCACCTCGTCGCCGGTGAGCGGGCGGTTGCCGAACTTGGCCATGGCGGTGCGCATGGCCTCCGTCACCGTCACGCCGTGCAGCACGCCGCGCACGTAATAGACGGAGCCGATGCGGTTCTCCTCCACATTGCCCTGGCCCTTGGCGTAGACGTATTTCTTGATGTCCGTGAACACCGGGTAGTCGGGGCCGGTGGCGTGGAACTGGGCGGTGATGAAGCCCTTGGCGGCGTCGCCCGCCGGCGTCACGTCTTCTTCCGAACCGGACCACCACCAGCCGATGATGCGATCGCGGGCGATGCCGGCGCGGGCGGCTTCCTTGATGCCGGTGGGGGTGGCCGCGCCCCAGCCGCGGAACAGCACCCAGTCCGGCCGATACTGGCGCACCTGCAGCCACACCGCGCGCTGGTCGAGGCCGGGCGGGGCGATGGGGAAGGTGGTCACCTCGAAGCCGAAGCGCTTGGCCTGGGCGTCGAGGATGGCCTGGGTCTCGCGGCCGGCGGCGAAGTCCATCACCACGTTGGCGATCTTCTTGCCCTTCAGCTTTTCCAGTCCGCCCTCACGCTCTGCAATATAGCGGATGGTGGCGGTGTTCTCGCTCCAGTAGTTGGAGATGAGCGGGAAGAAATAGGGGAAGATCCGGCCGTCGGAGGAATCGGTGCGGCCGTAGCCGATGGTGACGGAGGGAATCTTGTCCGCCGTCATGCGGTCGATGAGGGCGTAGACGCCGCCCGTGCCGGAGGGCGTGAAGGCGGCGGCGCCGGTGGGCCCCTTCGCCTTCTGCCGCTCGTAGCATTCGATCATGCGGTCGGGCTGGTAGCCGGTCTCGCACTCCTCATAGACGAGCTTCACGCCGTTCACGCCGCCGTCGCGGGCGTTCACCAGCGCCAGATAGTCCGCATAGGCGCCGTAGATGCCGGAGCCGCCCGGCGCATAGGGGCCGGTGCGGTAGATGGCGATGGGCACGAACTGCTCCATCGGTGCGCCCGTCGCTGCGGGCGTCGCCGTCTGCGCAGCCGCCGGGCCGGCGAGGCCAAGCGTCGAGACGAGGGCAAGCAGACAGGCCGGCGCGACGGATTTCCAGCGCCGCGGGGTGAGGCATTGAGGCATGGCGTCATCCTCCAGGCCGGAATTCTGGTCCGGCATCTTTATCGGATGATCGGACCATAAATCGAAAATCGCGGCGCCGTCAATCTCGGAGCGAGAGAGATGAAATCCATAATCAACATACTGATTTTGATATCGAATGTCGAGATTCCCGCCGCCTGAAGCGTGTCGTTGACGCAAAATTTCCGCTTGACCATACGATTTCAGTCGGACAATTTTAGTCCGACAAAAACGAGGCGTCACGCTCCATGGTCGAGGTTGTTCACGTGCTCGAAGGCGGGGGCACCGCAGAGGGGAACGTCGGTGCGTCCGTGCTGGAGCCGGCTGTGCCGGCCGGTGTCGCCCTGCGCGGCGCGGCCGAGAGCCGGGCGCTCGACTGGCCGGCGATCGGTCGTCATCTGGCGGTCCATGGCATCGGCCTCGATCCCGCCTTCGTGCCCCGCCAGTTCATGGGCGGCCTCGCCAACCTGAACTTTCTCGTGCGCGTGTCGGACGGATGGGCGGTCCTTCGGCGCCCGCCGGATGGGCCCCTGCCGCCCGGCGCGCACGACATGGCGCGCGAGCACCGCATCCTGTCGAACCTCTGGCGGGAGCTGCCGCTCGCCCCGCGCAGCCTGCATCTGTGCGCCGACCCGAACGTTGCGGGCGCGCCGTTCCAGCTCATGGAATTCCGGCCCGGCGCCGCCCTGCGGGGCGACAGCCTCGCCCCTTTCCCGGCAACGGTGGAGACCGGCGCCGCGCTCTCGCGCATGCTGGTCGAAACCCTTGCCGCCATCCATCGGGTGGACCCCGCCCGCGTGGGGCTCGGCGACCTCGGCCGGCCCGGGGGCTTTTTCGCCCGCACCGCCGCGGGATGGATCGGCCGGGCCGAGCGGGTGGCGCAGGGCGCCCTCTCGCCCGCCGCCCGCGCCGTGGCCGGCTGGCTCGCCGCCGCGGACGTCGAGGATGCGCAGGCGCCGACCCTGCTCCACAACGACTTCAAGCTCGACAACGTGCTGCTCGATCCCGCCACCCGCGCGCCCGTGGCGGTGGTGGACTGGGACATGGGCACCCGAGGCGACCCGCTGTTCGATCTCGCCACCTTGCTCAGCTACTGGACCGAGCCGTCCGATCCCGACTGCATGCACGAGCTGGCGCAGATGCCCACGGCCCGCCCCGGCTTCCTGACGCGGGCCGAAGCGGCGGACGCCTATGCCCGCGCCACCGGGCGCGATCTCTCCCGGCTCAAGCCCTACCGCGTGCTCACCATGCTGAAGCTCGGCGTGGTGTTCCACCAGCTCCACGCCCGGCACCGCGCCGGCGAGACATCGGACCCGCGCTATGCCGGGTTCGGGGCGCTCGCGGAGGCGCTTTTCGACTTCACCCTCGACATCGTCAACGACAAGACATTCTGAAGGCGAGGCCCATGGATTTCGCTCTCCCCCCGGATCTCGCGGCGCTGGAGGCCCGCACGGCGGCCTTCGTGCGCGAGGAGGTGCTGCCCTTCGAGGCTGACCCGCGCCGCACCGCCCACGGCCCCACCGACGATCTGCGCCGCGATCTGGTGGCCAAGGCCCGCGCCGCCAGGCTGCTCAGCCCCCATGTGCCGAAGGCATGGGGCGGCCTCGGCCTCTCCCACCTCGGCAAGGCCGTGGTGTTCGAGGCGGCGGGCTATTCCATGCTCGGCCCCATCGCGCTCGCCATCGCCGCGCCGGACGAGGGCAACATGCATCTCCTCGCCGAGGTGGCGAGCGAAGCCCAGAAGGCCCGCTACCTCGCGCCCATGGCGGCGGGCGAGACGCGCTCCTGCTTCCTGATGACCGAGCCCCACCCCGGCGCCGGCGCCGACCCCTCGCTGCTCAAGACCACCGCGGTGAAGGACGGCGACCACTTCGTCATCAACGGCCTCAAATGGCTCATCACCGGGGCCGAGGGCGCAGCCTTCGCCATCATCATGGCACGGACCCTCGTGGACGGGCGGGACGTGGGCGCCACCATGTTCCTCGCCGATCTGCCGACGGAGGGCGTGCGCATCCTGCGGGCGCTCGACACCCTCGACAGCTCCTTCACCGGCGGCCACGCGGAAGTGGCGCTGGAGAATTTGCGCATTCCCGCATCCGACGTGCTTGGCGCCGTGGGCGAGGGCTTCCGCCATGCCCAGGCGCGGCTCGTGCCGGCGCGGCTCACCCACTGCATGCGCTGGCTCGGCGCCGCGCGGCGCGCCCACGACATCGCTACGGGCTATGCGGCCCGGCGCGAGGCGTTCGGCGGCACGCTCCTGTCCCATGAGGGGGTCGGCTTCATGCTGGCCGACAACGAGATCGACCTGCACACCACCCGCCTCGCCATCCGCCACGCCGCCTGGCTGCTGGACCAGGGCGAGAAGGCGAATGTGGAAAGCTCCATGGTGAAGGTGTTCGCCTCGGAAGCCATCTTCCGCGTCGTGGACCGCTCGCTCCAGGTGCTCGGCGGCCTCGGCATGACGCGCGACACGGAGGTGGAGCGCATCTTCCGCGACGTGCGCGGCTTCCGCATCTATGACGGCCCGTCCGAGGTGCACCGCTGGAACATCGCGCGCCGCCTCGCCCGTGGCGCGGCCGTGAAGGCCCTGCCGGAAGGGAGGGCCGCGTGATGGGCCTCGCCCTTTCCTTGCCCGATCCCATGCCCACGCCCACGACCATGCCCGGCCTTGCCGGCAAGGTCGTCATCGTCACCGGCGGCGGGCGCGGGCTCGGCCGGGCCGTGGCGGACGGATTCGCGGCGGCGGGCGCCCATGTGGTGCTCACCGGCCGCACCGCCGCGACCGTGGCCGAGGCCGCCGCCGCCATCGCCGCCCGGGGTGGAAGGGCGGAGGGCGTCCCCGCCGACGTCTCCAGCGAGGCGGATGTGGAGGCGCTGGCCCGCACCGTGGTGGAGCGCCACGGCCGCATCGACGTGCTGGTGAACAATGCCGGCATCAACCCCTGGTACAAGACCGCCGAGGACACCAGCCTCGCCGAATGGCGCGAGGTGGTGGACACCAACCTCACCGGCGTGTTCCTCGCCGCCCGCGCCGCCGGCCGGGTGATGCTGGCCCAGGGCGAAGGCGCCATCGTCAACATCACCTCCGTGGCCGGAAGGGTGGGGCTGGCGCGTACCACGGCCTATTGCGCCGCCAAGGGCGGGGTGGAGCTGATGACGCGCCAGCTCGCCCTCGAATGGGCGAAGAAGGGCGTGCGGGTGAATGCCGTCGGCCCCGGCTATTTCGAAACCGAGCTGACCGAGGGCATGCGCCAGAACCCCAAGCTCGCCGAGCGTGTCACCGGCCGCACGCCCATGGGCCGCTTCGGCCATCCGCAGGAGCTGGTCGGCGCCTGCCTGTTCCTCGCCTCGCCCGCGGCCTCCTACATCACCGGCGCCTCGCTGGCGGTGGATGGCGGCTGGACCGCCGCCTGATCCGAAAGACCACAGATGAACGCCCTCACCCCCACGACGACGCCTCTCGCCCTCGCCGGCCTCAAGGTGCTCGACCTCACCCGCCTGCTGCCGGGCGCCTTCTGCTCGCTGATGCTGGCCGACCTCGGCGCCGAGGTGCTGAAGATCGAGCAGCCGGAGGGCGGCGACTACAACCGCACCTTCCCGCCGCTGAACCGGGCGGAGTCCGGCTCCTTCCTGCTGCTCAACCGCAACAAGAAGAGCCTCACGCTGAACCTCAAGTCGGAAGACGGCCGCGCCATTCTCCTCAAGCTGGTGAGGGATGCGGACGTGCTGCTGGAAGGCTTCCGCCCCGGCGTCATGGACCGCCTCGGCCTCGGCTACGACGCCCTCGCCGAGATCAACCCGCGCCTCGTCTATTGCGCCATCTCCGGCTACGGGCAGGACGGGCCGAGCCGGCTCAAGCCGGGACACGACCTCAACTACCTCGCCGAGGCGGGGGCGCTGCAGCTGTTCGGCAAGGCGGGGGAAGGCCCCATCGTGCCGGGCCTCTCCATCGCCGACGTGGGCGGCGGCTCGCTCATGGCCTCGACGGGCATCCTCGCCGCGCTGCTGGCGCGGGCGACCACCGGGCGCGGGCAGTTCGTCGACGTGTCCATGCACGACGGCGCCATGTCGTGGCTGTCCCTGCACGGCGCCGATCATCTCTTCGCCGGCATCGAGCCGAAGGGCGGCGAACGGCCCTTCATCGGGCAGGCGCCCTGCTACAACGTCTATGCCTGCGCCGACGGGAAATACGTCGCGCTCGGCCTCATCGAGCCGCATTTCTGGCACCGCTTCTGCGACGCCGTGGGCCTTCCCGCGCTGAAGGACGAGCAGTGGCCGGCGGGCGAGCGGGAAGCGGCGCAGAAGGCCACCCTCGCCGCCCTGTTCGCCCGCAAGACGCGCGACGCATGGGTGGCGGAGCTTGAAGCCGCCGACATCCCCTTCGGCCCGGTCTTCTCCATGGAGGAGGCGTTCGCCGATCCCCACGCCCGCCACCGGCAGATGCTGATGTCGATGGAGCATCCGGTGGAGGGCACCATTCCCCAGCTCGGCTTTCCGGTGAAATATTCCGGCACGCCCTGCGTGCTGCGCGCGCCGCCGCCGCTGCTCGGCGAGCACAATGGCGAGGTGCTCGCAGGCCTCGGCTATTCGGACGACGAGATCGCCGCGCTCAAGGCCAGCCGGGCCATCTGAGGCAATACGCGCAAGAGAGCACCAAGAGAGCACAATGCTCCGGGAGGAAACCATGGCCACCAGCCACATGGCGCCGACCAGAATGGCGCCCAACATGACCGACTATGCCGAAACCGTCCGCACCTTCCGCTGGCAGGTGCCGGAGACGTTCAATTTCGGCGCCGACGTGGTGGATCATTTCGCCCGCACGGCCGACGGGCCGGCCCTCATCTGGGCCAATGCGGCGGGGGAGGAGCGGCGCTTCTCCTTCTCGGACATGGCGCGCCTCACCAGCCGTTTCGCCTCGGCGCTGGCGGCGCGCGGCATCCGCAAGCGCGACCGCGTGCTGGTGATGCTGCCGCGCATCCCCGAATGGCAGATCGCCATGGTGGGCTGCCTGAAGCTCGGGGCGGTGCCGATCCCGTCCATCGAGATGCTCACCGCCAAGGACATCGAGTATCGGGTGCGCCATGCCGGCGTGCGGGCCGTGGTGGCCCGGGCCGAGCATGCTGCAAAGTTCGCGAACGTGATGGGGGAGGTGCCGGTGCGCCTCGCCCTTGCCGGTCCCCGCGGCGGCGCGCCCGGCTTCGAGCCGCTGGAGGAGGCGCTGGCCTCTGGCGACGAGGCCTTCGCGCCGGTGACCGTCAAGGCCGACGACCCCGCCGTCCTCTATTACACCTCCGGCTCCACCGGCCAGCCGAAGGGCGTGCTGCACGCCGCGCGCGGGCTCTATGCCTGGCGCGGCTCGGCCCTCGCCTGGCTCGACCTACGGCCAGGCGACACCATCTGGTGCACGGCCGACACCGGCTGGAGCAAGGCCGGCACCTCCATCCTGTTCGGGCCGTGGAGCTGCGGCGCGGCGAGCTTCTTCTACGACGGCCCGTTCGACCCCAAGGAGCGCCTGCGGCTGCTGGAGCGCCATGGCGTGACCGTCTATTGCGCGCCGGGCACCGAGCTGTTCCGCGTGGTGGATGCCGGCGTCGCCGAGCACGACCTCTCGCGCCTGCGCCACACCGTCTCCTCGGGCGAGACGCTGAACCCCGCGGTGGCGGCGCGCTGGCAGGCGGCGACGGGCATCCCCATCCTGGAAGCCTACGGCCAGACCGAGACGCTGATGACGCTGCTCAACTATCCCTGCCTTGCCCCGCGCGAGGGCTCTATGGGCAAGCCGCTGCCGGGCCTCGACCTCGCCATCATCGACGGCGCGGGCAACCGCCTGCCGCCGGGGGCCGAGGGCGACATCGCCCTCCTCACGCCGAACCCGCAGATGATGCTCGGCTATCTCGACGAGCCCGAGCGCACCGCCGCCGCGTATGTGGAGGGGCCGGAGGGGCGCTGGTTCGTCACCGGCGACCTCGGCATGGTGGATGCGGACGGCTATTTCTATCACCGCGGTCGCAATGACGACGTCATCAATTCCGCCGGGTACCGCATCGGCCCCTCGGAGGTGGAGAACGCTTTGCTCGATCATCCGGCGGTGCAGGAATGCGCGGCGGTGGCGGCGCCCCATCCCGAGCGTGGCGAGATCGTGAAGGCCTTCGTGGTGCTGCGCCCCGGCTTCACCGGCGACGAGGCGCTGGCCGCCGCCTTGCAGGATCACGTGAAGCGTGTCACCGCTCCCTACAAATATCCCCGCGCCATCGCGTTTCTCGGCGAGCTGCCGAAGACCATGACCGGGAAGGTGCAACGCAAGGTGCTGCGGGACCTGGAGAAGGCCCGCGCCGCCGAGAGGATGGTTTCCGATGACGCTCGCGCTTGATCCGGTGCAGGTGGAGCCCGCCTTCCGTCTCGTCGCCCGCACCATCGAGGACAAGATCCTGGCGGGCGAGATCGCGCCGGGGGATCTTTTGCCCTCCGAGGCCGGGCTCGCCGAGAAGCTGGGCGTGAACCGTTCCACCATCCGCGAGGCCATCCGCGTGCTGGAGCAGAACGGCTTCGTGCGGCGCGAGGCGGGCAAGAAGAAGCTTTATGCCTCCATTCCCCAGTCCGGCGACATCTCGCGGCGGCTCACCGCGGCCATGGTGCTCCACCAGGTGACGTTCGAGGAATTGTGGGAGGCCATGTTCGCCATCGAGCCGGCGGCAGCCGCCTCCGCCGCCCAGCGCAGCGATGAGGCCGACCTCGCGGCGCTGGAGCGCAATCTCGAGGAGACGCGCAAGGCGCTGAAGGATTCCACCAGCCTCACCGCGCTCGACATCGAGTTCCATGAGCTGGTCGCGCGGGCCACCCGCAACCGCGCCATCCAGATGGCCCGTCTGCCGCTCTCCGAGCTGTTCTACCCGCCGTTCCTGAAGGTGATGTCGCGCCTCAATGCCGGCGAGCGCCTGCTGGTTGCCCATGAGGCCATCTTCGCCGCCGTCCGCGACCACGACGAGAAGCGCGCGCGGGACTGGATGGAAAAGCACATCCTCGATTTCAAGCGCGGCTACGAGCTGGCCAATCTCGACATGGCGACCCCCGTGGACATGCCCGGAAAATGAGTGCGCCCGCTTCCTCCCCCGCCGCTGTCCCGTCCGGTGCCCTCTCGGCCGAAGAGGCCATCCGCTCCCGCCGCTCCATCCGCGCCTTCCTGCCGGAACCGGTCGGCGACGAGACGGTCGCGGCCATCCTGGAGCTGGCGGCCCGCGCGCCCTCCGGCACCAACATCCAGCCATGGCAGGTGCTGGTGCTGCGGGGCGAACCGCTCGCGGCGCTGGCGCGGGAGCTTCATGCCCTCTCCCTCGCCGGCGATCCAGGGACGGAGGAATTTGCCTATTATCCCCGCCAGTGGCGCGAGCCCTATCTTTCCCGCCGCCGCAAGGTGGGGTGGGACCTCTATGGCGCGCTCGGCATCGCCAAGGGGGACGGCGAGCGGATGCGCCGGCAACTCGCGCGCAACTTCCTCTTCTTCGACGCGCCGGTGGGGCTGATCTTCACCATCGACCGCGACCTGGAGCGGGGCTCCTGGCTCGACTACGGCATGTTCCTTGAGAACATCATGATCGCCGCGCGGGCATTCGGCCTCCATACCTGCCCGCAGGCCGCCTTCAACGCCTATGGCGCCGTCATCGCGCAGCGCCTCGCCATTCCCCCGACGCAGATGATCGTCTGCGGCATGGCGCTCGGCCATGCCGATCCCGCGGCGCCGGAGAACACCTTCACCACGGTGCGTGAGCCACTGGAGCGCTTCGTTCGCTTCGTCGACGCGATCGCCTGAGCCGCAGGCGACATTTCATTCCCGATCGTTTCGCCCGTCCCGCCCCTGCGGGGCGATCGCCGACCCATGCCCGATGAATGAGGTCATCATGGATCTGAAGGACAAGGTTGCCATCGTCACCGGCGCCGCCTCCGGCCTTGGCAACGCGACCGCGCGCCGCCTTGCCGGCCTCGGCGCCCGCCTCGCGTTGGTGGACTTGCAGGAGGCGGGCATGTCGGCCCTCGCGCAAGAGACGGGGGCGCTCGCACTCGCCTGCGATGTCGCCGACGGCGCGGCGTCCGAAGCCGCCTTCGCGCGCATCCTCGCCGAACGCGGCCGCCCGCACCTGCTGGTGAATTGCGCGGGCATCGCACCCGGCGCGCGGATCGTGGAGAAGGAGGGGCCGGGCTCGCTGGCGGAGTTCGAGCGCATCGTCCGGGTCAACCTCACGGGCACCTACAATTGGCTCCGCCTCGCCGCCGCCGCCATGGCGGGAAACGAGCCCGACGCGGAGGGCCAGCGCGGCGTCATCATCAACACCGCATCGGTGGCGGCCTATGAAGGCCAGATCGGCCAGACGGCCTACGCGGCGGCGAAGGGCGGCGTGGCGTCCCTGACCCTGCCGGCGGCCCGCGAGCTGGCGCGCCACGGCATCCGCGTCGCCGCCATCGCGCCCGGCCTGTTCGGCACGCCCATGGTGGAGGCGATGACGCAGGAGGTGCAGGATCGCGTCTTCGACGTCATCCCGTTCCCGAAGCGCGCCGGCCGGCCCGACGAGTTCGCCCGGATGGTCCTCGGCATCGTCGACAACCCGATGGTGAACGGTGCGGTGTTCCGGCTCGACGCCGGATTGAGGATGCAGGCCCGATGAGGCCATCGACGCGGCCGCCCCATGCCGGACGGATTAGCTGAACTCATTCATCCGCGTGAATAAATAGCTTGTGAAGACATGCGGCCCGATGGGAACTGGAAGGCAATCAAACTGGGAAAAATTCCAGGCGATCACTTCCAGAACGAGGGTCCAAGATGGATCACCTAAGGTCGTTTGCTTCGGTGCTGGCCGCTTTGGCCTTGTTGATGCCCGCAACGCACGCATCTGCACAGAATTCGGGCGCCAGCGCCTACTCCGACGGAATTATCAAGCTCGGTGTTCTCACCGACATGTCGGGCCCCTATGCCGATTACGCGGGACCCGGTTCCTACGCCGCGGTCAAGATGGCGGTGGAGGACTTCGGCGGCAAGGTGGGGGAGACGCCCGTCGAGGTGGTGGTCGCCGACCACCAGAACAAGAGCGACATCGGGGTCTCCGTCGCCCGCTCCTGGTACGACGTGGACAAGGTGGACGCCATATTCGACATCTCCAATTCCGCCGTGGCGCTCGCGGTCATGGGCGTGACGCGGGAGAAGGACAAGGTGGTGGTCCTCGGCGGCGTCAGCTCCCCGAAGGTGACGACGGATTCCTGCACCGCCAACAGCGTCCAGTACATCTACGACGCGAACATGCTGTCGAACGTGGTGGGCAAGGCCATCGTGCGCGACGGCGGCAACACCTGGTTCTTCCTGACGGTCGATTTCGCCTTCGGGCATGGGCTGGAGAAGACCACCGCCGACGTGGTGAAGGCCAGCGGCGGCAAGGTTCTGGGCAGCGTGCGCTTCCCCCTGAACACCGCGGATTTCTCCTCCTTCCTGCTCCAGGCCCAGGCATCGAAGGCCAAGGTCATCGCCCTCGCCAGCGCCGGCGCGGACACCACCAACGCCATCAAGGGGGCGACCGAGTTCGGCATCTCCGCCGATGGCAGCCAGCGGGTGGCGACGCTGCTGACCTTCATCACGGACGTCCATTCCATGGGCCTTCAGCAGGCGCAGAACCTGCTGCTGGCCACCGCCTTCTACTGGGACCGGGACGAGGCGACCCGGCAGTTCGCCAAGCGCTTCTTCCAGCGCACCGGGAAGATGCCCACCATGGTGCAGGCGGGCATGTATTCGGCGGCGACGCACTACCTCAAGAGCGTTGCCAAGGCCGGTACCGACAGCGGCGCCAAGGTCGTCGCCCAGATGAAGGCCGGGCCCATCGATGACTTCTTCTCGCGGGGCGGCCGGATCCGGCCCGATGGCCTGCACGAGCACGAAATGCAGCTCATGCGAGTGAAGACCCCGACAGAATCCAAGGCGCCGTGGGACTATTACACGCTGCTGGCGACGGTTGCCGCGGCCGATGCGGTCTCGCCCATGACGCCCGGCGCCTGCGCCATCGCCCAGTAGGCCGGTGCGCGGCGGTCACGCAGCGATCGCCGCGCCCGCATTCCCCGTGAGGTGAACATGCGTGTCGTCTCCCTGTTCCGGTATCCGTTCAAGGGCCTGTCCGCCGAGCCCATGGCGGAGGTCGCGCTCGAGGCGGGGTTCGGCTTTCCCCGCGATCGCGCCTATGCCGTCACCGACGGGTCGCTCGCGTTCGATCCCGCCGCGCCGCGGCCTGCCCCGAAGACCCAGTTCCTCATGCTCGCCCGGTATGAGAGCCTGGCGCGCCTGAAGTGCCGATACCTGGAGCAGCCGGACCGGCTGGAAATCCGCGACGGGGACGAGGCGCAGACCTTCCCGCTCGATGACGCTGAGGGCCGCGCCGCCCTCGCGCGCTTCCTCGCCGCCGTCGTCCAGGCGCCGCTGCCGGGGAGCCCGGAGGTCGTCCATGCCGCGGGGCATCAGTTCACCGACGTCAGCGTCCATTCGGTCGCGCTCATGCGCTCGATTTCACTCATCAATCTCGACACGGTTGACGACCTCTCCACGCACTTGTCCATGGCGCTCGATCCCATCCGCTTCCGCGCCAACCTGTATTTCTCCGGCTCGCTCCCCTGGTCGGAGCTGGAATGGGTGGGGCGGCGGATGGCCATCGGTGAGGTGGTGCTGAAGGTGGTCCGGCGCACCCGGCGCTGCGCCGCCACCAGCGTCGATCCGGGGCGGGCCATCCGCGACGTGAACCTGCCCATCGCCATCCGCGACTACCAGGGCCACGGCGACCTCGGCTTCTATGCGGAGGTCGAGGCCGGTGGGCGGATCATGCCCGGCGCGCAGCTCCGCTTCATCGACTAGAGCGGCGGCCCCAGGTCCTGGAACCCGCCGTCAGCACTGGCCGACGAGCCAGCTGGAGAACAGCTTCACCTCGCTGGCGAGGGCCTTCTCCTTCGGGCACAGGAGATAATAGCCGCCGGCGCTCTGCACCCGCAGGGGGAAGGGCTGCACCAGCTGGTCGCTCCATTCGAGATTGTCGATCTCGATCGTCGGCACGCAGGCGATGCCCTCGCCGTCCCGCGCAGCCATGACCGCCATGAAGGAGTGGCCCACATCGATCCGCCCCGCCCCCTCGGTGGGCGGTGCGCCGGCGGCATGCAGCCAGGCGGGCCAGCAGTCCGGCCGCTTGAGGTTGTGGATCAGGCGGAAGCGCGCCAGATCCTCCACCGAGGCGACCGGGCCGTGCCGCTCGAACAGCCGGCGGCTCATCACCGGGGTGATGCGGTCTTCCCACAGGGGCGTGACCGCCACGTCGTCCCAGCTCTCCGTCATCCGGAAGGATATCTGCGGCGCGGCGGGGTCGTGGATCGCGCCCGGCAGCTTGCCGACCCGCAGCGCGACGTCCACCCCCTCTCGCTTGAAGCTGACGGGCTCCAGCGAGGAGGAGACCTGCAGGCGGATCTCGGGATAGGTCATCATGAAGGTCGTCAGCCGCTGCATCAGCCACAGCACGCCGATGGTCGGCAGGACGCTCACCGACAGCGCGCGCGCCTCCTGCAGGCTCTGGACGGTGGCGCGCTCGATCTCGTCGAGGGCGGAGGTGGCGGCCTCGAGATAGCTCTGGCCAAAGGGGGTCAGCTCCACCTGCCGGGTCAGTCGCCGGAACAGGGGGGCATGGAGGAACTCTTCCAGAAGCTTGATCTGCCGGCTGACCGCGCCCTGGGTCACGTTCAGCTCGTCGGCGGCGTTGGAAAAGCTCAGATGGCGCCCGGCGGCCTCGAATGCGCGCAGGGCGAGGAGCGGCGGCAGGCGGCGCTTCATCGTTTCCCTCCGGACAGGGTGCGCGGGCTCGATGCCGGTGCCGGGCGCAGGTTGGGGCGGGCGGATGCCTGCATCGGGGGAGCTTAGCCTTTCGCGGGGTCCGGGCTCAACGCAGGTCGCGCGCTGCATGCTCGTCCTGCGCCGGAGTGCTGGCGAGGGATGCAGGCCCCACGCAGGCGGTGAACGATCGCGCGATTAGATGTTGCGGCGGCCCATCCACGATGAACACCAGGAAAGAGGATGTCCCGGCCGCCTCCCCGGCGGGCCGGTGCTCCGGGAAATAGGCGATGTGCCGCACGCAGTTGAGGAGCACCGGCGCATCTGCGCCCTCCAAGTGGAGGAAGCCCTTGATGCGCGGGATCCTCTCCCCGTGCCGGTGCAGCAGCAGCGACAGCCACAGGGCGAGCCGCGTCCAGTCCAGGCGCCCGGACATGCTCAGGCAGAAGGTGTCGGGGGCCGGAGGCCGGCAGGCAAAGCGCCCGGTGGCCGCCAGGAACGCGCTGTGCGCCAGCCGGTCGGCGCGCAGGTGCCGGGCCTCCGCCACGAGGCCGTCGAATGCGGTCTCCGCCGCGCTCAGGCACGGCGCCAGGGGCTGCAGCGCGGCCGCCCGCGCCGCGGCCGCGGCGGTCTCCTGCGGCGTCGCCAGGTCCACCTTGGTGAGCAGCACGATGTCCGCCCCCGCGATCTGGCGCCGATGCTCCACGGTGCCGACGCTCTGCGCGTCGTGCAGGCAATCCACCAGGGTCACCACCAGGGCGATCCGCAACTGGCCGTCGAGGAAGGGGTCGGAGACGATGGTGGCGATCACCGCCAGCGGATCGGCGAGGCCGCTCAGCTCCAGCACCACCCGGTCGAAGTCGCCGCGCGCGCGGTGGAGCGCGAGCACCCGGTGCAGCTCCTCCTTCACCCCGCGGTCCATGCGGCAGCACAGACACCCGTTTGCGAGCAGGGCGACGGCGGTGGAATCGCTGCGCAGGAGCCGGTCGTCCACGCCGAAGGCCGCCGCCTCGTTCACCAGCAGCAGGGCGCCGGCGAGGGCGCCGCTCTCCTGGGCGCGGCGCAGATAGGTGGTTTTGCCACTGCCGAGGCTGCCGGTGACGATGTGGAGCGGGATGCGCCGATCGCCGGCGGCCGGGGTCATCGCCGTGCGGCTCCGAGCGCTTCCACGCCGGCGATGAACGCCTCGTCGAGCGGATCCATCTCCCGTCCCGACAGGCGCCTGACCCCCTCCCATACCTGCGGGAGGCTCTCGACGATCAGGGTGCCGCCGGAGCGGTCTTCCAGGATCCACGCCGACAGCATCCAGTCCCGCACCCCGATGCCCGCGAGCGCGCAGAAGGCGGCGAGGGCGCGTGCCTGGGCCATGCGCGCGGCCGCCGGGGCCGCGGCCGGCACACCGGCCGGCAGCCGTCCGGCGTCGGACCAGTGCGCCATTCCGGCCCACAGGCCACACATCCCGCACATGGCCTCAGCCCGCGAACGGATGGGCGCGGTCGAACGCGACGGCGATCTCCTCCAGCGTCCTGAACGTAACCCCCGGCCGGCTGGCCATGTGCTCGATCAGCCGGGAGAGCATGCGCAGCACCTGCGGCCGGCCGGCCACATCGGGATGCAGGCAGAAGCTGACCACCGCCTCGTCCAGCTCCTCATAGATCCAGTCGAACTGCTCGCGCCACAGCTCCTCGATGTCCCTGGGATTCATGAAGCCGTGGCTGTTCGGCGACTTCTTGATGAACATCATGGGCGGCAGGTCGTCGAGGTACCAGCTCACGGGGATTTCGATCAGCCGGGTCTCCCGCCCCCGGACGAGCGGCTTCATCCAGCTGGCCGCCGGCTGGCCGTAGTCGATCGCCGTCCAGCTGTCGCCCGTCCGCAGCCGGTAGCACGAGACGTCCCGGTGCATCATGGAATGGTCGTAGAGCACGCCCCGATCCATCAGCAGCTTGGGCGTGTTGGGGCTCAGCTCCCACCACGGCGCCGCGTAGCCCACGGGGCGGCGGCCGGCGAGGGCGGTCAGCAGCTCGATGCAGCGGTCGAGCACGTCGGCCTCCTGCGCGGGCGACATGGCGAGCGGATTTTCATGGGTGTAGCCATGGAGCCCGACCTCGTGGCCCCGCGCCACCACCTGCGCCATCTCGTCCGGAAACGTCTCGACGGAGTGGCCGGGAATGAACCAGGTGGTCTTGAGCCCGTAGCGGTCGAACAGATCCAGCAGCCTCAGGCTGCCGACCTCGCCGGCGAACAGGCCGCGGGAGATGTCGTGGGGCGAATCCGCGCCTCCGAAGGTGCCGATCCAGCCGGCGACCGCATCGACGTCGACGCCGAATGCGCAGGTGATGTTCTTGGCCATGCCAGTCCGTCCAGGGTTTCAGAGATCGAGAACGAGGGGGGCGCCGGGCGCGGCCCGGGCGGTGCATATGGCGACGTAGCGGTCGCGCTCGGGTTCGCCGAGGCAGGTGTCGCGATGGACCGGCGTCCCGGCCAGCCAGCGGGTGGCGCAGGTGCCGCAATAGCCTTCGCGGCAGGAATGGTCGACATCGAGCCCGGCGGCGATCAGGCGGTCGAGAATGCTCTCGCCGGGCCCGATCTCGAGCGTGAGGCCGCTCGCCTTGCAGTCCACGGTGAACGCCCCGTCGTCGGGGCCGTCGGTCGCCCGCGGGTCGGCGCCGAAGGCCTCGAAATGGAGAGACAGCCCCTCGCACGACCGCCCGGCGTCGCGCACCGCCGCCATCAGGCCGGAAGGGCCGCAGCAATAGACATGGGTGCCTGGGGGCTGGGCATGCAGCAGGGCCGGGATGTCGAGCCGGCGCGCGGGATCGCCGCCGTCGAGCACGAACTGGACCCGGCCGTGTCGGCGGGGGCCGAGCAGATCCTCGTAATAGACGAGGCTTTCCTCGCTCCGGCTGCAGACCACGAGGTGATAGGGGCGGCCGTCGCGCTCGCAGGTCTGCGCCATGCAGAACAGGGGGGTGATGCCGATGCCGCCGGCCACGAGAAGCGTCCGTGGCGCGGGCCGGAGCGGAAAATGGTTGCGGGGCGCGCTCACCTCCAGCGTTTCGCCCACCCGCAGATGCTGGTGGATCCAGCGCGAGCCGCCGCGCCCCGCGTCCTCCCGCTGGACGGCCACGACATAGGGCTCTCCCGCCTGGAACGGGCGCACGAGAGAGTATTGACGGGCGCCGATGCCCGGCAGGTGAATGTCGATATGGGCTCCCGCCTCATAGGCTGGAAGCTGAGCGCCGTCGGATGCTTCGAGAACCAGTTCGCGCGCCGTTGAATTCAAGTTCCGGCTGGTTGTGACGTGAACTATTATTCTGCGGCTGTCCGCATCTTTCATCTGGACGCACCCTTTCAGTCTTGACTGTCAGGGTTGCAGTGATGCCGGATCGCGGCAAACGATTTGTCCTGCCGCATGGATCAGTTTTGCTCATGGGCCGGAGGGTCGCGTCCCGGCGTGTCGCCCGCCGGGGCCGGCTGGCCGCTCAGCCCCGGGTTATCGTCACCGGGCAACCCTTATCGGGCCACGAGCCCCATCGGGACATCGCGCGAGGTCATGGCGCCGAGGACGAAGGCGAGGTTGGCCGCCGCGGCCAGCGAGGCGGCGTGGGCATCCGAACGGGCCTGGCGGGCCACCAGCAGCCCGCTGTCCGCGGCCGTGGCCACCGATATGTTGCCGACGCCGGCCTTGTAGGCGGAGAGCGCCGCGTCGTAGGTGACGGCCGCCGCGTCCGCGAGGGCGGTCGCCGCCCGGTAGGAAGCGAGCGCCGAGCGCAGCGTGTTGGCGCTGGCAACGATCTCGCGGGCGGCGGTGTCCCGCACCTTGTCGAACGTCGCCTCGGTCGCCGCGGCGAGGGACTGCGCATTCTGCACCTGCGCCGCCCTGAGGCCGCCGTCGAAGATGGGTACGGTGGCGCCCATCATCACGCCGGAGGCGGAGGAGATCTGTCCGATGTTCGGCAGCCCGGACGCCGACAGGCTGGTATTGCCGGTGGCGGCCACGGCGCTGAGATAGACCTTCGGCATGAATTCCGCCTGCGCCGCGGCGATGCCCGACTGACTCGCCTTCATCGCCGAGAAGGAGGCGAGCACGTCCGGCCGGCGGGCGAGGGCGGCCTCGATCATCTTTTCCGTGGGCGTTCCGATGCTCTCCGGCAGGCTGCGCCCGGCCGCCGGCCGCACCCGGATCTGCGTGACCGGGCTCACCCCCACGGCCCCGAGGAGGATCTGGTAGGCGTCCCGCTCACTCCCCTCGGCCTGCACCAGGGCGAAGCGCGACTGCGCCAATTGCTGGCGCGCCTGGGCCACCTCCACGGTGTTGCCGATGCCGTTCTTCAGCCGTGCCTCCGCCGCATCGAGGATGTCGCGGCTGTTGGCGAGGGTCTGGCTGGCCGCGTCCACCCGGCTGCGCGCGGCGCCGTAGAGGAAATAGCTGCGCGTGACATCGTAGATGATCTTCTGGTGGACCCCATTGAACAGCACGTTGGCGGCGTTGGACGTCTCCTTCGCCGTCTGGTGCAGGGCACTGCGCTGGCCGAAGTCGAACACCAGCCACTGCAGCGCCACCTGCGGCGACAGGCCGGTCACCGTGCTCTGCACCTGGTTGACGCCGCCGATGGTGAGGGGCAGCGGGTTGGCGAACGTCTGGTAGCCGCCGATCACATTGGCGGTGATGAGGGGCACGTAGGTCGCCTCCACCATGCCGGCCGCCAGCGCCGCCTGCCGGGCCTGCTGCCAGGCGAGGCGGGTGGCCGGGTTCTGGCTCTGGGCGAGGTCGATCAGCTCGGCGAGGCCGTAGGTCCGGCTCGGGGAGATGTCCGGCGTCGGCTTCATCAGCGCGGCGGCGGGCTCGGGGGGCACGGCGAAATTCGGCGCCGGCGGGGAGGCCGGAGCGCCTGCCGATGCGGCCCCGGCGGCGGGCCCTGCCTCCGCCGTCGGCGCCGGCGGTTGCGCATCGGCCTGCTGCTTGGGCGTCCAGGGCTGCGAGGGGTCGGCCGGCGCGCTGTCGAGCGCGTTGAGGGCGCAGGCCGGCAGCAGCATGCAGGCCAGCAGGAGGAGGGTGCGGCGGATGAAGCTCGCAAAGGGGGTCGGCCGCGGGCGCGGAGGGGGGCGCATCATGTCCTCACCCCGCCGCCAGCCGCTCGATGCGACGGACCTGCGCCGCGAACCCGCCGCGGTCGCCCTCGCCGTCGCCCGTGTCGGGGAGGCTGCCGCCGCCCCGCGCCACGTCTTCCGCGGCGCGGGCGAAGAGCGCCTTGGTTTCCGCCGAGGGCGCGCCGGCGAAGAGGAGAACCGGCAGGGCCGCGCGCACTTCCGCGATCAAGGCGTCGAGGCGCGCGATGCGGGACGGGGCCGGGCGCTGCGAGGCCGGCTCGAACGGCAGCAGCAGCAGGTGCTGCCGGGCCTTCTCCACCTCGGTTTCCACCAGCGATGCGTCGTCGACCGCCTCTGCGCGCGCGGCAGGCTCCCGTTCCGCCAGCCGTGCCAGCGCGGACAGCGCTCGCGACAGGCGGGCCTGGACGTCGAGGACGGCGCTCTTCGGCCAGATGCCGGTAAAGATGAGGTAGACCACGAGGTTGCCGAGCAGGATGCCGACGATGCGATCCCGCCCCGCCGCCATGTCGAGGCTCGGTGCGAACCCATTCAGAATGGTGAGGAGGAAGGCGAGCCCCACCTGCACCCCGGCGTAGGAGATGCGCTCGCTGCCGGCCGAGATCCAGGCCGCGGGGAGGATGCCGAGGAAGACCAGCGCCATCAGCCCGCCCACCGATTCCAGATGGGGAATGACGAACAGGATGGACAGGAAGCCCAGCCCGGCTCCGAGCAGGCATCCGGCGATGCGGAGCGCCAGCTTGTGGACGGTCTCCGCCGTCGTCCCCAGCGTCGCGACGTAGCAGGTGATCATGGCGGTGTGGATGCCCGTCCAGCCGATCAGCGAATAGGTCACGTAGCACAGAACCGCCGCGGCCGTGGTCTTCAGGGCATAGCGCTGGTAGTCCGGATTCGTGAAGGCGTCGGCGGCGAGGAAGGGGGGCTTCGGGGCCACCGCGTCGGTGCCGCCGTCGTCCCGGGCGAGGCCGGCGAGGGCTGCCGTGACGGCGGCTTCTTGGGCAGTGAGCGCCGCCGTGACGGCGGCTTGGGCAGCGGAATCCTGCGGGCTTCCTGGCCCGGCCCCAGGCATGGCTTGGGGCAGCGGCGCCGGCGGCCGCTGGCCGGCAGCCACGCGCCCGGCGGCCATGCGGCAGTGCTCCGCGAGCGCGGCGCGGGTCTCCGCCGTCATCCCGGAGGGGAGGGCGGCGACGGCGAGCAGCAATTGGTAGCTGGTGCGCGCGGCGCCGGACAGCCACGTCACCTCGGCGGATGGAGCGGTGTGGAACAGGCGGGCGAGCGTCACCTTCTGTCCGTCGGCGTCGATGCCTTCGGCGAGGGGCGCGGCGAGCCGTTCCGGCGCGGTGTCCGGCGGCAGCGACAGGGCCTCCGCGACCGCCGCGAGGCGTTCCGCCACCGTCCTGCGCAGCAGGCGATGGGGAGAGGTGCCGAACACGAGGTTGAAGACGATCATCAGCACCATCGGCATGGCAGCCATCTGCCACGCATAGAGCAGTCCCCGCGTGGCGATCTCCCCCGCCGGGAGTTGGTCCACCAGGGTCAGCACGAAGACGATCACGAGGGCGATGATGGAGCCGGTCTCGCCGAGCTGCGAGGCCGCGCCGAGGAACACGAAGACGAAGGAGAGGAGCGCCAGGATGGCGATGCGCAGCAGCGGTTCATCCGCCGTCGCCGCGATCAGCGGCGCCATGGAGAGCACGACGATGCCGGCGAGAATGATGAGGCCGATGCCCTGGCCGACGCACTCCGCTCCGTCCGGCCGGGCGAGAAAGATGACGAGGTAGCAGCCGATGGCCGCTTCCGGCACCCTGTAGACCATCGCCACCGCAGCCACGAGCGCGCACAAGAGCGCCACGCGCCATGTCAGCCCGGCCCGGTCCGGGAAGGGCAAGAGGTCGCGCCACGCCTGGCGCGCCATGGCCGGCCACGGCCGGTCAGCAGCGGCTGCCATGATGCACCGTCGCTGTGGCGGAGGCGCCGATGCGCATGAGGCTCTCAGGTGGATCGAGGAGACGGATGCGCACCGGGAAGCGCTGGGCGACGCGCACCCAGTCCAGCGACTTGGGCACGATGGGCATCGTCCGCGGCAGCTTGATGAGTTCTTCCGACGCCACGCCCCAGCCGATCCCCTCGACCCGGCCGCGGATGGGCCGGGCGCGGTCCGCCAGGGCATAGACGGTGGCGCAATCGCCGGCGGCGATTCGGGGCAGCTCCGTCTCGAGGAACGCGGCGGAGACGTACCAAGCGCCGGTGTTGATGAGGGTGAAGACCGACTGGCCGGAGATGATGAACTCGCCCGGCGATACGGCGAGGCCCACCACCTTGCCATCGAACGGCGCGCGGACCTCGGTATCGGCGAGCGCCCGCTGCGCCAGCCCCAGCGCCGCCCGTCGCGCGTCCACCAAAGCGGCTGCGGCTGCGGCGTCGCTGACCAGGGCGTCGGCGGCGGCCTGCTGGTGCAGGGCCTGCTTGAGCGAGATTTCGGCATCGCGCCTGGCGGTGGCGGCGTCGTCCACCTGCTGGGCGCTCACATAGCCCTTGGGCCGCAGCGCTTCGAGGCGGCCGAGAGTCTGGCTGGCCAGTTCGAGGTTGGAACGGGCGCGCGCCACCTGCTCCTGCGCGATCACGGCGTTGGAGCGTGCGGCCGAGACGGCCCGCTCCCGGTCCGCCAGGGCCGCCTCGGCGATCCTGAGGTCAGCGGCGGCCTGCTCGGCCTGCAGCCTGTAGGAGGTGGCATCGAGCGCGAACAGCAGCGCATCCTTGCGCACGCTGCCGTTGTCCTTCGCCTCGATCACCGAGATGCGCCCGGGGACGGCGGCCGAGACGTTCACCGTGTCGGCGGTGACGATCGCATCCTGGGACAGGGGATTGGTTTCGGCAGTGTGGATATAGCGCCAGCCGAAGACCACCGCTGCCGCCACCGCCACGAGGCTGACGACGACACCGGCCGTGCGCCGGGGGAGGGCCTTGTCCGCGTTTTCCACGACCTATCGCCCGAAGCTGACGATGGAGACCAGGAAGCCGATGCCCGCCGCCACGCAGACATAGACGGGCAGGCGCGCCGGGATGACGTCGTCGATGCCGAGGCGGATCAGCACCACCCGCACCAGCACGGCACCGACGATGCCGATGCCGGCGCACAGCAGCCAGGAGGGAAAGAAGGCGCCGAAAAAGGGAATCGACGGCGCGCCGGCCGGCACGCACCCGCCGAGGGCCGAGGCCGTGATTACGGCGGTCACGAACACGGGGACCTGAAGGCTTTTCAGCCGGACGATGCCCCTGCGGAGGTCGCGGATCAATCGATGGGACACCTGGGACGATCCTCCGCCAATGAACCTGCACGGGGGACGGATGCCGCTCTTGAGCGGTATTCCCGTGCATCGTCCCATCTTCAAGTCCTAACAAGAGCTTAACGCTAAATCAAACCCGGAAGGCGTTGAAGCGTGGTTGTACGCGGCCTTTGCGCACGGCGCGAAGTGTGCGACCAAGCGCGGGGCCGCGCACGGTGCGGGGCGTCCGATTCCGGGGAGACGCCGGCATGTGTACAGCGCTCGTCTACAGGGATGCCGCGGGCCGGTCTTATCTCGGCCGCACGCTCGAACTGACGGTCGAGCTGCCCTATGAGCTGGCCTACTTCCCGGCGGGGGTCCCGGTGCGCTCGGCGGTTCCCGGCCATCCGGCGCTGGCCTATGCAGTCGAGCACGCCTTTCTCGCCATCACCATGCCCGGGCGGGTGCCGACGCCGCAGGCGCCGCTGGGCATCGCGGACCTGAAGGTCGTCGAGGGACTGAACGACACGGGCGTCACCTTCAGCGTGCTGTCCTATCCGTCCGCCGCCGGCCGGGGGCAGGCGGTGGAGATGACGCGCGCGGTGCTCGCTGCCTCCGACCTCGGGAGCTGGGTGCTGGGCCGGTTCGCGAGCGTCGCGGAGGTGAAGGCGGCGCTCGGCAGCCAGCCGGTCGTGCTGGAGGCGCTGGCCATTCTCCAGGGGGCGGTGTCGCCGTTCCACTATGTGGTGAACGACGCTTCGGGCGCCTCGCTGGTGATTGAGTTCCACAAGGGCACGATGGAGCTTTACGACAACCCCGTGCGGGTAATGACCAACGGCCCCCGCTTCGACTGGCACCTGACCAATCTCGACAACTACACCTTCCTCAGCAACGTGGACCGCCCGGCCGCGACCTTCGGCGGCTATGCGGCCCGCCAGCCGGATTCCGGCATCGCCACGGCCGGCCTGCCTTCGTCCAGCACCTCGGTCGGGCGCTTCGTGCGGGCGGTTTACTATGCGCAGTTCGCCGAGCCGGCGGACACGCCCGATGGGGCGGTGAGCGCGCTCGCCCATGTGATGAACAATTTCGACCGCCCGCGGGGCGTCTCCATCGATTATCCGGGGGCGGGCGGCGGCCACATGGAGGTGGCGGGGCTGAAAGAGGACGGCGCGCGGCCCTACGCCACCGAGTTCACCTCCTGGACCAGCCTGTCGGATCTCGACCGGCGCCTGTTCTTCGTGCGCGACTATGCCGGCATGAACTTCACCCGCTTCGACCTTGCCGCGCTCGCGGGCACGGCGACGCCGCGGGTGCTGCCGCTGGCGCGGCTGTCGGCGCTGCCCGTGGACGCGACCGACGCCCTGAAGGCCGCGCAGCCGTCCGCCGCCTGAGCCGGACGGCTGTCGCCGCCGTTCAGGCCGGGCTGTCGGCGTGGGCGGCGGGGGCAGGCCCCGCCGCGGCCGCATCGTCCCCCGCCTTCGGGGCGGGGATGCGGAACCACGCGACATAGAGCGCCGGCAGGAACAGCAGCGTCAGCACCGTTCCCACGATGATGCCGCCCATCATGGCGTAGGCCATGGGCCCCCAGAACACCTCACGGGCGATGGGGATGAGGCCGAGGCTCGCCGCCGCGGCGGTCAGCAGGATGGGCCGCATCCGGTGCTCCGTCGCCTCCCGCACCGCGTCCCACGGCGGGCGGCCCTCGGCGCGCAGATGCTCGATCTGCACGATCAGGATCACCGAGTTGCGGATGAGGATGCCGATGAGGGCCAGCACGCCGAGGATGGCGACGAAGCCCAACGGCGCACCGCTCGGCACCAGCGCGGCGACGACGCCGATGAGCGCCAGCGGCGCGACGGCGAACACCAGCACCAGCCGCTGGAAGCTCTGCAGCTGGATCATCAGGATGGTGGCCATGATGAACAGCATCAGCGGCATTACCGCGAGGATTGGCGCCTGGCTCTTCTGGCTCTCCTCCACCGCGCCGCCGATGACGACGCGATAGCCGGGCGGCAGCTTCGCGTTGAAGGCGGCGACGGCGGGGGTGAGCTGCTCCACCACCGTGTTCGGTTGCGCGGCATCGATGATGCCGGCCTTCGCCGTGATGGTCGGCAGCCGAGAGCGGCGCCAGATGGTGGGCTGCTCGATCTCGTAGCGCAGGGTCGCCACCGCCGCGAGCGGCACGGAGCGTCCGCCGGAGCCGGGCAGCTGCAGGTCGCGCAGGGTCTCGATGGACTGGCGCTCCTGCGCAGTGGCGCGGCCCAGCACGGTCACGAGATAGATGTCGTCCCGCACCTGGGTGATGGACGTGCCGTCCAGCACGCCGTTGAGCGCGCCGGCAATGTCCTCGGAGGTGACGCCAAGCTGGCGCGCCTTGTCCTGCAGCACGTCCACCTTGATGACGCGGGCGGGCTCCATCCAGTCGAACACCACGTTGCCGAGGTGCGGGTTGCCGCGCATGACGCCGGCGAAGGCGAGGGCATAGCTGCGCACCTGCTGGATGTCCGGCCCGCTCACGCGGTACTGCACCGGGCGGCCGACCGGCGGGCCGATGTCGAGGAAATGCACGAAGGCGTCGGTGCCCGGCATGGCCTTGTCGAGATAGGCCTGGAACTGCCCCTTGAGCCGGTTGCGCTCCTCCAGCCCCTTGGTGACGATGATGGTCTGGCCGAACGCCACGTCCGCCGGCTGCACGTCCACCGGCAGCACGAAGCGCGGGGCGCCCGTGCCCACATAGGTGGACCAGTGGTCGATGTCGGGATTGCCCTTCAGCACCTCCTTTTCGAAGCGCGCCATCTGGGCGTTGGTCTCGGCGATGGAGGCGTTCTGCGGTAGGTTCCAGTCGACGATCAGCTCCCGGCGGTCGGAGGACGGGAAGAACTGCTGCTGCACGAGGCCCATGCCGGCGAGGGACAGGATGAAGACGAGGATCGTGATGCCGATGGTGGCCCAGCGCCACAGCATGGCCCGCTTCAGGATCGCGGCGAAGGCACGGGCGAAGCGGCCGCCGCCTTCCTGATGATGCGGCAGGCTCTTGGGCAGGATGGCGACGCCAAGAAGAGGCGTGAACAGCACGGCCACCAGCCACGACACCAGCAGGGACACGGCGATGACGACGAACAGGGTGAAGGTGAATTCGCCCGCATTGGAATTGTTGAGGCCAATGGGGATGAAGCCCGCCACCGTCACCAGCGTGCCCGACAGCATGGGAAACGCCGTCGAGGTGTAGACGTAGGTGGCGGCCTTCCTGAGCGTGTCGCCGGCCTCCAGCCGCGCCACCATCATCTCCACCGCGATCATGGCATCGTCCACCAGCAAGCCGAGGGCGATGATGAGCGCGCCGAGCGAGATGCGCTGGAGCGAGATGCCGGAATAGGCCATCACCAGGAACGTGATGGCGAGCACCAGCGGGATCGAGATCGCCACCACCAGCCCGGCACGCAGGCCGAGGCTGACGAAGCTGATGGCGAGCACGATGATGACCGCCTCCATCAGGGCGCGGGTGAAGCCGCCCACGGCCTCCTCCACGATCTGCGGCTGGTCGGAGACGAGATGCACGCCGACGCCCACCGGCAGGTCGGCCTCGATGCGCGCCATCTCCGCCTTCAGCGCCTCGCCGAACTGCAGCAGGTTGGCGCCGGCCTTCATGCCGATGGCGAGGCCGATGGCCGGCTCCCCATTGAAGCGGAACAGCGACTGGGGCGGGTCCACATAGCCGCGCCGGATGGTGGCGATGTCGGTGAGGGGGAAGAAGCGGCCGTTGATCCTGAGGTTGATGGCCTTGAGGCTCTCCTCGGAGGTGAACTGCCCGTTGACGCGCACGGCGATGCGTTCCGGCCCGGCCTGCAGCACGCCCGAGGGCACCAGCGCGTTCTGTGCCTGGAGCGCGGTGAGGACGGCGCGCTGGTCGATGCCGAGCGCAGCCATCCTGCGGGTGGAGAATTCGAGGAAGATCACCTCGTCCTGCGCGCCGATGATGTCCACGCGGCCCACGTTGGGCACGGTGAGGACCTCCGCGCGCACCTCCTCCACCCGGTCGCGCAGCTGGCGCTGGGTGAGGCCGTCGCTGGTGAAGGCGTAGATGTTGCCGTAGACGTCGCCGAACCGGTCGTTGAACTGCGGCCCCGTCACCCCCTGCGGGAACGTACCGCGGATGTCGTTGACCATGTTGCGGACCTGCAGCCAGGTGGGCACCACGTCGCGCGCCTTGGTGGTGTCGCGCAGGTTCACGAAGATGGTGGTCTGGCCCGGCACGGTGAGGCTGCGGGTGTAGTCCAGCGCCTCAAGCTCCTCGAGCTTCTTCTCGATGCGCTCGGTGACCTGCCGGGTCATCTCCTCCGCCGAGGCACCGGGCCATTGCGCCTGGATCACCATGGTCTTGATGGTGAAGGCGGGGTCCTCCTCGCGGCCGAGCTGCAGGTAGGACAGGAAGCCCGCGAGCACGAAGGCGAGCATGAAGTACCAGACGAGCGAGCGGTGCTCGAGCGCCCAGTCGGACAGGTTGAACGACTTCACGGCTGGGCATCCTGCTCTAGACGCACTTTCTGGCCCTCGGACAGGCTGTGGACGCCGGCCGTCACGAGGCGCGTTCCCACGGCCAGTCCGCCGGTCACGCGGGTTCGGTCACCGGTGGTGGCAGAAACGGCGACTTCCTGCGCATGCACCGTCCGGTCGTCGCTTGCGACACGCCAGACGAAGGCCTTGCCGTCGCGGGTGAAGACCGCCGATCCGGGAATGAACAGGTCGGCGGCAAGATCGCCGGCCGGTCGCGCCGCCACCGTGCTGCCGAGCCGGAACGCCTCGGGCGGATGGTCGAGGGTGATGCGCACGCGGCGGGTGCGGGTCACGCTGTCGGCCTGGGGGGCGATCTCGCGCACCCGGCCGGTCGCGGTCGGCGCCCCGTCGAGCTGAAGGCTGACCTGGAACGGCGACCCGATCCGCACGTCGCCGATGAAGTCCTCGCCGATATCCACCACCGCCTCGCGCACGTCGGGCCGCGCGATGGTGACGACGCTGCGCCCGGGGGAGACCACCTGCCCGGCCTCCGCGCCCACCGCCGTGACGACGCCGGCGAACTCGGCCTTCAGCTGGGCATAGGCCAGCTGCTCGCGCGCCTTGACGAGGTTCGCCTGGGCGCGGGCCACAGAGGCCTCGGCGGCGGCGCGGCTCTGCTCGGCGGTCTCGAATGTCGCGCGGCTGGTGGCGGCGGTCTCCAGCAGGGTCCGCTGGCGCTGCTCCGTGCCGGACGCATTGGTGAGCTGGGCCTGGGCGTTGGCCACCTCCGCGAGGGCGGAGCGCACCGCGAGCTTCAGGGCGGTGTCGTCGATGGCGGCGACGACCTGATCCTTCGCGACCACATCGCCCACGTTCACCGACCGCACGAGCAGCCGCCCCAGCACGCGGAAGCTCAGCTCGGTCTGCACCTGCGGCTCGATGGTGCCCACCACTTCGAGCCCATCGCGCGACAGGGGTTGCACCACCGCCGTGAGCACGGGACGGGGCGGAACGGCGGGGGCGGCCGCCTGCTCGCCGCAGCCGGCGAGGGCAGCCGTTGCGGCGAGCGCCAGCATCAGATGGGCGTGTCTCACGAGCCGCTCTCCAGGGTGTAGTCGACGGTCTGGCCGGTGCTGAGGCGCTTGGCGCCCTCCACGACCACGATGTCTCCCGGCGCGAGGCCGGAGGAAATGACGATGGAGCCGGTCTCGAAGGCGTCCACGGCGACCCTTGCGAGGGAAACCGCGCGGGTCTTCGGATCGATCCGCCAGACGGCCGGGTCCGCGCCCTCGGACGCCAGCGCGCTCCAGGGGAGGACGATGCGCGGCCGTGCCTTCGACGTCACGGTGGCGGTCACCGGGCTGCCGAGGGCCATGGCATCGGGCGGCGCATCGATGGCCACCTTCACCCGCACCGTGCCGTTGCTCGCGTCTATGACGGGCGAGACCTCCCGAACGCGCCCTTGCGCGGCGACCTTGGGATCGGAGACCAGCGCCACCTTGATGCGATCGGCGTCGCGGTTGCGGAAGAAGGTTTCGTAGACGTCGAACACCGCGTCGCGCGTGCCGTCCTCGGCCAAAGTGAACGCCGCCTGTGCGGGCTGCACCACCTGCCCCACCTCGATGGTGCGCGCGGTGATGACGCCCGCCGCGCCGGCCCGCAGCTCGGCATAGCCCAGCGCATCGCGCGCCGTGCCGAGCTGGGCCCGCGCGGTCTCCAGCGCGCTTTCCGCCGCGCCGGCCGTCTCGGTGGCCTGATCGTAGGTGGAGCGGGTGGTGTAGCCCTTGGCGAGCAAGGTCGCCTGCCGATCGAAATTGGCATTGGCCACGCGCAGCCGGGACTCGGCGGCGGCGACGGCGGCCGTCGCGGCGTCGAGGTCGGCCTGCTGCTCGGTGGGGTCGATGCGCGCCAGGAGATCGCCGGCCGCGACGTGCGCGCCCACGTCCACCAGCCGTTCCGTGACCCGACCGCCGACGCGGAAGGAGAGCTGGGTGAGCACCTTGGCCTCCACGTCCCCGGTCAGCGAGGCGGAGGTCGCGCGGTCCGTCATCGCCACGGTCGTGGCCCGGACGAAGATAGCGGGCCGCCCGGCCTCCGGCGTTTTGCGGGGCGTTGCTTCCCCGTCGCAGGCGGCGAGCAGGCCCGCCAGGGCAAAGACCGAGATCAGTGCGGCCGTCGGCCGTCGCGCAGGCGAACGGGCGCCCGCTCCGGCGTTTGCCGCCGGGTCACGATAGAAGGCGTGCATGGGGGATCAGGCCGTCCTGTTCGGGAACCGGGGCACGGCGCAGCCGGTTGGCGAATGTCGAGCGGGCATCTGTCTGAAGGGCGCGCGCCGGTGCATAGGCATGGAAATCTCCACTGCGGAACCTCGCGCCCCTCGGTTCTGCTATCCATCTAGATCAGCCGGCGGGCGGAAGTCAACAGCTGTTGACCTCTTGCCCGTGGCCTCCTACGCCTCAAGACCGGACGAGGACGGATGTGATGACCAAACCGCGTGACAGCTCGGCGCCCGCGCCCGGGCGGGAGAGAATCCTCGCGGCTGCCGTCGCGCGGTTCTCGCGGCAGTCCTACGACGAGACCGGACTGCGCGAGATCGCGGCCGACGCCGGCGTGGATGTCGCCTATGTGCATCGTGCGTTCGGCTCCAAGGAGCAGCTGTTCCATGCCGCTGTGAAGCGGGCGATGCAGACCGAGACGTTCCTCGATGATCTCGGCACCGATCCGGCCCGCATGCTGGCGGCCCATGTTGTGTCCAAATCCAAGGCAGACGCGGACTGCGAGGCCGGGCCGATGGGCATCCTGCTCCACTCCCTGACCAGCCCGAAGGCGGCGGCGGTGCTGCGCGCGGTGGTGATCGAGGACTTCGTGGCGCCGCTGGGCACGCAGCTTGACGCCAACGCCACGCAGCGCGCGGCGCTGGCGGCAGCGCTGCTGATGGGGTTCGGCATCCTGCGCGACGTGCTGGAGCTTCCGGATCTGACGGAAGGACCGGGCGGCGCCCTGGAGCGCGGTCTCGCCGATGCGCTGGCGGTGGTCCTGGGGCAAGGAAATCCGAAAATTTAATCCGGGTAATATTGACGTAAATTTATCCGGGTCTTAATTGGGGCGTGTCTCACGGACTGCGCTATGACCCTCGCGACGGCCAACAGCCTCGATCTCGCCTATGACAGCTTCGGCTCCGCGGACGACGCGATTTTGCTGATCGCCGGCCTCGGCGTGCAGAGGCTCCGCTGGCCGGACCCGTTCTGCGCCGCCCTTGCCGGGCACGGCTTTCGCGTGATCCGCTTCGACAATCGCGACGCCGGCGGCTCCACCCATCTCGGCCACCACCCGCCGCCGGACCTCGGCGCGCTCATCGCCGCGCTGAGGGCGGGGCGGCAGCTGGAGGTGCCCTATACCCTCCTCGACATGGCGGCCGACGCGGTGGGCCTGCTGGATGCCCTCGCCATTCCCCAAGCGCATGTGGTCGGCCTGTCCATGGGCGGCATGATTGCGCAGATCATGGCGAGCGAGCATCCCGGACGGGTGCTGTCGCTCACCTCCATCATGTCCGGCACCGGCAATCCGACGCTGCCGCAGGCCGAGCCGGACGTGATGGCGCTGATGTTGCGCCCGGCGCCCGATCCGGCTCGCGACGAAGCCGGCTTTCTGGCCCATAGCCTCGCCTTCGCCCGGCGCATCGCCGGCCCCGCTCATCCGGTGGACGAAGCGGTCCATCGCCGCCTTGTCCTGGAGGAGGCGAAGCGCAGCCATGATCCCGCCGGAGCAGGACGGCAGCTCGCCGCCATGGTCGTGGCCGGGGACCGCCGCGCCCGGCTCGCGACCATCGGCGTGCCCGCGCTGGTCATCCACGGCGCGTGCGATCCCTTGATCCCGCCGGCCTGCGGCGCCGACACCGCCGCCGCGATCCCCGGCGCCGAATTCCTGCTGATCGAGGGCATGGGCCACCATCTGCCGGCGAGCCTCCACGCGAGGGTGGCGGATGCCATCGTGCGTCTGGCGCGGTCCGCGCGGTAGCGCGCGCCCTCAGGGCTTGTTGTGGAAGCCGAAGCGGCCGGCCACGCTCTGGCGCACGAAGCCGGTGAGGGAGCCTTCCATCAGCAGCGCGATGCCGAGCCGCGCGCCCACCGCCATGCCCGCCACCCCGAGCGGCCAGGACAAGGCGAAGAGGGACCCGGCCGTGAGTCCCTGCCCGATGGTGCAGCCACCGCAGAGGATGCCGCCGGACCCCATGAGCACCGCGCCGAGCAGATGGCGCTTCATCTCCCGCGGGTCGTCGAACGCCTCCCAGCGGAATTCGTCCGCGAGGCGGGCGGCGGCGAAGGCGCCGAGGGCGACGCCGAACACGCTGCCGGCGCCGAACTCGGCGAGGCTCGTGGGCTCGAACAGCACGCCAAAGAGGGCGCGCGCCACCGGCGAGACGAAGGTGAGGCTCTGCGGGGCGGTAGGGTGGGCGAACTCGTCCACCAGCCAGGTGGTGGCGAGCCAGCCGGCCACCACGCCGAGGCCCAGCATCACGCCTGCGGTCATCAGCCGTCCGGCGCGGCGCAGCCTGCGGTCGGCGAAGGCCGGCGCCACCAGCGCGACGCCGGCGACGGCGGTGAGGATGCCGCGGAAATCATGGCCCGTGAGCCGCCCCATGATGGAGGGCAGGTCGCTCGCGGTGCCGGCCGGCAGCAGAAGGGCGACGCGCTCCAGCCCGTCCACCCGGAGGCCGGCGAAGATGCCGCGCAGGGTCGCGTAGGCGACGGCGCCGAACACCAGCAGCACGACGAGGCTGCGCAGGTCGCCCGAGCCCAGGCGCACCAGCGAGCCGAACGCGCAGGTGCCCACCAGCGCCATGCCGAGGCCGAACAGCACGCCGCCGGTGAGGATGCCGAGCCAGGGCAGGGCGGTGGTGACGTAGTTCGTGCGGTCCGGGCTGAGAATGCCGGCCATGGCGAGGGCCTGCGTGCCCAGCACGGCGAGGCCGAGGGCGAGCGCGAACACCTTCATGCGGCGCCAGTCGTGGCCCACCATGGCGTCTTCCAGCGCGCCGAAGGTGCAAAGGCGGGCGCGGAACACGGCGAAGCCGACCACCCCGCCCACGGCGAGACCGGCGAGCGCGGTCCACCAGGGGCTTGAAACATCCATTGCGCGCCTTCCTCCCTGAGATGGCCGGAGCGGGACTTGTGAGACGTCCCGTCGCCGGCCCGGCGCATTTTTACTGAGGCTTACTTTGCGTCCGATGCGGGGGTGCCGCAATACATGTCGTAGATGACCGAGATGACCCGGCGCACATCATCGTTGGCGAGGCTGTAATAGATGGTCTTGCCGTCGCGCCGCGTGGTGACGAGATCATCGAGGCGCAGGCGCGCCAATTGCTGGGAGACGGTGGGCTGGCGGAGCGAGAGGATGTTCTCCAGCTCCGTCACCGAGCGCTCGCCTTCCGCCAGCAGGCACAGCAGCAGCAGGCGGTTCTCGTGGGAGAGCGCCTTGAGGAAGTCGCTCGCCTTGCGGGCGTTGCGCATGAGGCGGTCAAGCTCGGGCGAGATCTCCGGGCCTTCCCGCAGCTCGTCCTCAAGGCGCCTGGAAACGATCGACATCTGCCTGCCTTCTCAATCCCGGCGGGGCGGCCTCACGGCCGCGGGCCCGCGCTCTTGTCCTCGATGGAGCCGAGCAGGCCCCAGAACGCTTCATCTGAAGCATAGCCGGTAATGCGCCCGACTTCGCGCCCCTCGTCCACCAGCACGAAGGTGGGCGTGAAGCGGACCGGGGCGGCCAGCACCACGTCGCGCGGCGTGCCGTCGGACAGGTCCACGCGCCGGAGCGGGGCGCGCTGGCCCTCTTCGGTCTTCTCGTAGATGGGCGCCACGTCGTGGTCGAACTTCAGGCAATAGGCGCAGCCCTTGCGCTCGAACATCAGCAGTTCGCGCGCCGAGGCAGCAGGCGCGAGAAACACCGAAAGGCCGGCCGCGATGAGGCCGGCTGCGAGCGTGAGGCACGCTGAAGGGCGCATGAATTCACAATCCCGACGTGGATTTCACGAGACATATTATCGCATTCGCATATATCTTGGGCAAGGACCAATCCGCGCACCTTCAAAGACGCGGTTTCCCACGATCGGGGAGGAGCATGTCTCTCGATGTCAGCCTTGCAGGGGCGTTCCTTGCCGGCCTGCTCTCGTTCGCCTCGCCCTGCGTGCTGCCGTTGGTGCCGGCCTATCTCGGCTTCCTCGCCAGCGCCGCGACCGAGGGCAGTGACGGCGCGCCCGCGCGGCGCGGCGTGCTCGGCGCGGCGTTGCTGTTCGTCCTCGGCTTCGCCTCCGTCTTCATCCTGCTCGGGGCCACCGCCTCTTCGCTGGGGCGGGTGCTGATGGATCATATCGAGACCCTGACGCTGCTCTCCGGTGCATTGCTGGTGGTGTTCGGGCTGCACATGACGGGGCTGGTCCGCATCCCGCTGCTCTACCGGCAGGCGCGGCTGGAGCCGATGGCGCGGCCGGCGGGGCTGATCGGGCCCTATGTGGTCGGGCTCGCCTTCGGCTTTGGCTGGTCGCCCTGCGTGGGACCGGTGCTGGCGGCGATCCTGCTCGTTGCCGGCGCCGAGGCGTCGGTGGGGCGGGGGATGCTGCTGCTGGGCATCTACGCCGCCGGCATCGGCATCCCCTTCCTCATCGCCGCCGCGTTCACCGAGCGGTTTCTCGCCTGGACGCGGGCGGCGCGCAGCCGGCTCGGCCTCGTGGAGAAGATCGCGGGCGGGCTGCTCATTCTCACCGGCATCGCCTTCATGACCGGCTTCATGCCGCAGATCGCCCAATGGCTGCTTGACGCCGCGCCCGGCCTCGGCCGCATCGGATAGGAGGACCCCATGGCACATCCCACGCTCAGCCGCCGGCGCCTCTTGCAGGGCTCTGCCGGGCTCGCGGCGGCGCTCGTTCCCGCCGCCGCGCAGGCCAAGGCGCACCTCGGCGACGACGGGCTCTATACGGAAGATTGGTACGTGGACAGCTTCCTCGACCTGCCGGAAGACTTCGCCGCCGCGCGCGGGAAGGGGCGGGGCTTCGCGCTGCAGTGGAGCCAGCGCGGCTGCATCTATTGCAAGGAGCTGCACACCGCCTATTTCGCTGATCCGGCCATCGAGACGCCCATCCGGGAGGCGTTCGACATCGTGCATCTGGACCTGTTCGGCGCGCGGGAGGTGACATTCCTCGACGGCGCGAAGCTCAGCGAGAAGGCCCTCGGCCAGCGCGAGCGCATCCGCGCCACGCCCACCTTCCAGTTCTTCGCGGAGGTGGATGGGAAGCCGAAGGAGGTGGCACGCATGCCGGGCCTGCTGCCGCGCCCGGAATTCTCCGCCCTGTTCCGCTATGTGGCGGAAGGCGCCTATGCGAAAGAGCCCTTCGATGCGTGGCTGGGCCGGCAGGGCAAGGGCTGAAAGGGCGGGGACGCCGGAGCGCCCCCGCCGGTCTCGTCATTTCGCCGGCTTGTTCACCGGCGAGTTGGGATCGAACAGATAGGCCACCACGTCCTTCATCTGCTCCTCGCTGAGCACGCCGTTGTGCCCGAAGCGCGGCATGGGTGAGCAGGCGAAGACGGCCTGCGCGTTGTAGACCTTCGCGTAGGCGGCTTTCGCATCGTCGGCGGAGAATTTCCGGTCCGCGCCGTAGTTGACGAGGCTGGGGCCAAGGGTGCCGTAGCTGACTTCCTTCGGGTCCATCTGGTGGCAGGCGTAGCAATTGCCGCCGCTCACCGTGCCGGGCGGATCGGAGAACTGGCCGCCGCGCCCGTTCTGCGCAACGTCCGCTCCCTTCTTCCAATCCCCCAGAACGCTGCCCTGCGGATACTTCACCGTCTTGGCCTCGCGGGCCATGATGGCCTCCGCCTGCTTGGCGGACGGCTGGTTGCGGGTGACCGAGCAGATTTCCATGGTCTCGTCCGGCACGAGCCGCGCGGCCCAGCCGTCGGGCAGCTTGGTGAAGCTCTCCTTCACCACCCTGTCCACCACGGCGGGCGGGGCAGGGGGGATCTGCTGGGCGAGGGCGATTCCGGGAGCGACCTGCGGGAGAAGAAGCGCCGCAGCGATGATGATTCTCTTCATGGCTCTTCCTCCCCTCAGCGCTTGATGGACGGCACGTTCAGCTCGCCCCCGGCCGCCTGCGCCTGCAGGAAGACGGTGAGCGCGGTGACGGCTTCGGACGCATAATCGGGCGGAGGCATCCGCATCTGGCGATAGCAGTCCCACAGCCGGTGCTGCATGGTCCTGAGCGAGCTCTGGGAGACGCGGTAGGTGGGCCAGGAGGCCATGGTGAGCTGGGCGTCCTTGCCCGGCTTGTCGAGCTGCGGCAGGCCCTGGAGCCGTATGCGCTTGCCGGGATCGCCGTGGCAGGTGGAGCAGGAGAAGTCGTTGATGGACGAGCGCCGGTAGAACAGCGCCTCGCCGATGGCATAGGCCTCCTTCTCCTTCGGGTTGGCGAGCGGGATGTCGATCTTCATGCCGTTGGACTTGTTGGCGATGAAGGCGACCAGATCCTCCATGTCCGAGCCGCGGCCGGGTCCGGAGAAGGGCTTGGCCATGATGGGCTTGATGTCCACGCCCTGGATCTTGTCCATGCACCACAAGAGGCGCTGTTCGAGGTCCATCACCTTGCCGGCATCCGCGAAATAGCGCGGCAGAGCGGCATAGGCGCCTTCGAGCTTGCCCGGCCCCTGGCCGAGGTCGCAGGCTTCCAGCGAGACGTTCTTGGTGCCGCGTGGATCGGCCCATATGGCCTCGCCGCGATCCACGGCGAGATAGCCGGGATTGGCCATGGGGTCGTTGATCATGGCGCGGTAGCGCTCGATCTCCTTCTCGCTCGCATCGTCCTGCGCGCGGGCCGTGACGAGGGGTGAGAGCGCCAGAGCAAGGGCGCACAGGCATGTGAGAAGCGTGGCTTTGGGTCGCATGTATCCTCCCCAGCGAGACGTCCGCGGCGTGGGGCCTTCTGCGTGAAGCCCTTGAGCCGCGGCGATCCACTTGCGACGCTCCATCCCTCATAGATGGATGCGATCGGCGGATAGGAGCTACTTTACATTCAAAAAATTCGATATCACAATATGTGAAATTGATCCCCGGCGACCACCGCCGTCGCGGGGACGAAATTCAACAAGAACAACGCCAAAAGCCGGCGCTCGATCGCCGGTCGTGCCAGGAGGAAACGCATGCCGCTCCACCCCGACGCCACCCTTGCGCCCGCGCACGGCCTCCCGACACGCCGCCGCGCGCTGAAGCTCGCGGGCCTCGCCGCGTTCGCGGCCGTGCTGGCCCCGCGCATGGCGCTCGCCACCGAGGCGCAGGTGGCGGACGAAATGAAGAAGCTGTTCGCCGGCAAGGCCATGGGCGAGGGCAAGATCAAGCTCGACATGCCGGAGATCGCCGAGAACGGCCTCGTCGTGCCCATCAACATCGATGTGGAAAGCCCGATGACCGACGCGGACTTCGTGAAGTCCGTCCACGTCTTCGCCGACGGCAATCCGCTGCCGCAGGTGGTGACCTATCACTTCACCCCCGAGAGCGGAAAAGCCTCTGCCTCCACCCGCATGCGGCTCGCGCAGACCCAGAACGTCATCGCCGTGGCGGAGATGTCCAATGGACAGCTTTATTCGGCCAAGGTGCAGGTGAAGGTCACCATCGGCGGCTGCGGCGGCTGATCCGACAGTCGAATCACGGCCCGAACACACAAAAGAACAGAACAGGCGCGCGCCAGACCGCCGCCGAGCAGAAACCGGAGGAAACCCATGGCCCTCAAGTCCCAGCCGCGCGTGCGCGTGCCTGCCCAGGCCAAGGCGGGCGAGATCATCGAGATCAAGACCCTGATTTCGCACGAGATGGAAAGCGGGCAGCGCAAGGACGCCGCCGGCAAGACCGTGCCGCGCGACATCATCAACAACTTCCAGGCCGCGTTCAACGGCAAGCCCTTCTTCACCGCGGAGTGGTTCACCTCCATTTCGGCGAACCCCTACCAATCCTTCTTTTTCAAGGCGAAGGAGAGCGGCGAGTTCACCTTCACCTGGAAGGATGACGGCGGCGCCGAGCAGAAGGCCACCGCGAAGCTCACCGTCGCCTGAGGCGGCGCCCCTCGCATTGTTCCGTTGACGGTGGATATGCCGCCGGATCAGGCGATCCGGTGGGCGGTCCCGCCATGACCTGAGAAAGCGTGGCCCCATGATCTCAAGGCGCGATTTTCTGTCCGCCGGAACGGCCCTCGCCGGCCTGCTCGCCGCCTCCGGCACGGGGCTGGCGCAGGCGGTCGGCGCGCAGGCGCTGAGCCAGGCGGACTTGCTGAAGTTCGGCAACGCCGGCACCTTCACCATCCTGCACATCACCGACATCCACGCCCAGCTCGTGCCGCTCTATTTCCGCGAGCCCTCCACCAATCTCGGCGTGGGCGACGCGCGGGGCGTGCCGCCGCACCTCACCGATGCAGCCTTCCTCAAGTATTTCGGCCTGAAGGCCGGCACGCGGGACGCCTATTCCCTCACGTCGGAAGACTTCACCCAGCTTGCCCACACCTATGGCCGCATGGGCGGGGTGGACCGCATCGCCACGCTGGTGAAGGCCATCCGGGCCGAGCGCGGGGCGGACAAGGTGCTGCTGCTCGACGGCGGCGACGGGCTCCAGGGCTCCTGGTCCTCCCTGAAGACGCAGGGCGAGGACATGGTGAAGGTGTTCTCCGCCCTCGGCACGGACGCCATGGTCGGCCACTGGGAATTCACCTACGGCGCGGATCGCGTCACCGAGATCAAGGAGAAGGCGCCCTTCGCCTTCCTCGCCCAGAACGTGCGCTCCGCCGAGTGGCAGGAGCCGGTGTTCGATGCGGCGAAGACCTTCGAGAAGGGCGGCGCGAAGGTCGCCGTCATCGGCCAGGCCTTCCCGCGCACCCCCATCTCCAACCCGCGCTGGATGATCCCGGACTGGGAGTTCGGCATCCGCGAGGAGGAGATGCAGAAGCAGGTGGACGCCGCCCGCGCCGGCGGCGCCGATGCGGTGGTGGTGCTCTCCCACAACGGCTTTGACGTGGACCGCAAGATGGCGTCCCGCGTGTCGGGCATCGACGTGATCCTCACCGCCCACACGCACGATGCCATGCCGCGCGTGGTGGAGGTGGGCAAGACCCTGCTGGTGGCCACCGGCTCCCACGGCAAGTTCGTGTCCCGCCTCGACCTCGACGTGAAGGACAAAAAGGTCACCGGCTATCGCTTCCAGCTCATCCCGGTTTTCTCGGACGTCATCACGCCGGACCCGGAGATGGCGAAGCTCGTCGCCGACATCCGTGCGCCCTATGCCAAGGATCTGTCCCGCGAGCTGGGCCGCGCCGACAGCCTTCTCTACCGCCGCGGCAATTTCAACGGCACGTTCGACGACATGATCTGCGATGCGATCATGAAGGAGCGCGACGCGGAAATCGCCCTCTCCCCCGGCTTCCGCTGGGGCGGCACGCTCTTGCCGGGCGATCCCATCACCTTCGACGCGATCGCCAATGCCACCGCCATCACCTATCCCGCCTGCTACCGGAACACCATGACCGGCCGGCAGCTGAAGGACGTGCTGGAGGACGTGGCCGACAACATCTTCCATCCCGATCCCTACTTCCAGGGCGGCGGAGACATGGTGCGCGTCGGCGGGGTGGGCTACGCCATCGACGTGTCCAAGGGGACGGGCCAGCGCATCTCCGACCTCACCTTCCTGAAGACCGGCAAGCCGCTGGAGGCCGACAAGGCCTATACGGTCGCCGGCTGGGCCTCCATCGCCCAGAATGTGGAAGGCCCGCCGGTGTGGGAGCTGGTGGAGCGCTACGTGACCGACGCCAAGTCCGTGAAGATCGCCCCCAATGCCTCGGTGAAGGTGACCGGCGCATGAGGCGCGCGGCCATCCCAGGACCGCATTCCGATCAAAATATTCAAAACTACGAATAAGAGAATATCAGGGAGGAGGCCATGTCCGACACCAGTCTGCCCCCGACGGAGCGCGCCAGCGGCGCGACACCGTCGCTTTCCCGGAGGCGCTTCCTCAACCTTGCGGGCATAGGCGCGGGCGCCGTTGCCGCCGGAGGCGGGGCGGCCCTTGCCGCGCCGGCCGCCGGAACGCCCGATCCCAACATCGTGCCGGTGCCCGACTGGACCAAGACCCTCGGCGCGCCGGTCAACGAGAACCCCTATGGCAAGCCCTCGGTGTTCGAGAAGGACGTGGTGCGCCGGGAGGTGACTTGGCTCACCGCCAGCTCGCAGAGCTCGGTCAGCTTCACCCCGCTCTATGCCCTCGACAGCGTCATCACTCCCAACGGCCTGTGCTTCGTGCGGCACCACGGCGGACAGGCGGAGATCGACCCGGACAAGTATCGGCTGATGATCCATGGCCTCGTGGACAAGCCCCTCGTCTTCACGCTGGAAGACCTGAAGCGCATGCCCGGCCGGGTGAACCGCGCCTACTTCCTCGAATGCGCGGCGAATTCCGGCATGGAGTGGCGCGGGGCGCAGCTCAACGGCTGCCAGTTCACCCACGGCATGATCCACAATCTCTTCTACACCGGCGTGCCGCTGAAGACGCTGCTGGACATGGCCGGCGTCAATCCCAAGGGCAAATGGGTGCTGGCCGAGGGCGCCGACGCGGCGGTGATGACGCGCTCCATCCCGCTGGAAAAGGCCATGGACGACTGCCTCGTCGCCTTCGGCATGAACGGCGAGGCGCTCCGGCCCGAGCAGGGCTATCCGGTGCGGCTCGTGGTGCCGGGCTGGGAAGGCAACATGTGGGTCAAGTGGCTGCGCCGCCTCAAGATCGGCGACCAGCCCTGGCAGCAGCGGGAGGAGACGTCGAAATACACCGACCTCCTCGCCGATGGCCGCTCCCGCCGCTTCACCTTCGTGATGGATGCGAAATCCGTGGTGACGAGCCCGAGCCCGCAGGCGCCCCTGAAGCACAAGGGGCCGAACGTGCTCACCGGCATCGCCTGGTCCGGGCGCGGAACCATCGCGCGGGTGGACGTCTCGCTGGACGGCGGCCGCAATTGGACGACCGCCCGCCTCGACGGGCCGGCACTGCCCATGTCCATGACGCGCTTCTATCTCGATTTCGACTGGGCCGGGCAGGAGCTGATGGTGCAGTCCCGCGCCATGGACGACACCGGCTATGTGCAGCCCACCAAGCAGGAGCTGCGGGCCATCCGCGGCACCAATTCCATCTACCACAACAACGGCATCCAGACCTGGCTGGTGCGCTCCAACGGGGAGACGGAAAATGTGGAAGTCGGCTGAGAGGCTGCTTGCCGCCACCCTTCTCGCCGGTGGGCTCGTCGTCGCTGGCGTCGCCGTGGCGGAGCAGCCGGGCGGAAAGCCCACGGCGAAGGCCGAGAAGGCCGGCACCGACAAGGCCCGGCAGGCGGTGAACGTACCTGCGGCAGCCCCCGCGCCGCCGGTCGCCGCCAAGGCCATCGCCCTCGGCCGCCCCGCTCTGCCCGAGGAGATCGCCGCCTGGAACATCGACGTGCGCGCCGATGGCGAGGGCCTGCCGCCGGGCAAGGGCTCGGTCAAGGAGGGCGAGGAGCTGTTCCTACAGAACTGTGCCCAGTGTCACGGCGAGTTCGGCGAGGGCGCGGGCCGCTGGCCGGTGCTGGCCGGCGGGCGCGGCACCCTGAAGTCCGAGCGGCCGGAAAAGACCATCGGCTCCTTCTGGCCCTATGCCTCCACGGTCTATGACTACGTGCACCGGGCCATGCCCTTCGGCAGCAACCTGTCGCTCACCCCGGATCAGACCTACGCCATCGTCGCGTATCTTCTGAACCTCAACGATCTCGTGCCCGAAGACTATGTGCTCTCGAAAGAGAATTTCCCGAAGGTGGACCTGCCCAACGAGGCGAATTTCTACGACGACGACCGGGAGACTTCGGAAAAGGCCTTCTGGAAGAAGAACCCCTGCATGAAGGACTGCAGCGGCGAGGTCCATGTCACTGCCCGCGCGCAGATCCTCAACGTGACGCCGGACGGCGATCCGCCCAAAGGAAATCTGGAGTGAGGAATCTGGAGTGAGGCGCGCCGCCCGCCCCGCCGTTGCGGAACGGGGGCGGCGGGTGGCACAGTTGAAGGCACACGGCGCGCCAGACGCCGATGACGGGAGAAAACCATGCCCCAGTTCGACCGCCGGGCCTTCCTCGGCACCATGGCCCTTGCGGGCGCCGCGCCAATTGCGGCCTCGACGTCGGCTCATGCCGCCGTGCAGTCGCTCCAGCTCGCCGACATCAAGAAGGAAGCGGACACCGCCTGCGTCTACCACGTGGACTATGGCGACCATGCCCGGTTCGCGCAGACGCTGAATAACATCAACAACCACTACGCCTCCTACGGCGCGGACCCCTTCGCCCTGCAGATCGTGATGGTGGCCCACGCCGGGGGCATCAAATTCTTCCTCGACAATCTCAACGGCACCATGTGGGAGAAGGAAACCCTCGATCCCACGCTCAATGAGAAGATCGCCGCCCTCGCCAAGAACGGGCTGAAGGTCTACCTCTGCGCCTACACCTTCGAGCGCAACCATGTGCCCAAGGAGAAGGCGCGCGATGAAGCCTTCATCGCCTTCGTGCCCTCCGGCATCGCCACGGCGGGCGCATTGCAGGGCAAGGGGTTCGGCTACCTTAAAGTCGGCTGACGGCATGAGCCGCGCGGGCGTCTCGCGGCGGGCGCTGCTGGGCGGTTCGGCGCTCGCGGCGGCAGTGCTCTGCGCGCCGCACGTCGCCGCGCAGGGGAAGCCGCGCGTGGTGATCGTGGGCGGCGGTGCGGGCGGGGCGAATGCCGCCCGCGCGCTGCTGCGCGATGGCCGCGTGGAGGTCACGTTGGTGGAGCCGGAGCCGCGCTACGTGGCGGTTTTCCATTCCAATCTCTGGCTCGGCGGCGTCATCGATTTTGCAACGCTGGAATTCAGTTACGACGGCCTCGCGCGGGCCGGCGTGCGTGTCGTGCCGCAGCGGGCCGAGGCCATCGACCGGGAACGGCGGGAGGTGCGGCTCGCCGATGGCGGGCGCCTTGCCTACGACCGCCTCATCGTCTCCCCCGGCATCGATCTCGATTATGAGAGCGTGCCCGGCTGGAGCCGCGCCGCCGAAGCGACCATGCCCCACGCCTGGAAGAGCGGCGCGCAGCTCCGCATCCTCAAGGAGCGGCTGGATCGGGTGCCGGACGGCGGCCTGATCGTCATCATCGCGCCGCCCAACCCCTTCCGCTGCCCCCCGGCGCCCTATGAGCGCGCCTCCATGATGGCGCATCGGCTGAAGAGCACGGGGCGCGGCGGGGCGCGCATCGTCATCGTCGACCCGAAGCCGAAATTCTCCATGCAGGGCCTCTTCCAGGAAGGCTGGGAGGGCCACTATCCCGGCATGGTGGAATGGATGGCGCCGGACATTTCCGACGGCCTCGTCTCGGTGGACCCGGCCACCGGCACCGTCGTCACCGGATTCGAGACCTATCGCGATGCGGCGCTGGTGAACGTGATCCCGGCGCAGAAGGCCGGCGCCATCGCCCGGCAGGCGGGGCTCGCCGACGCCTCGGGCTGGTGCCCGGTGGATGCCGGTTCCATGGCCTCGACGATGGACCCGGCCGTCTTCGTCATCGGCGATGCCGCCATCGGCGGCGAGATTCCGAAATCCGCCTTCGCCGCGGGAAGCCAGGCGCAGGTGGCGGCGCGCGCGCTGCTCTCCGGCCTGTTCGGCGAGGCTGCCCCATCGGCCAGCTATGCCAGCACCTGCTGGAGCCTCATCACGCCCGACGACGCGGTGAAGGTGAGCGGGCTGTACCGGCCGCAGGACGGCCGCATCCGTGAGGTGGAAGGCACCGTCTCAGGCGCCGGCGAGCCGGCGGCCCTGCGCCGCCGCCAGCGTGAGGAGAATGCCGACTGGTATCGCGCCATGGTCGCCGGCATGTTCGGCTGAGCCGGCCTATTCGTAGAGATAGCCCACGGGGCTGCCGGCGAGGCGGTCCGAGCGCAAATCGGCGCGGGTGATGATCTGGCCGGCGAGGGCGTCGATCTCGTCCCGCTGGTTGGGCGTCCACATCTTCAGCGCATCGAAGCCGTTGAGGAGGCCGAGCCGCAGGATCTGCGTGTCCTCGCCGATCTCCGCAAGCCGGATGGCGCCTGCGCCGGCGGTCACCGTGTCGCCCGTGGCCAGCTCGATCATCTTTCCCGCACCATCCGCGAAAGCGGCGGTGCCTCGAATGAGGCGGTAGACGACGACCTCGCCCTTCGCCAGCCCCTCCGCATCGGCCGCCGCCGCCGACTTGGGCAGCACCGCGCCGCCGCGCGGGTCGGTGGCGATGATGTGGCCGGTGACGAGATGGCCGCTTGGCACCTCGATGCCGAGGTCGCGCACATGCACCGGCAGGGGCGAAGCCACCGGCCCCAGCGCGTCGGCCGGGTAGGGACGGAACAGCGCGTCGAGGGCGAGCGGGTCTTGGACCCAGAAGCCGGCGCCCTTTGGCCGGTTGTGGAGCGGGTGTTTCCACGCGGTGCGGGGTGTCTCGTCCTCGCGGATCTCCTGCGGCCCGACCACGGTGGGGTTCGGGAAGGTGGAGGGATCGGTGATGAAGGCTTCCAGGAACTTGCCGGAATAGCCCATGCAGAGCGGGTCCGGCACCACGGTCTGCGGGGTCTTCAAATTCTCTTCCGTCGAGAGACCCGACCATGTGTAGAAGAGCTGGCGGTGGACGATGGCGCTTTGCAGCATCGCCGCGCCCGGCCCCACGTAATGGACCTTGCCGTCATAGTCGAAGGTGAACATGCCGGAGGTGACGAGCACCAGCTGGAAGCCGCCCGGCGGCAGGTGCAGGTGGAAGTCGGTGGGCCCCGTGTCTTCGCGGTAGATGGGCAGGTTGGTCGCGACCTCCTGCAGCAGGAAGGCGCCGTTATTGGCATGGAGGCCTTCCAGTGCGCGATGATAGAGCGCCTGCGGCCGGTACACCGGATCGTAGCTGATGTCCTTGTAGCGATCGATGGCGATGAAGGCGTCGCGATTGAGCGTGATGCGCGCGCCGTCCGGTCGCATGAGGCCAGGCCATTTGAAGTCACCGATGGACTGCAGACCCATGGCAATCTCCCGTGATGTCGAAGGCTATATTCTGTCGATGATGCGTGGCGTCAATCGAATAGTTCGGGAAGGGCGGAAGTGGCGGGATATGGACCGAAAAGTCTCCCCATTCTGCGTATTATTTGTACTTTTGCTGATGTTTTGACTTTCTGCTGCCCAAGCCGAATGCAGGTCCTGCCGACCCCTCGCCGCGCCGGCTCCGCGCCGATGGGTGCTGTGGGCCGCGCCCGACGCTGCTATGAGAGCGGCGGAGCGAGATCAGGCGAGGCGTACCCGTGACCGACGACACTTTGCCCAACGTAACCGAGGCCCTGTTTCACGTCCCGAGCCTCGACCGGCTGATCCCCGCCGCGCCCGCGCGCCATCCGCCGCGCATCCTGCTGCTCTACGGCTCCCTGCGCGAACGCTCCTATTCCCGTCTGCTGACGCTGGAGGCGGAGCGGCTGCTGAAGCGGCTCGGCGCGGAAACGCGGGTCTATCACGCGGATGGCCTGCCTTTGCCCGATGGCGCCCCGGTGGAGCATCCGAAGGTCGCGGAGTTGCGCGAACTCACCTTGTGGTCCGAGGGGCAGGTCTGGTGCAGCCCGGAGCGGCACGGCGCCATGAGCGCGGTGATGAAGGCGCAGATCGACTGGATCCCCCTCGCCCTCGGCGCCATCCGCCCCACCCAGGGCCGCACGCTGGCGGTGATGCAGGTGTGCGGCGGCTCGCAATCCTTCAACGCGGTGAACCAGATGCGCATCCTCGGCCGCTGGATGCGCATGCTCACCATCCCCAACCAGTCGTCCGTCGCCAAGGCCTATCAGGAGTTCGACGAGGCGGGCCGCATGAAGCCCTCCGCCTATTACGACCGGGTGGTGGACGTGATGGAAGAGCTGGTGAAGTTCACCTTGCTCACGCGCGACATCTCCCCCTACCTCACCGACCGCTACAGCGAGCGCAAGGAAGCGGCCGAGGCGCTGGAGGCGCGGCTCGCCCTCGGCGCGGCCGTGCGGTGAGCGCCGCCGCTTCACCCGCCGGGACGGAAGGCGCGGGCCGTTCGGTCATCGCCGCGCTGGGCGTGGTGCAGATCCTCACCTGGGGCTCGTCCTTCTACCTGCTCACGGTTCTGGCCGGGCCGATCGCCGCGGACACCGGATGGCCGCTGCAAGGCATCGTCGGCAGCCTCTCGCTGGGGCTGCTGGTGGCGGGCTTCATCTCGCCGAAGGTGGGCGTGCTCATCGGAGCCCACGGCGGACGGCCGGTGCTCGCCGGTGGGTGTGCGCTGCTGGCCTGCGGCCTCGCCGTGCTGGCGCTGGCGCCCGGCCCGCTGGTGTTCGCGCTGGGCTGGTGCATCGCCGGCGCGGGCATGGCGGCGAGCCTCTATGACGCTGCCTTCGCTGCGCTCGGCCGGCTCTACGGCGCGGGGGCGCGGCGGGCCATCACCACCCTCACCCTGTGGGGCGGTTTCGCCAGCACGGTGTGCTGGCCCATCACGGCCTATCTCGATGCGCACCTGGGGTGGCGCGGCACCTGCCTCGTCTATGCGGGCGTGCATGTGGTGGTCTCCATCCCGCTGGTGGTGGCGTTCGTGCCTGCGGTTGCGCGGCGGGAAGAGACCGGCCCGGCGCGGGGCGGGCCGGTGGTGCTTGGCGGACGCGAGCGCATCGCCTTCCTGCTCATGGCCGGTATCGTCACGCTCATCGGCACCATCGCCTCGGCCATGTCGGTTCAGGTGCTGGCGCTGCTCCAGTCGCGCGGCCTGAGCCTCGCCGAGGCGGTGGCCGCCGGGGCGTTCATCGGGCCGGCGCAGGTGTTCGCGCGGATCATCGAGCAGATGTCCGGCGGGCGGCATCATCCGCTGTGGACGATGATCTGGGCGGTGGCGTTGATGGGCCTTGGGCTGGTGCTGCTGGCGGCGGGCTTTCCCATCGTTGCGGTGGCGCTGGTGGCCTATGGCGGCGGCAATGGCCTCTTCTCCATCTCCAAGGGCACCGTGCCGCTGGCCGTGCTGGGGGCGGAGCACTACCCCGTCCTCGCCGGCCGCCTCGCCCGTCCCGCATTGCTGGCGCAGGCACTGGCGCCGCTCGGCGCCGCGCAATTGCTGGCGGTCTGGGGCGCCGGCGCAGCGCTCTCGGCGCTGATCTTTCTGTGGCTCGCGGCGGCGGTGCTGCTCGCGCTGCTGTGGCGGCGCGTGTAGACCTCAGGCTCTCTCGCCCATCAGCAGGGCGAAGGGCCAGGGCGTGTTGGTGGCGAGATCGGCCGTGGACGGCACGGGCTCGGAAAGGCCGGGCAACGCGAACCGCCAGCGGAACCCGTCCGGCAGCTTTATCCCCTGCCACGCGGTCGGTTGGAGACCGCCGGCCGGCGTCACCTGCTCGAACGTCCGCACCGGGCTGGCGACCAGCAGTGCTTTTCCTCCGCTGGTGCGCAGGAAGCCGACCATCGGCAGCGCGCTGCCCACCTCCAGCGGCACATACTCCCCGCGAAACAGCTCCGGCGCCTCCGCGCGCAGGCGGAGCAGCGTGCGGATGAGGTGCTGCTTGCGGGCATCGGCGCCCGCGCGCGGCGCATCGAGCGCGGCACGGCGACGGGTGAAATCCACCGGGCGTCGGTTGTCCGGGTCCACCAGCGACAGGTCGAGGAATTCCGTGCCCTGATAGAGGTCCGGAATGCCGGGGGCGGTGAGCTTGAGCAGCGTCGCCACCAGCCCCTTCGCCTCCGCCGCCGGGCGGAGGAGATCGACGAAGCGGGACATTTCCCGCCGCATGTCCTCCCCCTCCGGCGCGGTGAGGATGAAGCGGGCGAGGCCGTGCGCCTGCGCCTCGAAGTCCTCGTCCGGCCGGTCCCAGGAGGTCACGCGCTTGGCCTCGCGCAGCGCCTTCATCTGCCAGCCTTCGACGCGGGCGAGGAAACCTTCCATGCCGGAAGCATCGTCCGGCCAGGCGCCCACCAACGTCTCGATGAGCATGATGCGGTCGGCGACATCCACGGACGGCGCCTGCGCCTTCAGCGCGTCCAGCCAGCGGTCGAGGAGGGCGATCCACAGGTCCGCGCATTCGGAGAGGATGGAGAGGCGGGCGCGCACGTCCTCGCCGCGCTTGTGGTCGTGGGTGGCGCTCGCCAGCATGGCGGCGGGCCAGCCGGCCGCGCGCGCCTCGGCGGTCCGGTGCCAGTCGGCGACGCTGCCGCCGCCGGTGGAGGGGTTGGAGCCCACCTCGTTGCGGGAGAGCAGCGGGCCGTAGCGGTAGAAGGCCGTATCCTCCACCGACTTCGCGGCCACCGGGGAGGACAATTGCTCGAACCGGGTGATGGCGGCCCGCCGCGGGTCGGCGTGGGGCGCGTCCGCCGTGAGGGGGCCAAGCCAGTCGGCGATGCGGTCGAGGTGCCATTCATCGCTGGGGAAGCCGCTCCCGCGCGCCGCCGCGATGGCCGCGTGAAGCGCTTCCACCCCGGTCTCGCCCGTCCCGGCGGCATAGGAGCGATAGCGGGGGAAATGGACGAGGATTTCGATGAGGCAGCGCCGGAGCGCCGGTCGCGGCCTGTCGCGGTCGGCGAAATCGGCGGTGGCGAGGGCGGCGAGGGCATCCACCGCGCTCTCCAGCGGTGCCGTGAAGGACCGGGCGATGATCTCGCGCCGCGCCGGCTCTTCCTCGGCGGAGAAGGCGGCGGGGCGGCCGCTGCGGGCGGCCCAGTGGGTCGCGAGGCGCGCGAAGCCGTCTGCGTCATGGAGGAGACGGCTCACCTCCTCCATGAAGTCGTAGCCGGTGGTGCCGTCCACCTCCCAGCCGACATGGAGGCTTTCGCCCGTCGCGAGGATCTTCTCCACCACCAGCCACGCCCGCCCGCGCAGCGGCTCGGGCCTGTCGGCCTCGCGCGCCGAAAGCTCTGCCCGAAGACGCCGGCAATAGGCGCCGGGGTCGGCGAGGCCGTCCACATGGTCCACGCGCAGGCCGTCGATGAGGCCTTGGGCGTAAAGGTCCAGCACCTTCGCATGGGTGCGCTCGAACACGCCGGGGGCGTCGGCCCGCAGGGCGGCAAGTTCCGTTACGTCGAAGAAGCGGCGCCAGTTGATGGCGTCGGGCGCCGTCCGCCAGAAGGCGAGCCGGTAGTTCTGGCGCTCCAGCAGCGCATGGAGATGCCGGGCGGTGTCCTCCCCGGCAGGCGTTGCGGCGGCGGGGTCAGCCTCAAGCGCCGCGGCATCCTCGGGGCGCAGCGGAAAGAGGTGGTGGAAGTAGCGCACCGCCCGCCCGGCCTCGGCATCGCGCACCAGCTTCAGGTCGCCGCCCGCCAGCACCTCGTGATAGGGCGCGCCGAGGAAGGGCGCCAGCAGCCGTCCTTCGCCGGCCTCGAAGTCGATGTCGAACATGGCCGCGAAGGGACTCTCCCGCCCGTTGCGCAGCACGTCCAGCCAATAGGGGTTCTCGTCACCGCCGACGCCCATATGGTTGGGCACGATATCCACCACCAGCCCCATGTCGTGGCCCCGCAGCGCGGCGACGAGACGCTTGAGACCCTCCTCGCCGCCGAGTTCGGGATTGACGAGGGCGGGGTCCACCACGTCGTAGCAATGGGTGGAGCCCGCTCGCGCCTTCAGGATGGGCGAGGCATAGACGTGGCTGATGCCGAGGTCGGCCAGATAGGGCACCAGGGCGGCACCGTCATCGAAGGTGAAACCCTTGTGGAACTGCAGGCGATAGGTGGCGCGGGGGATGGCGGAGGTCATTGCTCGGCGGCCCCTTCGCCGCGGGTGCTCTGGAGGAGGGAGAGGCGGGCCTTCACTTTCGGCGCGGCGAGGAGGTCGCCGGCCGGGGCGGCCATGCGGCGGCGCCAGTTGGGGTGCTCGTCCACGGTGCCGGGGAGGTTGGGGCTTTCGTCGAGGCCGAGGAGGTCTTCCAGCGGGATGATCGCGAGGTCGCACGCGCTTTGCGCCACATAGGCGATGGCGGCATCCACGGCGTCCGACCCATCGGCGAGGGTCGGCGCGATGCCCGTCTCGGCCGCCGCCGCCGCGAAGGCCGTGCGTTCGCCGTCGCGGGCGGTGAGGGCTTCGGCGGCCACGTCGCAGGCGGCGATGCGGGCGCGCCAGTGGAGGTCGCGGCCCGCCCACCAGCCGGCGATGGTGGGCAGATCGTGGGTGGAGGTCATTCCCGCCGCCTCCCGCTGCCACGCCTCCGGCGGCAGGAAGCCGCCGTCCGTGTCGCGCTCGAACGGCAGCACGCGCATGCCGAGGATGCCGCGCGCCGTCATCTCCTCGCGCAGACCTGCCGGCACCGTGCCCAGATCCTCGCCGATGGCGATGGCTCCATGGGCATGGGCCTCGATGGCGACGAGGCGCAGGAGGTCTTCCAGCGGATAGGTGAGATAGGCGCCTTCACCCGCGCCCGCGCCATCGGGCACCAGCCAGAGCCGCCGCAGGCCAAGGATGTGGTCGATGCGCACCCCGCCGGCATGGCGCAATGCCGCGCGGATAGCAGCGAGGAACGGCTCGAAATTCAACGCCGCCAGCGCTGTGGGCGAGATGGCGGTGAGGCCCCAGTTCTGCCCGGCCACATTGATGAGGTCCGGCGGCGCACCGATGGCGAGGCCGGCGAGGAGGTCGCCCGGCCGGCTCCACGCCTGGCTGCCGGTGGGATCGAGCCCCACGGCGAGGTCGGCGATGAGGCCGATGCCCATGCCGGCCGCCCGCGCGCGGGCTTGGGCATCGGCGAGGCTGCGGGCAGCGAGCCATTGCAGGAAGAGATGGAAGCGCACCTCCCCCACCTGCGCCGCCGCGAAGTCCGCGACGGCGGGGCTTTCGGGATCGCGCAGCGGGGCCGGCCATCTGCGCCAATCGGGGCCGTGGCCCTCCGCAATCATGGCGGCGTGCAGCGCCTCGAACAATGCATGGCGGGCGAGGTCATCGCCGGGATGGGCGGCGAAGGCGGCAAAGCCCGCGGCGGCCTCGGGGGCGCTGTCCAGCGTCTCGAACAGATGGCGCAGGTGGGCGAGCTTGCGGCGCGCCGCGCGTGGCCAGTCGATGAAGGGGGCGGCGTCCTCGTCCCCCCCTGCGATCGCCTCCGGAGGGAACAGCGTGGCGGGGTCAGCGAGGAGGGGGTTGAGCGCCAGCCGGCTGGAGGGCGCATAGGGGCTGAAGCGCTCGGGTGCGGCCGAAAACAGCGCGTGCAGCGGGCTCAGCGCCACCGCGTGCGCGCCAAAGCCGGCGAGCCGCTCGGCCAGCGCCGCGACGGCGCCGAGATGGCCGATGCCGCCATCGCCCGCCTGCCGCAGCCCATAGACCTGCGCCGCCACGCCGAAGGCCCGCGCGCGGCCGGTGCGCTCCGCCACCGAGGGCGCGTGGCGGGGCGCCACGGCGAGGCGCAGGCTCTCCCCGCCGATGCGCAGCACGTGGTAGCCGGGCTCTTCGGGCGCGGTGAAGACAGAGCCCTCCCGATGCGGTCGCAGGATGAGGCAGCGGGGCGTCTCCCCCTCCAGCTCGACCGGGACGGAGGGCACGATGCCCGGCAGCACCACCTCGCGGCCGGCATCGGCGGTCATCAGGCCGGGCAGCCCCTGTGGCGCCTGAAGCGCGGCGAGGGAGCGGGTGATGTCGGCGGCCGTGTCGCAGGGATGGCCGAGGGCGGTGAGCACGCGCTCCAGCGTTTCCACCGGCACGCGGTGGGGCCGGTCGAACGCGTCCGCCCATTCGATGGAGACGCCGGCCGCACGGGCCAGCGCCTCGATGGGCGAGGAATCGGGGCGGCGGCGCGCAGTCATGCCTCTGCGCCTTCAAGGAAAGCGAGGGTGGCGCGGGGCGGGATGGCGGAATCGTCCACCGCGCCGCTCGACACGATGAGGTGCAGAGCGGCGGGCAGGTCGGCCGGGCAGGGCTCCGCGCCGAAATTGGCAGCGAGGGTGAGCACAGCGCCGTCCTCCATGCGCCAGCGGGCGATGACCGCCTGATCGGAGACGGCCTGCGCGCCGAGGTTCATCGCGCCCTTCAGGCGCGGCACCACATGCGCGTGGCGGGCGGCGATCATGTCCTCGACGAAAGCCTCCCAGTCCTCGGCATCCGGCGGCGGCACGGGGATGGAGGCGGCGAAGGTCGCCTCGGCGTTGGGGTCGGGGATGGTGGCGCGGCGCGCGGGGTCGGCGAAGGCCGCGAAGCGCTGGAACTCCGCGCGGCGTCCCTCGCGCACGAGGTCGGCCAGCCCTTCGGCATGGTCGGTGAAGAAGAGGAAGGGCGTGCGCGCGCCGATCTCCTCGCCCATGAACAGCATGGGGATCTGGGGGCTGAGCAGCACCAGCGCCAGCGCCGCGCGCACGCCATCGGGATCGGCCAGCGCGAGGAGCCGCTCGCCGAAGGCGCGGTTGCCGATCTGGTCGTGGTTCTGGACGAACGACACGAAGGCGGTCGGCGGCAGATGGCCGCTCGGCGTGCCGCGTGGCCGGCCGAGGTTCGCCGCCTCCTCGCCCTGATAGGCGAAGCCTTCGGAGAGGCAGCGGGCGAGGCGGCGGGCGGGGGCGTCGGCGAAGTCGCCGTAATAGGCCTCCCGCTCGCCGGTCAGCAGCACGTGGAGGCAATGGTGGATGTCGTCGTTCCACTGGGCATCGAACGGGCGGGGCAAGAGGGCCACGTCGTTGTGCTCGTTCTCCAGCACCAGATGCACGGGACGCTCCGCCGGGAGGCGGGCGCGGATGGCGCGGCCGAGGGCGGCGAGGGCTTCCGGCGGCAGGATGGCGTGGACCGCATCGAGCCGCAGTCCGTCGAAGCGGAACTCCTCGATCCACATCAGCGCGTTTTCGAGGAAGAAGCGGCTCACCTCCGGCCGGTCGAAGGCCACGGCCGGCCCCCACGGGGTCGTCTGCTCCGGGTGGAAGAAGTCCGGCGCGTAGAGGCCGAGATAATTCCCGTCCGGGCCGAAGTGGTTGTAGACCACATCGAGCAGCATCATCACGCCATGGGCATGGGCGGTGTCGACGAGCGCTTTCAGGTCTTCCGGCGTGCCGTAGGCGGCGGCGGGGGCGAAGGGCAGCACGCCGTCATAGCCCCAATTGCGCGCGCCGGGGAAGGCCGCGATGGGCATCAGCTCCACGGCCGTGATGCCGAGGGCCGCCCAGGCGGGGATCTTCTCCGCCACGCCCGCAAATCCGCCGCAGAGGCCAGCGTGGACTTCGAGGATCACCGCTTCGTGCCACGGCCGCCCGGCCCAGTCCGTGCGCCAGCGATAGGCGGCGGGATCGGTGACGAGGCTGAAGCCGTGGACATCCTGCGCCTGCGCCCGCGAGGCGGGGTCGGGAAAGGCCGTGCCGTCCGGAAGGCGGAAGCGGTAGCGCGTGCCCGGCCCCACCGGCGCCTCGACCGCGAACCACCCGCCCCCGCGCGGCGCCAGCGCAAGCCGCACGCCGGTGGAAAGCTCCAGCTCGATGGCGTCAGCTCCCGGTGCCCAGAGGCGGAAGAGCGTGCCGTTGGACGTGAGGAGCGGGCCGAAGGCGGTCGTCGTGTCGTGCCGCGTTCCGCTCATGCACCGCCTCCGGCGATGCGCCCGCGCAGCAGCACGAGGGACTGGGGCGCCACCTCCACCTCCTCGCCTTCCACCAGCATTTCCGGCGCGCCGGGATTGGCGCTGTCGATCATCAGGATGACCGGCGTCGGCGGCGGAATGCGGAAGCTGCGCGGCTCCTGCGTCGCGTTCAGCATCAGCGTCATCACGCAGATGGTGCTGTCGTCGCCGTGGGCCGCCCGGCGCAGGGTGAGCAGGCGCGCCTCCGCCGCGTTCCAGTCGTCCGGGGAGGGGGTTTGCGCCTTCTCGTCGAACCAGGCGATGTCGGTGATGCCGGGCGCCAGCTCCCGGTCGCCATAGAGGAAGGAGCGGCAGCGCAGCAGAGGGTAATCGTGCCGCGCCTTGGCGAGGGCGGCGACGAAATCCGCAAGGATCTGCCCGTCGGGGCCCTCCAGCAGCGACCAGTCGATCCAGGAGGTCTCGTTGTCCTGGCAATAGGCGTTGTTGTTGCCGTTCTGCGTGCGGCCGAATTCATCGCCGGCGAGCAGCATGGGCGTGCCCAGCGCGAGGTAGACCGTGGCCAGCATGGCCCGCTCCAGCCGCGCCCGGCGCTCGCGGATCTCGGGATCGTCGGTCGGCCCCTCGGCGCCCCAGTTGGCGGAATAGTTCTCCGAGTGGCCGTCGCGATTGTCCTCGCCATTGGCCTCGTTGTGGCGCTCGGCGTAGGAGACGATGTCCTTCAGCGTGAAGCCGTCGTGGGAGGCGATGAAGTTCACCGACGCCCACGGCCGCCGGGCGCGACGGTCGAAGATGTCGCCGGAGCCCGAGAGCCGTGCGGCAAGCTCCGCCCGCTGGCCCGCATCGCCGCGCCAGAAGCGGCGCACCGTGTCGCGGAAGCGGTCGTTCCACTCGGCGAAGCCGGGCGGGTGGTGGCCGAGCTGGTAGCCGCCGGGGCCGATGTCCCATGGCTCGGAAATCAGCTTCACGCGGGAGAGCACCGGGTCCTGCCGCAGCACGTCGAAGAAGCCCGAGCCGGGGTCGAACCCGTACTCCTCGCGGCCGAGGGTGACGCCGAGATCGAAGCGGAAGCCGTCGATGCGATAGTGGGTCACCCAGTAGCGCAGCGAATCCATCACCATCTGCAGCACGCGCGGGTGCGAGAGGTTCAGCGTGTTGCCGGTGCCGGTGTCGTTGATGCAGTAGCGCGGCTCGTCCTTTACCAGCCGGTAGTAGGAGCGGTTGTCGAGCCCGCGGAAGCTCAGGGTGGGGCCGAGCTCGCTGCCCTCGGCGGTGTGGTTGTAGACCACGTCGAGGATCACCTCGAGCCCCGCCGCGTGCAGCCGGCGGATGGCCACCTTGAACTCGTTGCGGTCGCCGGCGGACAGATAGCGCGGCTCGGGCGCGAAGAAGGAGAGGGTGTTGTAGCCCCAGTAGTTCCTGAGGCCCTGCGAGACGAGATAGCGGTCCTGCACGAAGCCGTGGACGGGCAGCAGCTCTACCGCCGTCACCCCCATGCGCTTCACATGCTCGATGAAGGCGGGGTGGGCGAGGGCGGCAAAGGTGCCGCGCTGGTGGGGCAGCACATCGTCGCGCAGCATGGAGAGGCCGCGCACATGGGCCTCGTAGATCACCGTGTCGGACCACGGCGTTTGCGGCGGGCGGTCGTCGCCCCAGGAGAAGCTGTCGTCCACCAGCACGGCCTTTGGCATGGCCACCGCGCTGTCGCGCCGGTCATAGGAGAGGTCGCCGCGCCCGGAGGCGACGCGATAGCCGAACAGCGCATCCGACCACTGCACCTGCCCCGCGACCTGGCGGGCATAGGGGTCCAGCAGCAGCTTGTGCGGGTTGAAGCGGTGGCCCTCTTCCGGCTCGTAGCGGCCATGGGCACGGAAGCCGTAGAGGAGGCCGAGATGGGCGTTGGGCAGATAGCCGTGCCACACCTCGTCGGTGCATTCCGGCAGCGGCATCCGCGCGATTTCCCGCCGGCCGGAGGGATCGAAAAGGCAGAGGTCGATGCCGTCCGCATTGGCGGAGAAGACGGCGAAATTCGCCCCCAGCCCGTCCCACGTCGCGCCGAGCGGATAGGGTTGTCCGCTTTCGAGCCGCTCCGGCTTCGCCATTACTTGTCTCCCGTATGTACGAAGAGGAGGGTGGACAGGGGGGGAAGGGTGAGTTCGAGGCTCTGGCCTTCGCCGTGGGCGGGCGCGTCCCGGGTTTCGACGCCGCCGTAATTGCCCATGCCGGAGCCGCCATAGAGGGGCGCATCCGAGTTCAGCACCTCGCGCCAGCGCCCGGCATGGGGCACGCCGATGCGGTAGCCCTGCCGCGGCACCGGCGTGAGGTTGATGACGGCCAGAACGGGCGCGGCATCGGGCGCGAGGCGCAGGAAGGCGAGGACGCTGTTCTCCGCATCGTCGCCCACGATCCAGCGGAAGCCTTCCGGCCGGTCATCGAGCGCATGCAGCGCCGGCAGCTCGCGATAGGCGCGGTTGAGGTCGCGCACGAGGCTCTGGATGCCGCGATGGGCGGGATCGTCCAGAAGGAACCAGTCGATCTCCCGGTCGTGGCTCCACTCGCGCTCCTGCCCGATCTCCCCGCCCATGAACAGCAGCTTCTTGCCGGGATGGGTCCACATGAGGCCGAGCAGGGCGCGCAGGTTCGCCCGTTTCTGCCAGGTGTCGCCCGGCATCTTGCCGATGAGCGAGCCCTTCCCGTGCACCACCTCGTCGTGGGAGAGGGGCAGCACGAAGCGCTCGGAGAAGGCGTAGACGAGGGAGAAGGTGAGCTCGCCGTGGTGGTGCCGGCGGTAGATGGGCTCGCGCGCCATGTAATGGAGCGTGTCGTGCATCCAGCCCATGTTCCATTTGTAGGAGAAGCCGAGGCCGCCCTCTTCGCTGGGCCGGCTCACGCCCGGCCATGCGGTGGATTCTTCGGCGAGCGTGATTGCGCCCGGGCAGCGCTCGGCCACCACCGCGTTGAGGTGGCGCAGGAAGTCCACGGATTCCAGATTCTCCCTCCCGCCGAAGCGGTTGGGTATCCATTCGCCGGCCTTTCGGCTGTAGTCGCGGTAGAGCATGGAGGCGACCGCATCCACGCGCAGCCCGTCCACGTGGAAATGCTCCAGCCAGTGCATCGCTGAGGCGATGAGGAAGCCCGCCACCTCGCGCCGGCCGAGATTGTAGATCAGCGTGTTCCAGTCCTGATGGAAGCCCTCGCGCGGGTCGGCGTGCTCATAGAGCGCGGTGCCGTCGAAATGGGCGAGGCCGTGGGCATCGGACGGGAAATGCGCCGGCACGAAATCGATGATGACGCCGATGTCCTCCCGGTGGCAGGCATCCACGAAGGCGGCGAAATCCTCCGGCTCGCCGAAGCGGCGGGAGGGCGCGAACAGGCCGAGGGGCTGATAGCCCCAGGAGCCGGAGAAGGGATGCTCCGTCACCGGCAGCAGCTCCACATGGGTGAAGCCGAGATCCTTCACATAGGGCACGAGGCGTTCCGCCAGCCCGAGCCAAGACAGCGGTTCGCCGGTGGCCGGATCGCGCAGCCAGGAGCCGGCGTGCACCTCGTAGATGCTGATGGGCGCCGAGGGTGCGTTCCGCGCGGCGCGCGCCGCCATGAAGGCCTCGTTCCGCCAGCGGTGGGTGCGGGTGGAAGGCACCACCGAGGCGGTCTCAGGCGGCAGTTGCGTCGCCCGCGCCACCGGGTCCGCCTTCAGCGGCAGCAGGGCGCCGTCTGGCCCGACGATCTCGTATTTATAGTGCGCACCTGGCCCGACGCGGGGAATGAAGATCTCGAAAACCCCGCTGGCGCCGCGCCGACGCATGGCGTGGCGGCGGCCGTCCCAGCTGTTGAAGTCGCCCACCACGCTCACGCGCCGCGCATTGGGCGCCCAGACAGCAAAGCGCGTGCCCGCAACCCCCTCCACCGTCACCGGCGCGGCACCGAGCGCATCCGTGAGGCGGAAGTGGCGGCCCTCAGAGAAGAGATGCAGATCGAGGTCGCCCAACAAGAGGCCGAAGGCGTAGGGGTCTTCGGTGTCTTCCGTCGCCTCGGCCCAGCGGATGGAGAGCGTATAGGCGCCTTCCGGCACCGGGCCGCAGAACAGCCCCTCGATGGGACCCTGCTCCAGAAACAGCGCCTGCGCGCTCCCCTGCGGCCCCGCGGTCGGGCGAACGGCTACCGCCTGCGCCCCCGGCACGAACACCCGCACGAAGCGGCCGTGCGGCCCCTCGTGCGGCCCGAGCACGGCGAAGGGGTCTTCCAGCCGCCCGTGTGCGAGCTGATCGAGAACGGCGGGATCGAGCGGCGGCACGCGGCTCGTCTGGGTGGGAGTCCTCTCCACGCGGTTCATGCGCGGGCGTCCGCGTCGAGGTCGGCGACGAGGCGGGCGAGGCTGCCGAGGGCGATGGGGAGCCAGTCCGGCCGGTTGTCCATTTCGTAGGTCACCTCATAGGCCGCCTTCTCAAGAAGGAAGAGGCGGAGCAGAGCGTCGTTGCGGGTCGCTTCCGGGCCGCTTTCGTCGAGCCCCGCGCCCTTTCGGTAGGCGGCAAGCAGGGTCTGCGGCACGCGCGCCTGGAAGAGATCGGCGATGCGGCCGAAATTGACGTCTCCCGCCGCCTGGGAGGGCCGACGCCGCGCGCGCACCGCATAGTCCAGCGAGCGCAGGATGCCGGCCACGTCGCGCCAGCCGCTGTCCTTGGCGCGGCGGGCGTCCACGGGCAGAGCGGGCTCGCCCTCGAAATCGATGATGACCGCATCGCCCTGCGCCACCAGCACCTGCCCGAGATGGAAATCGCCGTGGATGCGGTGGAGGAGGGCGCCTTCACCCGCCGCGATGAGGCGATCGATCTCGGCGGCGATGGCCGCGCGCCGGTCGAGGATGCAGGCGGCCTTCTCGCGGTCGCGCTCTGCCAGCGTGTCGAGCCGGTCAGCAAGGCCCTTCAGCGCGGCGTCCATGCGCCCGCCGATGCGGCTGCGCCACGCCTCCAGCGCCTTGCGGCCGGCGGGCTCCGGCGCGAAGGCGGTGTCGTCCGTCTCGGCGGCGAGCAGCCTATGCATCTCGCCGAGATGCAGGCCGAGGCGCTCGGCAAAGCCCAGATAGGGAGCGAGGAGGTCGTCCTGCTGGATGCCCTCGTGGCCAACCTCATCAGCGGCGCGCTGGAGGAAGGAGAGGGTGAAGGTCCAGGCATCGCCCTCGCCCGCCACATAGGCCTGCAGCACGGCGAGCACCTGCGGCGCGCCACCCTCCGGCTCGTGGACGATCTCGCCGAGGAGCGTCGCGGTGTTGGCGAAGCCGCGCTCGGTGAGCGCGCGGCTCATCTCCGCCTCGGGGTGAACACCGGGCGTGATGCGGCGGAACAACTTGAGAATGGCCGTGTCGCCATAGATGAGCGAGGAATTCGACTGTTCCGCCGAAAGGAACCGCACCGGGGCGCCTTCGGGCATGGCGGCGCGCGCGAAGGCTTCCGTCTTGCGGAAAACGATGCGGCCGTGGGAACTGGGCACCTCACCGTCGCGGCCAATCAGGTCCATCACATCGGCGGCGAATTCGGGCAGCGCGAACGCATCGGTGAGATAGCCGGTGCGCCGCCCGCGGCGCACGCGGGCCAGGGCGAGCTGCTGGGGCAGGGACTGGCCCGCCTCGTCGTCCCACGAAATGCCGACGGGGATCTGGTAGAGGTCCGTTCCGCCGGCGCGTTTGGTTTCCACCATCACGAAGGCGCGCTCGCGCTTCTTGCCGAGACGCGCGGTCATGGCGATGCGTGCGGACTGGAGGGCTTCCCCCTTGCCGGCGTACCAGCGCCTCTTGGGCAGATAGGCCGGCAGAACGTCGGCCTCGAAGCTCTTGCGGTGGGCGGCGGTGATCATCTCTTCCGGCGCCCCCTTCAGCACGAAGGTGAGATATTCGGGCATGGCCTCGGGTGCCGGGGTGTGCCAGTCCGGCGATTGCGCGTCGGTGGCGAGGAGAAACCAGTAGAAGCCGTAGGGCGGCAACGTGAGCAGATAGGTGAGCTGGCCGATGGGCGGGAAGGGCGAGGAGCCGAGCAGTTCCAGCGGAATGCGGCCGGCAAATTCCGAGAGGTCCAGCTCCACCGCCTGCGGCGAGCGGGAAAGGTTCGCGACGCACAAAAGCGTCTCGCCCTGGTGCTCGCGCAGATAGGCGAAGACTTTTCGGTTCTTCGGATAGAGAAAGCGCAGCGTGCCGCGGCCGAAGGCCGGATGGGCGCGGCGCACGGAGAGGAGCTTGCGCGTCCAGTTCAGCAGCGAGTGGGTGTCGCGGCTCTGCGCCTCCACATTGATGGCCTGGAAGCCGTAGAGCGGGTCCTGGATGGGCGGCAGGACGAGGCTCGCGGGGTCGGCCTTGGAGAAGCCGCCGTTCCTGTCCGGCGACCATTGCATGGGCGTGCGCACGCCGTCGCGATCGCCGAGGAAGATATTGTCGCCCATGCCGATTTCGTCGCCGTAATACATCACCGGCGTGCCGGGCATGGAGAGAAGAAGCGACTTCATCAGCTCCACACGGCGGCGGTCGCGCTGGAGCAGGGGGGCGAGGCGGCGGCGGATGCCGAGATTGATGCGCGCGCGCCGGTCGGCGGCGTAGAAGTTCCAGAGGTAGTCGCGCTCGCTGTCGGTGACCATCTCCAGCGTCAGCTCGTCATGATTGCGCAGGAAGATGGCCCACTGGCAATTGGCCGGAATATCCGGCGTCTGACGCATGATGTCGGTGATGGGAAAGCGGTCTTCCTGCGCAATCGCCATGTACATGCGCGGCATGAGCGGGAAATGGAACGCCATGTGGCATTCATCGCCCTCGCCGAAATACTGCTGGGTGTCCTCCGGCCACATGTTTGCCTCGGCGAGCAGCAGACGGCCGGGATAGGCGGCGTCCAGCTCCGCGCGGATGGTCTTCAGGATGGCGTGGGTCTCGGGCAGATTCTCGTTGGAGGTGCCCTCGCGCTCCACCAGATAGGGCACGGCGTCGAGCCGGAGGCCATCCACGCCGAGGTCCAGCCAGAAGCGCATCACGCCCAGAACCGCCTTCAGCACGGCGGGATTGTCGAAGTTGAGATCCGGCTGGTGGGAATAGAAGCGGTGCCAGAAATAGGCGCCGGCCACCGGATCCCACGTCCAGTTCGACTTCTCGGTGTCGAGGAAGATGATGCGCGTGCCGGCATAGGCCTGGTCATTGTCCGACCAGACATAGAAGTTTCGATGCGCCGAACCGGGCTTCGCCTGCCGCGCGCGCTGGAACCAGGGGTGCTGGTCGCTGGTGTGGTTGATGACCAACTCGGTGATGACCCGCATCCCGCGCGCATGGGCCTCGCGGATGAAGCGGCGCGCGTCGGCCATGGTGCCGTAATCGGGATGGACGTTCTTGTATTCGGAGATATCGTAGCCGTCATCGCGGCGCGGAGAGGGGTAGAAGGGCAGGAGCCAGATGCAGGTGACGCCGAGGCTCGCGATGTAATCGAGCTTCGAGATCAGCCCCGCGAAGTCGCCGATGCCGTCGTCATTGGCATCGAAGAAGGACTTCACATGCAGCTGGTAAATCACCGCGTCCTTGTACCAGAGCGCGTCGTCTTCGGTGGTGGAGGCCGGCGCGGAAGAGGTGGGGGCGGAATGGACGTTCATGCGGCGCCTCCCACGGGACGGATGCGCCAGATGGCGTAGGGCAATTCGGCCGGATCGAGGTGGAGGGTCTGCATCTTGCCGGTCCAGGTGAAACGGGTGTCGCGCACCAGATCATCGACCTCCACGGACGCATGGTCGGGCAGGCCGAATTCCCACAAAGGCACTTCGAAGGCGGCGGTGCGGGGGGCGTGGGGATCAAGGCTCACCGCCACGAGCACCATCTCGTCCTCGCCGGGCAGGCGCTTGCCGAAGTAGAGAATCTGCTCGTCGAAGGCGTTGTAGAAGGTGACGTTCAGGTGGGATTGCAGCGCCGGGTGGGCGCGGCGGATGGCGTTGAGCCGCGTGATTTCGGCGACGATGTTGCCGGGGCGTGAGTAATCGCGCGGACGGATCTCGTATTTCTCGCTGTCGAGATATTCTTCTTTCCCCGGCACCGGCTCCGCCTCGCACAGCTCGAAGCCGGAATAGAGACCCCACAGCCCCGACAGCATGGACGCCAGCGCGGCGCGGATGAGGAAGCCGGGACGGCCGGAGCGCTGGAGGAAATAGGGGTTGATGTCCGGCGTGTTGACGAAGAAGTGCGGGCGGTAGATGTCCCGCGCCGGCGCGCGGTTCAGCTCTTCCAGATACTCCCGCAGCTCGGCCTTGGTGTTGCGCCAGGTGAAGTAGGTATAGGACTGGGAGAAGCCGACCTTGCCCAGCCGATACATCAGCTTCGGCCGCGTGAAGGCCTCGGCGAGGAAGATCACGCCAGGGTCGCGGCTGCGGATGTCGGCGATCAGCCACTCCCAGAAGGGGAAGGGCTTTGTGTGTGGATTGTCCACCCGGAAGATGCGCACGCCGAGGCGCACCCACCCCTCCACCACGTCGCGCAAGGCCAGCCACAGTTCCGGTACCGCGCCCTTCGCGTAGAAATCGACGTTGACGATGTCTTCGTATTTCTTGGGCGGGTTCTCGGCGTAGCGGATGCTGCCGTCCGGCCGCCACTGGAACCAGTCGGGGTGCGCCTTCAGCCAGGGATGGTCGGGCGAGCACTGGATGGCGAAATCGAGCGCGATCTCCAGCCCCTCGTCCCGCGCCGCCGCGACAAGGGCGCGAAAGTCTTCAAACGTGCCAAGCTCGGGGTGGATCGCCTCATGCCCGCCGGCCTCGGTGCCGATGGCATAGGGGCTACCGGGATCGTTCGGCCCCGCATTCAGCGCATTATTGCGGCCCTTGCGATGGGTGCGACCGATGGGATGGATGGGCGGGAAATAGAGCACGTCGAAGCCCATGTCCCGGATCGCCGGCAGCCGGCCGATCACGTCGCGCAGCGTGCCGTGGCGGGCGGCGTCGTCGGTGACGGAGCGGGGAAACAGCTCGTACCAGCTCGCGAATTGGGCGGCCTCCCGGTCGCTCTCGATGAGGTAGCGCTGAGCCGCTCCAGCCGCGAAGGCGCGCGGGTCGGCCTCGGCCATGGCCGTGGCCAGGGCAGGGGACAGCAGCGCCTCCACGGCGGCCGCTTCGCTCCCCTTCAGGCGCTTGAGGTGATCGCGGATCATGGCGCGCGCGCCCTTCGGCGCGGTCTGCTGCGCGGCTTCGAGCAAGGCGCGCCCTTCGGCGACCTCGACGGCCAGCGGCTGCCCGGCCTCGCGCTTCTTGCCGAGGTCGCGGCGGAAGGTGCCGAAATGGTCCCACCAGGCCTCGATGAGGAATTCGTGGCGGCCCACGCGCAGCAGGGGAAAGCGCGCCTGCCAGCGGTCGTTCACGGTGGGCACCAGCGGCGCGCGCTGCCACGTCGTCTCGTCCATGGCGCGCCAGCGCAGCTCGGCGGCGATCTTTTCGTGGCCATCGGTGAAGATGTCCGCCTCCACCGTCACCACATCGCCCACGCTGCGCTTCACCGCGAAGCGGCCGCCGTCCACGCTCGGCGTCACCCGCTCGATGGCGATGCGCGGCGCGGCGGTGAAGGGCGCCACAGCCGGGCCGGGCGCGCGGATGGGCGCTGTCGGGGAAAGGTCCATGGCGGCAGTGCCGCCGGGCGGCAGGTCGTCGGCGATGGGGCCGGCAAGCGCGAGGCCAAGGCGCGCCGCCGCTTCCCGCGCGCTCAGGGGCGCGGGGTGCGAGAGGTCGGCGTTGAAGGCGATGAGCCGCGTGCCGCGCGGGCCATCGGCCGCCACCAGCGTCACCCGCGCGCCGGGCGCCGTGAGCTGGCGCAGGCGGCGAACGTCGACGGGCTCGGCATTGAGGGCGGCGATCGCGGCCGAGAGGTCGAAGCCGAGAGCGGTCTCCGCCTCGTCCCCGTCCATGAAGGGCGTGCGCGCGCCGTGCTCGAAGCCCATGGGCATCAGCCAGCCATCGGCGAGCTGCGTGGCGGCCAGGGCCAGACGATGGCGCGCCTCGGCGGTGGCATCCGGCCCGCGCGTGGCAAGGCGGGGGCCGAACGGGTCGTCACAGAAGGCGATCAGACGGGCGTGGGGGCGGAGGGCGTTGAATTCCTCCACCAGCCAGGGCGCGCGGCCGTCCCACCAGGCAGCCGAGGCGGTGACGAAATCGAAGGCGGCGGCAAGCTCTCGTACCTCGTCGCGCGGTAGCCCCGGCGTCCAGCCGAGGGCGAGAAGCCCGGCGGCCCGCGCCGGGCCGAGAAGGCGCCGCCACACCTCGGCCGGGAGCGCCCCGGGCTCGTGGCAGCGCACCCCTCGCACGCCGGCGCGCCGCCAGCGGTCGAGATGCCCGGCCCAGAAATCCGCGAAGCGGGCGACGGCGTCGTCGTCTGCCAGCGCCACGGTGTTGCCGGCGGCGCCGGGCGAGACCCGCGGGTCTGCCGCGTGTGCCCCGCCGCTCCAGCAGCCCGGCAGCGCGGCCGGAAGGTCGCCATCACCCGCGCGGGTGCAGGCGAGGTCGATGAACAAGGAAAGGCCATGCGCCGCCGCCACATCGGCGAGATCGCGGAACGCCGCCTCGGGCGTCTGTCCGCCGAGCGGCGCGGCGAGTGTGTCGAGGGTGCGGGTGGCGAACCAGCTGTGCGGCTCCACCGGAAAGGGCCAGCCGAGGAGCAGCGTGTCGAACCCGAGCGCCGCGATCCGGGAGAGGAGCGCGTCCAGCCCCGTGCCGGTCGGCAGCGCGCGGGGTGGCACGTGATAGAGCCGGGGCCGCCGCGCATCCGACACCGGCGGCATCCGCCCGACTTCGCCCTCCATCGCCTGCCGATGCACGTCTTGCCCTCACCGATACCGTTGCCTGCGGGGAGACAATGTTTCGGGCGGTGGGGGGTTCCCCCGGCCGTGAAGAATGCTGGTGAAGCGTTGGCGGGACCTTGGGCAGATTTATTGCTCTACGTAACTCTAGGTTAACCATGATGGGAAATTCTGGGATCACCCGAAACGGCTGCTTCGCTGTCGCCGACCGGCCCCGCTGCAGCGGGCCGGGCGCGCATGCGGACGTGTGTCGCAATTCTGGTGCGGCGCCAGGGGGGCGTCGGGGATCGGGAGGGAGGACACGCGCATGTTCGGCGCCACGCACAAGCTCAAGTCCGGCCGGGCTGACATGGGCGCCCATCGGCGCGCGCCCCACATGCGGGCGCTTCTCTCCGGATCGGCGCTGGCCACGGTTCTCGCAGGGCTGATGCCGGCAACGGCCGCCTACGGCGCCTGCGTCACCTCGGGGCCGGTCGGCAACCCCACGGCGCTGGACTGCTCCGGCGCGAGCACGGCCGCGGCGGTGCTGACCGACAATACCATCACTGTCACCACCGCGGACGACACGAGCATCACGGCAGCTTTGCCCATCTCGGTCATCGTGGGCTCCGGCCTCGGCGGCGGCGACATCGTGCTGAACAACATCGGCGGCAGCTTCACGGCGACCACCGACGGCATCTCGCTGATTTCGAGCGGCGCCATCTCGCAGGCGGCCGGCACCGGCATCGGTGCCACGGTGACGGCGGACAGCTATGCCCTCACGCTTCTGCCTGCCACCGACGCCAGCGTGCGGGTGCTGGCGGGCGCGAGCCTCAGCGGCGGGGCGAGCGGCGTGCTCGCCTCCACCACCGGCAATATCGACATCGCGGCCGAAGGCGGCACTTTCAAGGGCACGACTTCGGACGGCCTCACCCTCATCGCCGTCGGCAACATCACGGTGAACGATTTCGCCGGCAGCGCCACCGGCGGCCAGAATGGCCTGTTCGCCCAGTCGGTCAACGGCACCATCACCATCGACCGCTTCACCGGCAGTGCCGATGGCACCGGTGCCAACGGCGTGTTCGCACAGGTGACCGGAACGGGCGACATCAACATCCGCAACTTCAGCGGCAGCGCGACGGCGGGCCAGAACGCCATCTTCGCCCAGGCCAATGCCGGCACCGTCGATCTCTCCGGTTTCAGCGGCACGGCGGGCAGCACCAGTGCCAACGGCATCTTCGCCCAGGTGGTCACCACCGGGGACATCTCGCTGAAGACCTTCAGCGGCAGCGCCACGGGCAGCCAGAACGGCATTGTCGCCTTCGCCACCTCCGGCGCCATCGATGCCTCCGGCTTCAGCGGCACGGTAAAGGGCACGGCCGGCAGCGGCCTCCTGCTCTCGACCACCACCGGCGCCATCACCGCCGACAATTTCGCGGCCGGCGCGGGCAGCGGGCCGTTCCTCACCGGCGGCGCAGCCGGCCTTCAGGCGCTGTCCACCTCGGGCGCCATCAGCATCCAGAATTTCGGCTCCAGCGCCCAGGGCGGGCAATACGGCATCTTCGCCCAGACCGGGGCGGGGAGCGTCAATTTCTCCGGCTTCTCCGGAACCGCGACGGGCACCAGCGACTACGGCGTCTATGGCCGCACCACCAGCGGCGCCATCACCGCCGACAATTTCACCGGCGGCAGCGCGGGGGCGCCCAACATCATCGGCGGTGCGAACGGGCTGATGCTGCTCACCGACACCGGCGGCATCAGCGTCAAGAATTTCGCCGCCAGCGCCTCGGGTGGGCAGTACGGCATCTTCGCGCAGGCGGGCACCAGCGGCGACATCACCGTGTCCGGCTTCTCCGGCACGGCGACGGGCGGCACCGGTGCGGGCGTGTTCGCCCGCACGCTGGGCGGCAGCGTGACGGCGGACAATTTCAGCGGCAAGGCCTCGGGCGGGCAGTACGGCGCCTTCTTCAATGCCACCGGGGGCGATCTCTCCATCCAGAACTTCTCCGGCACGGCGAAATCCACTGCGGCGGGCGGGTTCGGCCTCTATGGCGAGGCCACCGGCACCATCACCCTCACCACGTCAGGCAGCGCTTCCATCGAGGGCACGGCGGACGGCGTGTTCCTGAAGCAGATGGGCGGCAAGGTCTCCGTGAACCTCGGCGGCACCACCGAGGTGAAGGGCTCCAGCGTCGGCCTGCGCGTGTCGTCGGATGCGGCGAGCACCGGCGATATCGTGGTTGAAACCAAAACCGGCACCTCCGTGTCGGGCGCGGTGGGCGGCATCCGCATCGACAAGACCGGCACATCAGGCAATGTGGAGGTGACGACCGCCGGCACCGTCACCAGCAGCGGCGGCGCGGCCATCGCCGCCGTCTCCTCGGTGGAGGGGACGACGCAGACCAAGATCGGCGTCACCGGCGCCGTGACGGGCAATGTCGGCGGCATCGTCGCCGACGCCACCAGCACCAAGGGCAACGCCACCACGATCATCACCACCGACGCCACCGTGAAGGGCGGCACCGGCACGGCGGTGAAGGGGTTCGCGACCTCGGAGAAGGGCGACGCCCTGAGCAGCTTCACCCTGCGCGGCGCCATCACCGACAGCGCCAGCGGCGCCGACGCTTCGGCCACCGCGGCCGGCACGGCGACCACCGAGGTGAAGGTGGAGAATGCCATCACCGTCTCCGGCTTCGGCGTGCGCGCCGTCTCCACCGGCGCCAGCGGTTCCGCGACCGTGACGACGAGCGCGAACGGCGCCATCACCTCCGGCGCGCAGGGCATCGACGCCAGCGCCACCGGCACCGGCATGAGCGTCACCGTCACCACGGACGGCATCGTGAAGGCGGGCGGCGCCGGCATCCTCGCCGCGCTCACCGGCGACAATGGAACGGTCAACGTCACCACCAACGCCAAGGTCACGGCGGGCGCCACCGGCATCGATGCCGGCCTCTCGGGCGCCGGGGGCACGGTGACGGTCAAGAACACGGCGGAGATCGAGGCGACGGGCTCCGGCATCCTCGCCCTCAACACCGGCGGCGCCACCACGGTCACGGTGGCCGGGAAGATCACCGCGGGTGGCAGCTACGGCGTCGGCGCGACCTCCGGCGGGACGGGCGCGGCCCGGGTCGACGTGGGCGCGGACATCAGCAGCGCCGGCACCGGCGTCGTCGCGCAGACCGCCGGCACCGGCGCCGTGACGGTGACCCTGGCGGACGGCATCCGCGTGCTCTCCGGCGGCACGGGCGTCCAGACGCTGGCGGGCGGCGGCGGTGCTGCTACCGTCACCCTCGGCACCGGCGCGCGCATCTATGGCGACACGGGGCAGGTCGGCACCGGCAACGGCATCCGTGCCGACGGGACGGGCACGGTCGCGGTGGGTATCGGCGCCTTCAGCGTGGTGTCCGGCTCGGGCGCCTCCGCGGACGAGGCGGTGATCCGCGTGTCGAGCGGCACCGGTACCACCATCGACATCGGCAACGGGTCGCTCGTCAGCTCCTGGGCTTACGCGGCCAATGACGACCTCGCCACCGCCGCGGGCCGCATGGCGATCCGTGCGGATGCAGGCTCCACCACCGTCACCAACAAGGGCACCGTGATCGGCCGGGTGAGCTTCTCCGACGGCAACGACACCTTCAACAACCTCAGCTCCAACACCTGGGTCACGGTGGGCGTCAACAGCTTCGGCGGCGGCACCGACCAGGTGAACAACACCGGCCTCACCGTCACCGCCCTCAACGGCGCGCAGGGCGAGACCACCACGTTCACGGGCCTCGAAACCTTCGTCAACGGCAGCACCGTCTCGACCGACGCCGGCCTCCTCACCATGATCGACGAGAAGCCGGGCCAGACCGCCTATAACGGCACCCGCGACGTGACCTATGTGAGCGGCGTGTTCGTGGGGCAGGGCAACAGCCGCCTCGGCATAGATGCCTATCTCGGAGGCCCCGGCTCCACCGCCGACAAGCTGGTGGTGGGCGGCCTCGACGCCAACGGCAACCTTCTCCCCGCCGGCACGGTGGCGACGCAGGGCCAGACCGCCATCGTCATCAACGACGTGAGCGGCAGCGCCGGCGGCTACAATCCCAAGGGCATGATGGTGGTGGAGGTGGTGAACCCCAATGCCGTCTCCTACGGCAAGTACGGCACCCAGGAGGCGAGCTTCGTCATCTCCTCCGAGTCGGCCGGCTACGATCCGCGCTTCGGCGGCGTCATCGACAAGGGCGTGTTCTTCTACGACCTCGTGACCCGCGGCAACGACACCTATCTCGTCGGCGTGCCCGACCGGGAGGCCTATGAGCTGCCGCGCCTCGTCACCGGCGCGCAGAGCATCTGGTACGAGACCAGCGGCGGCTGGCTGGACCGGCAGGCCGACCTGCGCACCTATCTCGACGGCGGCACCGGCGCCACCGTCGGCCGGACCCCCAACGCCGGCCAGCAGAGCGTCACGCCCGGTGTCTGGGCGAAGGCGGTCGGCAGCTGGGGCCTGCGCAATTCCACCACCACCGCCACGGTGCCGGGCGCCGCCTACACCTACGACATGGGCTACTCGCAGGACACCTACGGCTTCATCGCCGGCGCCGACTTCGGCAAGACGAACCTGTCCGCGTCCGGCAGGGATGCGGTGATGTTCGGCGTGATGGGCGGCTACGTCACCTCCCAGCTCGGCTTCGATGCCTCGCCGACCTCCGCCAGCTATTCCGGCGGCACGGTGGGCGCCTATGCCACCTACCTCAACCGCAACTGGTTCGTGGACGGCCTGTTCAAGGCCGACATCCTCTCCATGGACTACACCGCGCCGACCCTCGGCGGGGCCGCGGCCTACGGCCAGAGCGCGCGGGCGACCAGCCTCGGCTTCACCCTCGACACCGGATACCGGGCGAAGCTCGGCGCCACCGGCTTCTTCGAGCCCATCGCCACGCTGAGCTACGTCTCCACCCGCATCAACAACGTGTTCCTGGTGCAGGGCACGTCGGCCGACTTCGGCAGCAACGACAGCCTGAGGGTGGGCATCGGCGCCCGCGTGGGCGGGCCGGTCTACGACAATTCCTCCCTGCGGATCGAGGCCAACCTGAATGCCCGGCTCTGGTACGAATTCCTCGGGGACAATGCGGTGACCATCTACAATCCCGGCCTGCCGCTCACCGTCGCCGACGACTTCAACGGTGCCTTCGGCGAGATCGGCGGTGGCTTCAACGTGTTCGCCAAGAGCAGCGGCTGGAACGGCTTCACCACCGCCAGCCTCAAGTTCGGCGACGGCTATGCGGCGGCCAACGCCCGCGGCGGCGTGCGCTACCAGTGGTAGCGTGCCGCCCCGCCCGGAGGGCCGGCTGAATGAACCGATGGCGCAGCCTGGGCTCCCGCGCCTGATCTGAAGGGATACGTCATGCGCGCTGCCGGAGCCGTCCTGGTGCTGGGGTGTCTGCTTGTGCCGGTCGCGTCGGCGCAGGCCGATGACTGCCAGAGCGTGGCGGACGCCTATGATCGCCTCAGCAAGGCCCCGGCCTACCGGCAGGCGACCTCGCTGGGCGGCACGCTGCTCATGGAATCCGTGATCGTCGGCGACGACATGTACGTCAAGCACGGCGCCAAATGGACGAAGCTGCCGCTTGGACCCGGCGGGCGCGTGCAGATGCAGAAGAGCGTTATCCCCGGCGCATCCAGCCTGAAGGACTGCCGGCGCGTGGGCGCGGAGACGTTCCAGGGCAGGAACGCGGTGGTCTATGACTACACGCCCCCGCCCATGCCCGGGGCCGGCGCGCTGGATCCTCAGCGGGTCTGGATCGCGGTAGACAGCGGCCTGCCGATCCGCATGACCTCCCAGCAGCAGAAGACGGAAGTCGTCATCAGCTTCGACAACGTGGTCGCGCCCACCCCCTGAGCCCATCCGTCCGGTCGCTTCCGCGCGCCCTCACCTGTGGGGCGGAGGGGTGGCGTACCTCCTTGAGTTCACAGATTTTTCAGGGTCGAGCGAAAACCGGCGCTTCGCCCGGCGGGCCGCCGGCTGTAGAGTGGGGCCAGACGCAGGCTGGCATTGAAAGACGATCGACGATGACACGCAGGATGTACATCGCGACCGTCACGATCGCCTACGCGATCGGTGCCACCCTGTGGATCTACCTGTCCGACCGCTTCATCGAGAGCGTCGGGGGCTCCATCGGCTTCGGCGTCTTCTCCACCCTCAAGGGTCTGGTGTTCGTCGCGGTGACGACCGCCCTGCTTTATCTGGCGCTGCACACTGCGGCCCAGGGGACGGGCGGGGCGCGGCCGATCCTCACCCTCCGGGGCTGGGTGCTGTTCCTGATCCTCGCCTTCGTCACGCTCCCGGCGGGGCTCATCAGCTACGCGGTCTTCCGGTCGGCCTCTGACAGGCTGCTGCAAGAGCGGACGGGGCAGCTCGAATTCATGACCGAGGTCGTCGCGCGCTCCATCGACGCGGAAGTGGCGCGGCGCATGCTGGCGGTGCCGCCGCAGGCGCCGCAGGCCTCGACCGCAGACATCGTCGCCCACGGCGGCGGAGGCTTCAGGCGTCTCGCGGCGTTCCTTGGCGTGATGGGCGATAGCGGCCGGGTGCTCATCGTCACGAGGACCGCGACCGGAAACGCCGGTCCGGGCGAATGGCGCATCGTTGGAGAGGGGGCGTCCCTGCCGGGGTCCCTTGCGGAACTCGCCCAGAACGGAATGGCGGGCCGCGTCGCGAGGATTCTGGAGCCGCAAGGCGATTCCTCCTTGCTGGCTGCCGCGGCGGTGATCCCGGCCGCGGATGCTGTACTCATCGCCAGCGTCGCCACGGCCGACGTGGTGGACGACGTGCGCGGCGTCGCCTTCCTCTCCGCCATCACGGCCGCGGCCTGTCTGCTGGTGGCCGGCATTCTCGCCATCCTGATGGTGCAGCGCCAGCAATTGCGCGCCGCCATCGCGGAGGCGGACCAGAAGGCCGCGCTGCATGCGGCGGAGGAACGTTTCCGGGCGACCTTCGAGCAGGCCGCCGAGGGCATTGCCCATCTCGACCTCGATGGGCGCTTCCTGCGGGTCAATGAAACCCTCTGCGCCCTCCTGGGCTATGGCCGGGAGGATCTGCTCGGGCGCAGCTATGCCGACGTGCGGCCGAACCTCCGCGCCGGAGCGAGCGGCAATACCGGCCGCGCGGACGTCGCATCGCTGCCCTCGGGAACGGTGGTCGAGCCGCGCGGCGACCAGCCCCACCTCACCCAAGCGGGCGAGGAGATCTGGCTGTCCTGCGTCCAGTCCATCGCCCGCGACAGCCCGGAGGGCGCCGGATACATCATCCTCATGGCCTCCGACGCAACGGCCCGCCGCGCGACCGAGCATCGCCTGACGTTGGCCCAGGCGGTGTTCACCAACACCCAGGAAGGGCTGGTGGTGACGGACCTTTCCGGACGCATCACCGCGGTCAATCCGGCCTTCGTCGCCATCACCGGCCACGAGGAGGCCGAGGTGCTCGGCCAGAACATGCGGTTCCTGAATTCCGGGCGGCACGATCGGCTGTTCTACCAGCTCCTGTGGACCGCCCTGAAGGACAGCGGCGTCTGGCGCGGCGAGATCTGGAACCGCCACAAGGACGGCACGCTCTATCTGCAGCAGACGGTCATCAGCACGGTCTACGGCCGCACCGGCGCGCCGGAAAGCTATGTGGGCGCCTTCAACGACATCACCCAGGCGCGCCGTTCCGAGATCGAGGTGGATCGCCTGACGCGCTACGATCCGCTCACGGGCCTGCCCAACCGCACCCTGACCTACTCGCTCATCGAGCACGAGCTGACCCGCGAGGGCACACGCTGCGCCGTGCTCTACGTCGATATCGAACATCTCAAGACCATCAACGACAGCCTCGGCTTTGCCGCCGGGGACAGGGTGCTGCGCACGGCCGCCCAGCGCATCCGCAGGACGGTGCCGGAAGACGCCACCATCGGCCGCTACGGCGCCGACGAATTCGTCGTGGTGATCGACGGGAGCGAGGGGCCGAAGGAGGCGGTGAGCCTCGCCGTGCGCCTCATCGAGGCGCTGGCCGAGCCGTTCGCAGCGGAGGGCGTCGCCGATCTCTTCGTCAATGCCAGCATCGGCATCAGCCTCTTCCCCGAGGACGCGGGCGACGCCACCACCCTGCTCCAGCATGCCCATGCCGCCCTCTACCAGGCCAAGAGCCGGGGCGGGCGGACCTACGCCTTCTATACCGACGCCCTGACCCGCGACGCGCGGGCGCGCGTGCAACTGGTGGCCAATCTCCGCCGGGCGCTGGCGGAGCACGAATTCACCGTCCACTACCAGCCCATCGTCCGGCTCGAGGACCAGGTCATCGTCGGCGCCGAGGCGCTGGTGCGGTGGATCACCCCCGAGGGGGAGATGATCGGCCCCGACCGCTTCATCCCCGTCGCCGAGGAGACCGGCCTCATCGTCCCCCTGGGCGACTTCGTGCTGGCGACCGCCTGCACCCAGATGGCGGCCTGGCGCAAGGCCGGGCTGCCATGCGGATTCGTCGCGGTGAATATCTCCGCCGGGCAGCTCGCCGCGACCGACATCTGCGCCCGGACCGAGGCGGCGCTGGCCGCCGCCGGGGTGCCGGCTGACAGCATCGAATTCGAAATCACCGAAAGCATGCTTTTCGGTGCCGATACCGGTGCTGAATCGAAGCTGAACCGCATCGCGGAACTGGGTGTCAGGATCGCCATCGACGATTTCGGCACCGGCTATTCCTCCCTCGCCTACCTCAAGCGCTTCCCCATCTCCCGCCTGAAGATCGACCAGAGTTTCGTGCGCGATCTCCCCGCGTCCGTGGTGGATGGCGAGCTGGTGCGTGCCATGATCGCCATGGCCCGGGCGCTGGATATCGAGATCCTCGCGGAGGGGGTGGAGGAGGCGGGGCAGATGGCCTTCCTCGCCTCCCACGGCTGCACCTTCGGGCAGGGCTATTTCTGGAGCCGCCCGCTGCCGCCGGAGCGGTTCGAGGCCTTGTTTTCCAACACTTTCGGGGCCGCGGGCGCTCGGTCCGCATCGCGCTGACCGAGCGCCTTCGGGGCGCTCCCCGCCTTCGTGCGCGAGGGTCACGGCTGTCCGTTTGTCTGTCTCGAATATTGTCGTACAATCAGTTTACATTCTGCGTGGCGGGTGCCACACTCCCCCGGTACGAAGAACCAAGGCGGCCCGCCAGACGGCCGCGCAGGGAGCCCCGGGAATGGCCGTTCGCGTCGAGGAACAAGGCAATGGCGTCGTCGTCCTGACACTGGTGGGACAGGGCGAGCCGAACCATCTGGATACAGAGGCCCTTCTGGGCCTCGCCGAAACGGCCAAAAGCCTTGCGAATCAATCGAGTATGCGGGCCTTGGTGGTGCGGGGGCAGGGCACCAACTTCTGCGGCGGCCGGGTCGGCAAGAAGGGCCTGACCCGGGCATCCGAGGTTGCGGACGACCTCAACGCCATCCTCAAGGTGAACGCCGCCTTCGCCGCCCTGCCGGTGCCGACAATCCTTGCGGTGGAAGGCCTTGCGCTCGGCTGGGGCTTCGGCATGTCGGCCCAGGCGGACTATGTGGTCGCGGCCGAAAATGCCCGCTTTGCCCTGCCGGAAATGTCCCACGGCATGCCGCCGCTGATCGTGCTGTCCTACCTGTTCCGCTTCGTCTCCTACAAGAGGGGCTTCGAGCTGTCCCTCTCCAGCCGGGAAATTTCCGCTGCCGACGCAGAGGCTTACGGCATCGTCACGTCCGTGGTGCCACCCGGCTCCGCGTTCGCCGAAGCGCTGCGGGTCGCCGATTTCATCGCCGCCCAGGACCCCAAGTCCATCACACTGCTGCGCAAGTTCGGCCGTGAGGCCGCCGGGCTCTCCGATCCGCAGCGCAGCGAATACGCAGTCTCGCTCATGAGCGTCCTGCTCGCCGAGCGGGCGCAGAAAGCCCATGGCTGAGGCCGGAGCGGGAGGCGTCCCATGCGCGTGCTGGTGACGGGAGGGGCGGGCTTCCTCGGAAGCCACGTGGCGGCGGCGCTTTCTGCCGCCGGCCATGGCGTCGTAAGCTACGACATGGCGGCGCCGGGGCCGGAAGCCCTTGCGACGTTTGCCGCGGCGGAGGTGGGCGACGTCGTCCATGCGCTCGGTCAGACCACCGACCTCGCGCGTCTCATGGACGTGTGCCGCACCGAGCGGATCGAGGCCATCGTCCACAGCGCCGGCATCGTGGGGCTGGAGACCTCCCTCGCCCAGCCGGCGGCGACCTACCACACCAACATCACCGGCATGGTGAATGCCTGCGAAGCGGCACGGCAGCTCGGCATGGCGCGGCTCATCTATCTGTCGAGCAATGCCGCCTACCATGGCGGGGACGGCACGCCGCTGAAGGAGACTGATCCGGTCTTCTCGGTGGTGCGGGGCAATCCCGCCGGCCACTACGGCACCACCAAGATGGCCTGCGAGGCCATCGGCCTCGCCTACGCCTCCTTCCACGCACTCGACGTGCTGGCGCTGCGCGTGACAGCCATCTATGGCCTCGGCATGCGCACGCCCATGTTCATCAAGCCCATGGTGGAGGGTGCGGTGCTGGGCCGGCCCGTGCGGTTCGCGACCGGCGGGCCGATGAAACGCGATTACACCTATGTGCCGGACTGCGCGAAGGCAGTCGTGCGCGCCCTTGCGGTAGCGACGCAGCCCGAAGGTGCGCAGCGCGTCTTCAACGTGGCGGCGGGGCAGGCGACCGCGGCGGCGGAGGTGGCGCGGATCGTCCGGCAGGTGGTGCCGGGCGCCGATATCGAGATCGGCGACGCGCTGTCGCCACTGGAGGAGGTGAATGCGCGCATGCGCGCCTCCCTCGACATTTCCGCGGCGCGCGCGGTGCTCGGCTGGGCGCCGGACTTCACGCTGGAACAGGGCATCCGCGACTATGCGGAGCGCTACCGCGCCTTCATCGGCGCGGGTGGGGCTCACCCGAAGGGGCAGGCGGCATGAGCGCACAGACGGTTCCCACCTACGAGGTCTTCGCCATCCGCTACGCCACGCGGGATGCGAAGCGGGCGGACAATTTCATCGGCGGCGATCCTCACGACGCCCCCATGCCGCTCGACTATTACGTCTGGGCCATCGTCGGCGAGGCGCGCAGCTTCGTGGTGGATACGGGCTTCAATGCCGAGGTCGCGGCGCGCCGCAAGCGCGATTTCCTGCGTTGCCCGGCAGATGCGCTGAAGCTGGTGGGGCTTGATGCGGCGACGGTGCAGGATGTGATCCTCACCCACTTGCACTACGACCATGTGGGCAATTTCGATCTCTTCCCCGCCGCGACCTTCCACCTCCAGGAGGCGGAAATGCACTACGCGGTGGGACGCTACATGCGCTACCGGCGCCTGCGCCATTCCTTCGAGGTGGAGGATGTGGTGGGCATGGTCCGCGCCAACTATGCCGGTCGGGTCAGCTTTTATGACGGCGGTGCGGAACTCGCGCCGGGGGTGACGCTGCACCCCGCGCCCGGGCATTCCGCGGGGCTCCAGTTCGTGCGGGTCAACACCCGCCGCGGGCCGGTGGTGCTGGCGTCGGACGTGACCCATTTCTACGAGAACATGGACACCGAGCGCCCCTTCGTCACCGCCTTCCACGTGGGGTGCATGCTGGAAGGCTTCGACCGCCTGAAGGCCGCCGCGCCCTCGCCGGACCACATCGTCCCCGGGCACGATCCTCTGGTGATGAAGCGCTACCGGCCGCCGAAGCCGGAACTCGAAGGCATCGTCGTGCGGCTCGACGAACCGCCCGTCATCTGATTTCGTCGCCGCAGACGGCGCAGTGAATCCACCGGGACCGCCAGCCAAGGACGCCAGCCAAGGAAACCCGAAATGACCACGCCAGCCAGCCTTGCAGCCATGCACCAGGCGGCATCGCTCAAGAAGCAGGTGATCGAGGCCCTGCGCACCGCCATCCTCGAAGGGCGCTTCCAGCCGGGCGATCGCTTGGTGGAGCGCGAGATCTGCGAGATGTTCCAGGTGAGCCGGACCCTGCTGCGGGAGGCCCTGAGCCAGCTCGCGGCGGAGGGCATCCTGCAGATCATCCCCCATCGCGGGCCTATCGTCGCCATCTACACCGCCGAGGATGCGCGCTCGATCTATGAGCTGCGCGCGACGCTGGAGGAGATGGCGGGCCGCTGCTTCGCCGAGCGGGCCACGGAGGCCGAGCACAAGGCGCTGGAAAGCGCCTTCGCCGCCTTCAGGAAAGCCAGCCGCGGCAAGCCGGGCAGTGATCTCCTGCTGGTGAAGACTGCCTTCTATGCGGCGCTCACGGCCGGCGCGCACAATCCGATGCTGGAGGACATGCTGCGCATGATCCACTGGCGGGTCACCATGCTGCGCGCCCACACGCTGTCCCAGCCCGGCCGGCTTGCGAAGAGCCTCGCCGAGATCGGCGACATCATGGAGGCCATCGCCCGGCGCGATCCCGAGGCGGCCGGACAGGCCTGCCGCCGCCATGTGATGAACGCCGCCGCCATCGCCGATGCGGTGCTCACCGCCAAGGAGGCCGAGCGCGATCGGCCGGTTCGCAAGCGGGGCGCGAAGGAAACGTCCAGGGACAAGGGGGCCGCTGCTCCGCCCGCAGTCGAGCCGCGCCTCGCCCGCATGTAGTCCGCCTTCAGGCGCGGGGGCCGCGCCTCTTCTTCGAGAATACCCGCGCTCCCGCTTTGGCGGGGGATTGATGGCGCACGCCCAGCGTGGACCGCCGAGGAGCTTGCGTGATGTCCGATGCTACTGCCTTCAGCCCGCTCCCAGCAGAGACGGCCCCCGTCCTCCATCAGGTGCGCGCCGGTCGCCGTGGGGCTCCGCTGGTGGTGCTCATCCACGCCGTCGCGCTCGACCTGACCTATTGGGACCGGCAGTTCGGTGTGATCGCCGAACGCTTTGACGTGATCGCCTACGATCTCGCGGGCCACGGCTCGTCGCGGGCGCCCGGCGAGTCATTCGGGTTTAACGATACGGCCGCCGATCTCGCCCGGGTCATCGAGCGGGCCGAGGCGGGGCCGGCCTGCGTGGTGGGGCTGTCCGTGGGCGGCATGATCGCCCAGACGCTGGCGCTCGCCCGGCCGGATCTCGTGCGCGCGCTGTGCCTCATGGATACGGTCAGCACCTTTGCCGAGGCAGGACGCCAGGCCGTACGCGGGCGTGCCGCGCAGGTGCGGGCGGGCGGCATGGAAGCGATCGTCGCGCCGACGCTGGAGCGCTGGTTCACCGCCGGCTTCGCCGCGCGGCGGCCCGATGTGCTCGACCGGGTCGCGAAGACCTTGCGCGCGGCCGATCCCGACGTTCACGCCGCCATGTGGGACATGATCTCGACTCTCGACGTGGCGCCGCGTCTCGGCGAGATCGCGAAGCCGACGCTGGTGATGGTGGGGGAGAAGGACCCGACGACGCCCGTCGCGGCATCCGAGGTCATCGCGCGCGGCATCCCCGGCGCGCGGCTGGAGATCATCCCCGACGCCTCGCACATGGCGCCGCTGGAAGCTCCGGATGAGGTGAACCGGCACCTTCTCGCCTTCCTCGACGCTCTCTGACATCCGCGGCAGGAGGAGACGCTCGTGCCCATTGGTTTCATCGGCCTCGGCGCCATGGGGGCTCCGCTGGCGACGCGCCTCCTCGAAGCGGGCCGGGAACTGGTCATCCATACGCGCCGGCGCGAGGCTGCGGCACACTTCGAGGCGCTGGGCGCGCTCTGGGTGCCGACGCCCCGCGATGTCGCCGCGAGAACCCGCGAGATCTTCACCATGCTCCCCGGCCCGGCCGAGGTCGAGGCGGTGGTGTTCGACGCCGACGGCCTTGCTGAGGGGCTTTCGGCCGGCGCGACGATCATCGACATGACCACCAGCGCGCCGGCAGCGGTGCGCACGCTCGGCGACCGCCTCGCGGCCCTCGGCGTCGACCTGCTGGATGCCCCGGTGAGCGGCGGACCCAAGGGCGCGCGTACGCGTCGGCTGGCCATCTGGGTGAGTGGCAGCGCTGGCGCGTTCGAGGCCAGCCGGCCGCTTCTCGATCTGCTCGGTGACCGGGTGATGTTCCTCGGCCCCCTCGGGGCTGCGACCACGGCGAAGCTGGTCCACAACAGCGCAAACTACGGCATCCAGATGGTTCTGGCAGAGGTCTTTACCATTGGCGTCAAGGCCGGTGTGGACCCCGCCACCCTTTTCGCTGCGATCCGGGAGGGATCGCTCGGGCGGCAGAATGCAGTGGACCGCCTCGCCGACCAGTTCCTGCCGGCGGCGTTTGATGACGTGTCCTTCGCCCTCGATCTTGCGTTCAAGGACGTGTCGCTGGCCGCGGCGCTGGCACAGGAGGTCGGCGTTCCCGCGCGGTTCACCGAGATGACGCTGGCCGAGATGACGGAGGCCCGCAACCGCGGCTGGGGGCAAAGGGATTCCCGCGTCGCCATGCTGGTGCAGGAAGAGCGCGCCGGCGTCGCGATCAAGGTCGATCGCGCCACGCTGGACGGGATTCTCAACAGGGGAAAATAGAGGCGATTTCCAGCCGGATGGCCGGGTGACGGAAAGTCAGCCGGAGGTGGTTGACATCCCGCGTGTTGGCCATATTGTCATACAATAAGTCAGAACAAGAGGGGGCGCAGAGCGTCCCTCACGCGACGCCGCCAAGCACATGTCGCATCGCCGGGAGGAAACAATGTCCATCGTCAGAAGCATCATCGCCGCCGGATGGATGGGCCTCGCCCTTCTGCCGGTCGCTGCCGGGGCCGCGGGCCTTGAGAAGCCGAAGATCTCGATCGCGGTCGGCGGCTCCATCAGCCAGATGAATAAGATCGCGTATTTCGTCGCGCTGAATAAGAAATACTTCGAGGACGAAGGCCTGACGGTGGATTCCACGGCTTTCAGCTCTGGCACCGCGGCCCTGCAGGCCGTGGTCGCCGGCGGAGCCGACATCGGCGAAGGGGCTTACGAACACATGCTTCGGCTGCAGGCGAAGGGCCAGGACCTCACCTGCCTCACCGTCTTCGGGCGCTATCCGGGCAACGTGCTCGCCGTCCGTGCCTCGAACGCTGGCAGCATCAAGGGCGTCAAGGATCTCAAGGGCAAGAAGATCGGCATCTCGGCGCCGGGCGCCTCCACCCAGAATTTCGTCGCCCAGCTGCTGGAGCGGGCTGGCGTCAACTGGAAGGATGCGAGCTTCATCTCGATCGGCACCGGCCCGAGCGCGGTCGCCGCCATCCGCTCCGGCACCGAGCTTGATGCCATCGTCAATCTGGATCCCGCCATTACTTCGCTCACGGACGCGAAGGAAGTGGTGGTGCTCGTGGACAGCCGGAACGCGGAAGGATCGCAGATCGCCTTCGGCGGCCCCTACCTCGCCGACTGTCTCTACGCGCGCACGGACTTCATCAAGGCCAATCCGAATACGTCGCAGGCCGTGTCCAATGCCCTGGTGCGCGCCATGCAGTGGCTGAAGACCGCAAGCATCGACGACATCATCGCCTCTGTGCCCGCCGAGTATTACAAGGCCGATGAGGCGCTCTACCGCAAATCGCTGGAGCAGAACCTTTCCGCCTTCCAGTGGGACGGCATCGTGACGCCCGAGGCGGCCAAGAACGTGCTTGCCACCATCTCGGTGATGGAGCCGGCGCTGAAATCGGCCAGCCTCGACATCCCGCGCACCTATGACAACAGCCTCGTGGAACGTGCGCTGAAGAAATACGGCCCGGCCGCGAAGCACTGACGTGTCGCCGAGTGGCCGATGCCGGCCCCTCGGTCCCGCGCCCCCCAGTTCCCGCGCCCTCAGGGAGACGTTTCATGACCCTCGGCCTTCAACCGGAAGCCGGCCCCCTCCGCATGCCCGCGCCCTTCGGTGACCTCTCCGCTCACGCCGGGCCGCCGCCGGCCCTTCTGTTCGACCACGTCTCGGTCCGCTTCGGCGCCTATACGGCGGTGAACGACGCGAGCCTCCACGTCGGGGATGGCGAGTTCGTCTCCATCGTCGGCCCCACCGGCTGCGGCAAGTCCACCCTGCTGAATGTGGCAGCCGGTTTGCTCGAGCCCTCCGAGGGCGACATCTGCGTCTATGGCCGATCGCTGGAGGGCATTAATGCGGATGCCGGCTATCTCTTCCAGGCGGACGCGCTGATGCCGTGGCGCACCGCGCTGTCCAACGTCATCACCGGCCTCGAATATGCGGGGACGGAGCGCAAGGCGGCTGAGAAGCTGGGCAATGAATGGCTTGCCCGCGTCGGGCTTTCCGGACATGGCGAGCGCTTTCCGCACGAAATGTCCGGCGGCATGCGCAAGCGTGTCGCGCTGGCGCAGACGCTCATTCGCGATCCCAAGATCGTGCTGATGGATGAACCGTTCAGCGCCCTGGACGTGCAGACCCGCGTGCTGATGGAGAACGAGCTGCTCCAGCTCTGGACCACCTATCGCAAGTCGGTGCTGTTCATCACCCATGACCTGGAAGAGGCGATCTCCCTGTCGGATCGGGTCATCATTCTCTCCGCCGGCCCCTCCACGCACCCCATCGCCGAGTTCCGCATCGACCTGCCGCGGCCGCGCGACGTCGCGGAGATCCGCATGACGCCGCGCTTCGTCGAGCTTTACCACCAGATCTGGGACGCCATGAAGGAAGAGGTCCTGAAAGCCTATGAGCGAAATCAGCGCAAACTTGCGGACTGACGCCGTGATCGCCGATCCCAGCGCCTCTGGCCGCACTGCCCCCGGCCGCCCCGCAGCCCGCCCGCAACGGCGGCCCCGCCGCCGACCGATGCCGGGCCCCATCGTCCTCACCGCGCTCCAGGCGGCGCTGTTCGCTGCCCTCATCATCGCCTGGTATGTGCTGGTGCGGGCCAAGGCCCTGCCGGTCTTCTTCTTCGGCGATCCGGTTCTGGTGTTCCAGCAGATCGTCAGCTGGTTCGTGACGGGCGAGATCTTCGTCCATCTCGCCACCACGCTGATCGAAACGCTGCTCGCCTTCCTGCTCGGCGTGGCGTCGGGCATCGGCATCGGCCTATGGCTCGGCCTCTCGCCGCTCACAGCAGCCCTGTTCGATCCCTACATCAAGGCGCTCAACGCCATGCCGCGGGTCATCCTCGGCCCGATCTTCATCGTCTGGTTCGGCCTCGGCATTGGCTCAAAGGTCGCGCTGGGCGTGACGCTGGTGTTCTTCGTGGTCTTCTTCAACGTCTTCCAGGGCGTGCGGGAAGTGAACCCGGTCATTCTCGCCAATTCACGGATGCTGGGCGCGAACCGGCGCCAGCTCCTCACCACGGTCTATATCCCCTCGGCCCTGAGCTGGGTGTTCTCCAGCCTGCACATGTCCGTGGGCATGGCCTTCGTCGGCGCGGTGGTGGGTGAATATCTCGGCTCGGCCCGGGGTGTCGGCTACCTGATCCTCCAGGCGGAGGCGACCTTCGACGTGAATGCCGTGTTCGCCGGCATCATCGTGCTCACCGTCTTCGCGCTGGTGCTCGACCTTGCCGTGACCCTCGTCGAGAAGCGCCTCATCGTCGGCAAGCCGAAATCCTGATCCTCGCCCGCCCTTCACGTCACGCAAATTCATTCAGGAACAGTCAGATGACCGAAACGACCGAAACCGCCAGCCTGCTGCACAAGGGCATGGAGATCCGCAAGGCCGTGCTGGGCGCCGCCCATGTGGAGCGCTCCATGGCCAATGTGGACGAGTTTGCCCGCCCTCTGCAGGAACTGGTCACCGAATATTGCTGGGGCGCGATCTGGGGCCGGCCGGGGCTGGAACGCAGGACGCGCAGCATGCTCAATATCGTCATGCTGTCGGCCCTGAACCGTCCGCACGAACTCAAGCTCCATGTGCGCGGCGCCCTGACCAACGGCGTCACCCGCGATGAAATCCGCGAGGTGGTGCTGCAGATCGCCATCTATTGCGGCGTCCCGGTGGCGCTGGAGACCTCGCGTATCGCGCAGGAGGTGTTCCGCGAGGTGGATGCCGCCGCGGCTGGCTGAGGATCGCGGCCGCAATCGCTAGTCCGGCGGGGAGGAGCCGACAGGCGCCGCCTTCCCGCCGGGGCGGTGGAGAAGGGTCAGCGACAGGAAGGCGCCGACCCAAGAGCCTATCGCCGCGAAGACCACATAGACCCAGTTCTCCGTGTAGCTGATGACGGCGAACGAGGAGAGCATGTACCAGACACTCGACCAGTTGGCCGCCGAGAGGCGCCGGCGCGCCACTACGGCCGAAGTGAAGGCCACGTAGCAGGCATCAGTGGCGGCCGTGGCGATGAACACCCCCAGCGCGATCAGCGGGTCGAGGGCAGAGAAGGCGCCGAGGATATGCTGCATGGGCGGCCCGTGATGACAGGGGTGTCGGGGCCGCCATCATGGCGCAGCTTGAAGGCCGGCGACAGCGGCGCCAGCCTCGCTCACGCCGACCAGATGCCACTGCTTGAGGCCTGCCGCACATAGTTGACGAGGTAGTCCGTGAACACGCGGATCTTCGCCGGCAGGCGCTCCCTATTCTGATAGGCGATGTTCATGGTCAGCATGGGCAATTGCCAATCCTGCATCACCGCCACGAGCCGCCCCGAGGCGAGATCCTCCTGCACGATGTAAAGCGGCTGGATGAGGATGCCGAGCCCCGATAGCGCCGCCTGCCGGATCACCTGCCCGTCATTACAGTCCAGCGCGCCGGTGATGCGCACGGTGCGCTCCGCGTCGCCCTTGGTGAGGCGGAGCGAGAAGGGGTCCTGCGCGAGATTGTAGACTAGCATGTCGTGCCGCGTGAGGTCGGCCGGCTCGCGCGGGCGGCCGTGCTCCTCCAGATAGGCCGGCGATGCGGCAAGCACCCGCCGCATGCGCCCGAGCCGGCGCACGATGATGTTGGTGTCCGGCTCGTGCAGGCGGGTGCGGATGGCGACGTCGATGCCCGCCTCGATGAAGTCGAGATAGCGGTTGGCCACCGCGATATGCACGTTGAGCTTGGGATAGAGCTTGCGGAACTCCGGCAGCATGGGCGCAAGATAGATGGTGGCGAAGGAGAGCGAGCTCGTCACCCTGAGCAGCCCCTGCGGCGCGAGGGTGTGCTCGTTCACCGCCTCTTCGGCCTCCGCCAGCTCCGTGAGCAGCGTGCCGCTGCGTTGGTAGAATTCCTGTCCCGCCTCGGTCAGCCAGAGGCGGCGGGTGTTGCGCTCCACGAGACGGGCTGAAAGACGCTCCTCCAGCGCGGCGAGATGCCGGCTCGCCGCGGCATTGGACATGCCCAGCGCCTCCGCCGCGCGCGAGAGGCTGCGCAGCTCGGCGGTCTTCACGAACACCTCGATCTGGGTCAGGCGATCCATATTTCCATTTCGCGCAAAAGACCGTTCCGGAAAATCCCGTTTATTTCCGCTGCGCGCAAGTCAAAACTCACATCCAACGAAAGACCAATAGGTCGAGGAAAACGCCAATGATGGGACCCATCCGCCACATCGTGATGTGGCGCGTGAGCGGAGAGACGCGCGAGGAGCGCGCCGCCGCCCGGCAGAAGGTCAAGGACGCATTCGAGGGCCTGCGCGGCCGCGTCGCCGGCATGACCCGCGTCGAGATCGGCCTCGACATCTCCGATGTGGATTATGCCTGCGACGTGGTGCTGGTGTCCGAATTCGCCACTGCCGCCGATCTCGCCGCCTACGCCTCCCATCCGGAGCATCTGCGCGTGCGCCAGGAACTGGCGGACCTGCGCATCGCCCGCTTCCAGGTGGACTATGTGGCCGAGGATGCCGCCTTCGGCGCCATCGAGGCCCGTGCGCCCGCCGCCGCTTCCGTGGCGCGTCCGCGCGGCGCGCTTCTCGCCGGCGAGTGAGCCCCAAGGCGCGCCTGTGCGCGTCCCAGACGGATCTGAACCATGATCGAGACCTTCACCTACGAGGCCCTGCCCATCCGCGTCCGTTTCGGCCGCGGCACCATCGCCGAGGTCGGCGCCGAGGTGGCGCGGCTCGGCGCGCGGCGGGCGCTGGTGCTCACCACACCGCAGCAGGCGGGCGAGGGCGCGCGCATCGGCAAGCTCATCGGTGAAGCCTGCGCGGGTGTCTTTCCCGGCGCCACCATGCACACGCCGGTAGAGGTGACGGACAAGGCCCTCGCCGCGCTGAAGGCCGCCGATGCGGATTGCGTCGTGGCACTGGGCGGCGGCTCCACCACCGGCCTCGGCAAGGCGCTGGCCCTGCGCACGGGCGTGCCGCAGCTGGTCATCCCCACCACCTATGCCGGCTCGGAGATGACGCCCATCCTCGGCGAGACGCAGGAGGGCCGCAAGACCACCATCCGCTCGCTGGACGTGCTGCCGGAAGCCGTCATCTACGACGTGGATCTCACGCTCACCCTGCCGCCCGGCCTCTCCGCCACCTCCGGCGTCAACGCCATCGCCCATGCGGTGGAGGCGCTCTATGCGCGGGACCGCAACCCGGTGATCTCGCTGATGGCGGAGGACGGCATCCGCACGCTCTCCTCGGCGCTGCCCATCCTCATCCACGAGCCGGCGAACATCGAGGCCCGCACCATGGCGCTCTACGGCGCGTGGCTCTGCGGCTGCTGCCTCGGCGCGGTGGGCATGGCGCTGCACCACAAGCTCTGCCACACGCTCGGCGGCACCTTCAACCTGCCGCATGCGGAGACGCACACCATCGTTCTTCCCCACGCGGTGGCCTACAACGCCCCCGCAGCGCCAGAGGCCATGGCCGCCATCACCCGCGCGCTGGGCGCGCCGGATGCGGCGCAGGGGCTGTTCGATCTGGTGCGGGCGCTGGGCGTGCCGCGCGCGTTGTCGGACATCGGCATGCCGGCGGACGGCATCGAGACCGCCGCCGATCTTGCCGTGGAAAACCCCTACTGGAACCCGCGTCCGGTGACCCGCGACGGCATCCGCGACCTCATCGCCCGCGCCTATTCCGGCGAGCGGCCAGTGGCGGCGGCGCCGGCGGAGGAGGCGGCCTGATGGGCGCGCGCACCCTCATCTCCGGCGCCACCATCCTCTCGATGGAGCCCGCTGTCGGCGACCTGCCGAAGGGCGACATCCTGATCGAGGACGGCCGCATCGCCACCATCGCCCCCGCCGTCGAGGCGGCAGATGCGGAGCGGGTGGATGGGGCAGGGCGCATCTGCGTGCCCGGCTTCGTGAACGCCCATATGCACACCTGGCAGACGGGGCTCCGAAGCCTCGCCGCTGACTGGACGCTGCTGGAATATTTCCGCTGGGTGCATGCGGGCCTTGCCACCCGCTTCCGCCCCGACGACATCGGCATCGCGACGCTGGTGGGCGCGCTCGGGCAGATCGATGCCGGCACCACCACGCTGGTGGACTGGTGCCACAACAACCCGACGCCGGACCACACCGACGCGGCGGTGGAGGCGCTTCAGGACAGCGGCATCCGCGCCGCCTTCTTCCATGGCTCCCCCAAGCCGGACCCGAAGCCCGGCGAGCCGCATTTCTCCGAGGTGCCGCATCCGCGCGCCGAGATCGAGCGGCTCATGCGCGGCCCGTTCGCCCGCACGGACGGCCTGCTGACGCTGGGCCTCGCCATCCTTGGCCCGCATTATTCCACCATGGAGGTCGCCCGCGCCGACTTCCGCCTCGCCCGCGAGTTCGGCCTCGTCGCCTCCATGCACCAGGGCGGCGGCGCGGCGAAGACGCCGGGCGGCTGGGAGACGCTGATTGCCGAGGGGTTGGTCGGCCCCGGCATCAACGTCGTCCACGGAAACGATCTCTCCGACGAACTGTTCTCCCGCCTCGTGGACCTCGGCGCCTCCTTCTCGGTGACGCCGGAAAACGAGATGACGCAGGGCCACGGCTTCCCCGTCACCGGCCGCCTGCTGAAGCGCGGCGCGGCGCCGTCCCTTGGCGTGGACCTTGAAAGCGTGCTGGCCGGCGACATGATGGGCGTCGCGCGCATTGCCCTCGGCATGCAGCGGGTGCTGGACAATACGGACAGCCGCCGCGACACGGGCAGCATCCCGCCCACCTCCACCGTTCGCGTGCGGCAGGCGCTGGAATGGATCACCATCGAGGGCGCGCGCATGCTGGGGCTCAATGCCCGCATCGGCTCCCTCGCGCCCGGCAAGCAGGCCGATCTCGTGCTCATCGACGCCCGCGCGCTGCATCTCCAGCCTGTGCATGATCCCGTCGCCACCGTGGTGATGCAGGCGGGGCGCGGCGACGTGGAGGCGGTGATGATCGCCGGCCGTTTCATGAAGAAGAACAGGACGCTGCTCGCCACCGGTCTCGATGAGAAGCTCGCCCGGCTCACCGCCTCGGGCGCGCGCGTCGTCGATGAGCTGGGCCTCGGCAAGAAGGCGGCGTGAGGAGAGGATGATGGCTGATACTTTGACCCTCGGATGGATCGGGCTCGGCAAGATGGGCCTGCCCATCTCCACCCGCCTCGCCGGCGCGGGCCGCGACATCGCCGGCTTCGACCGCGATCAGGAGCGCATCGCCGAGGCCGCCGCCGGGGGTGTCACACCCGCCGCGACGCTGGAAGATGCGGCCGGTCGCGACATCGTCTTCACCTCGCTGCCGGACGACAAGGCGCTGCGTGCCGTGGCGCTCGACGGGCCGCTGCTCTCCGCCATGCGCAAGGGGGCGATCCTGGTGGAGACCTCCACCGTCAGCCCCGGCATCTCCGCAGAGCTGGGCGCCGCCGCCGAGCGTGCGGGCATCCACTATCTACGCGCGCCGGTCTCCGGCAACGCCGCCATCGCGCACACCGGCAACCTCACCTGCTTCGTCTCCGGCCCGCGCGCGGCGTTCGACACGTTCGAGCCGGTGGCCAAGGATTTCACCCGCGCCCAGAAGTATCTCGGCACGCAGGAAGAGGCGCGCTACGCCAAGCTCTCTGTGAACCTCATGATCGCCGTCTCGGCGGCCATGATGGGCGAGAGCATCGTGCTGGCGCGCAAGGGGAACCTCGCTTGGCAGGATATCCTGGACGTGCTCACCAACAGCGCGGTCGGTTCGCCCATGGTGCACTACAAGGCCAAGAGCCTTGAGACGCGCGACTTCAATTCCACGTTCTCCTGCCGGCAGATGGCCAAGGACCTCGACCTCATCGTCGGGGCCGGCCACGCCGCCGAGATGGCCATGCCCCTCGCCACGCTCACGCGGGAGATCTACGGCGCGCTCATCGGGCGCGGCGACGGGGAGGCGGACTTCATTGCACCGGTCCGCCTCGCCGAATGGCTCGCCGGACTGGGCGAGCCGGATCTCGACAAGAATGACGGGAGGCTCGCATGAGAAACTTCGACCAGTTTTCCATCACCGAGGCGGTGCTGGAGCGCGTCGCCAACGCGCCTGATGCCCGCATCCGCGAGATCAGCGCGGCGCTCGTTCGCCACCTGCACAATTTCGTCCGCGAGGTGCGCCCCACCCAGGCGGAATGGGAGAAGGGCATCGCCTTCCTCACCGACACCGGCCACATGTGCACCGGCACGCGGCAGGAATTCATCCTGCTGTCCGACACGCTCGGCGTCTCCATGCTGGTGGATGCCATCAACCATGACCACCAGACGGCGGTCACCGAGAGCACCGTGCTCGGCCCCTTCTATGTGGAGGGCCCGCCGGAAGTGGCGAACGGCACCGACATTTCCGGGCATCTCGAAGGAGAGCCCATGTTCGTCTCCGGCTCGGTCGCGACCCTCGATGGTGCGCCGCTGGTGAACGCCATCGTCGATGTCTGGCATTCGGACGTGGACGGCTATTACGACGTGCAGCACGAGGAGAACGGCCTCGTCGCCCGCGCCCGCCTGCGCACCGACGATCAGGGCCGCTTCGCGTTCTGGTCCATCAAGCCCGCCGCCTATCCCATCCCGCACGACGGTCCGGTGGGCAAGATGCTGGAGGCGCAGGGGCGCCATCCCTGGCGTCCGGCCCATGTGCACTTCATGATCGAGGCGCCCGGCCACGAGAAGCTCGTGACCCATGTGTTCGTCGCCGGCGACAGCTATCTCGACAGCGACTCGGTGTTCGGCGTGAAGGACTCGCTTATCCGCGACTTCATCCCCCATGCTCCGGGCACCGCGCCGGACGGCCGGGTGATGGACGCGCCGTGGTGTGCGCTGACCTACGATTTCAAGCTCAACCCCGTATCCGCCGCGGCTTCGCAGGCGGCGTAACGGGACGGACGCGCAGCAAGCCCGGCCAACGGGACGCGCGAAGGGAGGAACGCATGTCTGCCCATATGCCCATCGCGGCGCATCCCATGGATGGCCTGCTGGCGCGCCTCGCCGGGATCGTCGGTGATCGGGCCACCCGCGCGCCCGGCGTGCTCGCCGACCATGGCCGCAGCGAGGCCTATCACGCGGCGACCCCGCCGGACGTGGTGGTTTATCCGGAGAGCACGGCCGAGGTGCAGGCCATCGTGCGCCTGTGCCGCGAGGCGAAGGTGCCGGTCGTCGCCTTCGGCGCGGGCACCTCGCTGGAGGGCAATGCGGCGGCGCTCCACGGCGGCGTGTGCCTCGACATGGGGCGGATGAACCAGGTGCTGAAGGTGAATGCGGAGGACATGGACGTCACCGTCCAGCCCGGCATCACCCGCAAGCAGCTCAACGCCCAGCTGCGCGACACCGGCCTGTTCTTCCCCATCGATCCCGGCGCCGACGCCTCCATCGGCGGCATGACCTCGACCCGCGCCTCGGGCACAATGGCGGTGCGCTACGGCACCATGAAGGACAATGTGCTGGCGCTGGAGGTGGTGCTGGCGGACGGCCGCGTGATCCGCACCGCGCAACGGGCCCGCAAGTCCGCCGCCGGCTATGATCTCACCCGCCTGTTCGTGGGCGCCGAGGGCACTCTTGGCGTCATCACTGAGGTGACGCTGAAGCTGCATCCCCAGCCGGAGGCCATCTCCTCCGCCGTCTGCGCCTTCCCGGATCTGAAGTCCGCCGTGGACACGGCCATCGCCGTCATCCAGTCCGGCGTGCCGGTGGCGCGGGTGGAACTGCTCGACGTGGTGATGATGCGCGGCATGAATTTGCACGCGAAGCTCGGCCTGCCCGAGGTGCCGCATCTGTTCTTCGAGTTCCATGGCTCCAAGGCCTACGTGGCCGAGCAGGCGGAGACCACCGAGGGGCTGGCGGCGGAATTCGGCGGCCAGGGGTTCCAGTGGGCGACGACCCCGGAAGAGCGCAGCCGGCTCTGGCACGCCCGTGACAACACGCTTTACGCCGGCCTCGCGCTGCGCCCCGGCGCGAAGGCGATGATCACCGACGTGTGCGTGCCCATCTCCCGCCTCGCCGAATGCCTGGTGGAGACGGCGGCGGATCTGGAACAGACCGGCCTCACGGCCCCCGTGGTCGGTCATGTTGGCGACGGCAATTTCCACCTGCTGGTGTTGATCGATCCCGCCAGCGGCGAGGAGCTGGCCCGCGCCAAAGCCTTCTGCGACCGCCTCGCCCGCCGCGCCATCGCGCTGGAAGGCACCTGCACCGGCGAGCACGGCATCGGCGTCGGCAAGATGGACTTCCTGTCCCTGGAGCTCGGCGACGCGGTGGACGTGATGCGCCTCGTGAAGGGTGCCCTCGACCCTGACGGCATCCTCAATCCCGGCAAGATCTTCCGGCCCCGCGACACACAGCAAGGAGACGCACCATGAGGGCGGTCATGGCAACGACGCCTCGCCTGGAACTGGCCGCGCCCCCGGCCGCGCCTGCGACCCCCATTCTGGAGCTGAAGGGCATTTCCAAGACCTTTCCGGGCGTGAAGGCGCTGGACGACGTGTCCTTCGCCGTCTGGCCGGGCGAGGTCCACATGCTGCTCGGCGAGAACGGCGCCGGCAAGTCCTCGCTCATGAAGGTGCTGTGCGGCGCCTATCAGGCGGATGCGGGCGAATACTTCCACAATGGCGAGAAGGTGGAGATCCGCTCGCCGGCCGACGCGCGGCGCTTCGGCATCGCGGTCATCTTCCAGGAATTCTCCCTCGTCCCCTATCTGGACGTGGCGCAGAACATCTTCCTCGGCCGCGAATTCCCCTCGCGCATTCCCGGCCTTATGGACCGGCGCCGCCTCTATCGCGAGGCGCAGAAGGTGCTGGACCTGATTGGCCTCGATGTGGACCCGCGCACCAAGGTCCACCAGCTCGGCGTCGCCCAGCAGCAGATGGTCGAGATCGGCAAGGCGCTGTCGCAGGATGCCCGCATCCTCGTCATGGACGAGCCGACCGCCGCGCTCTCCGACCGGGAGACCGAGCGTCTGTTCGAGGTGATGCGCCAGCTGCAGGCGAAGGGCGTGGCCCTTGTCTACATCTCCCACCGCATGGCCGAGGTGTTCGCCCTCGGCGACCGCATCACCGTGCTGCGCGACGGCAAGCTGGTGGGCCGCGCGCTGCCCGGCGAGACCTCGCCGGACGAACTGGTGCGGATGATGGTCGGCCGCAACGTGGACATGTCCTATCCCCGCCGCTTCGCCACCGAGCCCGGCGAGGTGGTGCTGGAGACCAAGGGCCTGTCCTCCACCAACGGCATCCGCGACATCGACCTGAAGGTGCGGGCGGGCGAGATCGTCGGCCTGTGCGGCCTCGTCGGCTCCGGCCGCACGGAGGTGGCGCGCGCCATCTTCGGCGCCGATCCGGTGACGGCGGGCGAGGTGCGCATCTTCGGCAAGCCGCGCACCGGCGGTCCGGATGCCGCGGCCTTCGCCGGAGTCGGCCTCATTCCGGAGAGCCGCAAGGCGGAGGGCCTCGCCCTCATCCGCACGGTCAGCGACAATCTCGCCGTGGCGGGCCTGCCGAAGCTGTTCCCCAGCAACATGTTCTCGCCCGGCAAGGCGCGGCGCTCGGCGCAGGAGCTGATCCAGCGCCTGCGCATCGCCACCCCCTCGCCGAACCAGAGCGTTGCCGTCCTCTCCGGCGGCAACCAGCAGAAGGTGGTGATCGGCAAGTGGCTCGCCGCCGGCACGCGCCTGTTCATCTTCGACGAGCCCACGCGCGGCATCGACGTGGGCGCCAAATCCGAGATCTTCGCCCTCATCGACCAATTGGTCGCCGAAGGGGCGGCGGTGCTCATGATCTCCTCCGAGCAGGCGGAGATCGTCCATGTCTGCGACCGCGCCTACGTCATGCGCGGCAAGCGCATCGTCGGCGAGCTTGGCCGCGCCGACCTCTCCGAAGAGAACATCGTCCGAATGGGGATGCACGATGAGTGATCACGCCCTTTCCTCTTCCACCCCCGCGCGGGCGCGCATCCCGGCCGTACCCGGCGTCGCCGTGGCGCTCGTCGGCCTCGGCGTGCTGTTCGCGGTGGCGAGCCCCGGCTTCCTCACCGCCGGCAACATCTCCAACATCCTGGTGCAGTCGGTGATCCTGCTGCTCCTCGCGCTGCCCATGACGCTCATCATCATGACGGAGGGGCTGGACCTCTCCATGGGTGCGGTGCTCACCCTCGCCTCGCTGGTGCTAGCGCTGATCGTGGTGGCGACGCAATCGCTGCTGCTCGGGCTCGCCGGAGCGCTTGGTGTGGGCCTTGCCTTCGGCCTCGCCAATGGCTGGCTGGTGTCGGTGCTGGGCATCCCGCCCTTCGTCGCGACGCTGGGCACGCTCGGCGCGGCGCAGGGGCTCGCGCTGATCGTGTCCGACGGGCAGAGCGTGGTGGGCATCCCGCGCTTCGTGCGGCAGGTCTATTCCGGCGATGTGGCGGGCATCCCGAACCCCATCCTCATCGGCGCGGGCTTCTACGCCCTGTTCCATGTGCTGCTCTATCACACCCGCTTCGGCACCTACATCTGCGCGCTCGGCGGCAATCGCGAGGCGCTGACGCTGGCGGGCGTGAAGTGGCGGCGGCTGCTCATCTCCGTCTACATGCTCGGCGGGGCCATGGCCGGCGTCGCGGCGCTGCTGATGACGGCGCGTATGAATGCGGGCCATCCCACCGCCGCCATCGGCATGGAGTTCGACGCCATCGCCGCCGTGGCGCTCGGCGGCACCTCCTTCGAGCGCGGCAACGGCTGGATCTTCGGCACCCTCATGGGCGTGCTCACGGTGGGCGTTCTGCGCAACGGGCTGAACCTCATGGCCGTGCCCTCCTCGGTGCAGGTGGCCTGCATCGGCGTCCTCGTCATCTTCGCCCTCTTCCTCGACGGCATGCGGAGCAAGAAGTCATGAGCCTCGCCGGCGACATCTCCGCGGGCACGCCCCGCATCCATCTGTCCAAGGACATGCAGCAGCTCATCTACCGGCTGCTGGCGGCGGGCCTCCTGTGCGTGGCGCTGAGCGTCGCGACGGATGCCTTCTTCACCACCAACAACATCCTCAACGTGCTGCGGCAGGCGAGCCTGCTGTTCTTCCTGGCCTCGGGGCTGACGCTGGTGATCCTCACCGGGGGCCTGGATCTCTCGGTTGGCGCGAACATCGGGCTGTCCGCCTGCCTCGCCGCCACCGTCATCAAGGCCACCGGCTCGCCGGTGCTGGGGACGCTCACGGGCCTCGCCAGCGGCTGCGTCATCGGCATCTGCAACGGGCTGATGGTGGCAAAGCTGCGCATCCCCTCCTTCATCGCCACCTACGGCATGCTGTGGGTGCTGCACGGCCTGACCTATTACTACATGGCCGGCGAGACCATCCATGGCTTCCCGCCCGGCTTCCGGCAGATCGGCTCGGGCTATTTCCTCGGCATCCCGATCCCGGTCTATCTGATGATCGGCTTCCTCGTCGCCGGCGCCGTCTTCGCCCAGCGCACCGTGTGGGGGCAGCAGATCTACGCCATCGGCGCGAACCCGGTGGCGGCGCGGCTGTCCGGCATCCCCGTCGATCGCCGCCTGATCCTCGTCTACGCCTTCTCCGGCGCCATGGCGGGCGTCGCCTCCATCGTCTTCCTCGCCCGGCTGAACTCGGCCGAGGGCGACATCGGCGAGGCGATGACGCTGCCGGCCATCGCGGCGGTGCTCATCGGCGGTGCCTCGCTCTTCGGCGGGGTGGGCAGCGTGTTCGGCACCTTCGTCGGTGCGCTCATCCTGACGCTGGTGCTGAACGGCATGAACCTGCTCGCGGTCAACGCAAGCTGGCAGCCTCTGGTGACGGGCGTGATCGTTGTCTTCGCGGTGTGGCTCGACATGATCGGCCGCAAGCGGTCCTGAAGCGTAATTGAAGTAACAAACCCAAATATCAAGAATCGGAGGAAGACCCCATGAAGAAGCTCAAGTTCATCGCCGCTGCGCTGCCGGTGGCGCTCCTGTCCACCGGCGCGCTCGCCGCGGACGAGACCATCGCCGTCTTCACCAAGAACCAGACCAACCCCTACTTCCAGACGGTGCGTGTCGGCGCCGAGGCGGCGGCGAAGTCCATGGGCGCCAAGGTGGTGCACTACATTCCCACCAAGCCGGACTCGATCCCCGAGCAGCTCAGCCAGATTGAGGACGTGATCGTCAAGAAGCCCAGCGCCATCGTCTTCGTGCCGGTGGACTACAAGGCCATGGTGCCGGGCGTGGAGCAGATCAACGACGCGAAGATTCCGGTGGTGAACGTCACCGACCGCTCGGCCGGCGGCAAGTTCCTCGCCTTCGTCGGCGCCGACGACTACAGCCTCGGCCTGGAAACCGGCCGCTATCTGCTGAAGGAGATGGGCGGCAAGGGCAATGTGGTGATCCTGGAAGGTGTGAAGGGCTCGCTCACCAACATCGACCGGGTGCGCGGCTTCAATGACGCCATCAAGGAAAACAAGGACGTGAAGCTGCTGGCGAGCCAGCCCGCCAATTACCAGCGCCTGCAGGGCCTGCAGGTGATGGAGAACCTCATGCAGTCGCATCCGCAGATCGACGGCGTGTTGGCCGCCAACGACGCCATGGCTATCGGCGCCATTGAGGCGCTGGACGGCGCCAACCGCAAGGCCAAGGTCATCGGCATCAACGGCACCAAGGAGGCAATCGACGCCATCAAGGCCGGCAAGCTGCTCGCCTCGGGCGATTACAACGGCTTCGTGCAGGGCTGCATCGGCACCATGGTGGCCATCCGCGCGCTGCGCAATGAGGCCATCGTGAACGAGGTGGTGCTGAAGCCCACCGTGGTGAATGCCTCCAACTACCAGCCCTACGACGTGCCGCTGGAAGCCCGGGCCTGCCCGAGCTGGTCGGACGCCGCCGCCATGGCCACCAAGGCGCCCACCAAGACGAACTGATTTCGATCCACTGACGCCGGTCTGCACAGCCGGCGTGCTATCAACCCGACGGGGCGACACCGGCTTATGCCGCGTGCCGCCCCGGTCGCGAAGGAGCCCCTCTGATGCTGTTCGCCATCCATGGCGTCGATCGCCCCGGCGCGCTCGACACCCGCCTCGCCCATTACGAGGCGCACAAGGCCTTCCTGTCCGACACCTCCGCGTTCGGGGTGCACATCGTCATGTCCGGCCCGCTGGTGGCGGATGATGGAACCACGATGATCGGCAGCCTCTTCCTCATCGAGGCGCCGGATCGCGCCGCCGCCGAGGCTTTCAACGCCGCCGACCCTTTCAAGAAGGCAGACATCTGGGAGCGCGTGACCATCACCGGCTTCCTCCGCCGCCAGGGTTGACGGTTCAACGGTTGAATACCGATCCGATTTGAAGGAGACGACACATGTCCAGCGATGCCCGCCCGATCCGGGTGGTGGGAATTTCCGGCAGCCTGCGCAAGGGCTCCTACAACACCATGGCCCTCAAGGCGGCCATGGAGCTTGCCCCCGAGGGCATGACCATCGAGGCGGCCGAAATCGGCGACCTGCCGCACTACAATGACGACGTGCGCCTCGTCGGCTATCCGCCGGAGGTGGAGCGCTTCCGTGCCCAGCTCGCCGCCGCCGATGCCATCCTGTTCGTGACGCCGGAGTACAATTACTCCATCCCCGGCGTGCTGAAGAACGCCATCGACTGGGCCTCGCGCCCGCCGAGCCAGCCGTTCGACAACAAGCCCGTCGCCATCATGGGCGCCAGCATGGGGGTGCTTGGCACCGCGCGGGCGCAGTATCAGCTGCGGCAGATGCTGGTGTTCCTGAACGCCTTCCCGCTCAACAAGCCGGAAGTGATGATCGGCGCTGCGCAGGCCAAGTTCGACGCCTCGGGCGCCCTGACCGACGAGGCGACCGCGGACTTCATCCGCCAGCTCCTCACCGCGCTCGCCACCTGGACCGAGCGCCTGCGTTGAGCGGCTGCTGATCTGCTCCTCAAACGGCAGCGGCGAGAGGCATGGCCCCTCGCCGCTGCTTTTTTTGTGGCTACCGACAAGGGGCGATCACACCCGCTCCAGCGCCACCGCGATGCCCTGGCCGACGCCGATGCACATGGTGCTCAGCGAACGCCTGCCGCCGGTGAGCGACAGCTCCAGCGCCGCCGTGCCGGTGATGCGCGCGCCGGACATGCCGAGGGGATGGCCGAGGGCGATGGCGCCGCCGTTGGGGTTCACCCGCGCGTCGTCGTCCGCGATGCCGAGGTCGCGCAGGGTGGCGAGGCCCTGGGAAGCGAAGGCCTCGTTCAGCTCGATGACGTCGAAATCGGCCGCGGTGAGGCCGAGCCGCGCCATCAGCTTCTTGGAGGCCGGCGCCGGGCCGATGCCCATGATGCGCGGCGGCACGCCGGCCGCCGCCCCGCCCAGCACGCGGGCAATGGGGGTGAGGCCATACTTCGCCGCCGTCTCAGCATCGGCGAGGATCAGCGCTGCGGCGCCGTCATTGACGCCCGAGGCGTTGCCGGCGGTCACCGTGCCGCCCTTTCGGAACGGGGTGGGGAGCTTCGCCAGCGCCTCGATGGTGGTGGCGCGGGGATGCTCGTCGCGCTCCACGATCACCGGCTCGCCCTTGCGCTGGGGGATGGAGACGGGAACGATCTCCCGTGCCAGCCGCCCGTTCGCCTGCGCTGCCGCCGCCTTGGCCTGCGAGCGCAGCGCGAAGGCGTCCTGATCGGCGCGGTTGATGGCGAAGTCCTCGGCCACGTTCTCGCCGGTCTCGGGCATGGAATCCACGCCGTACTGCGCCTTCATCAGCGGGTTCACGAAGCGCCAGCCGATGGTGGTGTCGTGGATCTCTGCATGACGGGAGAAGGCGGTGTCCGCCTTGGGCATCACGAACGGGGCGCGGGACATGGATTCCACGCCACCGGCGATCATCAGCGAGGCCTCGCCCGCCTTGATGGCGCGAGCGGCGGCGATGATGGCATCCATGCCCGAGCCGCACAGCCGGTTGATGGTGGTGCCCGGAACGCCCACCGGCAGGCCGGCCAGCAGCAGCGACATGCGCGCGACGTTGCGATTGTCCTCGCCCGCCTGATTGGCGCAGCCGAAGATCACGTCGTCCACGGCGGCGAAATCGACGCCGGGATTACGTGCCATCAGCGCCTTCAGGGGCACGGCGCCGAGATCGTCCGCCCGCACAGAGGCGAGCGTGCCGCCGAAGCGGCCGATGGGCGTGCGGACATAATCGCAGATGAAGACGTCCTTCATTGCGGGCTCCTACAGCTCTGGAACGACGAGATCGGCCACCGGGCCGGCGATGACCAGCTCCGCGCCGGTGAGCGACTGGAGCTTCTCCAGCGTGATGGTGGGCAGCTTCTCGCGCAGCACGAAGCGGCCGCCCTCGATGTCCACCACGGCGAGGCTGGTATAGACCCGCGTGACGCAGCCGACCCCGGTGAGGGGCAGCGTGCAGCGGTCCAGCAGCTTGGGCTCGCCGGACTTGGTGACGTGCTCAGTGATGACCGCGACGCGCTTGGCGCCATGTACGAGGTCCATGGCCCCGCCCACCGCCGGCACGCCCTTGGCGCCGACACTCCAATTGGCGAGGTCGCCGTTCTGCGCCACCTGGTAGGCGCCAAGGATGGCCACGTCGAGATGCCCGCCGCGCACCATGGCGAAGCTGTCCGCATGGTGGAAGAAGGCCGAGCCGGGCTTGAGCGTCACCGCCTTCTTGCCGGCATTGATGAGGTCCCAGTCCTCCTCGCCCGTGGGCGGCTCCTGGCCGAAGTCCAGGATGCCGTTCTCCGTGTGGTAGATCACCTCGCGGCCGGCGGGCTGATAGCGCGCGACCATCTCGGGAAAGCCGATGCCGAGGTTCACATAGGCGCCGTCGGCGATGTCCTGCGCCGCGCGCCAGGCGATCTGGGCGTTGGAGAGCTTGGTGTCGTCGCTGGCGGTCATGGATAGGTTGCTCCGGCGCGGTTCAGCAGCTCTTCCTGGGCGGGGTTGGTCACTTCCACCACGCGCGAGACGAAGATGCCGGGGGTGACGACGTGCTCGGGATCGATGGTGCCGGGCGGCACCAGCTGCGAAACCTGCACGATGGCGTGCCGCGCGGCCGAGCACATCAGCGGGCCGAAATTGCGGGCCGCCTTGTTGTAGGTGAGGTTCCCGAGGCGATCGCCGAGATGCGCCTTCACCAGCGCGAAATCGGCCTTCAGCCAGCGCTCCTGCACGTAGGAGCGGCCATCGAACTCGGCAGTGGGTTTTCCGTTGGCGAGTTCGGTGCCGTAGGAAGTGGGCGTGTAGAAGGCCGGGATGCCGGCACCGCCCGCGCGGATGCGCTCGGCGAGCGTGCCCTGCGGCACCAGCTCCAGCGCGATCTCCCCGGCGAGATACTTCTGCGTGAAGACGCGCGGATCGGCCGAGCGGGGGAAGGAGCAGATGAGCTTGCCCACCATCTCCACCTCGATCATGGCGGCGAGGCCGACATGGCCGTTTCCAGCATTGTTGTTGACCACCGTGAGGTTGCGCGGTGAACCGGTCTTCACGAAGCGGTCGATGAGGGCGTGGATCAGCTCGATGGGCGCGCCGGAGCCGCCGAAGCCTCCGATCATCACCGTGGCGTTGTCGCCGATATCGGCCACCGCCTCCGCGGGTGTGGCGATCGTCTTGTCCATGGACATCCCTGTTGCGCCTGGGGCGGCGCGCCTTTCGATATCCGACGAATAAAAAACGGCAGCCTCGACTTCAATCCGGTTTGTGCGATATAGGATATTTGTTGACATATCGCACAAGTCGAGAGGCGCCGTGACCGGCATTTCCCAGCGCGACACCATGGGCGGCCTCGCCAAGGGTCTTGCGGTGATCGAGACCTTCACCGCCGAACGACCGCGCCAGTCCATCGCCGAAGTGTCCGTCGCGAGCGGGCTCGACCGGGCGACGGCGCGGCGCTGCCTGCTCACGCTCGCCCACCTCGGCTACGCGGACTATGACGGGAAGTTCTTCACCCTGACGCCCCGCGTGCTCAGGCTCGGCACCGCGTGCCTTGCGGCCATGCCGCTCCCCCAGATGGTGCAGCCCTGGCTCGACCGGCTTTCGGAAGAGTTGGGGGAAAGCTCCTCCGTCTCCATCCTTGATGAGGACGAGATCGTCTATGTGGCGCGTGCGGCGCAGCGCAAGGTGATGTCCATCGCCCTCAACCCCGGCTCGCGCCTGCCGGCTTATTGCACCTCCATGGGCCGCGTGCTTCTCGCCGCCTTGCCGGAGGCGGAGGCCATGCGCCGCCTGCGCCTGCGGCCGTTGGCGTCGCGCACGCCGTTGACTCTGACCGATCCCGAGACGGTAATGGGGGCCGTGCGCGACGCGCGGGAGCGCGGATATGCGGTGATCGATCAGGAGGTGGAACTCGGCCTGTGCTCCATCGCGGTGCCGCTCCTCACAGCGCGGGGCACTACCGTGGCGGCACTCAACCTCGGCCTGTCCGCGCTCGCCGGCGATGCCGACACGCTGGCGGCCCGCTATCTGGCGGCGCTCGTTCGCGTGCAGGGCGAAATCCGCAAGATCCTGCGCTAGCGAGAGCGGACACCCTGGGATGAATCAAGGCGCAGCGCAGCAGCCCGCACGATGCTAGGATGCTGCGAGCACGCGGGACGCCATGAAAAGAGACACCTTTCACGCGCAGGATGGCGCAAGCCTCGCCTTCTCTGACGTCGGCACGGGCCGACCGCTGCTGGCGCTCGCCGGCTTCACCCGCAACAGCCGCGATTTCGACTATCTCGGCCGGCATCTGCACGATGTGCGGCTGATCCGGCTCGACAGCCGGGGGCGCGGGGACTCGGCTTGGACAGGGGCGGATACCTACACGGCGCTCCAGGAGAGCGACGACGCACTGGCGCTGCTGGATCATCTTCATATCGATCGCGCCGCCATCATTGGCTCCTCGCGGGGCGGCATCCTCGCCATGCTGATGGCCATGAAGGCGCCGGCGCGCGTGGCCGGCGTGTGCCTGAACGACGTCGGCCCGGTGATGGAGCGGGCGGGCCTGGAGCGCATCGGCGCCTATATCGGCGTCGAGCCCGCCGTGACCACGCTGGAGGAAATCGCCGACCGCATGCCGCAGGCTATGCCCGGCTTCCACCACGTGCCCGAATTACGCTGGGAGGAGGAGACGATCCGGCGCTACGTCCAGACGGCGGACGGCGTGGGCCTGCCCTATGATCCCGATCTGCGCCTGTCGTTCCAGAAAGCCCTGGCGGCACCGGCGACGGATGCCTGGCCGCTCTTCGACGCCTGTGCGGGCGTGCCGCTGGCCCTGATCCGTGGCGCCAATTCGGATGTGCTGAGCGCGGGTGCCGCGGCGGCGATGGCGGCCCGGCGGCCGGACATGATCTATGCGGAAGTAGCCGATCGCGGCCACACGCCGTTCCTCGACGAGCCGGAGGCACTGGCGGCGATCCATGAATGGCTCGACCGCTGCGCCTTCACCGTTGAAGAGGCGTCGCCCAAGGATGGGGACGTGGGCGAAGCGAAGCGGAAGCAGGCCGGACGAGGGTGACGGCCCCGGCAAGAGCCGTCCTCTGTCGCATCCTCAAATATGTTCCATCGGCGCTGGCCGCTTTACCCAGTCTACGCGAAGCGATGCGCGCAGTCTCCAGTAGGGATTCATAAGCGAGCCGGCTCAATTATTTTGATCGGGGACAGACACCGTATTGAAGCAATGCTCATCTAAGAAGTGGGTTGCAGTCATTAGTGTTCGGAACGCGTGATGCGGCCGGAATAGACTGTCGTTCCACGGGAGAGCGCGGTGAATATTGCGGACAGCAAGGCGGGTGATCGCAATCCGTTCTTCGCGGCTGTAACCGACGGCAACGCATGGACAGCCCGGCAGCGCGCCCTCGCACTCACCGCTCAGCTCTCGGAGTGGTCGACCCTGGGCGAATTGACGTCGAAGGCGGCCGGCCGCCATTTCAACAGTATTTCGGCCACCCACGGCGAGCGCCTGCGCAGCACCTTCAATGCCCTGACCGGGCTCGTCGCCGAGGTGACGAAGCCTCGCACCTCGCCCCTGGCGCTGCTCGGCGAATTCCGCGAATACGCCACCGACCGTGCCCAGCGCACGATCCTGATGGCGGATTGCCTGCGCGAGCGGGGCGATACCTTTTTCGCGCATGAGGCGGCAGGTTGCCCGCCGGTGCTGATCTACGACTACGAGATCGCCTTGGACGGCCGCCAGCTTCCGCGCCCCTGCAACTACATGCTGCTGAAGATCACTCCACCGCCGGGGGTCGAAGTATTCGACGCCAAGCGCCCGTACGTCATCATCGATCCGCGCGCCGGCCATGGCGCCGGCATCGGCGGCTTCAAGGCGGACAGCCAAGTGGGCGTGGCGCTGAAGGCGGGGCATCCCGTCTACTTCACCGCCTTCTGGCGCAATCCCGAGCCGGGCCAGACGCTGGCCCACGTGGCGCGTGCCGAGGCGTCGTTCGTCCGCTATGTCCAGGAGAAGCACCCGGACGCGCCCAAGCCGGTCGTGATCGGCAATTGCCAGGGCGGCTGGGCGACGCTGGTGCTCGGCGCCTCCAACCCCGACATCACAGGTCCGCTGGTGCTCAATGGTGCCCCGGTGGAAACCTGGTCCGGCGACGTCGGTTCCAACCCCATGCGCTACAATGCCGGCCTGCTCGGCGGGCAGGTCCAGCCCATGTTCTGGTCCGACTATGGCGACGGTGTTTTCGACGGCGCCTGGCTGGTGCTGAACTTCGAAATGCTGAACCCGGGCCGCACCTGGTTCCGTAAATACTACGACGTGTTCGAGAAGGTCGACACCGAGCGCGGCCGGTTCCTCGAATTCGAGAAGTGGTGGAGCGGTTTCTTCCTGCTCAACGAGCCGGAGATCGTGTGGATCGTGCGGGAGCTGTTCGTCGGCAACAAGCTCGCCCGCAACGAGGCCCGCCTCGAGCATGGTCGCGTTCTGGACGTCAAGCAGATCCGCTCACCCATTATCGTGTTCGCGAGCCATGGCGACAACATCACGCCGGTCAAGCAGGCCGTGAACTGGATCATGGACGCTTACGCCGATGAGACCGAGATCAAGATCCGCGGCCAGCGCATCGTCTACATGATCCATGATTCCATCGGGCATCTCGGAATCTTCGTCTCCTCCTCCATCGCCAAGCGCGAGCATCAGGAGGTGGCCTCCACCCTGAAGACCATCGAGGCGCTGGCCCCCGGCCTCTATGAGATGCACATCGAGGACGAGACCCAGGACGGCACCGGAAAGCACTTCACCGTGTCCTTCTCGGAGCGTCGCCTCTCCGACCTGCCCGGCTATGGCGATGGCCGCCAGGACGAAGTGCCCTTCGGGGCCGTCGAGCGCCTGTCCGAGCTTCAGGGCGAGCTTTACGACATCCTCGTGCGCCCGTGGGTGCAGGCCTGCGTAACGAAGGCGAGCGCGGAACTGGGGCGGCAGCTTCATCCGCTGCGGGTGCAGCGGGCCCTGCTCTCGTCCCGCAATCCCTTCCTTGCCGGGCTGCCGGGCGCGGCCCTGGCGACGGCGCAGAGCCGCCAGCCGGCGGCGGAGGACAATCCGTTCGTCCTCGCGGAGAGGCTCGTCGCCGATGCCATCGAGCAGAGCTTCGACATCATCCGCGATGTGCGCGACGCCTGGTATGAAACGCTTTTCTTCAGCATCTATGCCACGCCGCAGATGCGCTGGTTCGGCCGCAACTTCAATTTCGAGCGGACCCACAAGTCCAAGGAAGAGCTGATCGGCCTTCCGGAAGTGCAGTCGGCGCTGTTGCACGTCTCTTCGGGCGGCTTCGTGGAGGCGGTCATCCGCATGCTGATCCTCCTGGCGGATGCGCGCGGCGCCGTGCGGCGCGACCGGCTGGAGCGGTCGGCCCGCGTGCTCACCAAGGACGAGCCGTTCCGCTCGCTGAAGACCGCGCAGCGTGCGCAGATCATCCACGAGCAGAGCCTGATCGTGGAGTATGCCGGCTCCGCGGCCATCGAGACCCTGCCGGACCTGCTGCGCACGCCGGAGGAGCGGCGCCGGGCCGCCGACGTGGTGCAGTTCGTGCCTGGCCTGCTTTCGGACATGGAGCCGCGCACCCTTGCGATGCTCCAGCGCTTCCGCGAGGTGCTCGGCCTGCCGCCGGCGACGATGGATGTGCTCAGCGACCCGCTCGGCACCCTGACGGAGGCGGCGCAGTAGCGCCGCCAAGGGCGGGATAGGTGGGAACGCGGCCTGGGCGGGACGTCAGCCGATCCGCATCTCGGGCACGTCGTCCTCGATGATGAGGCGCGCCGACGTCTGGGCGATAATGTCCTCAACGCGCACGTCGGGGCCGCGCTCGCGCAGCAACAGGCCCTCGTGCGTCGGTTGGATCACCGCCAGCTCGGTGACGATGAGGCTGACGCGGCGCATGGCGGTGAGGGGCAAGGTGCATAATTGGCCCGAAGGGTGGCGAGCCAAGCCTCTGCTTCCGTATGGGCTTTGATGAAGCGACCTTCAGCGAGACGGACCGACTTGGTCCGAAGGGAGACGAGAATCTCCTGCTTCCCGGCTGCCTTCTTCAACGAGGGTTGGACGACCCTCCGATACCGAAAAACACCGTGGCGAGTCCGCTGCAGATAGGGGAGTCGCTGAATCCATTTCCCCATAAACGTACCCCCGAGTGTGTATCACCGTGGGTAAGTCATTGACGGATATTGGAAATTGGCGCTCCCAAGGGGACTCGAACCCCTGTTTTCGCCGTGAGAGGGAGAAATCATGGGCATTGGCGGACTAAGGTGGATCATGCTGGATCGTTGAATCGCAGTATGTTAATCCGTATCCGTTCGCGGGAATCCGCTGACGTTCGTCTCCACTTGCTCCCCAAAATCTTCCCATTCTTCCCATGGCCCGCACCGTCCGAGATACAGCCCTCGAAACCCGCACCGCCCGAGCACGCCTTGCCGTCCGGGGGGAGCCCTATTGGAAGCAGCTCGATGGCGGACTCGCCCTCGGCTATCGGCGGAAGAAGAGTGGCGGCAGCTGGCTGGCCCGGCGATGGGACGGCGAGCGCAAGCGCTACACGGAGCATGCGCTCGGCTCAACGGACGACGTGCAGGATGCGGATGGCGCCGCACACCTGTCCTTCAGCCAAGCGCAGGCGTCGGCTCGCGGCTGGTTCCAGGAAGAGGAGCGCCGTGCGCTGGGGCTCTCCGCCAGCGCGGGCCCCTACACCGTGGGCGACGCCTGCGACGACTACATGGCCCATTATGTGGGGAAAGGCGGCCGGTCGGAATATGCCACCCGCCGGGTCATCGAGATCCACATCCGTCCATCGCTCGGCGGTGTGGAACTGGCGAAGCTCACCACGCGCCGCATCCGGGATTGGCATCGGGGCATCGCCACCGCACCCAAGATGGTCCGCACCAAGAGCACCGCCAAGGAACGGGCCACACGGGCGGTGGATCACGACGATACGGATGCCGTCCGTTCGCGACGCGCCACCGCCAATCGCATCCTCACGGTGTTGAAGGCGGCCCTGAACCACGCTTGGCACGAACGGCACATCAGCAGTGACGAAGCGTGGCGCGCAGTGAAGCCCTTCGCTGCGGTGGATGCGCCGGTGATCCGCTATTTGAAGCCCGCCGAATGCACGCGGCTGGTGAACGCCTGTGCGGAGCCACTTCGTTCGTTGGTGCGCGGCGCACTGCTGACCGGTGCGCGGTACAGCGAACTGGCTCGCCTGAAGGTGGTAGACATTGATCTTGATGCTCGCACGGTCGCGGTGCGGGAGGCGAAAGGGGGCAAGCCCCGTCACATCGTCCTGACCGACGAAGCCACGGCGCTGTTCCGCAGCCTGACCCATGGCAAGGACGGCAGCGCGCTGGTTTTCGCGCGCGATGACGGCGGCCCCTGGAAGCCGGCGCAGCAGACCCGGCCGCTGGCGGAGGCCTGCGCTGCGGCGAAGATCGTGCCGGCCATCGGATTCCATGTGCTCCGCCACACCCACGCCAGCACTTTGGCCATGGCCGGGGTGCCCATGGGCGTGATCGCCGCGCAACTCGGGCATGCGGACACGCGCATCACCGAGAAGCACTACGCCCACCTCGCGCCGTCCTATGTGGCCGACACTATCCGAGCCGCCTTTCCGAAGCTGGGCATCGTGCCGGAGAGCAATGTGAAGGAGTTGGCAGCGAAGAAGGGGTGACGCTTGGTGGCCGGAACCAAGGACCAACTCTCTTCGTCACTCGCCCGGCTCTGCGCGAACTTGCTCCAGAATGCCGATCGCATCGAATCCAATGGCATCGGCGAGCGCCAGGTACTCGATGACGTCGATGCGCCGTTCGTTGCGTTCGATGTCTGCGATGTACGACTGCGGCCGACCGAGCTTTGCCGCGACCGTCGCCTGTGACAGCCCGGCCGCCTTGCGCGCCTCGATCATGAGTTCGCGCAGTCGGGCGTAACGGGGCTGACGAAGGTCGCGCGGCAATTCCGGCATCCGCATGGGGGAGCGGACGCCGAAATAATCGGCTTTTCAGATAATCTAGATTTCAGATAAAATCTCGCATTGCCGGGCTCATGCTTCGCCAATAGGTTGCATTATTGGGTGGTGCCCTGCTCCTGTGGCGGTCACCGGATAATTGCGGGCTTACGTCATGCGTTTCGACAAGGTGCGGGCGTCGCTTGAACTCGCATTGGATCTGGCCGCTTCATCCACCGGCCTCAGTCTGGAAGAGATCAGCGCTCGGCACGCCGTATCCCGAAGCACGGCGGAGCGCATGCGCAATCTCGTCGCCGATATTTTCGGGCCGCTGGAGCGCATGCACGACGGCAAGATCGTCCGCTTCCGGCTTCCCAATCTCCCCAAGGGGGTTAAGTTCATCGCCACGCCCACGGCCGAGGAACTGGCGGAGTTGCGGAATCTCGCCCAGGCCATGCAGGCGCGGGATCCCGCGCGGGCGAGCCTGTTGGACAGCCTCTCCCGGAAGATCAGCGCCGGCCTGCGCGCGGCGGACCGCCGTCGCCTTGAGGCGGACGTCGAACTGCATCTGGAAACCGAGGTCTGGGCTCATACACCGGGGCCGGCGCAGCTCTGCAAGCCCGAGGTCCTCAAGGCCATCCGACATGCCATCCTGGCCGCCCGGTTGCTCGAAGTCCGGTATCGGAAGGTCGGGGACGAAACATCGCGGAGCTATAGGGCCATCCCCTATGGGCTGATCTTCGGGCGGTCCCATTATCTGGTGGTGGGCTTTCCCGATAACGACCAGCCCCACCAGCTCCGGCTGGACCGCATCGACGCGGTCGCTGAATTGGAGGAACGGGCGAGCCGCCCCGAGGGCTTCAGCCTGCGCGCCTATGCGGAACGCTCATTCGGCTTCTTTCAGGAAGAGCCGGAGCCCATCGAACTGGTGTTTGACCCGTCGATTGCGCCGGAGTTCAGGGACCAGTCCCTGCATCCCGATCAGCGGATGGAAATGCTGGCGGACGGTAGCCTGCGCGTCACCTTCGAGGCAGGAGGTTTCACCGAGCTCGCACAATTCCTGACCCCTTACGTGAATATGGTGAAGGTGATGAAGCCGGAGCGGCTGAGGGGGCTGATGGGCGCGGCGACAATCGAGCCGGGCCAACCCTGACCCGGTCCGGTTTCTGATCCAGCTGAGTTCACGATCAAGGGGAGCGCGTCATGCGCCGTATGGTCATTCTGATGGGGCTACTGGCCTCGGTAGTGCTCGCGAGCGCCGCGTTCATTTTGTGGCCGAGCACGGGCTATGCCCTGAACCGGCAGCTGGAGCCGATCCAGCCGGGGCTCTATTCATCGGGGCAGGACGGTGGCTGCGATGATGCGGACAGCAAGGACAGGATGCTCATCACCAAGTCCGAGATTCATCTCTACGAGACCCACTGTCGCATCCGCCGCATCTCGGCGCAGGGCTATTTCTACGAGATCGACACCGATTGCGAAGCCGAGGGAGAGCGGGGGAGCATCAAGTTCGAGATTGCCCCGCTTTATCTCGGCACTGTCGCCGTCCAACTGAGAAAGGGCGGCCTGATGTCGGCGACCGGCGAGCCCGTCCTCTACCGCCTGTGCGCCGTGCCGCAGCACAGCCCGAAGGCCGACAACTACCGCTGAAGCAAGGAGGCCAGACCATGACGGCACATGTGACCGAGCCCGCCCAAGCCCCGGATGAGGTGCGGGAGAACGGGGCTGAGCCTTCAGCGGCGTGCGTGGGCATCTTCTGGTTCGTCATGCGTGGCGGCCGGCCGGAACTCGCCTCCTGCAAAACGCCGTGGCAGGAGGCGGAGGACTACGGAGACTTCAAGACCGAGCCGATGGCCCACTACGAGTTCTGGCCGACGCTTCAGCGCAAGCTCAAGGTGATCGGAGAATACGAGGACTGGCCGCGCGGGCGCGTCGTCTACAATGTGAAGGACGACCGTTTTACGGTCTATATCGACCGACAGCTTGCCGGAGTCCCCTTCAAGGCCCATCTGCTGGCCCACTTCGCCCTGCCTGCGGACAAGACCACGTTCGCCTTCGACGCCCATTACAGCGGCGCGAAGTTCACGGTGAAGGGGCAGCCCTGAAGCCCGCCCGCACCGGCTCATCTCACAGTTCCGGCCGGTTGAACGCTCTCCATCACTTTGGAAAGAGAGCGCTTTCACCGGCCGGTTCTGTCAACAGACGGCCTTGCGTGAGGGCCATGGGGTATAGCTCGAAGCGCGGAGTGGCGCCATGGAGCGATGAAGAGCAGTTCGGGAGGGTATTTCTGTAAACGCAGGGAATTTACGGGGTTAGCTTCGCAGTCTTAAGCGCATACCCTTCGCGCTGCCTCGGGCGATGCACCGATTTTGTCCTAGAATTTTGCTAAAGCGCTCCAATAATGGAGATAAATTTTCTCTTTTTTGTGATTCAGTATAGCCGAATATCACCAAACGCACCTCGGGGTTAATATGAACTATCGGTCCATCTCCTTTCGCCACTCGCTGAACGAGAGGTGGGGTGCGGCGAATTCCATTGCTCATTTCTGAAATATCTACAATGTTTTTGGCAATTAAAGAGTAAGACTTGACCAGATGCTCATTGTTGTCTCGGATAAATTTCTCATACGCGCGGATTTGGGCAATCACGCCACTGTCTTCATCGTCAGATAATTCTGGATTGCCAAAATACTTAGCCTCCCAGAATGCAAGATTGACCCCGTCTTTGCCTTCTTCGAAGGTCGCAAAGTCTATACGAGGCACCCGTACTGAGTCCGCGCCTTGTCGAAATGCGATCTCCACGTCGACAAGATTGGGGTTGGCTTCGGCGATCTCCTGTACTCCGCGCTTCTCGCGACCGGAATAGCGCTTGGCCGCTCGCTTCAATTTTTCAAGCGTTTCACCGGGAACATACTGGCGGATAAGCAATACATCGGGATCAAATTGAAATTTTCCGGAGGCGGCATCCAGTGAAATCTGATTCTTTGCATCCGGGTTGACTATATACTTCGGATGAGTAGATGCTGATACTTTTCCACTTTTGGTTATATTTATCATTAAAATTGACTGCCCACGCCAGTATGCATTCAAATAGTTGTCTCTGATACCGATGACGACACTTTTGTCATTGAGTACGTCTCGCCACCAGCCGGGTCCTGCGGCCAGATCCTTAAGGGCTCGCATCCTATCCATGTCGATGCCACGCTTGAACCCAGCCATTCAGACCTCCCACCATTCGCCGTCGTGCCGCACGAAGACGTTCTCGAACAGGGACGGGAACCGGTCCGCCTCAAAGGTGTGGATCGGCACCAAGACCCGCGGCGCGATGGCGCCCGCGAGCCGCTTCAGATCGGGGATGGAGGCGTGGCCCGAGGTATGGATGACCTCGAAGCCGACGCCGTGCGCCTTCAGCTTTGCGAGGAGCGCGGCGGTCTTCTCATCCTTCAGATAGCCGGCCCATTGCGACCAGATGGCATGGGCACCCGAGAGGCAGTCGGCTTTGAGCAGATCGTCGAGCAGGCTGCTGCGGAACAGCAGCACGTAACGCTCAGGATGCGCAGCAAGGTCTTCCGGATAAAGGCGACCGCTCTTGTGCCGCTCGATCAGGTCGAAGCGCTCGGCTTTCTTCACCTTCACCCGCTGGTGCCACGGGGTGAACAAGGCCACCTCCGGCCAGGATGTCTGGGGAATGCTCTCTCTGCCCGTCGCGTGCAGCATTTCGGCTGAATAGAGATCGACCACCAGCGTGCGCCCGCAGCGCTTCGCCGCGCGGAAGATGGAGACCACCCGGTCGATGTTCTGGGCCGAGGCGGCCGCCAGCACCATGCCGGGCGTGCGACGGATGACGTCCGTCAGCGCGGCCTCGATCTCGGTCTCGGTGGGAAAGCGCGCATCTTCATCCAGCCGTCCGAGGCTCGATCCCTCCATCAGCATCACGTCGATGCCCAGGGGTGGCCGGCTCAGCAGCCGCTCGAACAGGGCGCCCTTGCGGCCGTGGCTGCGGATGTCGCCCGAATAGAAGAGGCGCCGCCCGCCCGCCTCGACTGTCAGCGCATAGGCGTCGAACGCTGAGTGGTCGACCAGATGCGGCGTGATTGTGAACGGGCCAATACACAGCGGCTGACCATCCGCGAGGTGTCCGGCCGCCGCGATGGCCGGCAGGTCGCGAATGAAGAAAGCAGAAGCATTCAGAATACGTTCGGTGGCCGAGCCCAGGAAGATAGGCAACCCTGCATGAGCCCGCCCGAGCAATCCCCAATGGTCGCGATGACCATGGGAGATCACGACGCCGAGCAGCGACGGGTCCGGCTCCGAGAAACCGGGTAGAGGTGGAAGCACGGCTTCATCATTGGCATCGCCATCCAGAGGCAGGCCGCAGTCGAGCAGCAGACGTTGCCCCTGGGCTTCCAGCTCGATCACGGAGCCGCCGATCTGCTTCGTCCCGCGATGGATACGCGCCCGCATGCTTCCCCCCCATCCACCGGACACGAACCTCGGCGAATTGCCGCCGTCCGCTCCAGACAGATCGCGGTCGAGCGCTACCACGCCGCTACGTCAAATCCGGATGCAGGAGGCGACGGGCGCCAAGCGGAGCCGTGGACAGCGATCTTGTCGATGTTCGTCCGGCCCTTGCCGAGCGGGCGTGGGATGGCGAATGCGAGCACCCCGCACTCAGCCCTGGCGGACGCGCTGTGTTCGCAGCGCCTATCCAGGACCCTACGAGCTGATTGTCTGGATGCCGTTATCGGGTGACGGCCAATGCTGCCGCAGCTCCAGCCCGCCCCGACGGCCTGCTTTAGCCCGAAGGTGAAGGCTCCGCGTAGATGTTCCGCCCCGTTGCTTCGAAGCCCTGCAAAAAAATGGCGACCGCGATGAGTCATTCGCGAGGCCGCCTCTATATCGCCGGAGCCAACATCAAATGGAGGCTGAATATGGCAGAAGAAAACGGGCATGGTGCCCTCTCAATTCTGCAGTTTTGTAAGTGGGCCGGGATCGGCCGGTCACTCGCCTACAAGGAAATTGAATCTGGACAGCTGAAGATCAAGAAGGTCGGCCGCCGCTCTCTGGTCACCATGGACGCAGCCCGGGACTGGCTTCACGCACTGCCTGGCGGAGCTGGGTGATGGAGGAGCGTAACCGAGCCGCGGCCTGCTCCGGACAACCGCCGCACGAGGAGCAGCCAGACATGCCAACGGAGACTTCGCCATACGAGGTGGAAACCTACCAGCAGTTTTTCCGTGAAATCTTCGATACGGAAGAGTTTTCGGAGATGTTATTCATCTTCAACATTCCTTTCCGCATGGATGAGGATCAGACCTACTTCAAGGTGCGCGACCTGACTTTCTATCCCGGAAAGGGCTTGATTGTCCGTGACGATCAAGTGCTTGAACAGAAAGGGATTGACGGCATGCTCGAGCTGCTCGGCCACAGCCGCGATGAAATCCCACCGGGTGCGGATCTTTCTGGGCTGCAGCCCTTCGGGCAGGGGGCCAAGAAGGATTGATGTTCTAAAAGTGCCGGCCGGACAGGGCCCCGTCTCCCGAAGCCAAGGGAGACGGGGCCTTTTTTATTCAATATCGGCGCAGCCCTTGGGTCTCGCAATTAGAACGAATGCCGCATTGGTATCCCTTGGGCCCTAAAGACTATTCCCGCTCTCAACGCGCCCGAGCTTGTCTGGGCCACACCCGAAACGCGACGCAGGTCGTCGGTGTTCAGACTGCACCTCGCGCACAATATCGCGATACCCCCCCCTTCGATCACCGATCGATCCACCCACCATCCACCCACCACCCACCCACCAACATCTCCATGACCACCAGCACTCCCTCTAGCCCCCAGCACCAATGCCCCCCTGGGCCCAATGCTGAGCAGGAGCGGGCTAAAGGAGAAAACCATGCCCAAGACCACCATCCAAACTGATGCCCCACTCCCCGATGACCCACCCAAAATGGTGCAGGCCATCGACCGCCTCAACAGCCTCGGGATCATGTTCGAGCGCAAGACCCTGTACCAGCTCAAGATTGACCAGTGGAATTTCTACCCCGGCCGGGGGACCATCGTTCGTGATGGCGGCTTGCCCGAGCAGGACAGGGGCCTGGAGGCCCTCCTGAGCCGTCTGTTTCCTTCCCATTCGGTAGGGGTCGGCTCAAAAAATCGCGCACAGCCAAAATGCGCCATTTAACTCATTGTTTTCAAACAATTCTTTGGCGCGCGCCTCTGTTGCTCGGGAAATGGAGCACTCCATTATCCAACGCCGGAAAATGGAGTGCTCCCAGACGTGTGCTCACCCCTCAGTCGTCGCTCAGTTGGACGATAACTTCCCCCCTATCCACTCGGCCCCTCTCAAACTCCCAGTCGCTATAGCGGTTTGGCTCGCCAACGTTGGTAATAGAATGCTTTGGCGTGTAGCTCTCGTCCCTGCGGGCCTTATGTCCGAGTGATCGCGCGATCCGGACACGTTGAAGCTCAACGTATCCGGTTTCCCGTCGCCAAACGCCAGCGAGCGAATTGGCGTCTGGCTTTCCGAGTTGCTTATCGTGCTTCGTCAGCGATGGATCTAACCCCTTCACGCAATACTTGAACCATTGCCACTGGCTCTTGGCGCTGCTTTGCTTGTGGAGCCTGATGTGAAACAGTCGACCTGTATTCGTGCCCCGCACGATTTCTAGCTCGATGTTCTTAATCCAGCGCCGGAAGGCAGCTTGGAGGCTGTCCGGAACATGAAGCCCGATATGATTGTGATAGTCAATCTTACGGTCGTTCTCAAAAACAGCATAATAGTAAGCTGGATGACGTCTCTGGACCATGAATTTACGAAATCGGTCCATAAGCACGTTGTAAGCCAGATTCACGTCTGCAGGCGATGAAATGCCGGCCAACTTCCAGGAAATAGTCAGCTCTATATTAAGAATTACACCCTTATAGTTTGCGAAGCAGATCGCATCATACAGGTCAAATACCTGATGGCGCCGAATGTAGCGGCTACCTTCGCGCGATCGGGCAGGGGGCTCGTTGGCTTCGGCGAACTGGGCCACAGGCATCAACGGAATGGCCGGCTGTTCACACAACCATTGCCAGTCGAAGCCAGGCGGCAGAGTTATCGTCCTGACGGACAGAAGGGAGCGGGGAAGATAGGTCGTCATCAAGCGCCTCAGAGGTAACTAGAGAAGGCGCCGGAAAAAGCCGGCCTCTAATATAGCGTTTTGGGTCCCCAAACACGTTGAATTGGAGGTGTGTTAAATCGCCGCACTCTCGCGGGAATTTATGTCACCGGAAGTGAAGATGGTGACAAAATGGGCGATGTATCAGATAGTTATGGGCAAGTTAACGCGACCTTGCCCGTGGTTCCTAGGGATATTTTACGTCGGTTTCATGTGGACGAGCCTGGCGACACACGATTTGCATGCTGCGCGCGCTTGCTCCAGTCGACTTGGCGTGAAATGTGCGGAATGAAGCCGGGGCTGCATCGATCCCGGAGTGGCAGTCAACGTGTTCTCGGAAGTCGTCTCAGAGAAGTGGATGCCAAGCAGGGCCGTAATTTCCTGACGCCGGAGATCGCCCGGATTGCGCGCCGTGCCGTAGCCTATCGAGAATATGGCGCCCTCATCGATGAGCAGCGTCTGTGGGAAAATCTCCTGTCGAGCCAGCCGCTCGCCTTCAACCTGTTCGCACTGTGCCAGGTGGACGAGGAACGCCGCCATCGGCTCTTCGAGCGCCTCTTCCCCGGCTTCTTCGCGAAGGTGGAGAAGCTGGCCTTCGAGCACTCGCCGGGGCGTGGTGACCCGCGCTATCTCGGTGACTACACCGCCTTCGACCTCTTCGTGAACGGTACCGGCCCGGACGGTCGGCCCGCCTTCATCGCCATCGAGGTCAAGTATTCCGAGGATATGCGACAGCCGGGACGGAGCGGGTCTGCCCGGTATCGGGAACTTACCCGTGCCTGCGCCCTTCATCTCGATCCCGAGGCGCCGAGCCTTTTGACCGGTCACCTCGCCCAGCTCACCGCCGAGCATCTTCTGGCTGCTCTGATCCGGGAGCAGTGGGGGCAGGGTGCCTATGGCCTGTTCGTCACGATCGCCCCTGCCGCCAACCGGGAGGCCTGGTATGCCGTGGAGCTTTACCGCTCCATGCTCGACCGTCGGCCTGACGGGGTACCCTTCATGGCGCTGGCCCTGGAGGATGTGATCGCGGCCGTTGGCGAAGCGGGTGACCCCGACCTCTCCGCTCGCCTGCATGCGCGGTACACGGACTTCTCGCCGGTTCATCGACTGATCGACGACTGGGAGCCCTTCACCGAGGCCTGATTGGGCTGACGCAGGTCAGCTCTGCTGAGCGCGGAAGCGGACCTGCCTTGACGTCCCGCGTTCGTTCATACATTTGTACATACGGAAGGAGCCATCGCCATGGTCGCACTCAAGCTTGGAAGGATCGGCAATTCGGTCGGCGCCGTGCTGCCCAAGGAGGTGCTGGCCCGTCTCAAGGTGGAGCAGGGCGACACGCTCTATCTGACCGAGACGCCGGATGGCTATCACCTCACGCCCTACGAACCGGAGTTCGAGGCGCAGATGGAGGAAGCCCGCAAGATCATGAAGAAGCGGCGTAACGTGCTGCGTGAGCTGGCAAAGTGAGCGAGCCCGACGGCCGACAGGAACCGCGCTGGGTGACAAAGGCCGTGGTGCTCGCCGTTCATGACGCCCAGCTCGCGGAGCACGGCGGCGGCAGGGGTGTGCGCGACGAGGGGTTGCTGGAAGCGGCCCTCGATCGTCCGAAGAACCGCTACCACTACATGCGGCAGGACGAAGCTGGCCAAGAGCGGCTTTCCGCTTCCGACGTGTCGGCCTTGGCTGCTGCCTACGCCTACGGCATCGCCAAGAACCATCCCTTCGTGGACGGCAACAAGCGGACCTCCTTTGTGGTGTGCGAGCTGTTTCTCGCCCTCAACGGCTACGAACTGACCATGGACGACGCCACAGCAGTGAAGACATGGTTGGCGCTGGCGGCGAGTGAGTTGACCGAAGACGAACTCGCAAGAAAAATAGAGGCCGCGCTGAGCGTGGTATGAAGTCCTGTTCATGTGAAAATGAGGCTTCTGCGCTGAACAGGTGCCCTGTGTTTTGAGGCAGACGATATTTCTATATGAGTTGAGCCGACGCGCTTCTGCCCGGCAGTGTCTCATGCTTGGCCTGGGCCCCTCTGCCTCAAGACCAATAACAGTCCTCTCTCTTCCTTTCTATCCTCGTCCAGCGAATATCATCGTTGGGTCTTCTCTCGACCTGCTCCATAACACCACCCAGGCCGGGGTGAGGCGCTCTTCTCACGCGAGAGCGCCTCATGTTCCCGCACGTTTCCTCAGCCCACCCGCGTCCGCTGTTTGCCCGGCACCGCCGTCTTATCCATGCCCCGTCCGAAGCAATCATCGGAGCGTGGTGCGATCCGGCTCTCTTCGCCTCGCTCCACACGACCGAGCCCCTCATGGGCGTCACGTTCAGCATCGATGCCGCGGCCACGCACCACGCCAGCATCACGCTCGGTACCCCCCACGACGATACCCAAGAGCGCCTGCCCCTCTGCATCAGCTATCAACCTGCGGGCTCGGGCCGCGAACAGTATGTCGCCGCTCCTATCGACGACCCGCATGCAATGCGTCTCTTCCTGACGCTGCCACCGACCCTTCATCTCTTGGCAAGGGCCGATAACGGGGCCACCATTCCGACGACCCGTTGCAGCCTGTCGGCCGGCGCCATGGAGATCCTCGACGGCAACGAGAAGCAGGGCGTGACGCTGGTGAAGGCATAGCAGTTCATTTCGGATAGATAGCAGGCGCGACGGGTCTATTTCGCCAGACCTTGGTCTCTCAAGCGCCCGAGAGCATCGAGGGCATGGCGGGCTTGCAGGTCAGATGGAATTCGACGCGGCATGGATGCGCAGACTTCGAGGATCTGCATGTCCTTAGGCGTGAGACGTTTCCGTTCGCGCCCCCAAGCCAAGACCTCTTTCCAGAACTCGGTGCCCAAAGTCACCACCTCTGATTGGGCATTGATGCCCTCGGTTATTGCCTTCTTTGCCTTCTCGTCGCGCTTTGCCGCCTTGGCGGTATCCACGAGGGTCAGGCAGGTCTCGAAGTCATCGTCATAGTTCAGCGTTCGACCTTTCGTCCCGTTCCAGCAGGCCTGCTGCTTCGCCCATTCCGACATGTTGCGGACACCGGCTGGAGGGTGGGTGATGACGTCGTGTGCCTCCGCGGCTGCTAGAAGTAGCGCTCGCTGGAGGGCATCGGGAACAGACTGCCGCCGCCAGATCGCGTCAAGATCGAGGACCTGCTTCTCGCCATTGGCATCGTGGAACACCTTGGCCATAGCGTAGGTGACGATATTGGCGCGATAGCCACCCTCGTACCACGGCTGCTTTGGAACCTCGGTCTCGAGCCAGCGAAACACAATCGCCTTTGAGATTAGCCGCTTATACCAGAGCTCGTCATACCGGACGTCGCTCCTTGACCATGCTTCGCCGATGTCCTTAGCGAACGCCGCGAAGTTCTTCTGCGCGCCACGCGAAACGATGTGCGGTTGGCCAACTGCCGAAAACTCGAACTTGGAGAGATCGGTCTTGCTGAAGATCTGCGCTTTCGGGAATTCAAGATCGAACTTCTTTAGCTGGGCTGGTGTCAGCCTGGCGCGGGCATTGATGAACTGCCCGCGCGAACGCTCGTAGAACCATTTCGTGTCGTGGCGTTCGCCAGCACGCGCCGGGAAGAGGACGTTGCGCGAGAACTGCTCCACACGGATGTGGAAAGGGTGGTTCGAGAAAAAATCGGCAGCGTTCACCTTGTTCTGAGTGTTTGCGTACTCCGATATCTTTGGCACGATGTCCTCGGACCTGTCAGGAGGAACGACGGTCAATTTCATCTGTACGAAGACTTTCGAGAGCTGTTCCTTTGCGGACTTTAGACCGGCGTGGATTGACCCGGTTGTCTGGGCGCCGTTAACGATCTGCAGGTTGCTGATCGCGGAAATGGCAAGACCTTCATCCGTCCGCATGCATAACACGGCATCAGCGGTGGCGGACAACCCGTTGTTGTAAGGAAAGAAAAGCTCAGGTTCCTCCTTGACGGTCTTCTGGATGCCCTTGTTGGTCTTGGCCCTCGCCTGAAGGAAAGACCGGACATTGGCTTCGAGAAGCCGGGCGCCCCATTTGTCATAGATCGCAGCCAATTGCCCCCCAGGAACTATCAGCAGGTAGCTTTCGAGGGCAGCACCAGATTGCGACGCCTTGAGTGCCGGAAGGGGCGCCCCGAAATCCTTGGCAAAGTCGATGACCATGTCCTCGCGGGCATGTCCCGAGCGGTCGAACCTCTCGAAACGTGTCAGATCCCAGACCGACCACGTAATCGGCACCTCGCCGATGTCCGCCAATTTCACCGTATCGTCGCGGCCGATGTACTGCCGGTTGGAAATGAGGATCAATTTGACCTTCGTGACCTGCGACCAGGTCGTGATGATCAAGTCCGAGACCTGAAAGGCGGGGTTGGCCTCGTTCAGCGATTCCCGAAACTCCTCGGTCTTCGCCTTCTTCAGAAAACGGATCAGTGGGTTAAGGATCGGGGGCACATCTCCCTTGCCAAAGGTCTGGACGGTGCCGTTGTCTGCAAAGTCGCAGATGATCAGCCCCAGCACACCGTCGCTATCGCGCGGGTCACCCGCATAGCCGTCAATTCGCACTCTCTGAGCACCTTCACCGCTTTGGTAATATGCGCGATCAGCGACCTCCAGCTCCCCGGCCTCGGTCAACCGCTCGGTCATCCGGTCGAAGAATGCCTCCACTGGGAAGACGCCGCTGGCGTCTGCTTCGCGCCGGATATCGGCCATCAGGTTCTGGTGATACTCGTTGAGTTCACTCATGGGTGTTCTGCTTCGTTCAACTTTTCCCGCACCGCGCCCCAATCCGTCCGGAATGGGGCGCAGGCAGAAAGTGCGAGGGCATAGGAAACCGAGGACAGTCCGAGTGGCACGGGTGCGGCAATCCGCGGGAAGTCCTTGGTCACCGCATAGAAGTCAGGGGACGACACGATCCAGCGCCAGGTCGAATAGTCGTGAAGGATGTCAAATCCGGCGTCGGCCAGGTGCAGATCCCAGTCCATGATTGCCGAAGGTTCGGTCTGTTCCAGAAGCTCGGTGACTTCCGACACATACTCGGGCAGAGTGCGCCCGTGCGGCGGCTGCACCTTGTCGACGGCCAGCACCGCCAGCCAAAGGCGCCGATCCGGCACATCAGCCAGCTGGAATTCGTTCGTGATCTTCGCGAAGGGCTGCGAGGCCCCGCGCCTTGCCTTGACCTCGATGCAGTCGGCCTTCAGTTCGAAATCTTTCGGTGCGCCGGAAGGACCCGTCCAGGCAGTCAACGTCGTTTTGGCACCAAGCGTCGGTATCAAGAGCTTCAGTACCTCGATCTCACCGATCAGACCCTTCTGGGTTTCTTCCGACAAGACCTCGAGCTTTCCCCCACGCAGCAGATAGTGCCAGCGGAAAGTGCGGCCGATGGCGCGTTCGAGAGCCTCGGCCTCCGTCTCGGCAAGCTCGCCAGCCGCCATCACATCGCGGCAGAGGGTCTCAAACAGTTCGAGTTGCGCGCTGTCCTTGAGCCGGATGTACAGGATCGGTCCACCGGGCAAAGTCTGGAACCGTATTTCGAGGTTACGGAGCTTTGGCAGGTCCGGGGTCGGTTTCGGCAGGTCGGCCAGTTGAAGCACGAACGCGACATCGACGCGCGGCATGACCGCCCAGAACCAGTTCCAACGTGCCGACGCCAAAACCCGACGCGTGTCCACCTTCCCGGCCTCGAGGCCGGACCACGGCGTGTCAGTCGGTATCACCGAGCGCCTCCTCCTCGATCTCTTCCTCGCCGAACATCTCGCGCATACGGATGGTGTTGACGATGTATTCCACGGTGCCGCCCTGAACCTCGGATGGAGGGAAGCAGATGCTCCATGCTACGACCAGATCTGGCGATTTCGCCTTCAGCTCTTCGGGAACCACAGGTTCGACGAACCGGAGGATGATCAACGGGCGGCGCCCCTTGACCTCGCAGAAAATGCGGGGCGGAAGGGTTTCCGGAACGGGCTTTCCGTCCCGAACCCGCTCTTCGCGAAAGGCATTGATGGCCGCGTCGATCTGTTCCTTGGTCAGCCCGACACGCTCGTCGCCGGGCGACCCGACACGTCTGCTGGTGCCACTGATTGCGAGTACACCCTGGCGCAGATCCGGCTCACCGACCGATCGGCCGAAAGCCCGCATGTCGATCCGGGACAGGTCGGCGGATGTCGCGTCTGCCTTTTGTGCGCTGGCGAAGAGGACGTCCCATTCCCTGAGCTCGGTGTCAGCGCGCGCGTCAATGTAATCCGACATCAGCCTCGGATCGGTGAGCGGATCAGAGGCATCTGCATGGAAGGCACGCAGGAAATCGCGGATCAGATCGACCGAGACGCCACTAAAGAGGGTTCCGCGGGAAGGGTGTTGCGGCGGCAGACCACTGGCCTTGACTGCTGCCGCCAACACCTCCCCGGCCTGTCGGTTGCGGTCCAGCTGTTCGCGGTCTGTGCGGATGCGTGTTGTTTCGACCAGCTTGCCTGCGAGGCCGACCTTCATCGGGAACTCGCGCCCGGTGCCCATCTTGTTCCGCGCCGTCACGATCAGCGATTCCGGATGGCTGCGGACGGCCAGACCGAACTGCTCGGGCGTGGCCTTGGCCAGTTCCATGCGCTTCAGCTGGGTCTGCAGGTCGTCCATTGCCTCATGAATATGGGCATACCAGCCAACACCATCGGCGAGTATCCAGATCCGGCACAGATCCTCGTAGCCGGGCCGGTAGCCGAACCACCGGCCCATCTGCATCAGGGTGTCATACATCATGGAGTTCCGCAGGAAGTAGCTGATGGTCAGCCCTTCCAGCGTCAGCCCGCGCGAGAGGGAGAATCCGCCGACGGCAATCACCGTCACGCCATGTTCACCGGCCTGGTCATAGTCGAGTGGCTGCGACCGCTTTGATGCGTTGACCTCGACAACACGCGCGGCGACCAGAACCTCATGCAGGCGAGCCTGGATGGTGGGCCAGTCCGCGCCCTCTGCCTCGGCAAATTCGGACTCCCATACCGCATGCAGGGCCGCAACCTCGGGGTTGTGCAGCGCCGCCTTGCCCTTGGCCCCATCGACCGCGACCGCGGCCCGCATCCTGTCGACTACATCGGCCACGCGGGAACGCAACCGCCCTTGTACATCTGTAAAGCGCGACGCGTTGATCAGCATCGAGGCATGCGCTGACTGCTGGCCCCGGGCATTCCGGATCGCCCGCGCGACGATGAATGCGCGCACGGCACGGATGAGGCTTTCCGGCAGCACATCGACCGGACAGTCGATCTTATGCCTCATCGGAAGGATGTCCTCGTTGTCGTCGATCAGCCGGACATGCCGTTCGCGGGCATCGAGGAAAACCTTCTGCGCACCGAAATAATTAGACGGCGCGTCGAGCCCAATGATGAAATGCCGCGGGAACAGATCCTGCTTCAGCGTCTCATCGTCGGTATCCGGATCGATGAAGATGTTGGCGAAGGGCGTGGCAGTGTAGCCGACGTAGCAACTACGGTGGAACAGCGAGAGCAGCTCGCGAATCTGGCCGTTGATGCGGGTCACTTCATCACGGGCATAGGCCGTGTTGATCGAGGCATTGTCGGCCTCGTCGTCGATAAGCAGCATGGGCTGGCTGACCATCTGCGTGCCCTGGTGAACCGAATGTTCCTTCAGCCATTCCAGAAGGTTTTTCAACGTGCTGGAGTTCTTCTTGATCACCAGAACTACAGGCACGTTGTATTGCCCGATCTGGCTGGTGTTCGTGGTGGCCGTAGCCTTGTTGAAGTCGCGCAGCGTGTTGGTAAGGGAGACCGGAAACTCGCGCTGATCGAACTGGCCGACACCGATGATCTTCTGGCGTTGCGCCCTGTTGGCATGGGCCAGCCGCCCAGTGTCCCGGCCGATGAAGCCCTCGTCGATGCGGGCTTGGGTCTGGTTGCGCAGGTTGTTGTGGATGCCCGCAATCACGACGATCAGGCGATAGCCCGCATCCGCCGCCTTGCAAATCAGCCCCGTGTAGTTGGCGGTCTTGCCGCTTTGCACATGGCCCACGACCATGCCACGGCGGCTCCAGCGGCTCAGATTGCGCGGATCCCCCAGACGATCCAGCACACGATCCGTCACCTCGTCCGTCGCGTCGATCACCGATTTCGGGAGTCCTTTCAGGTTCAGGAGCTTGCGGTACCTGCCCCAGTAGAAGTCCCCGATCTCGCCGTTGATGCGTGCATCATGCAGCCAGGGGCGGAAGTCCTCAGCATCGACGATGGCGCCGACGCCCATGCTGATGCCGTATTTCTCCTCGATCAGGCGTGCGAGTTCCTCTGCGTCATCATCTTCGACCTGACCCTTGAACATCGGCATGACACGCAGCTGGGCGATGATCTCCCGGATCGACTGGGCCGTATGGGGGCCGGTCTGCGACGCCATGTACATGGACGTCATGCCCTCGAGGCTGCTCAGGATCTGCTTCACTTGTCTTCCTTCGTCTCGATCGTCGCCGCAATAATGCGATCCGTATCTTCCCAGGCCGATCTGAACGGATCAACATCCTTCATCAGCGACTTGATTTCCTGGATGCTCTTGCGCGCGCCCAAGAGGACGTGGAGGGTTGCCTTCACGGCTTGGGTAAGCGTGTCTTCGTCCACCCGATCCGGGACGATCTGCTCGGCCGTGCCTGCCATGTCGGCATGCAACGTTTCGATGGGCAAAGACGCCCCGACCAGAGCAATGCAGTTGACGAAGCCGCGTCTGAGGTCCGGCGGCAGGCTTTCGGCGAAATCGGCAAACGCGGGATGTTCGATGTTTGGGCGGTAGCGTATCTGCCCGTCTGCTTGAATCCGGTGCCAAATGGGAAGACGTTCATGATCGACGAGCTTCTGGCCCAGCTTGCTGTAGGTGCGCTTCGAACCGGCGAGGATGCGCTCGATGACCCTTTTCAGACGATCGCGCACGACTGCTGGAAGCTGTGCCGAGGATTTCTTGACGTCGATCTTCCAGTCCGCGTCCATGCTGTTGGGAATGTCGACCCTGACACGGGACAGCTTTGTCAGTTCCGATTGGCGACACAGACCGAACCAGGTGCCGTGCAGGATCAGGCGCTTGCCGCGATAGAGATAGAAGCCCTGCGATTTCAGATGACCTTCCGGCCCGCCGATGTCCTCCCAGTCCGTCTTGGACATCTGCTTGTGATGGGGAATAGTGAAGCTTTGTATCTCCACATCGCCTCTGAGCAGCGTCAGTTTTTCTTCCGGGTCTGAAATCGTGGCGGGGTTCTTTCGAGCGAACGGATCAAGGGGTCGAAGTAGCCGAGCGTTCAGGAGAATTCGCAACGGCTTGGCATCCTCCATGAACCGATGAAACACGAGGCGCAGGTGTCTCTCTGTTTCCGCGATCCTCTGGTTGATGACTTCCGCGCGCTTGGCGGCATTGTGGGAGTAGCCGTCGGTAAGTCGGTCGAGCTTCTGCCAGAGGACGAGTGTGCCTTTCTCCCCCAACGTGTCGATGCTCGGGATGAGGTCGAAATGATCGGGCAATTGCACTGCCCATTCGTTTCGCTCGGCCACATCATCCAGATCCCAAATAGCTGCACTGGTTCGCCCTGAACGACGAGACACGACCGTGAGCCGACGGCACTGGGAGAAACTGGCGCTCTTGAGGCCGAGACCAAACCGACCGAGGTCCGGTTCATCACGCGTGGCCAGCGGATTCCTACTCCCGGGTCGCATTGCGGCGATCAGTTCTTCCTCGGACATCCCCTCGCCATCGTCAATGATCGCAATGTAGGGCTCATCGGAATAGGTCTCGGTTACGATATGGATCCGATGTGCGCCCCCAGTAATTGAATTGTCGATGATGTCCGAAATGGCCGTTTCGAGCGAATAGCCGATGTCCCTTAGCCCCTCGATCAATGCTGTGGCGTGAGGAGTAGCATCTGCACGTCTTGAAACAACAATTTCTTGCATGCGAACCCATGGCTGAATCAGCGAGTTCTACTCTAGCGCGAACGGGGCGTCGTTACAAGCGAAGTGAAGTAACTCAGACTTTTGGGGTGTCAGGATTTGTCACGGACGCATGAATTAACGCTGCGATCTGACGCGCCAGAAGTGGCGGCACTGCGTTGCCGACCTGGACGTATTGTTGTGTCCGATTGCCTAGAAAAAGGTAGTCGTCCGGAAAGGTCTGCAGCCTGGCTGCCTCGCGCACCGTCAGGCTCCGGCACTGTAACGGGTCCGGATGGATGAAATAGTGCCCGTCCTTGGAAATGTGGCTCGTCACCGTCGTTGATGCCTCATCCGCCAGTTGAACCCGGAAGCGGTCGTTGAAGGCACCGCTGTGCCAGTTGCGGTGGTCGGGGCTGAGTGCGAGCGGGAAGTCGGCGGCCTTCGGGCTGTAACCATGTACGTTACCGAAGACCGCGGCGAAGAGATAGCGGCCGAGATCAGACGCCATGTGACCGCGGGTCTCGTGCTGGGCGATCGCGAGCAGTCCCGGCCGTTCCAGCCATTGCAGCAACTCGTCGTTCGACGTTGCATAGCAGTCAGGAAGCCACGAGGCAGCACGAACTTCTGGGGCGGCCTCCTGCATGCGCCGTGAGACAGAACGGAATGCTTCGCGAAGCGCGCGGTCATCCTTCCCCTTGCAGATGCCGGCCAGCAGATTTGCCGCATCGATGACCTCACGACGCCACAACACGGCGTCGTCGAGCCCTCTGCTGATGCCGCTCCGGAGGGAGGGCATGTTCCCTATGGCATCGTTGACCGTCCTAGCCTCCGATGAGACGGCGATCTCTGCATCTGCCGCCCTTGCTGCAAGATCGGACCGGATGCCGATAATGATCACCCTGTGGCGTCGTTGCGGAACGCCGAATGCCTCGGAGCGTACGATGAAGTCGGAAGGCTGTGTTGCTTCCTGCAAACTGGCCTTGCCGCCTTGGACCCGGATGGCGCGCAATTCGTAATGATGGTCTCGCCCCGTACCGAGAGAGGACAGGTCTGCCATCAGCATCTCGAAGACCAGCCGACTCTCGACCGTCGAGGACAGCATCCCCTTGACGTTTTCCATCACGAAGGCGGCTGGGCGAAGCGTGTCCAGCACCCGGATGTATTCGCGGAAAAGGTAGTGTCGTGCGTCTTTCTCGGGAACATAGCCGACTTTGCCCTTCGACCGAGCTCGCCCGACCAAGGAATAGGCCTGGCAGGGGGGGCCGCCGATCAGGATCGTATCGTCGTATCCGGCCTTCAGGTTCTCGATGGCGCGGTCGATTTCGGACGCGGCGACATCTGTTCCAAGTTCAAACGCACGGGCTTCGTCGACGGCACGTTTCCACGCCTGAGCGTCGACGACTGACCAGTCTGGTTCGGCCTTAAGCCCTGCATGAAAACTGATGAACTGATCAGGCAAGGTGCCGTGATGCGCCATGTATTCACGCAAAAACGCACGAAGCGTCAGGGTCCGATGGGCCGATGCCTCCTTCTCGACCGAAATGCCGATCCGGAACGGCGCATGGCCGTCCTCGATGAGGGAAGCGAACCCCTCGCCAAGTCCGCCCGGGCCGGCGAACAGATCGACAATGACGAAAGTGGAAGGCAAATCAGACTCCTGACGAATTCCATTCAGCCTGTGTATACTAGGTTCAGGAACGAAAACCAGGACGGATGTGACCGATATCGTGGACCAGCAGACCCGTTCCCGGATGATGTCGGGGATCAGGGGAAAGAACACTAAGCCCGAGCTGGCTCTCAGGCGGGCATTGCACGCGCGCGGTTTCCGCTTCCGGCTTCATTCCGGCAAGGTTCACGGTCGACCGGACCTTTTCCTTCCGAAGCACCGCGCCGCGGTGTTCGTGCACGGCTGTTTCTGGCACCGACACGAGGGTTGCCGCTACGCGACAGTACCGGCAACCCGGTCAGAGTTCTGGAGGACGAAGTTCGATGCGAACGTCGCTCGAGACAACGCCGTTCGCACAAGACTCCTCGAAGGCGGCTGGCGCGTCGCGACGGTATGGGAGTGCGCCTTACGGAAGCCTGAGAGGTTGAACAACGTTGTCAGAATATTCGAAGAATGGCTGCTAGGGACCGAAGGCCAGATCGAGATCGGCGCCACAGCCTGACCTTGCTCTCAAGGAAAGAAGGCAGTCTGCCTGCTCCAATCAGTTTCAGGTACTCCTCCGGCAATTCAGAGCCACCCTACGCCACCAATGATCAATTCTTCACCATTGCCGAAACAAACTCCGCGGCCATGGTTTTTTGTCTAACAGCTTGAAATACATAGCGTCCGGCTGTATCGCGCGAGCTTCAGTCCACAGGTCGGGAGAGAAACGGGTCATTCGGAGAATGCAACCCGGAGTTCGCGGGCAGCGCGGTGCAGAGGCCGAACCTGCAAAGCCTTTGGAACGTTGCGCATTCTTCTGCTGCGCCGCACGCCGAGAGACGCTCTATCTGCAGGGAATGGCGGACCGGGCGGGATTCGAACAAATGCGCCGGGACCATCTGTCGCCCTTCGACTGCGCCATGACCATGTCGGCTTTTTGGAGAGTCCGCCACGCAGCTTCTATGTCCGATATGGGGCGCAAAGCGGACGTCGCTGCGGGGCAGTCGAGGGGCAGCTATGGGTCAACCCCAGCCAGAAGGAAGCGCTAAGCTCCGCGCAGTCTCCTGCTCGCTGATCGGATGCCAAGCCGGCTACTTTCGGCTCAGTTGTATGTGGGGTCCATAGCATCGCAGAGAGGTGTCCTCCAGCTGAGGCCCAGAGCGCGCGACGTTCACCCCGCCCCCACCGACTCGCCAAATCCCGCCAAAATCCGCCTGCGTCCGCCGACGCATACTCCCCAAATTCTTCCCAGAAACACAAAAGCCCCGCAGCGGGCGGGGCTAAGCCATTGAAAAGATTGGCGCTCCCAAGGGGACTCGAACCCCTGTTTTCGCCGTGAGAGGGCGACGTCCTAGACCGCTAGACGATGGGAGCATCTCGCGAGGAGGAGGGCTCTATAGCGGCGAATGCGGGGGACTTCAAGCCTTCTCCGGCGTGGGACGGTGCCCGAAGATGGCGCTGCCGATCCGCACGTGGGTGGCGCCCTGGCGGATGGCGGCGGAAAAGTCGGCGCTCATGCCCATGGAAAGGCCCGAAATGCCGTTGCGGGCAGCGATTTCGGCGAGGAGGGCGAAGTGCGGGTCGGGCACGTCCTCGGCGGGCGGAATACACATCAGTCCGGCGATCTCAAGCCTGTGGATATCCCGGCATTGAGCAATGAAGGCATCGGCGTCTTCCGGCAGCACGCCCGCCTTCTGCGGCTCGGCACCGGTGTTGATCTGCACGAACAGCCGCGGCCGACGGTCCTGGCGCGACATTTCCTCGGCCAATGCGGCGGCGATCTTCGGGCGGTCGACGGTATGGATCACGTCGAACAGGGCGACCGCTTCCCGCGCCTTGTTGGACTGGAGCGGGCCGATGAGGTGGAGTTCCGCATCGGGGTAATCCTGCTTCAGGTGGGGCCATTTGTCCCGCGCCTCCTGAACCCGGTTCTCGCCGAACACCCTCTGGCCGGCGTCGAGCACCGGCCGGATGTCTTCCGCCGGAAAGGTCTTGGACACGGCGACCAGCGTCACCTGATCGGTCGGACGGCCGCATTCCGCGCAGCTCTCGGCGATCTCGCGGCGCACCGCCGCAAGCCGGACTGCGCTTTCCGGCGCCCTTCCGCCGTCGTTCATGTTCCTGCTCCCGCCGTTGCGCCGGCCCTTGTGCCCGCAGACGAGGACATGAACCGATCTCCCCTTCCAATCAAGAAGCGGGTAGAAGGAGACGGCGGCTCGGCTCAAGTTCCCGAGCGGCAGGGGGGCGGGCCGGCATGGTCGAGCGTATCGGGGGAGACGGCGGCGCCGCGCCCGGGCGGCGTTCGAGCCTGCGTCTGCGCGTGCTGTTCCTGGTCTGCCTCGTTGCCGTACCCCTGTCGGTCGAGCGGATGCTTGCCCTGATGGCCGAGCGCCAGGATCAGGTCGCCGCGCTCGAGGAGGACGTGCGAGGCTTCGCCCGCAGTGCCAAGCTGGCGCAGCTTGAAGGCATCGCCCGGGCGCTGACCACACTGGAAGTCGTATCCCGCACGGCCGAGCGGCTGATGGAGGACCCGACCGCCTGCAACCGCTACGTCTCGCGGCTCGCGGACGAGGTTGCCGGCATCCAGGGCGTCTTCGTCGCCGATGCGGCGGGCATCGTCCGTTGCGCCCACGCCCCCCTCGCGCTCGGCGTGAACATCGCCGAGCGGGACTATTTCCAGGAGGCCATCGCCTCGGAGGGGTCAATGATGACCGGGATGTTCGTCTCGCGGGTCAGCGGGCGCAATTCGGTCTTTCTGATGCGGGCGGAGCGCGGGCCCGGCGGCGCGGTGCGTGCCGTGACCGGCGTTGTGCTCGACCTCCAATGGCTGTCGCGGATCGCGGCCGGAAGCGCCGTGGAACTGGGCGTGGTGGTCGATCTCATCGGCATCAACGGTACCGTGCTGGTGCGCTACCCAACCATGCCGGACATCGTCGAGCACAGCTTTCCCGATCACCCCCTGACGCGCGCGGTGAGAGGGGAAGCCGCTGGCATCGTCAGGGTGCCCGGCTACGACGGCAAGGAGCGGATCTTCGCGTTCGAAAGCTTCGGGCCCCTGCCCATCAGCATCGCCGTGGGTATCGAGACGTCGAAGGCGGTGGGGCCGATCGACAGCAAGGTCCGCTCGACGGCGCTGGCGTATTTCGTCGCGCTGGCCTGTTTCCTGCTGCTTGCCTGGGTTGCGGAGGAGCGGATCGTGATCGCGCCCATCGCCCGCCTCACGCGGGCTGTCGCGGCGGTGGGGCGCGGCGAGGCGGACCATGTGAAGGACATGGGCGTCGCGGAATTTGCCCCCCTGGTCAACGCCTTCAACGAGATGGCGCGGCGCCTGTCCCAGCGCAACAACGAACTGCGGACCATGAACGGGCGCCTCGCCTCGCTGGCGCGGACGGATGGACTCACCGGCCTCGCCAACCGCCGCACCTTCGACGTGCAGTTCTCGCAGGATTGGGTGCGGGCGCGCGGCGAGGGGATGCCGCTGACGCTGGTGATGCTGGACGTGGACCACTTCAAGGCTTTCAACGATACCCGCGGCCACCTCCAGGGGGATGAGGCGCTGCGGGCGGTATCGCGGATGCTGTCGGCGGCGGCGGCCGGCACCTCGCATCTCGTGGCGCGCTATGGCGGCGAGGAGTTCGTCGTGCTCATGTCGGGCGCCGACGTTGTCGCCGGCGTCTCCTTCGCGGAGGACGTGCGGCGTCTCCTCGCCGAAATCGCCATCGAGCATCCCGCCGCCCCGCGGCGGCGGGTGACGGCCAGCTTCGGCGTCGCCTCGGTGGTGCCGACGGCGGAGGGGAGCCCGGACGCTCTAATCGCCGCCGCAGATGCAGCGCTCTACGAGGCGAAACGCGCCGGCCGCGACCGGGTGATCGCCCACGGTTGATGCGCGGATGGCCGATGCGGGAGCCTTCAGCCCGGCCGGCGGATGGTCCTGAGGTCGAGGCCCGCGGCCTTGATGCGCTCCAGCGCGCCGGCCAGGGGCTCCCGGGCCACCGCCATGTGGAAGGCGTTGGCATGCAGCAGCGTTTCCGCGTCCTCAGCGATACCCACGTGCCCCGGCCAGAACAGGAGGTCGCCGCGTTTGACGGGCGCATCGAGCGGAATCGCCGTGCCGATGGCCTTTTCCTGCATGTCGCTGTCGCGCGGAGCCCGGACACCGGTGGCGGCTAGCGCGGTCTGCACCAGGCCCGAGCAGTCGATGCCGAGGCTGGAGCGGCCACCCCACAGATAGGGCACGCCGAGGAAGCGGGCGGCCACCGTGACGAAATCGCCCTCGCGCTCGTCCGCGGGCACGACATGGACGGCCGGCAGGCAGCCGTCCGTCGTCAGGGCGAAGCCGCCCGAGATGGAGCGCACCACCACGCGGCTACCGAACACCAGCGCGTCGCGGGGCGGCAGCTTGATGTCCGGCCCGGGAAACAGGAAGGTCCTGAGCGCCGACACCTTGTGGGCGGGCGCCGAACCCTCGGGCGCGAGGGCTTCGGCGGGCATGTAGCCCACGTAATTGTCCGCCTCCAGCTGCACCCAGGCCCAGCCTTCGGCGTCTTCCTCGAACAGGCGCACCCGTTCGCCGAACAGAGCCTCGGTCTCCAGCGGAGCGTCGCTCGCCGGCCGGCGGCGCACGGGGGCGACGGGCACGGCCACCCGCCGCATCTCGCCTTCCACGAAGCGGGGCACATCCACCAGCCCTTTGAGGCTTGAGGCGGCGAGGTCGGCGCGGGCGGGGGTCAGCCGGGCGTCGAGGCCCGGAGGCAAGGAGAAGGCCATGGCTCAGCCCCTCTCCTCAGCCGAACCGCTCGGCGATGAGCGCGTCAAGCGCCCGGATGGTCTGCGCCTCGCCGCCCTCGGGACGGCCCGGCCGGCTGCTGGGGTTCCAGGCGAAAAGGTCGAGGTGGAGATGGGACCGGGCCTGCTCGACGAACTTGGCGAGGAACAAGGCGGCGGTGATGGCGCCGGCGAAACCGCCGGACGAGACGTTGTTGATGTCCGCCACCTTCGAATCGAGCATCCCCGCATAGGGCGCCCACAGGGGCAGGCGCCACAGCGGGTCAGCCTCCACCATGGCGTGCCGGGAAAGGTCGGCGGCGAAGTCCTCGTCATCGGTGAAGGCAGCCGGAAGCTGCGGGCCGAGGGCGACGCGGGCAGCACCGGTGAGGGTGGCGAAGTCGATCACGAGGTCGGGCGCCTCCTCGTCGGCGAGGGCGAGGGCGTCGGCCAGAACGAGACGGCCCTCGGCGTCGGTATTGCCGATCTCCACCGAGATGCCCTTGCGGCTCCGCAGCACGTCGCCGGGGCGGAAGGCGACGCCGGAGACGGAATTCTCCACCGCCGGGATCAGCACGCGAAGGTTCACCTTCGCGCCGCGCGACAGCAGCATGTGGGCAAGGCCCAGCGCGTTGGCGGCGCCGCCCATATCCTTCTTCATCAGCAGCATGGCCGAGGAGGGCTTCAGATCGAGCCCGCCGGTGTCGAAGCAGACGCCCTTGCCCACCAGCGTCACCTTCGGGTGGCTGGGATCGCCGGCGCGGATCTCGATGAGGCGTGGGGCGCGGGCGGCGGCAAGGCCCACTGCGTGGATCAAAGGGAAATTCTGCGCCAGCAACGCGTCGCCGACGATGGAGCGGAAGCGCGCGCCGTGGCGGGCGGCAAGGCTGCGGGCCGCATCCTCCAGCTCGGCCGGGCCGAGGTCATTGGCCGGGGTGTTGACGAGATCGCGGGTGAGGGCCACCGCCTCCACCGTGCGGCGGAGCTGGGCGGCGTCCACCCCCTCCGGCACCACGAGCTGAACCTTGGGGGCCTTGGCGCTGCGATAGGCCGAGAATCGGTAGGTGCCGAGCGCGAAGGCGAGGGCGGCGAGGCGGGGGCTCGGCACCTCTCCTTCCAGCCGCCACGTGCCTTCAGGCAGCAGGCCGGGCAGGGCGCCGGTGGCGAAGGCGTCGGACTTCGGGGCGGGGGCGATGCCGAACAGGGCGCCGGCCAGCCCGCCATCGGCGTTCGGGAGCAGCAGCAGCTTGCCGGCGGCGGCGGAGAAGCCGGCCGCTTCCGCGAAGCGGCGCGCGGTCTCGGGAATGGGAGCTGTGGCGAAGGTGTCCTTGGTGACGCACCAGACGGGCAGGCTGACGGCGGACGACGGGGCAAAGCAGTCGATCATCAACGGAACTCCTCGCGCCGCGCCGGGGGGACAGGCAATGGTTCCGCCATGCGGCGCCGCGCAGACGGCGCATGGTGGTCCGCCCCGCGGTCGCCTGCAAGAGACCCGGCCCTGCGCAAGCGGATGTCAGGGATGCAGCAGGCTGGACAGGGGATGGATGATGAGGCCAGCGCCCGCGAGCGCCACGCCATAGGGCAGGCTGGTGCGGTGCCGCTCGGGCAGTTCGGCGCCGGCCGCACCCGCAAGGCGATGGCGCGCCGCGGCGGCGATGCCGAGCAGGGCGCCAATGGTCCCGGTGGCGAGCACGAACAGGGGCAGGTGCAGCGGATCCACCCACAGCACGATGGCGCCGGCCAGCTTGGCGTCGCCCGCGCCGATGATGTCCTCGGCGAACAGGGAGAACCCCAGCGCCGTCACGGCGCCGGCGGCGGCGAGCCGGAAGAGCAGGTCGGGAACGGGGATGAGCACAGTGACGGCGGCGAAGGCCGCGATCAGGCAGATCACCACGGCATTGGGGATGATCCGGCGGGCGAGGTCCGCGCCGATCGACGCGCACAGCAATGCCGGATAGAGGCCGAGCAGCAGAAGCTCGGCGATCCTGATGTGGCCCATCCCCATCGTGCGGTCAGTTCCCGGCGGCGGCCGAGGAGGCCTGAAGCCGGGCGAAGGTGGAGGCGATCTGCACCAGCACCGTGACGATGGCGATGGAGAGGCCGGCGGCGATGAGGCCGTATTCGAGGGCGGTGGAGCCGTCCTCTTCCTTGATGAAGCGCGAGAACAGAAGCTTCATGGCTCAGATCCGGTCAGTTGCGGCGCGTGTGCGCCGCAAAGTGCGCCGCGACGAGGATGCCGCGGCTTGGATGCCGCGACGGGGATGCCGGGGCTGAGCCGACGCTAGGGCCGGCCCCTTGCGGGGAAGTAAAAAACGGCGGCCGGGAAGGCCCGCGGCGCGTGCTGGCTGCGCGAAAGGTTAACGGTTCCGCTCGCGCGCCTTTGACGCCGGGTGGCAGACCGCCCTTTGACGGCGGCGCCCGAGGCCGGCACTCTCGCCTCATGAGCTTCTCCCCGTCCCCCGATCCCGTCCCCGGCGATGCCGCAAGCTGCGCGGCCGTCGAGACCGTCATCGTCCCGCGCGCCCACGACATCGGCGGCATGGAGGTGGCTCGTGTGCTGCCCTCCGTGCAGGGCCAGATGATCGGCCCCTTCATCTTCTTCGACCGGATGGGGCCGGTGCGGTTCTCGGCCGCGCAGGCGCAGGATGTGCGCCCGCATCCGCATATCGGGCTCGCCACCGTGACCTATTTGTTCGAAGGCAGCATGATTCACCGCGACAGCCTCGGCTCCGAACGGGTGATCGAGCCGGGCGCGGTGAATTTGATGACCGCCGGCCGCGGCATCGTCCATTCCGAGCGGCACGACGCCGCGGTCAAGGCGCGCGGCGGGCCGTTGTTCGGCATCCAGAGCTGGATCGCGCTGCCGAAGGCGCTGGAGGAAACCACCCCGGACTTTCTCCATGCAGACAGCGAGGCGCTGCCGGTGGTGGCGGACGGCGGGGTCAAGGCGCGGGTGATTCTCGGCAGCGCCTTCGGCGCGACCTCGCCTGTCGCGCTTGCTTCGCCCGCGACCTATGTGGAAATCCAACTGGCGGCTGGCGCGCATGCGCCTGTTGATCCCACCCATGAGGACCGCGCCTTGTTCACGCTGGAGGGCGAGGTGGAGGTGGACGGCACCGCATTTCCGCCCGGCCAGATGCTGGTGATCCGGCGCGGCGTTGCCACCTCCGTGCGGGCGCGGACCCCCGCGCGGCTGATGCTGGTGGGCGGCGAGCCTCTGGAGGGGCCGCGCTACATCTGGTGGAATTTCGTGTCCTCGAGCCTTGACCGGCTGGATGCGGCCAAGGCGGCGTGGCGGGAGGGGCGGTTCGACCTGATCCCCATGGATCACGACGAATTCATCCCGGCCCCGGACGACGGTGCCGGCCGGCCGCGCCCCCAGAGCCCACGGGGCTGAAGGGGCACGGACCAAGCCGCGCGTCGGATCGCTCACCCGTTGCCGGGCTGCACCAGTGCCGGAGGATCGCTGGCCGGGAAGGTTTCCTCCAGCGCTTCATCGAGCTTCCTTGAAGCCTGCTTCTTTGCGCTGGCGCTCTCGTCCCGTGCGTCCGCCGCCGGATCGCCCTCGGGCTTCGGCGCGCGGGTGAGGGAGGGCGGGTCGCTGGCGGGGAAGGAGTCTTCCAAAGCTTCGTCAAGTTCGTCGGAGAGTTGCTCCTTTTGCTGTCGAGCCTCGTCTCTGGGCTCGCCGTCGGCTTTCGGCGCGCGGGTCACGGCCGGTGGATCGCTGGCGGGGAAGGAATCCTCCAGCGCCTCGTCGAGCCGTTCGTCGAGCGGTGCGGTGCGGGGGGCGTTGGTGGAGGCAGTGGGATTCATGGCAGCGGTCTCCTCTGCGCAATCAACGAGCGGCCGGGCCGGCCCGTTCCCCTAGCGTCGGCCCCTTTAAGCCCGTGGCTCCTTCTCACGCGTCGAGCGGCGCTTCCTGCCGCACCAGTCGGGTGGTGACACGCGCGAGCCCGGCGGCGATCTCCCGCCGCACGCCCGGCCGCGTGTCCGGGCCCGCCTCGAGCCGCCGCGCGAGGGCCTCCATGAGAAAGACGTCGAGCAGCGGCCGCCCCCTGCCGCCATCGGGCGCGCCTTCCATGTAGGCGGCGAGCACGGCGCGTTCGGCGCGGGCGCGGAAGGCCGAAAGCAAATCAGCCCTCAGTTCCGGCGCATCGCGGGCGACGCCGGCCTCTCCGGCGGAAACGCGCGCGAGGGTCTGTTCCAGCGACGCGAGCAGTTCGGCCACATCGCGCCATGCGCTCTCCCGCCCGCCCTGCGCGCCGGTGATGACCGCATCGCTGCCCGACACCAGCAGGTGATCGAGATCGAAGCGGCCGTGGATCCGGATCACCGGAAGAGAGGTGCCGCCAAGGGCGTCGGCGATGCGTGCCTGCATCATGGCTCCGAGCCCTTCGCCATCGATGCCGGCGAGCGCATCCGGTGTCCTGCGCAGGGCGTCCAAGGCCTGGTGGAGCCAGCCTTCGATCTCATCCGCGCCGGCAACCCCCGGCGCGAAGGCCGGATCGCCGGACGGGCCCGATAGGGCGACATGGAGTTCGGCAAGATGCCGGGCGCTGCTCCGCAGCAGCCGGAGCACGCCGGCGACCTCTTCCTCGAAATGCGGGTGGCCGCCGTCCGGCAGCGCGGCGGCATCGAGGGCACGCTGCACCTGCGCCATGGTCCAGCCGGCGGCATTGCCCTGGTTGCGCACGAACCCATAGGCGAGCGCCACCTGCGCCGAACCGCCTTCCGGCCGGGTGCGGGTAACAGCACCGATCAGCGGCGGCACGTGCGGGAAGTCGAGGGCGGTAAGGTGGCGCGCCATCTCCATCTCGCCGGTGCGGCCGAACTCCATGTGGCGGAAGAGCTTGACCGCGACCCTGTCGGTGACGACGAGGCTCGCGGCTGGCTCATCCGCGTCGGCGAGTTCGCACAGCGCCCCGCGTTCCACGTCGAGCCCGGCGAGCCGGTCGGTGGGGGAGAAGACGAGCGCCCCGCCATCGGGCAGAGGCACGGGCTCGGCCTGCCGCAGCGCGCGCAGCACGCCGGCGGGCAGCCCGTCCAGTACCATGGCATCGGTGAGGAAGCCGACGCGCCGGCCCTGCCGCACGCGGGTCAGGGCCAGTTGCTCGGCAATGGCGGGGGGATGCTGGTCCTCCCACGCCACACAGAAGGACATGAGGAAGCGTTCGGTGCGCCCGGCGAGATCGGCCTCGATCTCCGCCATGGCCACCTCCCGCTCGGTGCCCGGCAGGCGCATCACCCAGCCGATGCGCACCGCGCCGATGTCCCTGGCCGTGCCGGGAAACCAGCGCCGCCGCGCCAGATATTGCGGCAGCGCCTCGGTCTCGATGACCGCGCGATGGGCGTCGGAGAGGGCGCCCATCAGCCCATCCCGCACCACGAGGGTCGCGAACTCCGGCAGCATTTCCGGCGCCGGATCGCGCCACGCGGGTTCTGCCGCCGTGGTGGAGAGGCGGAAGGCGTAGAAGCCGTAGGGCGGTAGGGTGAGCACGAGTGGCGCACGGTCCAGCGCCGGCAGGCTGGTGCCGCTGACGAGGTCCACTGGCACGCGCCGCTCGAACTCGGCGAGGTCCAGCTCCACACCCTGCAAGGTGTGGGCGAGGTTGGCGACGCACAGCACCGCTTCGTCCTCATATTCGCGCAGATAGGCGAGGATGCGCCGGTTGCGCGGGAACACCATGCGGAAGGTGCCGCGCCCGAAGGCCAGATGCTCCTTGCGCACGGCGAGGAACCGGCGCGTCCAGTTCAGCATGGAATGCGCATCGCGCGACTGCGCTTCCACATTCACCGCCGGGAAACCGTAGAGCGGATCCTGGATCACCGGCAGCACCAGCTTTTCCGGATCAGCCCTGGAGAAGCCGCCGTTGCGGTCCGGCGACCATTGCATGGGCGTGCGCACGCCGTCACGGTCGCCCAGGTGGATGTTGTCGCCCATGCCGATCTCGTCGCCGTAGTAGATGACGGGCGTTCCCGGGAGGGTGAGCAGCAGCGAGTTCATCAGCTCGACGCGCCGGCGGTCCCGCTCCAGCAGGGGGGCGAGGCGGCGGCGGATGCCGAGGTTGATGCGGGCGCGGCGGTCGGAGGCGTAGATGCTCCACAGATAGTCCCGCTCCGCGTCGGTGACGGTCTCCAGCGTCAGCTCGTCGTGGTTGCGCAGGAAGATGGCCCACTGGCACGTCGGCGGGATGGCCGGCGTCTGGCGCAGGATGTCGGTGACCGGGAAGCGGTCCTCCTTGGCGATGGCCATGTACATGCGCGGCATTAGCGGGAAGTGGAACGCCATGTGGCATTCGTCGGCGTTCGGGCCGAAATATTGCTGGGTGTCCTCCGGCCAGAGATTGGCCTCGGCGAGCAGCATCCGGCCGGTGTAGTGCGCGTCGAGATGGGCGCGGATCTTCTTCAGGATGGCGTGGGTTTCCGGCAGATTGGCGCAGTCGGTGCCCTCGCGCTCCACCAGATAGGGGACGGCATCGAGCCTGAGCCCATCCACGCCCATGTCCAGCCAGAAGCGCATGACGGAGAGGACGCGCTCAAGCACCTCGGGATTGTCGAAATTGAGGTCCGGCTGGTGGGCGTAGAAGCGGTGCCAGTAGAACTGGCCCGCCACCTCGTCCCAGCTCCAGTTGGATTTCTCCACGTCGCAGAACACGATGGGCACGCCGGGATAGCCCTTGTCGTCATCCGCCCAGACATAGAGGTTGCGCTCCGGGCTGCCCTTCGGCGCGCGCCGCGCGGCCTGGAACCAGGGATGCTGGTCGGACGTGTGGTTGATCACCAGCTCGGTGATGACGCGCAGCCCGCGGGCATGGGCCTCGGCGATGAAGCGCCGCGCCTCGTCCATGGTGCCGTAGTCCGGCGACACGCCTTCATAGAGCGCGATATCGTATCCGTCGTCCCGCCGCGGCGAAGGATAGAAGGGCAGGAGCCAGACGGCGGTGGCGCCGAGTTCGGCGATATAGTCGAGCTTGGAGATCAGCCCGCGGAAGTCGCCGATGCCGTCGTCATTGGCGTCGAAGAACGACTTCACATGCAGCTGATAGATGATGGCGTCCTTGTACCACAGAGGATTGTCGCCGGCGGTGACGGGCTCAGGCATGGCCGAGGCTCCCGGTTCCGGAGGACTTTGCGCCGCGCGGGGCGGCGGGGGCGGACGAGATCGGGGCGGGGCAGAAAGGCACGGTGCTCCCTTGAACCGTCGTGGAAGGGCGGGCGGCGCGGCCCGGCCGATACGTCGCCGCTCCGGCGGACGCGCCGGGCGAGCGGCCACGCTTGCCTAACGCGGCTGGAGCGTGGCGGTTCCGGTCTGTCAGGGAGAGTTCAGGGGAGAATTGGGGCAGCCGGACGGCATGCGGGGGAATGCCGTCCGGCCGGCGCGTCAGTTTGCCGTGGCAATATCGGCGCAGGCCCATTTGCTGCGAAGGGCGCGCGCCCGGCATCCCGAAAATGAAGGATGGCATCTGAATTTATTTTTCCGGCGCGCTGGAACCATACGCGCCGATTCACGTTTCTCCGGTCGTGGGGGCTCAGAGGAGCCTGCCGCCGTTCCGGTCATGCGTCGCGCGTTTGCCGCTCTCCCCAATATGCGGGAGGCGCGGAACGCCGTTGGCCGGCAGAACCTGACGCGAAGCCCCAGCTGCCCCACAGCCGACACGGAGGACCGCCCATGTTCGATGCCGCCCGCCACCCGCTCAAAATCTGCGTCGATGGCTCCTGCATCGTCCTGCGCTCGCTGGACGATGCCATCGGCTTCGTGCGCTCCCATCCCGTGGGAGAGCATGCCGAGATGCTGCTGGATCAGATGGAGGCCGCCCGCTTGCCCGAGCTTCAGCGCCGGGCCTGGGTGGCGTTCGAGACCTTCGCCGACGCCATGCGCCTTTCGCCCGACGCCCAGCGCCGGATGATGTGATCAAGGAGAGCTCTCTCGCGGCTGCACGTCCTGCGGCTGCGAGAGAGCCCGTGTCTACGTAGCTCAGAACCGCTCCGGCACGCGGTGGCGGGCATAGTCCGCCTCCACGTAATCTGGATCCTTCTGGCGCTTGGGCAGCTTGACCTTCTCGCGCGGCACGTCCTCGTAGGGGATGCGCGAGAGCAGGTGGGAGATGATGTTGAGGCGCGCGCGCTTCTTGTCGTCGGAGAAGGCCACGAACCACGGCGCCCACATGGTGTCGGACGCCTCGAACATGGCATCGCGGGCGCGGGAATAATCGTACCAGCGCGCGTAGGATTCCAGATCCATCGGCGAGAGCTTCCAGATCTTGCGCGGGTCGTCGATCCGACTCTCCATCCGCCGAGTCTGTTCCTCCGGCGACACTTCGAGCCAGTATTTCAGAAGGATCACGCCGGACTCGACGATGGTCTGTTCCACGTAGGGCACGCTTTCCAGAAACTTCTTGGCCTGCTCCTCCGTGCAGAAGCCCATCACCCGGTCGACACCCGCCCGATTATACCAGGAGCGGTCGAAGATGATGATCTCGCCGCCCGCCGGCAGGTGCGTGACGTAGCGCTGGATGAACAACTGCGATTTCTCGCGATCCGTGGGCGGCGGCAGCGCCACCACGCGGAAGATGCGCGGGCTCACCCGCTCCAGGATGGCCTTGATGACGCCGCCCTTTCCGGCGCCGTCGCGGCCCTCGAAGACGATGCAAATCTTGGCCCCGGTATGCTTCACCCAGAGCTGAAGCTTCACCAGCTCGGCATGCAGGTGCTTCAGCTCCGCCTCGTATTCCTTGCGCGAGAGCGGGGCGGGAGGGCCGCCGCCGTCCGCAGCTGAGGGGACGGCGGGAATTATCTTTATCTTGTGCTTTTTGTTGTGCTTTTTCTTGTGCGCCATTGTGGCGTCCTCCCGTGAAGCCGCGCCGTCGGGACCGGGCTGGTCAGGCCCAGCTCAGGAAGAAGCCCACGTCGCCGGGCATGCCGTTCGGCCAGTCGACGATCATCGCCTTGAGCTTGTAGTGGCCCTGCCGGAGGTAGTCGCGCCACAGTTCGTAGGCCTGACGCGGGCGGCCGGTGAGGGTGTCGGGCCAGCCCTCCTCAGCATTGTTGATGGCGCGACCCTTGTCGGTGCACAGCACGTTGGGGAAGCGCATGACCATGATCTCGGTCTGGCCGCTCTGGGCTGCAACGCGCATCTGCGTCTGCAGGCTCTCGGCGATCTCGTGCAGCGTCTCGGGCGTGAGATCGAGCGGCTGGGACAGTGTTTTGATGAGTTCCGCGCGGGCCTTGTCAGCCCGGTCCATGGCGGAGAACTCCTTGGACAGCTTGGCCTTCTCTATCTCCTGCATGTACGAGCGCAGATCATCCGCGCTCATGAAGCTCTCATCTCCCAGCGTGGTATTATGCTGCGCTGCCTCGGACATGGGTCGTCTCCGTTGGGAACTGCCGTCTTCGTGCAGTTTCCCCATGAGCCAATCGGCGTCGTTGTCCGATATCAACTCTTTCCAGCAGCGCTCGCGTTCACAGCTTGCGGAGCGCGGGCGGTGGCGGGCTTCGCAAACAAAAAGGCCGGCGCCGGAGAGCTGGCGCCGGCCTCTCGTCTCGACCCGGAGGTCGATACCGGAGGATGCGAGAAAAGGATGCGACTCAGAGGGTCGAGAAGACGGAAGCCGGGATGCGGAAGAAGCCGCGGCCGTTGGCAAAGGTCCGATAGTAGGACGAGGCATTCGCATAAAGGTGGTCGAACCACGCCTTGCCGGTGCGGCCCTCGGGCAGCCGGTCGATGGTGAAGATATCCGCGTTGGGCGCGAAGCGGACGTGGATCAGCACGTCGTCGGTGGCGGAAGCTTCGACGGCCGCCGCGATGGGCTGGGCAAGGGCGTTCATCACATGGTCTCCTCTGGAAGGGATCAAGAAAATCTCTGCAGGTACCTTCCCGAAGGTCTGTCCTGAAACGCCGGACATGCCCCGCTGCCGCTGCCGGAGGACCCGCCGGGCTGCCTGTCGCAGCCCGGCCGGACCCCGGAAAGCCCCCGCAATTCCGAAACGCTAAGCGGGGGTCGGCGCCCATTCCTTGATCGCGATCAAATTTTGGGCGCTGGTACTGAAAGACCGAATGCCGCAGCAGGTTTCAGGCGGTTCGCGCGCGGCTGACGACGGTGCGAATTGCGAAGGAAGACTGGATCCGTGCCACCCCGGGCAGCCGCGAGAGCACTTCCTTGTGCAGGCGCTCGTAATCGCCCGCGTTCTTCACCTCGATCTTCAGCAGATAGTCCGCCAGGCCCGTCATCAGGTGGCAGTCGGTGATCTCCGGGCAGCGGCAGACCGCCGTCTCGAAGCGGTTCAGGAATTCCTCGGTCTGGCGGTCGAGGGTGATCTGGGTGAAAACCACCAGCCGATCCTCCGGCGCGCCTTCGTGGATGATGGCCACATAGCCGCGGATCACGCCGCTGCGTTCCAGAAGACGGACCCGCCGGAGGCAGGCGGAGGGTGACAGGCCCACTTTCGCGGCCAGGTCTGCGTTGGAGATGCGGCCGTCGCTGCGGAGAATGCGGACGATGTGGGAGTCGAACTCGTCAAGCGGGGTCATTGGCAGATCCTGCGGCGCTTTCGCAGAAGCTATCAATTATTCGGCCATGAAGGGCACGAAATTTGCTCCTTCGGCGGCAACTGCGCCGCCATTCGGCGTAGGATCATCACCAATGAAGCCGGGCCGTGCCAGCGAAGCCTCGGGGCCGGCGTGGGGTGCAGGCCATGCGCATTCTGATTCTCGGCAGCGGCGTCGTCGGAACGACCTCCGCTTACTATCTCTCCAAGGCCGGCCACGAGGTGGTCGTGCTGGACCGCCAGCCGGCGGCCGGCATGGAGACCTCGTTCGCCAATGCGGGGCAGGTCTCTCCGGGCTATTCGTCGCCCTGGGCCGGGCCGGGCATTCCGGTCAAGGCCATCAAGTGGCTGCTCATGCACCATCGCCCGCTGGTGGTGTGGCCGAGCCTTGATCCCAAGCTGCATTTCTGGTTGGCCCGCATGCTGGCCAACTGCACCGAGGCCGCCTACCGCCGCAACAAGGCGCGCATGGTGCGTCTCGCCGAATTCAGCCGGGACGCGCTGGACGACCTGCGCAAGGAAACCGGCATCACCTATGACGAGCGGACCCTCGGCACGCTCCAGCTGTTCCGCACCCAGAAGCAGCTCGACCATGTGCACACGGACACCGAGGTGCTCGATGCCCACGGTGTCGCCTACGATCTGCTCGACCCCTCCGGCTGCATCCGGGCGGAGCCGGCGCTGGCGCGCGTCCGCGGCAAGTTCGTGGGCGGGCTTCGGCTGCCGGGGGACGAGACGGGCGACGCCCATCTCTTCACCCAGCGCCTCGCCGAAATCTGCGCGCGTCAGGGCGTGGTGTTCCGCCATGGCGTCACCATCGATGCGCTGCGGCAGGAGGGCGGGCGCATCACGGGTGTCGCGCTCGCCGGGGGAGAGGTGCTGACCGCCGATGCCTATGTGGCCGCCATGGGCAGCTACACGCCGGCCTTGCTCGCGCCGCTGGGCATTCGCCTGCCGGTCTATCCGGTGAAGGGCTATTCCCTGACCCTCCCCATCGTGGACGCGAACGCGGCGCCGCGCTCGACCGTGATGGACGAGACCTACAAGGTGGCCATCACCCGCCTCGGCGATCGCATCCGCGTGGGCGGGACGGCGGAACTCGCCGGCTTCAACCTCATGCTGCGCGAGCCACGCCGGGCGACGCTCGCCTATTCGGTGGGCGATCTCTTCCCGGCCGGCGGCGACATCGAGAAGGCGACCTTCTGGACCGGCCTGCGCCCCATGACGCCGGACGGCACGCCCATCGTCGGCGCCACGCGCTTCGCCAATCTCTACACCAACACCGGCCACGGCACGCTGGGCTGGACCATGGCCTGCGGCTCGGGCCGCGTGCTCGCCGACATCATCGGCGGCCGCGCGCCGGAGATCGACACGTCCGACCTCTCCGTCGCCCGCTACGCCGAGGCCGCCTGAGGCCGGCTGAGACCTTGCGCCGCCGCCGCGCCTGCGCCAAACCAGCGCGCGGAGGCGGGCATGCGTTTCATTCACACGTCTGACTGGCAATTGGGCAAGCCCTTCGGCCGCGTGCCGGAAGAGGCGCGCACGGTTCTGAAAGAGGCGCGGCTCGACGCCATCGACGGCCTGGCAGCGGCGGCGCGGGCCCATGGCGCGCCGCTGGTGCTGGTGGCGGGCGACGTGTTCGACAGCCCTGAGCCGGGGGATCGGGTCTACCGGCAGGCGCTCAACCGCATGAAGGCGCAGGCCGACGTGCGTTTCCTGCTGCTGCCTGGGAACCACGACCCGCTGCGCGACGATGGCCTCTGGGGCCGGCTTGCCGCCGACACACCGGCCAATGTTACGGCGCTCACCGAGGCGCGGCCCCTCGACCTCGGCGACGGCTCGGGTGAGGCGGCCGTGCTGCTGCCAGCCCCGCTCTCCCACAAGCGCAGCGTCGCCGACCCGACCCACTGGTTCGATCAGGCGGAGACGCCCCCGGGTGCCTTGCGCATCGGCCTCGCCCACGGCTCGGTGCAGACCTTCGGCGGCGATGCCGATCCCAATCTCGTCGCCGTCGACCGCGCCCGCCGCGCGGGCCTCGCCTATCTGGCGCTGGGCGACTGGCATGGCCGCATCCGGATCGACGAGCGCACCTATTACAGCGGAACGCCCGAGCCGGACGATTTCGGCCGCGAGGTGACGGGCGTCGCGTTGCTGGTGGATGTCTCCGGAAGCGCCCCGCCGCAGGTGACGGGCCTGCCCATCGGTCGCCACCGCTGGCTGGAGGAGGGCTGGTCCCTCTCCGGCGCGGATGATCTCGACGCCCGCATCTCTGGCCTCGCACCCGGCGTGGCGCGGCAGGATCTGGTCTGCCGGCTCAAGCTATCCGGCCTTGTCACGCTGGCCGAGCGCGTGGCGGTGCGGCGCCGGCTGGAGGACGAGCTGGCCCACGAAATGCGATGGCTGGACGTCATCGCCGACGATCTCGTGACCCGGCCTACCGACACCGACCTTTCAGAGATCGACGCCCAGGGCGAGCTGCACACCGCCGCCGTGCGCCTTCGGGCGATGATGGGCGAGGGCGGGGCCGAGGGGCGCCTCGCCGCCCAGGCGCTCGAGCGTCTCTATGTGGAGCAGATGCGCGCGCAGCGGGCGGGGGAAGCGTGATGCGGGTTCGTCGTCTCCGGATCGAGAATTTCCGCAAGTTCCGCGCCCCCGTGGTGGTGGACGGCTTCACCGACGGACTGAACCTCGTCTGCGAGCCCAACGAGACCGGCAAGTCCACGGTGCTGGATGCCCTGCGCGCCGCCCTGTTCGAGCGGCACAGCGCCAAGAGCGACCGCATCCGCTCCTTTCGCCCGCAGGGCGACGAGGTGGCGCCGAGCGTGGAGCTCGCCTTCGACGTGAACGGTGAGGAATGGCGCCTCACCAAGCGCTTCCTGCTCTCGCCCTCCGTGACGCTGGAGGGGCCGGAAGGGCGGTTTGCCTCCGATGCGGCGGAGGAAAAGCTGCAGGGCCTCCTCGGCTTCGCCCGCGCTGGCAATCGCGGCGCCGACGACGACAGCCGCGGTGCGCTTGGCCTGCTCTGGGTGGAGCAGGGCCAGTCCTTCCTCCTCGGCAGCCCCGGCGAGACTGCCCGCCGTACGCTGGAGGAGGCTCTGGCCGGCGAGATCGGCGCCGTCACCGGTGGCCGCCGGGCCAAGGCGGTGGTGGCGCAGGTGGAGAAGGCGCTTGCGGATTTCTACACCGCCACCGGCCGCGCGACCGGCAAGCTCAAGCAGGCGGAGGCCGCCGAGGCCCTGGCCCGCGCCGCCGCCTCCGAGCGCGCGCGGGAGCTTGAGCAGTTCGAGGGGGTGCTGGGGCAGCTGGAGTCCAAGCGCAACGAGCGCCGCCGCCTCATCCGCGACATTGAGGATCCGCAGACCGACGCCGATCTGAAGACGCTCGAGGAAGACATCGCCCGCGCCCGCGCCGCCGGCCAGGCGCTGGAGATCGCCACCCTCGCCGTGCGCGAGCAATCCGCCCGCCGCAGCGCGCTGGAGACGCGCCGGGCGGGGCGTGAGAAGCTTTCGGTGGATCTTCAGGCGGCCGAAACGAAAGTGGCGACGGCCGCCGAAGCCGTGAGCGCCCATGCGGAGGTGATCGGTCGGGCCCGCTCGGCGGAGAAGGCCGCTGCTCTGGCGCTGGATGCCGCCCGAACCGCCCTGCGCGAAGCCGAGACGCGGCGCGACCAGTCCGTCGCAGAGCGGGCCGCCGCCGAGCGCCGCCATGCGCTGGCATCCGCTTTCGCCCGGCTCGACCGCGCCGAGGCGCATGCGGCGAACATCCGCGCGCGGGAGACCCGCATCGCGGCCTCGCGCATGGATGCCGCCGCCATGGATCGCCTGCGGCAGCTGGAGGACGCCGAGAGCGCAGCCCGTGCGCAGGCGGAGGCTGGCGCCGCCACCCTGACCGTGACCCTGGAGCCCGGTGCGCCGCAGATTCTCCTGGATGGTGCGCCGCTCACCGAGGGGGCCATCCGCCTGAGCCGGCCGCGCACGCTTGCCATTCCCGGCGTCGGCACCCTCGCCTTCGCCCCGCCGCCCTCGGGCGAGCCCGCGCTGGCGCGGCTGCGGGCGGCACGGCGCGATCTCGCCGATTTCCTCGCAGGCATGGGCCACGACACCCCGCAGGCGGCCCGCGCGGCAGGCCGCGCGCGGGCCATCGACGAGGCCGAGCTTCTGGGCCTCAAGACGCGCCTCAAGGCCGAATGCCCGGCCGATGCCGCCCTCGGCATTCCCGCCGGCCTCGATCCCCTGCGCGGCGCGCTCGCGGGCGTGGAGCGTCCGGCACCGGAAGCCAAGGATGCAGGCGTCGCCGTTGCCGACGTGGAAGCGCCCTATCGCGCCGCCCGTGGCGCCGAGGCCGAGGCCGCCGCCCGCCGTGAAGCCGCATTGGAGAGCCTGAAGGCGAGCGAACTGAAGGACGTCGCCTTCGCCGCGGCGCTGGAGCGGGCCGAGGCGGAGCGGGCCCGGCTCGCCGCCGACCTTGCGGCCGAACGCGCGGCGCTGGCCGACGCCGATCTTGAAGCCGCTCTCGCGGACGCCCGCGCCGCCGAGGCCCGGGCTCTGGTGGATTGCGACACTGCCCGGCGCGCCGCCGAGGGGCTGGACGCGGACAGCTTCATCCGCCGCCGCGATACCCTGCGCAAGAAGCGTGACACGCTGCAATCCCAGCTGCCGGAGCTGGCCGGGGCGGTGGCGCGGCTGGAGGAGCAGGCGCGCACGCTGGGCGGGGAAGGCCCGGCCAGCCGCAAGGCCGCCGCCGACGAGGAGGCCGAGGCGGCCGCCGCCGCGCTCGCCCGCCTCAGGAGCGAGGCGGACACGCTGGCGCTGCTGCTCAAGGTGCTGAAGGAAGCGCAGCAGGATGCGGCGCGGCGCTATCTGGCCCCCGTCACCCGGCGTATCGAGCCTTATGTGCGGCGGCTCCTGCCCGCCGCGAGCCTCTCCTTCGGCGAAGATCTGAAGCCCCAGCTCCTCACCCGCGCCGGTCGCGAAGAGGCGGCCGAAATGCTGAGCAAGGGCACGCAGGAACAGATCGCCATTCTCACCCGCCTCGCCTTCGCCGACCTGCTCATCGACAAGGGCCAACCCGCCTCGCTGGTGCTGGACGACGCATTGGTGTTCGCCGACGACGACCGTTTCGACACCATGATGGAAATCCTCTCCGAGGCCTCCGGCCGCATGCAGGTGCTGGTGCTGAGCTGCCGCGCCTCGGCCTACCGGGCCATGGCGGCGACGCGGCTCTCCATCCGCCCGGCGTGACGCTCCCCCGTCCGTCGCGGCCGATATAGGATGCGCATCGGGAAGGGCTGGGCGATGGGCGAGAACCTCAGGGCAGGCGAGGGGCCCGGCGCGGTGCTGCCGGGTATCGTGCGAGGGCACCGGTGACCGGGGCCGGCGCGGACGTGCGCCCTTGGCTGGCGCAGGAGCTTCATATCGGCGCCATCGCGCGGGCGCTGGTGGTGATCGGGCCGCTGGTGATGGCCTATCTCCTCACCCGTGAGCCAGCGCTGGTCAATCTGTGCCTGCTTACCGTCTCGCTGCTGATCCCGGCGCTGAAGCTGCGGCTCAGCCCGGCGGCGGTGATCGTGCAGTATCTTGTGATCGTCGCCACCTTCACGGTGCTGTTCCTGGCGGCGCCGATCCCCCCGCTGTTCGTGGTTCTGGCGGCTGTCACCGGCTTCATGGCGGCAGCGGTGACGCGCTTCGGCACGCTGATGCGGACGCTGGGCAACTGGGTGTTCATTCCCGCCGTCTATCTGGCGCTGGACATCCGCGAGGGGGCGCTGGGCGAAGCGGCGCTGTGGCAGGCGGGCGTGCTGCTGGGCCTTTCACCGGTGGGGCTCGCCCTCGTCTGCGCGGTACAGGCCATCGACGGCCGGCGGCGGGCGCTCGACCGCTCGGAGATCTTCGGCCCACCCTCCGGCGACTGGCTTGTGCCGGCGGTGGCGACGGCGGCCGCCGTGTTCGCGGCGGCGGTGCTGGTGGAGATGTTCGACATCCGCGAGGGCCAGTGGCTGATCTGGTCGGCGGCGAGCGTGGTGGTGGGCGATCTCTCCGCCTCCACCGGCAAGCTGAAGCTGCGCGCCATGGGGGCGCTGGTGGGCGCACCGCTGGGGCTGCTCATCGGATGGACCCTGCCGGTGAGCGAGGTGGGCTATTCCTTCTGCGTCCTCGGCGCCATGCTCACGCTGATCGCCTTCTCGCGCTACGTGATCGGCTTCGGGGCGCGCTGCTTCTTCATCGCCCTCGCCGCGGCGTTCGCGGGGACGGGCAGCGGCATCGCCGCCGAGCGGGTTGAGAATGTGCTCATCGGCGGCGCCTTCGGCCTTGTGGCCGTGGCCCTTGCCGAAATCGCGCGGCCGCCGCGCCGCTCGCGTCCGGAGCGGCCAGCGGCGCCTTGAGAGCGCTCAGGCCACCACGTCGACGGGATCGAGCACGAAGGGGGTGCGCTCGGCGAGGTCGTTGATGTGCGCGAAGTAATTCTCGAAATGCGGCGTCTCGCGGTGGGCGGTGACGGCTGCCGCGTCCACATAAAGTTCGTCGATGACGAAGCGGGTGGGCTCGGACTGGTCGCGCCAGAAATCCCAGCGCAGGTTGCCGGGCTCGGCGCGGGTGGCGCGCGCCATGCCCGTGAGCAGGTCCTGTAGCGCCTCGGCCTTGCCGGGGCGGGCGGCGAGGAGGACCACGATCTTGACCGGTGCGCTCATCCTGGGGGTTCCTTCAGGGGGAAGAGGCCGGCAATGGGCCTTCTTCCCGCCTGAAGGTCAAGTGGCGGGGCTGTCCTACTCGGCCGCTTCGTCGAGGTGCGGCACCGGGGCGAGGCGCACCGGGGCGGCGGGCTTTTCGCGCTTGCGCGTGAGCCAGCGCTGCAGCCGGACCATGTAGAGGTAGACTACCGGCGTCGTGTAGAGCGTGAGCACCTGGCTCACCATGAGCCCGCCCACGATGGCGAAGCCCAGCGGGCGGCGCAGCTCCGAGCCGGTGCCCGACCCCAGCATCAGCGGCAGGGCGCCGAGCAGGGCCGCCATGGTGGTCATCATGATGGGCCGGAAGCGGATGAGGCACGCCTCGTAGATGGATTCCTCCGGCGACTTGCCCTCGCGCTCCCGCACCAGCGCGAAGTCGATCATCATGATCGCGTTCTTCTTCACGATGCCGATGAGCAGAAGGATGCCGATGAGCGCGATGACCGAGAGATCATAGCCCGCCACATAGAGCACCAGGAGTGCCCCGACGCCCGCCGATGGCAGGCTGGAGAGGATGGTGAGCGGGTGAATGAAGCTCTCATAGAGCACGCCGAGGATGATGTAGACGGCGACGATGGCCGCGAGGATCAGATAGGGCTGCGTCCTGAGCGAGTTCTGGAACGCCTGCGCGGTGCCCTGGAAGGTGCCGACCAGGGTCTGCGGCATCCCTGCGTCCTGCTCCGCCTGCTTGATGGCATCGACTGCCTGCCCGAGCGCGACCCCCGGAGCCAGGTTGAAGGAGAGCGTCACCGCCGGGAACTGGCCCTGATGGGAGATGGAGAGATAGGCGGTCTTGGAATTGTCCACCTTCACGAAGGCGGAGAGGGGGATCTCCTCGCCGGTGCGCGGCGAGCGAACATAGACCTTGTCCAGCGCGCCGGGGTCGGTCTGGAGCTTGGGATCGACCTCCAGAATGACGTGGTACTGCGAGAGCTGGGTGAAGTATTGCGCCACCTGCCTCTGGCCGAAAGCATCGTAAAGCGTGTCGTCGATCACCTGCGGCAGGATGCCGAAGCGCGCCGCGGTGTCGCGGTCGATGGTGAGGGAGACGGTGGGCGCGTTGGTCTGCTGGTCGGTGGCGACGTCGGTCAGCTCCGGTAGGGCCTTGAGCTTGGCCAGCATGCGCGGGCCCCAGGCGTTCAGCTCGTCGAGGTTGGCGTCCTGCAGGGTGTATTGATACTGGGTGCGGGAGGGCCGGCCGCCCACGTTGATGTCCTGCGAAGCCTGCAGGAACAAAGCGATGCCCTCCACCTTGGCGAGCTGGGGCCGCAGACGGTGGATGATCTCGTCGGCGGTCGCGTCGCGCTCGCTTCTCGGCTTCAGGGTGATCCAGACGCGGCCGGTGTTGATGGTCTGCGAGCCGCCGGTGGCGCCCACCGAGCCGGAAACGTGCTCGATGGCGGGATCGCGCGCGACGATGTCGAGCAGTGTCATCTGCTTCTGTGTCATCGCCGAGAAGGAGATGTCCTGCGCCGCCTCGGAGAAGCCCTGGATGAAGCCGGTGTCCTGCTGGGGGAAGAAGCCCTTGGGGATGGCCACGTAGAGCCATCCGGTGGCGGCGACGGTGGCAAGAAGGCTCATCAGGGTGAGAAACTGGTGGTTGAGCACCCATTTGAGGCCGGTGTCGTAGACCTTGAGCATGCCGTCGAAGAAGGCTTCCGCCGCCATGTAGGCGCGCCCGTGCTTCACCCCGTGCTCGTTCTTGAGGAACAGGGAGCACATCATGGGCGTCAGCGTCAGCGACACCACCACGGATACGAGAATGGTGATGGTGACGGTGACGGCGAACTCGCGCAGCAACCGCCCGACGATGCCGCCCATGAGCAGCACGGGGATGAACACCGCCACCAGCGACAGGCTGATGGAGATGATGGTGAAGCCGATCTCCCCCGCACCCTTCAGCGCCGCCTCGAACGGGGGCATGCCCTCCTCGATGTAGCGATAGATGTTCTCCAGCATCACGATGGCGTCGTCGACCACGAAGCCGACCGCGATGGTGAGAGCCATGAGGGAGAGATTGTCGAGGCTGTAGCCCACCACATACATCACCGCGAAGGTGCCGATGAGCGCCATGGGCACGGTGACGCTCGGGATGATGGTGGCCCACAGACTCCGCAGGAAGGCGAAGATCACCGCCACCACCAGCGCGATGGTGATGAGCATGGTGAGCTGCACATCGTCCACCGAGGCGCGGATGGTCTCGGTGCGGTCGCCGATGATCTTCACGGTGATGCCGGGCGGCAGGGAGGCTTCCAGCCGGGGGATCGCCGCCTTCACCCGGTCCACCGCGTCGATCACGTTGGCGCCGGGCTGCTTGAACACGATGAGCTGGATGCCGCGCTTGCCATTCTGCCAGGAGGCGAGGCGGGCATTCTCCGGTCCGTCCACCGCGCGGCCGATGTCGCGGATGCGCACCGGAGCGCCATTCTTGTAGGCGACCACCACCTCGTTCCAGGGCAAGGCGGTGAGCAACTGGTCGTCGGCATAGATGGTGAAGCCCTGCGCCGGCCCGTCGAAGCTGCCCTTGGGCTGGTCCACGGTGGCGGCGGCGAGCACCGCGCGCACGTCTTCGAGACTCATGCCCAGCGCCGCGATCTTGGCGGGGTCCACCTGCACCCGCACCGCCGGCTTCTGCTCGCCGGTGATGGCCACCTGCGCGATGCCGGGGATCTGGCTCATCTGCTGGGCGAGGATGGTGTCGGCCGCGTCGTCGAGCTTGGTGAGGGGGTGGAGGTCCGACTGGACGGACAGGATGAGGATCGGTGCGTCCGCCGGATTGACCTTTCGGAAGGTCGGCGGGCTCGGCAGGTTCTTCGGCAGCTGGCCGGACGCGGCGTTGATGGCCGACTGCACGTCCTGCGCGGCCGCATCGATGCTGCGGCCGAGATCGAACTGGATGGTGATCGAGGCGACGCCCAGCGCGCTGGTGGAGGTCATCTGCGTCACGCCGGCGATCTGGCTGAACTGCCGTTCCAGCGGCGTCGCGACGGACGAGGCCATGGTCTCGGGGCTGGCGCCCGGCAGGCTGGCGGAGACCTGGATGGTGGGGAAGTCCACCTGCGGCAGCGGCGCCACGGGCAGCAGCGGATAGGCGACGAGGCCGACCAGCAGAAGCGCCGCCATCAGCAGCGTGGTGGCGATGGGCCGCCGGATGAAAGGTGCGGAGACGCTCATGCGGGGGCTCCCACCGACACGCTCTTCGCGGGCGTCGCGCCCGGAGCCGGCCGCACAGTCACGCGGGCGCCGGGGATGAACTTGTACTGCCCGTCGATCACCACCTGGTCGCCCGCCGCCAGCCCCGCGGCGATGGAGGCGGTGCCGGCGCTGATCCCGCCGGTGGTGACGGCGCGCTTCTCCACCGTGTCGTCCGGCTTCACCACATAGACATAGAAGCCGTCCGGCCCGCGCTGGATGGCCTGTGAAGGGATCGTGACGACGTTGTGGTGGGTGTCGAGCAGCACCTTCACGTTCACGAAGGCGCCGGGCCAGAGCTTGAGGTCGTCGTTCGGGAACGTGGCCTTGATGCGCAGCGTGCCGGTGTCGGAGCTGATCTGGTTGTCGATGAGCACCACGCTGCCTTCGCCCACCTTGGTCACGCCGTCGCGGCGGAAGGCGAGGGCGGTGACGGGGCCGCGCGCCAGCGCCGCCTGCATGTCGTCCAGCCGGTCCTGCGGCAGGGTGAACACCACGGCAACCGGCTTCAGCTGGGTGATGACCACCAGCCCGCCCGCGTCGTTGGCGTGGACGATGTTGCCCTCGTCCACCAGCCGCACCCCGGTGCGGCCGGAGATGGGGGCGCGAATGGTGGTGTAGTCGAGCTGGATCTGGGCGTTGTCGATGGCGGCCTGATCGCCCTCGATCTGCGCCTGATACTGGGCAACCAGCGCGCTCTGGGTATCGAGCTGCTGCTGGGAGGCTGCCTGCTTGGGCACCAGCACCTTGTAGCGCTCCTGATCCGCCTTGGCGTTGGCCAGCAGTGCCTCGTCCTTGGCCCGCGCCGCCTTGGCCTGGGCGAGGGCGGCGGCAAAGGGGCGCTGGTCGATCTGGGCGAGGATGTCGCCCGCCTTCACGTCCTGGCCTTCCTTGAACGCCACCTTGGTCAGCTCGCCGTCGACCCGCACCTTCACCGTGATGGTGTTGGAGGCCTGAACGGTGCCAATGCCTTCGCCGTAGACGGGCACGTCCTCCATCTTCACCGCTGTCGCGACGACCGGAATGGGTGGGGGGGGCGCCTTGGGCTTGGGGGGCTGCGCGGCGGCGCCGATCAGGCCCTGCTGCCAGGCGACCGCGCCGGCGATGACAATGAGCGAGGAGATGACCCAGGGAAAGACACGCATCAGGCCGTCCTGCGGCAATAGACGATGCCCCTTCAACACGGGCATCGCCGAAACCCTGCGCGCGCTGCAGCAAAGCTCACGTCTCTGTGATGAGCGAGCCGGCAGCGCAGGGTTTGCCGGTGCGGGGTGTTGAATACGCAACGTCAGGGCAACAGCGCGCCGGCTGCGGGGCCGCCGTTACGGATCAACCGGCGTCGCAGGACTTGAAGGGAGTTCGCATCATGGTGCCATGTTGCGGGCGGAACGGGCCGGGACACAGGCGGGCAGTTGGACGCGCATGCGCGAGCCGAGCGACGAGGATCTCATGTCGGCCATCGCCGCCGGCGATGAAGCCGCGTTCCGCGCGCTCTGCCAGCGCTATGCGGTGCGGGCCGTCGCCTTCGCCCGCCGCTTCGTGGGCAACGGCAGCGATGCGGAGGACATTGCCCAGGAGGCTTTGCTCAGGGTCTGGCGCGCGGCGCCCCGCTGGCGGCCGGATGCCGCCTTCGGTACCTGGTTCTACCGCATCGTCATCAACCTGTGCCTCAATGCCCGCCGCCGCCTGCCGTTGCTCGGCCTCGATTCCGCCGGCGAGCGGGCCGATCCCGCGCCGGATGCGCTTGCCGGCCTTGAGCGGCAGGAGGAGGATCGGGCCGTGCTGGCTGCAGTGGCCGCGTTGCCCGAGCGCCAGCGCGTCGCCGTTCTGCTTACTTATTGGGAGGGGTTCTCCAACGCGCACGCAGCGGAGATTCTCGGCACTTCGGTTTCCGGCGTGGAGACATTGCTCGTCCGCGCCCGGCGCAGCCTTCGGGTGAGCCTCGGTGCCTTGCAAAAAGAAGGACAGGGCGATGACACGTGAGGATTTCGAGCGTTTCCTGATCCGCCACGGCACGGATGTCGCGCTGTGGCCGCAGGCCCCCCGCATCGCCGCCGAGGCGCTGCTTGCAAAGGATGCGGCGGCGCGGGCGCTGCTCGCGGAGGAGATCGCACTGGAGCTGCGCCTTAGCGGTGCGGCGCGCCTCACGACCGAGGCGGATACGAGGCCGGCGCACCGTGTGACGCGCGCGCTTTCCAATGCGCCGCTGCCGCGCCAGTCGCGTCGCCACCCGGTGCTGTGGCTGCCGGATTGGCTCATCGCACTAGATCTGAGGCCGGCGTGGCCGAGCATCGCGGCGCTCGCCGGCATGGCCCTGCTCGGTTTCATGGTGGGATCGAGCGACACGCTGGTTGGCATCGGCTCCGGCGCGCGGCCGGGCGCGACGACCGACGTCAGCGCGGTGGTGTTCGAGCCGGGACCGATCGGCGAGGGCGTGCTGTGAGCGCCGGGTCGAGCCCCAACCTCAGCTCCATGTCCGGCTTCTCGGGCCTCGCCTCCGCGCCGCGGCGCCTGCTGATCGCCTCCCTCGCGCTCAACCTTTTTTTCGTGGGCGTTGCTCTGGCGTTGGCGATGCGCGGGCCGCACAAGCCCGCCGTCTTCGTGCCGCCGGCCAGTGTGGAGGACCGCAGCCCGCGCGTGCGCATCGACCGGCTCGCGGCGACCCTGCCCATGACCGACGCCCGGCTGCTGCTCACCCGTTTCGGCGCCGTAAACGGCAGGCTGGTTGATGCCGAAGCGGCTTCGCGCGCGGCGCAGGAGCGCGCCCGCGCCGCCTTCGTCGCCATGCCTTTCGATCCGGAGGCGGCGCGTGCGGCGCTTTCCGGCCTGCGGGATGCCCGCCGCGAGGTCTGGTCCATCGTCCACGGGGTCATCATCGATGCGGCGGTGCAGATGTCCCCCGAAGGGCGTGCCCGCATCGCCGCCTGGGTGCCTCCGGTTCAGCCAGACGAGGCGGCGCGGTAGGTTCGGTCAAGAGCCATGGCCAGCGCCGGAGGCTAGCCGAAAACATTGAGTTGGCTATGTTTTCGGTCGGCCCGGGCGCTTGGAGGCGTCGCGACCAATCGTCCCTTGGCGCTTGCCCTGCAACAGACTAGACCAGCTCTAATCTGCAGCTCTTTAAACGCCGCCGCAGCTTGCTGCGTAGCGGTCCGTCGCTCCTCCCGGCAGGTCTCGCCATGAAGCCTCTGCACCGCGAAAACCATCTGATCGAGCGCATCGGCTGGCTGCGCGCCGCTGTCCTTGGCGCCAATGACGGCATCATCTCGACCGCAAGCCTCATGGTGGGCGTTGCTGCGGCCTCGACGAATTCGTCGGAAATCCTCGTCGCGGGCGTTGCAAGCCTCGTCGCTGGTGCCATGTCCATGGCGGCGGGCGAATACGTCTCGGTGAGTTCGCAGGCCGATACCGAGAATGCCGACCTCCAGAAGGAACGGCGGGAACTCGCGGAAGACCCCGAGAGCGAGCTGAACGAGCTGACCCAGATCTACGTGCGGCGCGGCGTGGAGCCGGCGCTGGCGCGTCAGGTGGCCGAGCAGATGACGGCGAAGGATGCCTTCACCGCCCATGCGCGTGATGAGCTGGGGCTGGCCGAGCATGTGGTCGCCCGCCCCATCCAGGCCGCGTCCACGTCGGCCGTGACGTTCGCGCTGGGCGCGGCGATCCCGCTCGTCATCTCGCTGCTGGCGCCGACCGCCCTAATTGCGCCGATCGTCTCGGGCGGGTCGCTGGTCTGCCTCGCGGTGCTGGGCGCCCTGGGCGCGCGGGCGGGCGGCGCGGATATCTGGAAGCCGACCATCCGCGTGACCTTCTGGGGCGCCATCGCCATGGCGGCGACGGCGGCCATCGGCACGCTGGTCGGCCACGCGGTCTGACGGCAAGCACACAACGCAGAAGCCGCTGCCGGGCCTTTGCGCCCGCCAGCGGTCTGAACCTGTGTAGCCTCGGGGCGCAGGCTACGGGGAGAGTTCCTCCAGCACCCGGCCCTTCGTCTCGATGGCGAAGAACATGGTGACTAGCGCGCCGACGACGAGGATGCCGGCGAAGGCCGCGAACACGTACTGGATGCCCGCTGCGCCCATGATGGTGCCCACCACGATGGGACCAGCCGAGGAGCCGAGCCGCAGCCAGGCGCTGCCGAGGCCGGTGCCGATGGCCCGAAGGCGCGTCGGGTACAGCTCCGCCGAATAGAGGTAGAGCGAGAAGGTGATGGTCTGCACGATCGCATAGGCGAGGCCGGCGAGGATCAGAACCTCCGTCGGGGAGGTCGCCCCCATCCACGCCAGCGCCAGCAGCGGGATCGGCGCCGCGAGGAAGGCGAAGGTGTACCAGCGCTTGCGGCCCACCTTGTCGATCAGCAGCGCGCAGGCCACCGAGGCCACCACGCCGGCCACCGAGGTCAGGAGGCCGTAGAGCAGCGCCGTCTCCAGCGGCAGGTTGAAGGTCTGCCTGTAGAGGGTGGGCAGCCAGGCGATCATGCCGTTGGCCACAAGGTAGGAGCAGAACCACATGGACCAGATGGTCAGCGTGCGCCGGCGATAGATGCCGGAGAACAATTCGCGCACGCCCGAGCGCTCCACCGGCTTGATGGCCACCGGCTGCGGCTCTGCCAGCACATGGCCCTGGGCGATGGCGCTGCGCTCCAGCCCCGACACGATCCTGTCGGCCTCGGCATAGCGGCCCTTGGCGGCCAGCCAGCGCGGCGATTCCTTCATGAAGAAGCGCAGCGGGATCAGGATGGCGGCGGGCACGAGCCCGACGAGGAACATGGCCTGCCAGCCATACACCGGCACCAGCGCGCGGGCGATGAGGCCGGCCCCGACGAGGCCGAACAGGAACATCACCTCGTAAAGCAGGAAGAAGCGGCCGCGCCCCTTCGAGCCGATGTATTCGTTGATGTAGGCGCTCGCCACGGGCACCTCGCCGCCGGTGCCGATGCCCTGGATGAAGCGGAACGCCATCATGGACGCCGCGCCCCAGGCGAACAGGCAGGCGATGTCCATGCTGACGAACAAGAGGATGGTGAACAGCAGCACGGAGAGGCGGCCGATGCGCTCGGCGAGCCAGCCGAAGAACACCGCGCCGATGAGCTGCCCGAGGTAGCCCATGGAGAGGATCATGCCCGTCTGCTCGGGCTTCAGACCCCACTCGCGCACCAGCACCGGCATGGCATAGGCAATGGCGATGACGGTGTAGCCATCGAAGAAGGTGGCGGCACCAATGATGTTACGGGTCCAGAACACGCGTCGGGTGATCGGGAGCCGCTCAAGGCGGGCGCTGATGTCGGCTTGCCGCTCGGCATCGCTGCGCAAGTCGGATGTTCCGCCGGCAGCCAGGTGCGGCGGCGTCTGCATGAGCATTGGGGTTTCCTCCAGGGATGATCTTGATTTTTCTTTTTGCCGGAGGCCAGAGGCGCACCCGGAGATAAGGCGCGCCGGCCCGGAGCCGGCACGCGCTTCTCACCCGAAAGGGGCGCGGAGGCGGCCGAGGCCGCCTCCGAAAGTGTCAGAGATCAGGCCGCGAGGGCGTCGGCGACCACGGTGAGACCCGAGGCCTTCACCGCCGCGCGGATCTCGGCATCGGCCGCCTCGCCGAGGGGCTTCAGGGGCTCGCGGATGTTCACGTTGTCGATCAGGCCACGGGCGCGCAGCGCATGCTTGAGGGCGACGGTGCCCTCCATGTGCGAGCCGCGGTGATAGACGGCGCGGGTCACGGGCAGGAGCTGCTCGTGATACTTGCGGGCGAGGGTGTAGTCCTGCGCCTTGCCGGCCTTGAGGTATTCGATGAGCAGCTCGGGCGCCATGTTGCCATAGCCGACCAGCAGGCCGTCCACGTCGAACATGGTGGGCAGCAGCCACTCGTCGTGGCAGGACATGATGGCGAGGTTCGGGAACGCCTTCTTGAGCGCCGGGATCTCGTTGTACCAGCGCTTCATGTCGCGCACGCCGTTCTTGGTGGCGGTCACGCCCGGGATGGCGGCGATCTCGAGCTGGGTGTCGAGGTCGTAATTGGCCTTGGTCACGGCCGGGTACTGAAACAGGATGCACTCGAGGCCGGACTGGGCGATGGCCTTGTAGCGGTCCTGCGGGGCGCCCTTCTGGTAGCCGAAGCGCAGCCAGCCATGGTTGGGGTACACGAGCGCGCCGCTCGCGCCGGCGTCGAACTTCTTCTTCGCCTCGATCTCGGCGACCTTGGTGCCTTCACCGGTGATGCCGGCGATGACGGGGAGGGGGGTCGCGTCCTTGTAGACGCGGATCAGCTCGATCTGCTCCTCGAAGGTCAGGAAGGTGCCCTCGCCGGCATGGCCGAGGATGACGAGGCTCTTCACACCCGGGATGGCGGCCAGCCACTTGGCCAGGCGGGCATTGCCGTCGAAGTCGACGTCGCCGTTGTCCTTGAAGAGGGTGACGGGGGCGGGGTTCAGGCCCTTCCAGTCGATAGCCATGGTTCCAGTTCCTTCCTTGGGATCGTCAGATCAGAAAATCCGGTCCCGCTTCCTCCGACCCGCAGCTTTTGTTGGATCGTTAGCGGGAACGTTCCCATAATTGCGCTTGTGCCCGTCTCCTGTCAATCGCTAACGTGATGCCGACGCGAACGTGATCACTGGCCGCAGATCGAAGGACACAAGCCGTTGACCGATGACGAACCGCACGAGCGGCACGGGCGCGTGACCATCCTCGATGTCGCGGCCGCGGCGGGTGTCTCGAAATCCACCGTGTCGCGCATCCTCGACGAGCGCCTGCCGCGCTCGGAGAACGCGACCGCCCGGCGCGTCCGGCAGGTGGCGGAAAGCCTCGGCTACGTGCGCGATGTTTCCGCCGCGAGCCTCAGGCGCGGCCAGACCAACACCATCGGCGTCATCGTTCCGCGGCTCACCGATACCGTGATGGCCATGCTCTACGAGGCGCTGGCGCGGGCCTGCGCCCGCACCGGGCAGTTCGCCATCGTCGCTACCACCGACGACGAGCCGCGCGCCGACCGCAAGGCGGCGCAGACGCTGCTCCAGCGGGGCGTCGATGGCCTCGTCCTCTCCACGGCGCGGGAAGGCGACGACTTCGCCCAGGAACTCGCCGACCGGGGCGTCCCCTATGTGCTCGCGCTGCGCAGCGACGGGCGCAGCCTCGCCTCGGTGGGCGACGACCGCCTCGGGGGGTATCTCGCCACGCGGCACCTGATCGATCTCGGTCACCGGCGCATCGGCCTCATCGCGGGCCCCGCCTATGCCTCCAGCAGCCGGGGGCGTCTGGAGGGATACCGGCAGGCGATCACCGAGGCCCGCATGGCGGAGGACCCAGCGCTCGTCGTCGAATCCACCTTCGGCATCGATTCGGGAGCGGACGCGGCCGAGCGGCTGATGAGCGCGGCCGAGCCACCTACCGCGCTCTTCGCGGTGAACGACAATACCGCCATCGGCGCCCTCTCGACGCTCGCCCGGCTCGGCCTCTCGGTGCCCGGTGACGTTTCGATCGTGGGCTATAACGACATTCCCATCGTCAGCCGCCTGCCGACGCCGCTCACCTCCGTGCGCGTGCCGTTCGACCAGATCGCCGCGGATGCCCTGGACTTGCTGACGCGAGGCGCATCGACGCGCGCCGATCGCCTCCGCATCGCCGCACCCACGCTCATTCCCCGCCAGTCAACGGCGGCCCCCGCCCAGACCCGCGCCAGCGGCTCCCGCCGCCGCGGCCCCGATGGCCGGCCGTCCGTGCGATAGGGAGCCAATCGCGGCCGACAGCAAAAGCCTGTCCGCAGTCTTGGTTGCGGCCTCGGTCCAGTTCTCGTATTTTCCCGTCAAGCCTTGCTCACCAGCTCGGAAAAATATGTCCTGGGAAGGATATCCGATGACGGACCCGGCGCCTTTTCTGTCCCGGCTCAAAGAGTGGAGCTGTCGGGTGAGGGGCCCGCGGTGAACGCGGGGGTGCAAGCCAACATCGATGCGTCGAACGCACATGCGGCGTTGGCGTTTGAGCCACCCTGTCTGGTGACCAAGCACATTCGGAGCGAGTTTCCGTCCCGCTTCGGTGCCTTTTCCATGCTGCATGCAGCGGGACATGCGTGCTGGGTGGAAGTGGGCCGATACTGCTCGATCGCGCCGGGCGTCACGCTGGGCGCCAATGAGCACGATATCGCCCGGCTTTCGACCAGTTCGAGTTTCGAAAATCCGACGCTTTATGGTTGGGATCGTTTTGTATCCGGCACAGATGCTCCCGAGCGGCACTGGTTTGCCAACAGCGTCAAGCCCGTGAAGATCGGCCATGACGTCTGGATCGGTCAGGATGCCTTCGTCCGCTCGGGGGTTACCATCGGCAACGGCGCGGTGATCGGGGCGCTCTCATGCATCACGCGCGACGTTCCGGCCTATGCCATCGTCGCAGGCAATCCGGCGCAGATTGTGCGCTATCGGTTCGATCCGGAAACGATCGTCCGCCTCGAGCGTCTGCGGTGGTGGCGTTTCTCGCTGACGGATCTCGTGCGGTTCGATATTGCCAATTTGCCGGGCTGCCTCGATGCCTTGGAGAGGGCCGTAGAACTCGGAACGATCGAGCCCTACGAACCCGAGTGGATTCCGGCCGCCGAGTTGGCCTGAACCGCTCCGGATCTGCCAGCGCCATTCCGCAGCGGCACATATCGCCAGCGCGATTTACCCGGCATCATCGGGGCATGGTCGAATCCCCTGTCCCGCCACGTCCATCCCGCCGTCGCAATCCGCTCGTCGCCGTTCTGCGCCTCGCGTTCCGGCTGGTGGTGGGCATCGTCATCCTGCTCGACGAGCTGGTCCGTCCGCTCTACCGCCCGCTGCTCGACTGGCTCTCCGCGCTGAAGCTGGTGCAGAGGTTCGAGGCGTGGGTGGGCGGGTTGCCGGCCTATGCGGTGCTCGTGCTCATTGCGGTGCCCTACGGCGTGGTGGAGCCGGTGAAGTTCCTGGCGCTCATCCACATCGCGAACGGACACGTGCGTACCGGCACGTTCCTGTTCCTGCTGGCGCATCTCGTGAGTTTCGTTCTCATCGAGCGCATTTTCACCGCCGGCAAGACGCAGCTGATGACGGTGCGCTGGATGGCCTATGTCATCGAAACAGCGGCCTCGGTGCACCGCTCGGTGTCCGAATGGTTGAGGCTCGCCGAGCTGAAGCGCCGCGCGCGGGCGCTGTGGCGCTGGGCCCGGCTGCGCCTGCGCTAGACAGGCGTGCGTCCGCAGCCATGATGGCCGCTGGAGCGAGGACGCCGGTTTTTTCACAGGAGCCCCGATGACGAGCGACGCGATTTCCTTCGCCCTGCTGGAGAAGGCCTACGCCGCCATCGACGCGGCCAATGGTGCCGATCCCGCCCGCGTGGAGCTGGACGGCCGGAGCGTGCCGGCGGCGGTGCTTTACGGGCAGCGCATGACGCAGGCGCTCGCCCGCTTCAGGCCCGATGCCTCCGATGCGCTGAAAATCGCCGCCCGGGGCCAGCATATCGAGCGCTTCACCGTCCCGAGGGAGACCTATCCGGCCGGCAAGGCCGGCTATTTCCGCTGGCGCACGGAGCTGAAGAACATCCATGAGCGGCGCATCGTTGAGATCCTGCGCGGCCTCGGTTTCGACGCCGCATTCGCAGAGCGCGTCGGCAAGATCGTCCGCAAGGACCGGCTGAAACAGGACCCGGACATGCAGGTGCTGGAGGACGTGGCGGTGCTCGTCTTCCTCACCCACGAGCTCGATGCCTTCCTCCTGAAGCACCGGCCGGAGCCGGAGAAGGTGGCCGGCATCCTCGCCAAGACATGGGGCAAGATGTCCGAGGAGGGCCACGCCGCGGCCCTCGCCCTGAACCTGCCGCAGGAGGTGGTGGACCTGCTCCATCAAGGCCTCGCCGCGCGGGCGAACGCGGAAGACTGAGCGCCTGCGCGCGCGTATTGCTTGCCGCACGGCTGCCGGCCGCGGGCTGAGCGCCTTCATCGCAGTGTGGCCGCTTGGTGCGTGTGGTATCTCCCTCTGCCGCAAGGCAGGGGCCCGCCACCGGCCGCGCGAACGAGGGGAGGGACGCATCGCAACGGATCGCAAGCGCCTCTCCGCTTTCCTGTCGGGCTTTCGTGGCACGGCGCGGGCGGACCTCGGCCGATCCCTCGCGGCATCGGCGGTGACCGGCCTCCTCATTATCGCGCAGGCCTACCTCGTCGCTCGCATCATCGATGCGGTGTTGTTCCGCCACGAGGCACTCTCGTCTCACGCGCTTGATCTCGCCCTCCTCGTCGGTGCCATCCTGATGCGCTTCGGCGCGGTGTGGGCGAGCGAGCATTTCGGCTTCGCCGCTGCCGCGAAGGTGATGCGCGCCTTGCGCGCCCGGCTCCTCGACCGGGTGGAGGCCATCGGCCCGGTGGGCCTCGCCGAGGCCCGCACCGGCGAAGTGGTGGCGGCGCTGGCGGAGGGCGTGCGGGCTGTCGAGCCCTATTATTCGCGCTACATCCCGGCCTCGGTGCTGGCAGTCATGCTGCCTGTCGCGGTACTGGTGGCGGTATTCCCGTTCGATTGGGTTTCCGGGCTCATCCTGCTCGCGACGGCGCCGTTCATCCCCGTCTTCATGATCCTCATCGGCAAGGGCACGGAGGCGCTGAACCAGAAGCAGTGGCGCCGGCTTGCCCGCATGTCCGGGCACCTGCTCGATGCGGTGCAGGGGCTTGCCACGCTGAAGGCGTTCAACGCTGCCGGCCGCATGGTGGAGGAGGTGGCCGCCGTCGCCGACGACTACCGGCGCGACACCATGGCGGTGCTGCGCGTCGCCTTCCTGTCCTCTGCGGTGCTGGAATTCTTCGCCACCGTGTCCATCGCCCTCATCGCCATCTTCATCGGCTTCCGGCTGCTGTGGGGCGAGATGGCGTTCTTTCCCGGCCTGTTCGTGCTGCTGCTGGCGCCGGAATTCTATGCGCCGCTGCGCGCCATGGGCACCGCCTATCACGCCCGCATGGAGGCCATCGGCGCTGCCGAGCGCCTCGTGGCGCTGGAGGAGATGCCGGCCCTGGCCGAAGGCGGCGGCTCGGTGCCGCTGCCGACCCCCGAGGCCATCTCCATCCGCTTCGAGAATGTATCCCTCGCCTTCCCGGATGGGCGCGTCGCCCTCGATGAGGTGAGCTTCGAGGTCCGCGCCGGGGAGACGGTGGCGCTGGTTGGGCCTTCGGGGGCCGGCAAGTCCTCCATCCTCAATCTCGTGCTCGGCTTCGTGCGCCCCACCGCCGGCCGGGTGCTGGTGAACGGTGTGCCGCTGGCGGAGCTGGACCTTGCCGATGTGCGGCGCCGCATCGCCTACGTGCCCCAGCGCCCGCGCCTGTTCGCCGGCACGCTCGCCGCCAACATCGCCCCTGGCGATGTGACGCCGGTGCCCGCCCGGCTGGCCCGCGCAGTGGCCGACGCCGGCCTTGCCGATGTGGTGGCGGGCCTGCCCGATGGTCTCGCGGCCCAGGTGGGCGAGGGGGGCGCCGGCCTTTCGGGTGGACAGGCGCACCGCCTCGCGGTCGCCCGCGCCTTCTACCGCGCCGCCCCGCTGGTCGTCCTGGACGAGCCCACGGCCCATCTCGACCGGGAGAGCGAAGCCGGCGTGCAGGCCGCCCTGTCCCGTCTTCTTGCCGGGCGTACCGGCCTCGTGGCCGCCCACCGCATGGCGAGCGTCGCCGATGCGGACCGCCTGATCGTTCTCGCGCGTGGACGGATCGTCGCCGAGGGCACGCCCGAGCAACTGCTGCGCGCTGGCGGGCGCGCTGGCGACCTCGTTCCCAATCTGGCGCCCGGTGACGCTGAGGCGGCGCGATGAAGGACGCGATGCGCCTCCTGCGCCTGATGGCGCCCCATGCCGGCTGGATGGGGTTGGCCGTGCTGATCTCGGCACTGGCGACCCTCGCCCATATCGCTTTAATGGCCACCTCCGGCTGGTTCATCGCTGCCATGGCGCTGGCCGGCGCGGCGGGAGCGAGCGTGAACTATTTCACGCCCTCCGCCATGATCCGGGCCTATGCGGTCGTGCGCACCGTTGGGCGCTATGGCGAGCGGATCGTCGGCCACGAGGCGACGCTGAAGTTCGTCGCGGCGCTGCGGCCGTGGTTCTTCGCGCGCCTCATTCCGCTCGCCCCGGCTGCTCTGGAGGACCAGCGCTCGGGCGACCTCCTCGCCCGGCTGAAGGGCGATATCGACCGGCTGGAATTCGCCTTCCTGCGCATCCTTTCGCCGGTGATCGCCGGCGTGCTGGTGCTGGCGGGGGGGCTCGCCTTCCTCGCGCTCCATGACGCGCGGATGGCGGCGGGGATCGGCCTTGCCGCCCTCCTTGCCGGGCTCGCCCTGCCGCTTCTCGTTCATCGGCTCGGGGCGAAGGCGGCGCGGGAGGTGACGGCCGGCACGGCGCAGCTCAACGCGCTGCTGGTGGACCATCTGGAAGGGCGGGCGGAACTCGACATCTACGATCCGGATCGCCGCCATCGCGCCGCGCTGGATGAGACCAGCGACACCCTCATTGCCAGGGAACACCGGCTCGCCGGCATCCTCGGCTTTGCAGGCGCGGGCGTCGGGCTGTTCGCGCAGCTGTCTCTCGTGCTGGTGCTGCTCATCGGCGCACCACGCGTGCTGGCGGGCACGCTGCCGGGGGCCGACCTGCCCATGCTGGCGCTGCTCGCCCTCTCCCTGTTCGAGGCGGTGGCGCCGCTGCCGCTCGCCTTCCAGACCCTGCCGGCGACGCTCGCATCGGCCCGCCGCATCTTCGACCTCATCGACCGCGCGCCGCCGGTGGAGGAGCCGCCCGCGCCGAAGCCGGTGCCGGAGGCCGGCACGCTGGCGTTCGCCCATGCGGGGCTGACCTATCCCGGCGCGTCCGGTCCCGCCCTCGCCGACATCGATCTTTCGCTCGCGTCCGGTCGGCGGATCGGCGTCGTGGGGTCCAGCGGCTCTGGCAAGTCGAGCCTCGTCGCGCTGGCGCTCCGGTTCCGCGCGCCCGCGCTGGGGGGGGTGACGCTCGCCGGATCGAGCCTCGCCGCATTCAACTCCGACGAACTGAGGCGCCGCATGGCCGTGCTGGCGCAGCACGATCACCTGTTCACGGCAACCATCCGGGAGAACCTGCTCATCGCCGACCCCGGCGCGCCGCAGGAGAAGCTGGAAGCGGCGCTGGCGCGGGCCGGCGTCCTGGCTTTCGTTGCGGCGCAGCCGGACGGGCTGGACACATTCCTTGGCGCCAACGGCGCGAAGGTCTCCGGTGGCGAGGCCCGTCGCCTCGGGCTGGCGCGCGCCTTGCTCAAGGACGCGCCCATTCTGATCCTCGACGAGCCGACCGAAGGGCTAGACGGCGAGACCGAGCGCCGCGTGCTGGACGGACTTCTCGGCGCCCCGCGCGATCAGGCGCTCCTGTTCATCACCCACCGGCGCGCGGGGCTGGAGGCGATGGACGAGATCATCGTGATGGATGGTGGCCGCATCGTCGCGCACGGAACGCCGGACGAGATGCTGGCCATCATCGGTCCCGGAACGATTTCGGGCGGCGTCCCGGAGGACACCGCCCGATCAGCTGGCTCCGGTCAGGGCTTGGAGCAAGCACAACTATGATCATCTTGAGTTGCACAACCGCATAGAGCCAGTTCGTTTCGGCTCCTTCGATCCAGCGGCGTTACGCGCATACCGGGCCTAGAGGCCCAGATAGGCAGCCCGCACCTTCGGGTCATCGAGCAAAGCGGCGCCGGTGCCTTCCATGGCGATATGGCCGGTCTCCAGAACATAGCCGCGGTCGGCGATGGCGAGGGCCGCCGAGGCGTTCTGCTCCACCAGCAGGGTGGTGATGCCCTCGGCGCGCAATGACGTGACCGCGGCGAGGATCTGGTCCACCAGCAAAGGCGCGAGGCCCAGGGATGGCTCGTCCAGCAAGAGCAGCTTTGGCCCCGCCATGAGCGCGCGGCCGATGGCGAGCATCTGCTGCTGGCCGCCGGACAGGCTCATGGCCGGCGTCCGGCGCCGCTCGGCTAGCACAGGGAACAGGCCGTAGACGTGATCGAGCCGTGCCTGTCGCTTCGCATCCTGCCGGCGGTAGGCGCCGAGCTTCAGATTGTCCTCGATGCTCAGGGGGCCGAAGACCTGCCGCCCCTCCGGCGATTGCGAGATGCCGCGCACCACCCGCAGGTGCGGCTCCATGCGCTCGATGGCCTCGCCCTCGAAGACGATGCGCCCGCCGCGCACCGGCTGCACGCCCGAGATGGCGCGCAGGAGCGTGGTCTTGCCGGCGCCGTTGGAGCCGACGAGGGCGACGATCTCGCCGGCCTTCACCTCCAGCGACACCTCGCGCAGGGCCATGATGCGGCCGTAGGAGGAGGAGAGCGCTTCAACCGTGAGCACGATCCGCCTCCCGCGATCCGATATCCCCAAGGTAAGCGGCGATGACCTCCGGGTTCTCGCGCACGGCGCGCGGCGGCCCCTCCGCCAGCGGGCGACCCTGGGCGAGCACCAGCACGCGATCGGAAATCTTCATCACCAGCTTCATGTCGTGCTCGATCAGCACCACCGCGACGCCGCTTTTCGCGATCTCGGCGATGAGGTGGTCGATGGCTTCCGTCTCCACCGCGTTGCAGCCGGCGGCCGGCTCGTCCAGCAGCAGGATCTTCGGATCGGCGGCAAGGGCGCGGGCGATCTCCAGGCGCTTCAATGCACCGTAGGGGAGGGCGCCGGCGGGTGCGTCGGCGAGGTCAGCGAGGCCTACCCGATCGAGCAGCGCCAGCGCCTTTTCGCGGGTGACGCGATTCTGCCGGAAGACGGAGGGCAGGCCCAGCATGTCGGCGAGGAAGGAGGTGCGCTCGGAGAGGGCGCAGCCCACCATCACGTTCTCCACCGCCGTCATGCGGAAGAAGATCTGCAGGTTCTGGAAGGTCCGCGCCATGCCGCGGCTGACGCGCCGGTGGGGCGGGACGGCGGTGATGTCCGCGCCATCGAGCCGCACGCTGCCGCGCGACGGGCGGTAGATGCCGGTGACGAGGTTGAACAGGGTGGTCTTGCCCGCCCCGTTTGGCCCGATGATGGAGAAGACCTCGCCGGCGCCGACCTTGAAGCTCACTTCGTCCACGGCCCTGAGGCCGCCGAAGGAGATGCCGATGCCGCTGACGTCGAGAAGGGGCGTCTTGCTGGTCACGGCAGGCGCTCCTCGATCAGCGCGCGCAGCGAGGGCACGATGCCCTGGGGCAGGAAGATCATGAACACCATGATGAGCAGGCCCAGCACCGCCTGCTCGTATTCCTGGAAGGCGGTGAGGGTCTGCGGCAGCACCACCAGGAAGGCGGCGCCGAGCACGGTGCCGAACACCGAGCCGAGCCCGCCGATGATGACCATGGCCACCAGCTCCACCGAGTGGGAGAAGCTCGCGGCCTCCGGCGTGATGAGGCCGTTCATGGCCGCCAGCAGCCCGCCCGCCACCGCCGCGTAGACCGCGGCCACCACGAAGGCGGCGAGCTTCTTGGCGGAAACGTCGATGCCCGCGCCAGCCGCCGCCACCTCGCTGTCGTGCAGCGCGCGCAGCGCCCGGCCGGTGGGGCTTGCGGCGATGTTGAGGGCGATGAGCGCGCCGATGAGAAGGGCACCGGCCGAGACCCAGTACCAGTTCAGAGCGCCCGTCACCCGCCAGCCGAACAAGGTGATGCGTGCCACGGACATGCCGTCCGGCCCGCCGGTCAGTTCGGTCTCGCTGTGGAGGATGAGGGCGATGATGACGCCGAAGCCGAGCGTCGCGATGGCGAGGTAGTAGCCCTTCAGCTTCAGGATCGGCCGGCCCACCAGCCAGGCGGTGAGGCCGGAGAGCGCCGCCCCGAGCAGCAGGCACAGCAGAGGATCGAGCCCAAGCCGTGCCGGCCCGATGGCCACCGCATAGGCGCCGATGCCGAGGAAGCCGGCGTGGCCGAGGCTCACCTGTCCCGCATAGCCCATGAGGATGGTCAGACCGAGGGCGGCGAGGGAGAAGATCCACACCAGTGCGGCGACGCGCAGGTGGAAGGAGGTTGGGGCGATCATCGGCACCACCGCCATGATGAGCGCGAGGGCGATGAGCGGGGTGAGGCGCGAGCGCAGGATGGCCTTCATCACACGCGCTCCACGGTGCGGCTGCCGAACAGGCCGCGCGGCATGAACAGGAGCACGATCAGGATCATCAGGAACGCCACCGCGTCCTTGTAGGTGGAGGAGAGGTAGCCGGCCGCGAAGGTCTCGATGAGGCCGATGAGGAGGCCGCCGACCACCGCGCCCACCGGATTGCCCATGCCGCCCAGCATCGCCGCCGCGAAGCCCTTGAGAGTGAAGAGGGTGCCGATGTCGTAGCGGGTGAGCGTGATGGGCGTCGCCACCACGCCGGCGAGCGCGCCCATGGCCGCCGAGAGCCCGAAGGCGAGGGCGAGCACGAGGGCGACGTTGATGCCCACCAGCTTCGCCGCCAGCCGGTTGGCGGCGGTGGCAAGCACCGCCTTGCCCACCAAAGTGTGCTCCAGGAACAGATAGAGCGCGACCACGAGGGCGAGCGCGGTGCCCATCACCCACAGGCTCTGAGGCAGGATGGTCGCGCCGGCCACCGGGATGGGCGTGTCGCCCGAGAAGGCGGGCAGCGAGTGGAACTGCTTGTCGAAGATGATCTGCGACACGCCCTTGATGAAGATGGACGCGCCGATGGTGATCATGATGAGCGTCACCGGCGAGGCGCCGCGGGCGGGCTCGATGGCCAGCCGGTGCAGCAGCAGGCCGACCAGCACGGCCGCGACCACCGCGATCAGCGCCGCGACAGGCAGCGCGAGGCCCGCCGCCATGAGGAAGACGGTGCCCATACCGCCGATCATGACGAAATCGCCCTGGGCGAAGTTGATCACGTCGGAGGCGTTGTAGATCAGCGTGAAGCCGAGGGCGATGAGCGCGTAGATGGCGCCCACCGTCAGCCCCGAAAAGGCGAGCTGGAGAAATTCGGACATGTCCTCACGCCGTCTGTGTGGCGGCGCCGCAGGGGCGCCGCCGCGGTGGAGATCGGGTGTGCGAAGCGATCAGCGGGCGGGGGCTTCGATCGCCCAGTCGCCGTTGCGGATCACCAGCATGCGGAACGAGTCCGTGCCGAGGCCGAGATGGTCGGCGGGGGCGAAGGTGTAGATGCCGGTGACGCCCACATAGCCCTTGGTGGCTTCCAGCGCGTCGCGGATCTTCTTCGGATCCGCGGACTTGGCGCTCGCGATGGCCCGGGCGACGAGCTGGATGCCGTCGTAGCCGTAGCCGCCGAAGGTGGACACGGGCTGACCGGTGGCCTTCTCGTAGGAGGTCTTGTACTCCGCCACCACCGGCTTCTGCGGGTCGTTGTCGGCCAGCTTGTCGCCGATCAGGATGGCCGGCGCGGGCAGGCGCACGCCCTCGGCGGCGGGGCCGGCCAGCTCGATGAAGCTCTTAGAGGCGACGCCGTGGCTCTGGTAGAGCGGCAGCTTGATGCCGAGCTGGGCGTAGTTGCGCGTCACGATGGCCGGGCCCTGGCCGAAGCCGGGGTTGAGCACGGCGTCGACGCCGGCCGTGTTCTTGATCTTGTTGAGCTGGGGCGTCATGTCGGAATCGGTGGCGCCGTAGCTCTCATCGGCGACGATGGTGATGCCGTAATGGCCGATCACCTTGAGGCACTGGTTGCGCATGGACTTGCCGAAGCCGTCCGTGCCAGAGATCATGCCGATCTTGGTGATGCCGCGCGCCTTCATGTCCTCGAAGATCTTCTGGCAGGCGGTCTTGTCGGTGTGCGGCGTCTTGAAGACGAAGGGGCGCACCGGCTCGATGATCTCGATGCCGCCGGCGAGCGAGACGAATGGGATGCCGGCTTCCTCGAACACCGGGATCATGGCCATGGTGGCGCCGGTGGAGGTGCCGCCGACCATGGCGACCACCTTGTCGTCTTCCACGAGGCGGGTGGCGAAGGTGCGCGCCTTGTTGGCGTCGCCGCCGTCGTCATAGAGCACCAGCTCGACGGGCCGGCCGAGGAGGCCGCCCTTCTTGTTCAGCTCGTCCACATAGAGCTTGAGTGTCTTGGCTTCGGGATCGCCGAGGAAGGCGGCCGGGCCGGTGGCGGAAACCACGGAGCCGATCTTGATGGGATCGGCGGCAAAGGCAGGGCTGGTGAGCGCCGGGCCGGCGACCGCGGTCGCGAACATGATGGCAGCCGCGCGCAGCATCGGCCGCAGGCGTGCGGGCGTATCCATGAAGCGTTCCTCCTAAAGGTCCATTTCGGGCCGAGGAGCGGGTTGTCCCGCCTCCATTCGCCGGCCATTCAACCGGCGAGATCCGAACCATATAATTAACCGGCCGGATGGTCAATTGATCGCGTGCGGCTTCGTTGCACCCTTGCCGTGGGCGCTCTCGCGCGGGATGATTGATCGACCGGGCGGACAATATTTGGTATCTGAACCCCATTCCCAGTGATGGTGGACGATTGCAGCAGGCCCTGTCGGGCGGCGATCGAGATGGACAGGCAAGATGGCTCGCACGCGTGCTCAGGATTACGAGGCCAAACGGGAGGCCATCCTCCACAAGTCGGCGGAGCTGTTTGCGCAATTCGGCTATTCCGGCACCTCGATCACCATGATCGCCGACGCGTGCGGGGCCTCGAAGGCGCTGCTCTACCATTACTATCCGGACAAGGAGGCGGTGCTCTTCGACATCCTGTCGACGCATCTGGAGCAGCTCATCGCGGGCGCCGAGAAGGCGATCGCCGAAGCGCCGGAGGGCGGCCGCATCTACGCCATGTCCGCCTCGCTGCTCGATGCCTACAAGGATGCCGACGCCGAGCATCAGGTGCAGATCGCGAACCTGAAGCTGCTCAACAGCGACCGCCAGGACGCGTTGCGCGCGCTGGAGCGCAAGCTTGTGACGCTGCTCGCCGATGCCATCGCGGAGGAGGTGCCGTCCGTCGGGCGCGGGCCGATGTTGAAGCCAGTCACCATGTCGGCCTTCGGCATGCTCAACTGGCAGTACCTCTGGTTTCGCGACGGCCGGGGGTTGACGCGGGCCGACTATGCGCGCCTCGTCACCGGCCTCATCAAGGCAGGAGCGGAGGAGGCGCTGCGCGGCATGGCCGCGCCCGAGGTCAAGACCGCCGATGCCCGGCCGCCCGAAGGCAAGCCCGCGCAGCTCCGTTCGGCCCGGCGCCGCCGCACGGCGCCCGCCGCCGCCGAGGCGCCGCGCGCGGCCAAGGCGCGGCGACCGGCGGAATAGGATCGCGGCCGAAAACCCTTTAAGGAACGGCCATGTCGCGCCGCGCCCTCGACCTCATCCTCGATCATGTCCGTGCCGAACCCTCGCGCACCTGGTCCATCATCGTCACCATCTATGGCGATGCCATCGTGCCGCGCGGCGGCTCGGTGTGGCTCGGCACGCTGCTCGCCTTCTTTCGCGGGCTGGACGTGGCGGACGGGGTGGTGCGCACGGCCATGTCGCGTCTTGCGGCAGATGGCTGGCTGACGCGGACGCGGGTGGGCCGCAACAGCTTCTATCGCCTCGCCGACAAGGGCCGGGAGACATTCGCCCGCGCCACCGAGCACATCTACCGCCATCGACCGCCCGCGTGGCACGGCCACTTCGACATGTTGCTCATCGAGACCGGCGCCCGCGAAGGGGCGCGGGCGGCGCTGGAGGCGGCGGGATTCGGCATGCCGCTGCCCGGCGTGTTCGTGGCCCCCGCGGGCACAGGCGTGCCGGAGGAGGCGGCCTCCGCACTCCGGCTCGATGTCTCCGGCAGCGCGGAGGAGCAGAGGGCGCTGGCCGCCCGCGCGTGGCCGCTGGAGCAGACAGCGGAGGCCTATCGGCGGTTCATCGCCACCTTCGAGCCGCTGGCGGCGGAACTTCAGGCCGGCGCCGCGCTGACCGACCTCGAAGCGATGGTCGCGCGCGTGCTCCTCATCCACGATTACCGCCGGATCGTGCTGCGCGACCCCATCCTGCCCTCCGCCATTCTGCCGGAGGACTGGCCCGGCCTTGCCGCCCGTGCCGTGTGCGCCGACATCTATGGCCGGCTGGTGGATGCCTCCGAGCGCTGGCTCGACGAGAACGCCGTGGGCGAGGACGGGTCGCCGCTGCCGGCGGATCCAAAAATCGCCAATCGGTTCAAGGTGTAAGCCGATGATCGCGGGCACAGCGGTTTCGCCCGCCTGGATATGTTACGAAAATAACTTGAAATACGATTTTTTGTAATATATAAAGGTTCTCAAGATGCCGGACTGTGGGCAGCACCCTGCCACAGAGAGCCGGTGGCAGCGGCCGGAACGCCCTTTTGTCCGCCGCGAAGCCGCATGAGACGGCCGATCAAACAGGTCTTACGGGGAGGACACAGCATGTACGCACAGCTCGTGAAGTCCGAGGGCATGAAGTCCGCCGCCGAGCTTTCGCCGGAGGAGCGCGCCTTCCAGGAGCGCATCGACCGCGGAGAGAAGATCGAGCCGAAGGAGTGGATGCCCGAGGGCTATCGCAAGACGCTGATCCGTCAGGTCGGCCAGCACGCCCATTCCGAGATCGTCGGCCAGCTGCCCGAGGGCAACTGGATCACCCGCGCCCCCACGCTGGAGCGCAAGGCAATCCTGCTCGCCAAAGTGCAGGATGAGGCTGGCCATGGCCTCTACCTCTATTGCGCCGCCGAGACTTTGGGCGTCAGCCGCGACCAGTTGCTGGCCAAGCTGCACGACGGCAGCATGAAGTATTCGTCCATCTTCAACTATCCCACCCTCAACTGGGCCGACATCGGCGCAGTGGGCTGGCTGGTGGATGGCGCCGCCATCATGAACCAGGTTCAGCTGCAGAAGACCTCCTACGGCCCCTACAGCCGCGCGATGATCCGCATCTGCAAGGAGGAGAGCTTCCACCAGCGCCAGGGCTACGACATCATGATGAAGATGGCGCAGGGCACGGCCGAGCAGAAGGCCATGGCGCAGGATGCCCTCGACCGCTTCTGGTATCCCGCTCTCATGATGTTCGGTCCCTCCGACAAGGATTCGGTGCATTCCGCCCAGTCCATGGCGTGGAAGATCAAGATCAACACCAATGACGAGCTTCGCCAGAAGTTCGTCGATCAGACGGTGCCGCAGGCGGAATATCTCGGCCTCAAGATCCCCGATCCGAACCTGAAGTGGAACGAGGAGAAGAAGGGCTACGACTTCTCCGAACCGGACTGGTCGGAATTCTTCGAGGTGATCGCCGGCAACGGCCCCTGCAACAAGGAACGGCTCGGCGCCCGCGTGAAGGCCTGGGAAGACGGCGCATGGTTCCGCGACGGCCTCCTCGCCCATGCCGAGAAGGCCGAGGCGCGCCGCGCCGCCGCCCGCGTCGCCGCGGAATAGCCGCGGCCAAGACAGCCGCTCCTAAGTCATCGCCGGTCAGGGCGAACCATAACAACAGCACATCGTCCGGACGGCAGTGCCGTCCGGCCCGGAACGGGAGGAACAACCATGTCCAGCGAATGGCCCTTGTGGGAAGTCTTCATCCGCGGCCAGCACGGCCTCAACCATCGCCATGTGGGCAGCCTGCACGCGCCTGACGCCGAGCTTGCCATCAAGAATGCGCGCGACGTCTATACCCGCCGCAATGAGGGCGTCTCCATCTGGGTGGTGAAGTCGGTGGACATCACCGCCTCCAGCCCCTCGGACAAGGGACCGCTGTTCGAGCCGTCCAACTCCAAGGTCTACCGTCACCCGACCTTCTTCCAGATTCCCGAAGAAGTGGGGCACATGTGATGGCCAGCGCCGAGATCGCGGTCGATCGCGCCGCTCTGTTCGAATTCCTCACCCGGATGGGGGACAACACCCTCATCCTCGGCCATCGCGTGTCCGAGTGGTGCGGCCACGCCCCGGTGCTGGAAGAGGACATCGCCCTCGCCAACACCGCGCTGGACCTCATCGGCCAGACCCAGCTCTGGCTCGGCCTCGCCGGCGAGGTGGAAGGCAAGGGTCGCAATGCGGACGCGCTTGCCTTCCTGCGCGACGCGGCTGCCTTCCGCAATTGCCTGCTGGTGGAGCGCCCCAACGGCGACTTCGGCCAGACGCTGATGCGGCAATTCCTGTTCGATGCGTGGCACCACGTGATGCTGACGGCGCTGACCAAATCCGCCGATCCGCGCGTCGCCGAGATCGCCGCCAAGGCGGTGAAGGAGGCGGCCTATCACCTGGAGCGCTCTAGCGACCTCGTGATCCGCCTCGGCGACGGAGCGGACGAGAGCCACAAGCGCATGCAGCGCGCCCTCGATGACCTGTGGTCCTATGTGGGCGAACTCTTCATTGCCGACGATGCGGATCGCGCCGTGGCGGAGGCGGGCATTGCACCCGATCCGGCGAGCCTCAAGCCGGAGTGGGAGGCCATCGTCTCCGAGGTGCTCCGTGAGGCAACTTTGAAGGCGCCCACCTCGGCCTATGTCCACAAGGGCGGCCGGCGCGGGGTCCACACCGAGCATCTCGGCTATATCCTCGCCGACATGCAGTTCCTGCAGCGTGCCTATCCCGGCGCGACCTGGTAGGGGGCGAAAATGGCGACCGCCACCCTGCCGTCCCTTGACGAGGTCTGGCACTGGCTGTCGCAGGTGCCGGACCCGGAAATCCCGGTGCTCTCGCTGATCGATCTCGGCATCGTCCGCGACGTGACGTGGGACGATGACACCCTGGTTGTCACCGTCACGCCCACCTATTCCGGCTGCCCGGCGACGGGCATCATCAATCTCGACATCGAGCGCGAACTGAACGCGCGCGGGGTCGCCAAGGTGCGGCTGGAGCGCCGGCTGTCGCCGCCCTGGACCACCGACTGGATGAGTGCCGAGGGCCGCGAGAAGCTGCGGGCCTACGGCATCGCGCCGCCGGTGGATGACACCGCCGCCGACGGCCGCTCGCTCGCGCTCGCGCGCCGGCTCGCCTCCGGCTCCAACCTCACGGTCGCATGCCCGCGCTGCGGCTCGGCGCAGACGGAGAAGGTGAGCCAGTTCGGCTCCACCGCCTGCAAAGCCAGCTATCGCTGCCGCGCGTGCCTGGAGCCGTTCGACTACTTCAAGTGCATCTGAGAATTAAGAAATCCCGAGGAGCGCCGCATGGCACGGTTTCATTCCCTGGAGGTCGTCGACGTGCGGCGCGAGACGCGCGATGCCGTCGTCGTCACCCTCAAGCCCCGCCCCGAGGACGCCGAGGCGTTCGACTTCACGCAGGGCCAGTACCTTACCTTCCGCCGCGACTTTGACGGCGAGGAGCTGCGCCGCAGCTATTCCATCTGCGCCGGCAAGGATGAGGGCTGCCTGAAGGTGGGCATCAAGAAGGTGGAGGGCGGCGCCTTCTCCACCTGGGCCAACGAGAACCTGTCCCCCGGCGACACGCTCGAAGCCATGCCGCCCATGGGCAAGTTCTTCGTGCCGCTGGCCCCGGAGCTGGACCGCCATTATCTCGGCTTCGCCGGGGGCTCGGGCATCACGCCGCTGCTCTCCATCATCAAGACGGTGCTGGCGCGCGAGCCGAAGTCCCGCTTCACCCTCGTCTATGCCAACCGGCAGATCAGCTCAATCATGTTCCGCGAGGAGCTGGGGGACCTGAAGAACCTCTATCTCGGCCGCCTCTCGGTGCTGCATGTGCTGGAGAGCGAGGCGCAGGAGATCGACCTGTTCACCGGCCGCGTCGACGCCGAGAAGATGGAAGGTCTCTTCAAGCACTGGATCGACGCGAAGTCGGTGGATACCGCTTTCATCTGCGGTCCCGAGCCCATGATGCTGGCGATTGCCGCCGCGCTGCGCGAGCACGGGCTCTCCGACGCGCAGATCAAGTTCGAGCTGTTCGCCTCCGGCCAGCCCGGCCGGGCGAAGGCCAAGGCGGTGTCGGCCAATGTCGCCGCTAATGGTGCGGGTACGACGGCCACAGTGACGCTGGATGGCGCCACCCGCACCTTCCACATGCCGCGCGAGGGCCAGAGCCTGCTCGACGCGGCGCTCGCCGCCAATCTCGATGCGCCCTACGCCTGCAAGGCCGGCGTGTGCTCCACCTGCCGCGCCAAGGTGGTGGAAGGCGAGGTGGAAATGGCGGTCAACCATGCGCTGGAGGATTACGAGGTGCGCGCCGGCTACGTGCTCACCTGCCAGTGCTTCCCGCTCACCGAAAAACTCGTCGTCACCTACGACGAGTGAGGGGAAACCATGTCCGACGTGATCGCCATCGACGATTATCTGGCCCAGGGCGGGGTGCTCTCCTCGCCCGACAACGTACCGCCGCGCTATCGCGGCGAGCTGTTGCGGCTGATGTCCTCCTTCGTGGACAGCCAGCTCGCGGGCTCGGCGGGCTTCGCCGCCTCCATCAATTTCGCGCCAGGCATCAAGGCGCGGATCGCGGCGAGCCGCATCACGCTGGAGAAGGCGGATCATGCTGAGCGCGTGCTCGGCCTGATGGGCGCCTTCGGCACTGACACCGATCGCTACGAGGCGCAACACGACTGGGCGGCGCGGATCGATCGCGAGGCCGACCTCGGCACCGCGCGGCACGGCGCCGACATGCGCCTCTCCGTCTTTCACTATCCCATCACGGGATGGACCGACGCGGTGGCGATGAACGTGCTCATGGGCCTCGCCACCGGCGTGCAGCTCGCCGAGCTGTCCCGGGTGTCCTACGCGCCGCTCGCCGAAGTGTTCCGCGAGATCGCCCCGCGCGAGGCGCGCCATGCCGAGCTGGGGCTTGAAGGGCTGGAGCGCATCGCCGCGACCGAGGTCGGGCGGATTGGGGCGCGGGCGAGCCTTGCCTACTGGCGTCCCCGCGTCACCGCCACGTTCGGCGTCGCCGGCTCCGCCCGCTACGACACGCTGCGCCGCCTCGGCCTGCGCCACACGCCCAACGAGGTGTTGCTTGCGCAATGGGAGCGGATCGCCGCCGACCGCCTCGCGCCCCTCGGCCTCGACTGAGATCGACAGCAGACAAGAAAAAGGCCCGGCATCGCGCCGGGCCTTTTTTGTTGGGCAGGGGAGGGCGGTTCGCCCTCCGCGTCACTCCTTGGGCCGGCGGTCCACGATGCGCTTGGCCTTGCCGGTGGCGGTGCGCTCGATGCCGCCCGGCTCGTGCAGGGAGATGCGCGTGGTGATGCCGATGGTGTCCTTGATGCGCTTGAGGATGCGCTTGCCGGTGGCGTCCACGTCCACCTCGCCATAGACCTCCTCGCGAATCTCGGCATGCACGGTCATCTCGTCCATGCGCCCATCGCGGGTCAGCTCGATCTGGTAGTGGCCGGAGCAGGCCTCCACCGCCAGCAGGATCTCCTCGATCTGCGTCGGGAAGACGTTGACGCCCCGCAGGATGATCATGTCGTCCGAGCGGCCCGTCACCTTCTCCATGCGCCGCATGCCCGGCCGCGCCGTGCCCGGCAGCAGGCGGGTTAGGTCGCGGGTGCGGTAGCGGATGATGGGAAAGGCTTCCTTGGTCAGCGAGGTGAACACCAGTTCGCCCTTCGAACCATCGGGCAGCACCTCGCCGGTGAGCGGGTCGATCACCTCCGGATAGAAATGATCCTCCCAGATGTGCAGCCCGTCCTTGGTCTCCACGCATTCCTGCGCCACGCCGGGGCCGATGACCTCGGAGAGGCCGTAGATGTCGGTGGCGTCGAGGTTGAAGTCGCGCTCGATCTCCTGGCGCATGGCGTTGGTCCACGGCTCGGCGCCGAAGATGCCGTACTTGAGCGAGGTCTCGCGCGGATCAAGCCCGGCCTTGGCGAAGCCGTCCATGAGGGCGAGCATGTAGCTCGGCGTCACCATGATGGCGTCGGGCTTGAAATCGTGGATGAGCTGGACCTGCCGCTCGGTCATGCCGCCGGACATGGGCACCACGGTGCAGCCCAGCCGCTCGACGCCGTAATGGGCACCGAGGCCGCCGGTGAACAGGCCGTAGCCGTAGGCCACATGCACCATCATGCCCGGTCGCACGCCGGCGGCGCGGATGGAGCGGGCCATCACGTCGGCCCACATGTCGATGTCGGCCTTGGTGTAGCCCACCACGATGGGCTTGCCGGTGGTGCCGGAAGAACCGTGGACGCGCACCAGCTTCTCCTTCGGCACCGCGAACAGGCCGAAGGGGTAGTGGTCGCGCAGGTCCGTCTTCACCGTGAAGGGGAATTTGGCGAGGTCCGAGAGGTCGCGCAGGTCGGAGGGATGCACGCCCGCCTTGTCGAACGCCTGACGGTAGAACGGCACGTTCTCGTAGGCGTGGCGCAGCGACCAGGCGAGGCGCTCGCGCTGCAGGGACATGATCTCGTCGCGCGAGGCGCGCTCGGCGGCATCGAGGCCACCTTCGATGGAACGGCCCGGGGACAGTGCCGGCAGAGCCATGGTGGTCGTCTCCTCCAGATGGATCTTCTGCGAGATCAGGATTTCTTGCTTGCGGGAGCGTCCGTGCTCCCGGCGTCCGTCTGCGTGATGCGCCCGCCGATGGTGCGGGAGTGGCCGCGGAACTGGGCGATCACCACATCGTCCTGCGAAACCTCGACATCGTAAATGCCCGAGCGCCCGCTGCGGCTCACCTCGCGTGCCCGCGCCAAGAGCCGCTTGCCCCGCGTCCCGGGGCGCAGATAGGTCACCGAGCAATGCTGGGCGACTGTGCGCTCGTCATAGGTGTTGCAGGCGAAAGCGAAGGCGCTGTCGGCCAAGGCGAAGATGAAGCCGCCATGACCCATGCCGAAGCCATTGCACATGCGCTCGGTGAGCGTCATGGCGAGGGTGGCGGTGCCCGGGCCCACGCTGACGATCTCCATGCCGAGCCCCTGGCTCGCATTGTCGGTCGCCCACATGGCGTCGGCAGAGCGGCGGGCGATCTCCTCCGGAGAGAGCGGCGCCACGGTCTCGGCGGCGGTCACGAGCGGCGCCCCGTGAAGTTCGGGGTGCGCTTCTCCATGAAGGCCTTCACGCCCTCGCGATAGTCCGGCGTGCGGCCGGCCTCGCGCTGCAGGTCACGCTCGAGATCGAGCTGGTCGTTGAGGCTGTTGCCGCCGGAGGCGTTGAGCGCCGCCTTGGTGAGGGCGAGGCCCTGCGTCGGCTGGGTGGCGAGGCGGGCGGTGAGCGCGCGGGCCTCGTCCATGAGCGCCGCGTCGTCGATCACCTTCCAGATGAGGCCCCAGTCGGCCGCGGTCTCTGCGGCGAGTGGCTCGGCCAGCAGCATCAGCGCCCGGGCCCGCGCGTCGCCGATGAGGCGCGGCAGGAAATAGGTGCCGCCCGAATCTGGCACGAGGCCGATCTTCGAGAACGCCTGGATGAACTTGGCGGAGCGCGCCGCCAGAACGATATCGCAGGCGAAGGCGATGTTGGCCCCGGCCCCGGCGGCCACGCCATTCACCGCGCACACCACCGGCTTGCGCAGCCCGCGGATGCGGCGGATGAGCGGATTGTAGAAGGCCTCGATGGTGGCGCCGAGGTCCAGCGGGCCTTCCGCGTTGGCGCGGTCGGAGAGATCCTGCCCGGCGCAGAAGCCACGGCCGGCGCCGGTGAGCAGCACCGCGCGGCAATCGTCCTCGGCGGCGGCATCGAGCGCTTCCGCGAGCGCGCCATGCAGCGCTTCGTTGAAGGAATTGAGGCGGTCGGGTCGGTTGAGCGTCAGCTCCGTCCAGCCGCCATGGTCCGTGACGGTGAGCACGGCTTCATTCACATGCGCCTCCACTTGGTCCTCCCACTTCGGGCTCTTGCGGAGCCTCTTGAATTAACCGGACGATCGGTTAATCATTAGCGCAAGGGATGGGCTTGTCAACATCATCGCATAGCGTCCCGGCATAGGGAGAGGACCATGGCTGACCTGTTCGCGGCCCACGCCGCGCTGCTCGAATCCGCCGTTGCCGCAGCGCGCGGGCGGGGCTTCTGGGCAGCCTTCCCGGAAAATCCCAAGGCCTATCCCGAAGGCGGTGCGGCCGAGGCCAAGGCGGCGTTCGCGGCCCTGGAGAACCAGCCGTTCGAGCTTGCCGCGGGCGACGACGCGCCCCTGATCGGCGCTGAGGTCTCGCCCTTCGGTCCCGCTCTAGGCATCACCTATCGCGCCCGCGCCGTGGACGACTTGATCGCCCGCGCGGAGAAGGCCGGCGCCACTTGGGTCGCCGCTTCCGTTGCCCAGCGCACGGGCATCGCGTTGGAAATTCTCGTGCGCCTGAACAAGGCCAGCTTCCTCATCGCGGAAACCGTGGAGCACACCACCGGGCAGGCCGGCTCCATGGCCTTCCAGGCCGGTGGCCCGCACGCGCAGGATCGCGGGCTGGAGGCGGTTGCCTACGCCTATGAGGAGATGTCCCGCGTCCCCGGCGCGGTGCTGTGGGAGAAGCCCATGGGCCGCTCCGCCATCCGCCTCGACAAGGATTTCCACGTGGTGCCCCGCGGCATCGGCCTCGTCATCGGCTGCGCCACCTTCCCCACCTGGAACAGCTATCCGGCGCTGTTCGCCGATCTCGTCACCGGCAATGCGGTGATCGTGAAGCCGCACCCCGCCGCCATCTTGCCGCTGGCCCTCACGGTGCGCATCGCCCGCGAGGTGCTCAGCGAAGAAGGCTTCGATCCGGACGTGATCCAGCTCGCTCCCGACACGGCAGAGGCGCCTATCGCCAAGGAACTGGCGACCCATCCTGCCGTGGGCATCGTGGACTTCACCGGCTCCTCCCAGTTCGGCGGCTGGCTGCGGGAGAACGTGAAGGACAAGCTGGTGTTCACCGAGGAGGCGGGCGTGAACACCATCGTCGTCGCGTCCACTTCCGCGTTCGGCCCCATGTGCCAGAACATCGCCTTCTCCCTTTCGCTCTACAGCGGCCAGATGTGCACCGCGCCGCAGGTCATCTTCGTGCCGGCCAGCGGCATCGAGACGGAGGCGGGGCACAAGAGCTTCGATGAGGTGGCCGTCGGCATCGCCTCCGCCATCGACGCGCTTCTGTCCGAGCCCGTCCGCGCCGCTGCGGTTCTGGGCGCCATCCAGAATCCGGCGACGCTCGCCCGCATCGCGGAGGCGCGCGCCCTCGGCCGCATCGTGCGTGACAGCGCGGCGCTGCAGGTGGAAGGCGCGCGGACTGCGACGCCGCTGCTGCTGGCGGTGGATGCCGCCGATGAGGCGGCCTATCTCCAAGAGCGGTTCGGCCCCATCGCCTTTGTCGTCGCTGTGGCCGATGCGGCCGATGGGGTGGCCCGCGCCGCACGTGCGGCGCGCGAAAAGGGCGCCATCACCGCCGCCCTCTATTCCACCGATGAGGCCGAGATCGCCCGCGCCGTGCCGGCCTATGCCCGCGCCGGCGTGCCGCTCTCGGTGAATCTCACGGGCGGCATCTATGTGAACCAGAGCGCAGCCTTCAGCGACTACCACGTCTCCGGCGCCAACCCCGCCGGCAATGCCTGCCTCACCGATGCGGCCTTCGTGGCCGGGCGCTTCCGCGTCGTGTGCGTGCGCCGTCCGGCCGCCGCCTGAGCCCCTTTTCTTCGGAGATCATCATGGCTGACGCCTTCATCTGCGATTTCGCGCGCACCCCCATCGGCCGCTATGCCGGCGCCCTCAAGGACGTACGGGCGGACGACCTCGCCGCCCATCCCATCCGCGTACTGAAGGAGCGCAATCCCGGCGTGGACTGGGAGGCGGTGGACGATGTGATCCTCGGCTGTGCCAACCAGGCCGGCGAGGACAATCGCGACGTGGCCCGCATGGCCGCGCTGCTTGCCGGCCTGCCGGTGAGCGCGCCGGGCACCACCGTGAACCGCCTGTGCGGCTCAGGCCTCGATGCGGTGGGCATCGGCGCCCGTGCCATCATGACCGGGGATGCGGACCTCATCATCGCCGGTGGCGTGGAGAGCATGACCCGCGCCCCCTTCGTGCAGGGCAAGGCCACGGAAGCCTTCTCGCGGCAGGCGGAAATCTACGACACCACCATCGGCTGGCGCTTCATCAACCCGCTGATGAAGGCCCAGTACGGCGTCGATTCCATGCCGGAGACCGGCGAGAACGTCGCTGCCGACTTCGGCATCTCGCGGGCCGATCAGGATCTGTTCGCGTACCGCTCCCAGCAGCGGGCGAAGGCGGCGCAGGAGGCGGGCTTCTTCGCCCGTGAGATCGCGCCCATCGAGGTGAAGGGCAAGAAGACCTCGGTGCTGGTGGATCGTGACGAGCACCCGCGCAGCGACACCACGCTGGAGCAGCTGGCGGCGTTGAAGACGCCCTTCCGCAAGGATGGCGGCTCGGTGACGGCGGGCAATGCCTCGGGCGTCAATGACGGCGCCGGTGCCCTCATCCTCGCCTCGGAAGCAGCTGCGAAAAAGTATGGCCTCACGCCCCGCGCCCGGGTGGTCTCCGTCGTGCAGGCGGGCGTGCCGCCGCGCATCATGGGCATCGGGCCGGCGCCGGCGACGCAGAAGCTGCTGGCGAAGAATGGGCTTTCGCTCTCCGACATCGACCTGATCGAACTCAATGAAGCCTTCGCCTCGCAGGCGCTGGCAGTGCTGCGCCAGCTCGGCTTGCCGGATGACGCGGAGCATGTGAACCCGCACGGCGGCGCTATCGCATTGGGCCACCCGCTCGGCATGTCCGGCGCGCGCCTCGCTATGACGGCGGTGAGCGCGCTGGAGCTGCGCGGCGGCAGGCGCGCGGTCGCCACCATGTGCATCGGCGTCGGCCAGGGCATCGCCGCCCTCATCGAGCGGGTCTGATCGGTGGGTGCGATGGCTTCTCCCGTGACGATCACCCGCCACGGTGCGGTCGCGGTGGTTCACATCGACCACGCGCCGGTGAATGCGCTGTCTCGTGGCGTGCGGCAGGGGCTGCTGGATGCGGTGCG
>NZ_JBQUYZ010000003.1:86000-511227 GCF_056314105.1 Xanthobacter sp. DMC12 | reverse complement strand
CCGTTCGGCGTCTATCCCGTGTTCCTGATGAAGGTGATGTGCTTCGCGCTGTTCGCGTGCGCCTTCAACCTGCTGCTGGGCTACACGGGGCTCCTGTCGTTCGGCCACGCCATGTTCTTCGGCGGGTCGGCCTACATCTGCGCCCACACCACCAAGGTGCTGGGCTTCACGCCGGAGCTCGCCATCCTCGCGGGCGTCGCCTTCGCGGCGCTGCTGGGGCTGATCTCCGGCCTGCTCGCCATCCGCCGGCAGGGCATCTACTTCGCCATGGTCACGCTGGCCCTGGCGCAGATGTTCTTCTTCTTCTGCCTGCAGGCGAAGTTCACCGGCGGTGAGGACGGCCTTCAGGCGGTGCCGCGGCGCCCGCTGTTCGGCGTCATCGACATCAGCCAGGACATCCACCTTTATTATTTCGTGCTGGCGATCTTCCTGTTCGGCTTCTTCGTCATCTACCGCACCATCCACTCGCCCTTCGGGCAAGTGCTGAAGGCGATCCGCGAGAACGAGCCGCGCGCCATCTCCCTCGGCTATCGGGCGAACCAGTACAAGCTGCTCGCCTTCGTGCTCTCGGCGGCGCTGGCGGGTCTTGCCGGCTCCACCAAGGTGCTGGTCTTCCAGCTCGCCTCGCTCACCGATGTCGCCTGGCAGATGTCGGGCGAGGTGATCCTGATGACGCTGGTGGGCGGCATGGGCACCATCCTCGGCCCGGTGGTGGGCGCGGCGGTGATCGTGACCATGCAGAACTATCTCGCCGGCCTCGGCGAATGGGTGCTGGTGATTCAGGGCGTCATCTTCGTGCTCGCCGTCTCGCTCTTCCGCCGCGGCTTCGTCGGCGAGGTGATCGGGATCTGGGCGCAGATGAAGGCTCGCAAGTCCAACGGCTAACCTCGCGGCGTCCGGCTCCGGCCGCCGGACAGACATCCTCCCACCCCGCGGGCGTCCATCGTCCGCGGGGTTTTTGTTTGCGCTCGCGGGGCTTTTGTTGGAACGCCCCCTTCAGCGGCGGCGCACGGTATCCATGGCGAAGACCGCAAGGCCGGCGGCCAGTCCCCAGACCGGGGCGCCGAGACCAAGTGCGCTGATGCCCGACGCCGTGGTGGCGAACGTCACGATGGCGGCGGTGCGGTCCTTGTCCACGTTGAGCGCGGCGGTGAGCGAGCCGGTGAGGGGGGCGATCAGCGCCAGCCCCGCAATGGTGGCGACCAGCGCCGGCGGCAGCGCCGCGAACACCGCCACCAGCGAGGCGCCGGCCGCCGCCAGCAGCAGATAGAACAGGGCATAGACCGGCCCCGCCTTCCACCGCGCCCGCGGGTCGGGGTCGCACTCCGGCCCGGTGCAGAGAGCGGCGGTGATGGCGGCTAGGTTCGAGGCATGGGCGCCGAACGGCGCGGTCAGCACCGAGGCGATGCCTGTCGTGGCGAGGATGGAGCGCACCGGCGGGACGTAGCCGCTGGCCGTCAGCACGGCGAAGCCGGGCAGGTTCTGCGACGCCATGGTCACGAGGAACAGCGGCAAGGCGATGCTGACCAGCACGCCGCCATCGAACTCCGGTGTCACCCACACCAGCGCCGAGAGTTCGGGCGCCGGCATGGGCCCGACCGCCCCCAGCCCGAGGGCCGCGCCGATGCCGGCAACGAGCGCCGCCGGCACCGACCAGCTCGGCGCCAGCCGGCGCGTCAGGAAGAAGGCGGCCACCACCGGCAGGACCAGCGCCGGGCTTTTCACCGCATGTTCGGCAAGCGCCGTGACGAAGCGCACCAGCACGCCCGCGAGCATCGCCGCCGCCACCGCAACGGGAATGCGCGCCACCAGCGTGCCGAGCGGCTTCACCGCTGCGCACGCCACCATGAGCAGGCCGGCCACCAGAAAGGCGCCCACCGCCCGCTCCATGCCGATCCCTGCGCCGAACGCAGCGAGCAGCGCAGCACCCGGCGTGGACCACGAGCTGATGATGGGCATGCGGTGGTGGATGGAGAGGAATGCGCTCGATCCGGCCACTGCGAGGCACAGCGCCGCCACCCAGGACGACGCCTGCGCCGGGCTCGCCCCCACCGCCGCGGCGGCGGAAAGGATGAGGGCGAGCGTGCCGCCGAAGCCCACGAGGGCGGCGACGAAGGCCGACACGATGGCGGAGACGGGCACGCTCAACTCCTCGCGGACGTCTATCGGAAGGCCTCCGCCTACCGGGTCAGGGGGCCTGCGCCGACAGCACCGGGACGAGCGCCGCCAGCGTCTGCCGCCGTGCCACCAGCCCGAGGGATTCGGAGGATGCCATGTCGAGGGAGGTATAGCGCACGAACACCGCGGTGCGGCCGTCCTTCTTCGCAAAGCCGACGAACCAGCCGAACGGCCGTGACCGGTCGCTGCGCCCGTCCGGGAAGCGGCCGTAGCCGGAGCCTGTCTTGCCGAAGGTGAGCCAGCCGGCCGGCTGCTCCTCGATCGCCATGATGCGGATCGTCTGGTCCACGGCATCGGCAGACACCGGCAGCTCGCCCTTCAGCATGCGGCGCAGGAAGTCGATCTGCTCGCGGGGGGAGATGACGAGGGAAGAGGAGATCCAGTAGCGCTTGCCGGGCTCCTCTTCGCCCTTCACCCCGCCCATATTCTCGTTGCCGTAGGTGAAGACCTTGAGGTAGTGCGCCATCCGCTCCCGGCCCAGCTCGCCGGCCAGAACCTCGGAATACCAGACCACCGAATTCTTCATCCAGGAGCGGGGCGTCTGCGGGCCGCGCGTCACCTCCCGTTCAAGGTCGGCACCTGGCGGCGGCTCGTAGACCGGCTGGCTGTCGCTCTTGAGGATGCCTGTGTCGTAGCCCATCAGCGCCAGCACCACCTTGAAGGTGGAGTTGGGCGGGTGCCGCGCGGCGCACAGCCCCTGCTTCGCCAACACCCGTCCGCTGTCGAGATCGGTGACGAGCAGGCAGTCCTCGGCCGCGGCCGCGGGGCGCATGCCGAGAAGCGCCGGGGCCAAAACGAGGGACAGGGTGAAAGCGAGGCGGGCGAGGGGCCGTCCCGCCCCCGAGCGCAAGCGCCCCATCAGGAGGCCTTGGCCGGCTTGTCCACGAGGCGCGGCGCGTAGGTGTGCTCCTTGGCCGGGAAGGTGCGGGCGCGCACTTCCTCGGCATAGGTCGCCACCGCCGTCTCGATGTCCGGGCCGAGGTTCGCGTACTTCTTCACGAACTTGGGCACCCGGTCGCCGAGGCCCAGCATGTCCTCCAGCACCAAGATCTGCCCGTCGCAGGCGGGCGAGCCGCCGATGCCGATGGTGGGGCAGGGGACTTCCTCGGTGATGCGGCGCGCCAGCGGCTCGGCGATGGCCTCAAGCACGATGGAGAAGGCACCGGCCTCGGCCACTGCACGGGCATCGTCGAGGATGATGGAGGCCTCGGCATCGTCGCGGCCGCGGGCCTTGAACGAGCCGAGCGTGTTGATGGCCTGCGGGGTGAGGCCCACATGGCCCATCACCGGCACGCCGCGATCCACCAGGAAGCGCACGGTCTCGGCCATGCGGCGGCCGCCTTCGAGCTTCACCGCGCCGGCGCCGGTCTCCTTCAGCACGCGGGCTGCGGTGTGGAAGGCCTCGGTGGGGCTCGCCTCGTAGCTGCCGAACGGCAGGTCCACCACGATGAGCGCGCGCTGCGTGCCCCGCACCACGGCGCGGCCGTGGACGATCATCATCTCCACAGTGACTGGGACGGTGGTCTCCAGCCCGTGCATCACCATGCCGAGGCTGTCGCCGACCAGGATCACGTCCACGTGGCGGTCGAGCAGGCGCGCCGTGTGGGCGTGGTAGGAGGTGAGCGACACGATGGGCTCGCCCCCCTTGCGGGCCTGGATCTCGGGCGCGGTGACGCGGCGGGCGTCGGCCTGAATGGACATGGCGTTCCTCTTGGCTTGGCCGCCGTCATGGCTGCGGCCGGGGTCGTACGCGGCTCCGGCAGGAGCCGCCCTCACCTGTGCGTTATTCTTGTTCCCCTGCGGCTTTGCCGCTTCTACATCACCGGCACGCCGACGACGTAGGGATGGAATAGGTAGGCGAGGGCGAGATAGAGCACCAGCCCCCCGCCCACCACGAGGGCGTCGCCCGCCCAGTTCTTCGGCGCCACCGGCGCCGGCAGGTTGCGCCGCTTCAGCGAGATGCGGTCGAACACCGCCCAGGCCAGCACCGCGCCGAACAGCACGATGGAGGCGATGTCGCCATTGGCGAGCAGGTGCGCCACCGCCCATATCTTCACGCCCACCAGCATGGGGTGCTTGAGCCAGGCCTTCACATGGCTCGGCACATAGGCGGCGACGATGGCGATGGCGGCGAACAGCATCAGCAACAGCGTGAGGTGCCGCATCCCGACCGGCGGATTCCACACCTGCAGCGGGCCGGAGGCGCGCCACAGGGCATAGCCATACGCCGTGAGCAGCAGTCCCGACGCCGCCAGGAGGGAATAGAAGCCCTTGTAGGGCCCTTCCCCCAATTGGGCGATGAGGCTGGCGCGCAGGCCTCTGACAGTCGTCACCAGGTGGATGCCGAGGAAGACGACGAGACCGAGCAGCATCATCACCATGGGGCAGGTCTCCTTCAGGCGCGGACCGCAGACGTTCGCCGCCGCCGGGCGGACATTAGTGGCACCGGAGCCGGTTGGAAACGGGGCAGGGGCCCGGCAACTGGTGGACGGTGCGAGCGGCGGCAACAGCTTGCGCGCGACCGCAAGCGTGGCACTATGGCTGACGGGAGGGCAGCGGGCATGAGTCTAGCTCTGGTTGTGCGACCGCGTGCCGGCTGGAAGGCCCAGCATCCGCTCGCGATGCGCCCGCTGCCAGGGTCCTGCGGTTGGCTGGCGGCACTTCTCCTCGCCGTCTCGCTCATTTTGTCGCTGGCCTTTGCCGCTCCCGCCTCCGCCGGCACCGCGGCCGTGGTGGCGCGGATCGACCTGTCGCGCCAGACCATGACGGTGAGCGTCAACGGCATGCCACAATATTCCTGGCCGGTCTCCACCGCCCGGCGCGGCTATGTCACGCCCACCGGCGCCTACCGGCCGCAGCGCATGTACCGCAGCTATTTCTCGCGCAAGTATTACAACTCGCCCATGCCCTACTCGATCTTCTTCAACGGGGGCTATGCCATCCATGGCAGCTACGAGGTGAGCCGCCTCGGCGCGCCGGCCTCGCACGGCTGTGTGCGGCTGCATCCGTCAAATGCCGCCACCCTCTATTCCCTGGTGCAGAACTACGGGGCGGGCAACACGCTGATTCTCATCACGCGCTGAGGAGCCGCTTTTCCTGCTCCTCGTCCGGTGCATGCGTGCCCTGCAGCGAATCCCTCGCAACAGGTCTTCTATTCGTCGCGCACCCATGGTATCGGCCACTGCCAACTCGTAGCGAGGCGTCGGAGCCCAAGGCCAGCCCAAGGCTTGGTCCAGGATCTGTCTCTCGTTCCGGCCCCGATCCAGCGGTCGCGTTCCGCGCCGCCACCAGGAGTTGGCCATGACGACCCCCAATGGGACTGCGCATTCGTCCGCGATCGACAGCCGCTCGCGCTTCCGCGAGGCGCTGACGTTCGACGACGTGCTGCTGACGCCCGGCGCCTCCGAGGTGATGCCCGGTCAGGTGGAGATCGGCACCCAGCTGACCAAGACCATCAGCCTCAACCTGCCGATCCTCTCCGCCGCGATGGATACCGTGACTGAATCGCGGCTGGCCATCGCCATGGCCCAGGCTGGCGGTATTGGCGTCATCCACCGCAATCTGTCGCCCGAGATGCAGGCCGAGCATGTGCGGCAGGTGAAGAAGTATGAATCTGGCATGGTGGTGAACCCCGTCACCATCCATCCCGACCAGACGCTCTCCGACGCCCTCGACCTGATGAAGCGCTATTCCATCTCCGGCATTCCGGTGGTGGAGCGCGGCACCGGCGGCATCGCCGGCCGTCTCGTCGGCATCCTGACCAACCGCGACGTGCGCTTTGCCCGCGATCCCGGCCAGCGCGTCGCCGAGCTGATGACCAAGGACCGGCTGGTCACCGTCCGCGAGGGGCAGGTGAACCAGGACGAGGCCAAGCGCCTGCTGCACCAGTACCGCATCGAGAAGCTTCTGGTGGTGGATGCGGACGATCGCTGCGTCGGCCTCATCACGGTCAAGGACATCGAGAAGGCGGTGGCCTATCCCAACGCCGCCAAGGACGAGCAGGGCCGCCTGCGCGTTGCCGCCGCGACCACGGTGGGCGAGGACGGCTTCGAGCGCACCGAGCGCCTGATCGACGCCGGCGTCGATCTCGTGGTGGTGGACACGGCCCACGGCCATTCCCGCAAGGTGCTGGACCAGGTGGAGCGCATCAAGAAGCTCTCCAACCGCACCCAGATCCTCGCCGGCAACATCGCCACCTCCGACGGCGCCAAGGCGCTGATCGATGCTGGCGCGGATGCGGTGAAGGTGGGCATCGGCCCCGGCTCCATCTGCACCACACGCATCGTGGCCGGCGTCGGCGTGCCCCAGCTCACCGCCGTGATGGACGCGGTGGAAGCGGCGCTCCTCACCGGAACGCCGGTGGTCGCCGATGGCGGCATCAAGTTCTCCGGCGATCTTGCCAAGGCGCTGGCGGCCGGCGCGTCCGCCGCCATGGTGGGCTCTCTGCTCGCCGGCACCGACGAGAGCCCCGGCGAGGTGTTCCTGTTCCAGGGGCGCTCTTACAAGTCGTATCGCGGCATGGGCTCGGTGGGCGCCATGGCCCGCGGCTCGGCCGACCGCTATTTCCAGGCCGAGGTGCGCGACACCCTGAAGCTGGTGCCGGAAGGCATCGAGGGGCAGGTCGCGTACAAGGGGCCGGTGGGCGCGGTTCTGCATCAGCTCGCCGGCGGTCTCCGCGCGGCGATGGGCTACGTGGGCGGCAGCAACCTGAAAGAGTTCCGCGAGCGCGCCCGCTTCGTGCGCATCTCCTCAGCCGGCCTGCGCGAGAGCCACGTCCATGACGTGACCATCACCCGCGAGAGCCCCAACTACCCGACCAGCATCTGAAGCTGTTTGGGTGTTCACACCGGCGCGGCTCAGCCCGCGCCGGTGGCACCGCCGCCGCGCATCCGGACCACAAATTCCACCAGGAAGGCCGTGGACCAGGCGACCATCATGGGTCCGATGAGCGATTCGAACCCTGCCAGCGCCCGGAACGCCCTGGCAATGCTCACCCCGTCCGGTCCGAGCGTGGTGTAGGTCGAGAGGGAATAGTAGATCGCGTCGCGCGGGTCGCCGATGGCGTCGAGCAGCACATAGGCGCCGGCCCAGATGCACACCTCCGCCAGATGCACGAGGCTGAGGCTGAGCACGGTCGCGCTGATGATGACGGTTTCCACGAAGACATGGTCGACGTAGATCTTCCCACGGATCCGGCGGTTGAGGCGGCGGCGGATGAGCGTCAGCGATATCGCGTGCGTGACCACCGTAAGCATCGCGAGCACGATGCACGTGACGACCACCGCGAGTACCGCGCCCGAACCGATGTTTCCATCCATGTGCCTTGGCCCGCTCCCGTTTTGAGGGCGCAGACCATATCACCCGACGGCGGCTCTGCCCGCCCCTAGGGAACGATTGTCACACGTTACGGCGGGGATCCTTGGGCGGTGTCACGTCGATCATGCCGCTCTCGTCCGGCGTCCCGTAAGTGCGCGTCTCGCGCAGGTCGATGACCCGGAAGGAAAAGCCGCCGTCGCGCTTCATGCCCGGCGCGCGGCCGGTCACGAGGGCATAGACGCCGCCGCCAATGACCAGGGCGGTGATGACGATGCCCGCCACCAGGATGAGCCCGCCCACAAGCGTGAAGAGGGCGAGGCCCACGAGACCCGCCACCACAAGGCCGGCGATGCCGCCGAAGATGTTCACGAGCTGTTTCATGCCTGAAAGACTGCCGGCCAATTCAGGCGGAAATCCGTGCGGCGACGCAGGGGCACCAGCAACCTTTTCGTGACCGGGCTGGGCGCGGAGCGTGGAGGGGTGGGAGGCGGATCAGTCCGCCGGCCCATCGTCATATTGCTCCATCGCCGGCTCGCGGCCGATCAGCCGGGCGAGTTGGCGCAAGCGGTTCTGCACACGCTCGTTGACCAGTGGCACCAGCGCTTTTGGTACGCTTAGCACCAGCTGGTCGCCACGCACCTTCAGCGGCATGCGGGGCAGGATGCCCGGCATGGCAGCGGACAGCACATAGGCCACCCGCATGGCTGCGCCGAGAATGCGTGCGCGGTCCAGCATTCCAGTGGTGACGAGTTCGAGAATGCGGGTGTCGCTCTCGTCGGCGCCGAGTCCCACATGCCGGAAATAGACCGACAGCGCCACATACGCCCGGCCGGGATGATCGATGCCGGCGAAGGCGGCGTGGGCGATCATGTTGAGGCTTTGCTCGCCGCGATAGTCGGGATGGGCGCGCCAGCCCACGTCCGCCAGCAGGCAGGCCGCGCGGCGCAGGCGGCGCTCCTCCTCCGCTTCTTCCAGCACCGGCGCCGAAGCAAAGAAGCCGTCGGTCCAGGCCACCAGTTCCTCGCCGTGCAGGGGCGAGCGGGAGCGCAGGACGTTCATTTCGGCCGCGGCGATGAGCAGCGGGTCGCCGGCGCGCTCGGCTTCCGGCAGCAGCGAATAGAGCAGCCCCTCGCGCACGCCGAGCGCGGAGATGACAACCTCGGACGGACGCCCCTGCCGCACGATGTTCTCCAGCACCAGCGCGCCGTAGGCGAGCAGGGGCCGGCGGGCGTCGGAAATCACGTCGATATGGGCCAGCGCCTCGGTATCGGCGCGATGGACGATGCGGGTGAAGTCCAGCGCTTCCCGGGCAGGGATGACGTAGCCGTGCATCACATGCAGCGGATAGCCCTTGGTGAACATGTGGAGGCGCGCGAGCGCCCGCCATGTGCCGCCCACCGCATAGAAGGTGCGGCCGGCGAGGCCTTCCAGAACCTGCGCCTCGGGGATGGTATCGCGGACGATCTTCTCCGCCTTGCGCGTCGAGCGCGCGGAGCGGTCCTGGAGGGCGAGGCCGCCCAGGGGCAGGGTCACGCCGGTGCCGACGCAGCCGGCCTTGACGTCCACCAGTTCGAGCGAGCCGCCGCCGAGGTCGCCGACGATGCCGTCCGGCGCATGGACGCCGGCGACGATGCCGCACGCGGCGAGTTCCGCCTCGCGCTTGCCGGTCAGGAGTTCGATGCGGGTTCCGCAGATGGCCTCGCACTCGGCGATGAAGGCCGGGCCGTTCTGGGCGTCACGCGCCGCCGCGGTGGCGAGGGCGTGGACCTCTCCCACCTCCATGGCGTCGCAGAGCGCACGGAATCGCTTCAGGGCCGCGAAGGCGCGATCGACCGCATCCTGCGGAAGCCGGCCGGTGGAGAGCACCTCCCGTCCGAGCCCGCACAGGGCCTTCTCGTTGAAGATCGGCGTCAGCGCACGGTTGAGCCCCTCGTAAACAACGAGGCGCACCGAGTTTGAGCCGATGTCGATGACGGCAACCGGCGCCCCGTGGGACAGCCGGCCTGGCGCATGCGTCAACTCAGCGCCCGCCTCCGCGGCGGACGAAGAGGCTACGCGGCGAAGAATCCTTGAGAGACTTTCCACGTCCGGACAAGCTCGGATTTGTCATGAAGTACTGATGGGCGTTGAACGGTTCCTCGCCCGGCGCCGGGACTATGCGTTCCGAGGAGCCATCCGGCAAGACGCGCCAGCTCTGCTGGTTGTCGATTAGGTTCGCAACCATGATCTGGTCGAGCACCTGTTCATGCACCGTGGGGTTGGTGATGGGACACAGGGTCTCGACCCGACGGTCGAGGTTGCGCGGCATGAGGTCCGCCGAAGAGATGTAGACGATGGCGTTCGGGCTCGGCAGGCCGTGGCCGCCGCCGAAGCAGTAGATGCGCGAGTGCTCCAGGAAGCGCCCGACGATGGACTTGACCCGGATGTTCTCGGAAAGGCCGGGAATGCCGGGCCTGAGGCAGCAGATGCCGCGAATGACGCAATCCACCTGCACGCCGGCGGCGCTCGCGGCATAGAGCGCGTCGATGATCTCGGGGTCCACCAGCGAATTGCACTTCAGCCAGATGGCTGCCGGCCGACCGGCCCGCGCGAACTCGATCTCGTCCGCGATGTGCTTCATCAGACGCGGCTTCAGCGAGGCAGGCGAGACGGCCATCGCGTCCAGCTCGCCCGGCGTCGCATAGCCCGTGATGAAGTTGAAGATGCGCGCGACGTCCTGGGCGATCACCGGGTCGGCGGTGAAGAAGGAGAGATCGGTGTAGATGCGTGCGGTAATGGGGTGGTAATTGCCGGTGCCCACGTGGACGTAGGTGGCGAGCTGCGAGCCTTCCCGGCGCACCGCCATGGAAAGCTTGCCGTGGGTCTTCAACTCGATGAAGCCGAACACCACCTGCACGCCCGCGCGCTCCAGGTCGCGGGCCCAGCGGATGTTGGCTTCCTCGTCGAAGCGGGCCTTCAGCTCCACCAGAGCTGTCACCGACTTGCCAGCCTCGGCCGCCTCGGCCAGGGCCTTCACGATGGGGCTGTCGGAGGAGGTGCGGTAGAGGGTCTGCTTGATGGCGACGACGTTGGGGTCGCGGGCGGCCTGACGAAGGAACTGAACCACCACGTCAAAGGATTCATAAGGGTGGTGAACCAGAATGTCCTTCTCACGAATAGCGAGAAAGCAGTCTCCGCCGTGGTCGCGGATGCGCTCGGGAAATCGGGCGTTGTAGGCCTGAAACTTGAGGTCCGGCCGGTCCACCGAAACGAGCTGGGAAAACTCGTTCAGGGCGAGCACGCCGTCCACCACGAAAATCTCGTCGTCGTTCACGCCGAGTTCGCGGGCGACGAAGTTGCGCAGTTCTTCCGGCATGGCGGCGTCGGCCTCCATGCGGATCACTTCGCCGTAGCGGCGCTGCTTGAGGGCGGTCTCGAACAGGCGCACGAGGTCTTCCGCCTCTTCCTCGATCTCGAGGTCGCTGTCGCGGATGACCCGGAACACGCCCTGTCCCTTCACCGCGTAGCCGGGGAAGAGGCGGGCGATGAACAGGCCGATCATCTGCTCCAGCGTCATGAAGCGCAGCGCGCCGGTGCCGAGGTCCGGCAGGCGGATGAAGCGATCGACCTTCGCCGGAATGCGGATGAGCGCGTTCATGCCCCGCCCGTCCGACTGGCGCACCAGCTGGAGCGCCAGCGAGAAGCCGAGGTTGGGAATGAACGGGAAGGGGTGCGCCGGATCGATGGCGAGAGGCGTCAGCACCGGGAAGACGTAGTTGAGGAAGTGGCGCTCCAGCACCTCCAGGTCCTCGGGCGTCCCGTCCGCGCCGTCCACGAGCACGATGCCGGCGCCGGCGAGGTCTCGCCTCAGTTCGCGCCAGCGGCCCTGCTGGTCGGCGATCAGCTGCGCCGCGGCGGCGAGAATGGTGGTGAGCTGCTCGGAAGGGGTGAGGCCATCGGGGCTCGGGGTCTGCACGCCCTCGCGCACCTGCTCCTTCAGGCCGGCGACGCGGACCATGAAGAATTCATCGAGGTTGTTGGCGGAGATGGAGAGGAAGCGCAATTGCTCCAGCAACGGATGATTGCGATTCTCCGCTTCCTCAAGCACGCGGCGGTTGAAGCCGAGCCAGGAAATCTCGCGGTTGATGAACCGCTGCGGTGACTGCGCGAGCGGGCTTTCCACTTCGGCGACGACTTCGGTCTCGGAGAGAGCCACAGCCTCGTTCATGCCCATTCGCTCCCGTCGCTCCCTCGTGCCCCAATGGCGGAAACCGGCCGGACCATGGCTGGCTTGGATGACCACTCTATGACATTGCGGCGCCCGTGCATGCTCCTCAATCTTCCGACTGGGGAGATGCGCCCGAGGGCGCCTCGTCCGGCAGATCGGCGAGCGCGGTCGCCAGCACCTGGGCAGCAAGAGCACGCGTCACCGGACGCCGGGCGGCCAGCGCTGCCTGGTCGAGCGCCTCAACGATCTGTTGCGCGCCCGCGACCGAGCGCGGGATGCGCAACAGCAGGTATTGCACGGTTGCCTCATCCACGGCGAGCTGCCGGTCGGCGAACAGCTTGACCAGGACCGCGGCGAGCAGCGCATCGTCCGCCGGGGCGATCTCGAACACCGGGATCGCCCGCAGCCGGGAGGCGAGGTCGGCTGTGGCGAGGGTGAAGCCGGAGGGCGGCGTGCGCGCCGTCATCAGCAGGTAGGCCTGCTGCTCGCGGGCGAGATTGAGCAGGTGGAACAAGGCGGGCTCGCTGAACGTCGCCGGGTCGAGGTCTTCCAATACCAGCGCATCATGGGCGAGGGCCGCCGGCACCGCCTCGCGGGCGAGATCGGAGGCGGCCAGCGTCAGCGCGCCCGAACGCTCGGCGAAGATGGCGGCGAGGTGGCTCTTGCCCGCGCCCTCCGGCCCGACGAGGCAGGCGACGCGCGACGGCCAGTCGGGGAAGGCGTCGATCAGGGCGAGTGCCGCCGCGTTGCCGGGCGCGGCCAGGAAGTCCTCGCGCCGGAGAGCGGGCTGGTTCGGCAGATCGAGGGGAAGCTGTCGCGGCGGCTCGGCCGGGGTGCGGGGCATCGGCTCAGCGCGTCTCGGCGGGCGGATCTTCGTCCGCCGCGCCCTGATAGAGCGAGGACTGCATGTAGCGGGCGATGGCGAAGCGCACCAGCACGCCGGCGACGGCCGTGAGCGGAACCGCCAGCAGCAGGCCCACGAAGCCGAAGAGATAGCCGAAGGCGAACAAGGCGAACATCAGCCACACCGGGTGCACGCCGATGCTGTCGCCCACCAGTTTTGGCGAGAGCACATAGCCCTCGATGGTCTGGCCGGCGACGAAGATGGCGAGCACGGTGCCGATCATGCTCCAGTCCGGGAAGAACTGGACGATGGCCACGCCCATGGCCAGCACGAAGCCGGTGAGCGAGCCCACATAAGGGATGAAGGTGATGACCCCCGAGACGATGCCGATCAGCAGGCCGAAGTTCAGCCCCACCATGGAGAGGGAGACGGCATAGAAACCGCCGAGCAGCAGACAGACCATGGCCTGCCCGCGCACGAAGCCGGCCACGGCATTGTCCATGGCGTGGGCGAGGCTCCTCACCACCGGGCGGTGCGGCACGGGAACCAGCCGGTCCACCAGACCCACCATCTCGTTCCAGTCGCACAGGATGTAGAACACAACCACCGGTGTCACCACCAGCAGCGCGAACAGCGAGATCAGCGCCTGCCCGCCGGACCAGACCGACGAGAGCAGGCTCAGCACATGGCTCACCCCCTGCGTCATCAGGTCGGAGATGGAGCGCTGCATGTCCGGCAGCCGGTCGCCGACGATGCCGCTCAGCCATTCCCGGTTTTCTTCGGTCAGAAGGCCCTGCAGGCGCGTCACATAGGACGGCAGGCGCTGGATGAACTCGAACAGCTGGGACGACAGGATGGGCAGCGCCAGCAGGAAGAACAGCATCACCAGCAGCAGCATGATCCCCACCACGACCAGCGCGGAGAGGGTGCGGGCGACGCCGATGCGCTCCAGGCGCGCGACGACCGGATTGAGGAAATAGGCGAGGACGATGCCGGCCACGAACGGCAGGAGGATGCCGGCGAGCAGCCACAGGACGACGGCGGTGAGCAGCAGCGCGCCCACCCAGAAGCGGGCCTGAATGCGCACGGAGGGGCCCTCCACCTCGGCATGGACCGGCAGGGGCATGCGCGGCAGGCGGGCGAAGGCGGCACCGCGCCGCGCCGGCGACGTGGGGTCGCTGCGGAGTTCCGGCATACGGGTGCGGTCGCCGTCCATCACCTTGCGCCTTTCAACCGGCCGCCCCGAGAAGCGCCGATCCTGAACCGTTGCCCCTCAGCTTGCCATATGGCGCGTCCATGCGGCGAGATAGGCAGCGGCGGAAAGGCCCGTCAAGAGGCCGACAAGCACCAGCCCCAGATCGTACAGGCCGGGCACCGTCACCCCGAAGCCCGCGCTGGCAAGCACAAGGGCGGCGAAGCTGATCTGGGCCGCCGTATTGACCTTGGAAATCAGCAGCGGGCTGATGGTTACCGGCTTCGCCATCACCAGCGACAGCACCACCGCGCCGATGATCATCACGTCCCGCGACACCACCGCGATGGCCACCCAGCGCGGAATGAGGCCCACCACCGCCAGCGTCACGTAGATGGAGACGAGGAGCGCCTTGTCGGCAACAGGGTCCAGATAGGAGCCCAGCTCCGTCTGCATCTGGAAGCGCTTGGCGATGAAGCCGTCGAGCGCGTCGGAAATCCCGGCCGCGAGGAACAGCCAGAAGGCGAACAGCGGTTCGCCGGACGCAATGGCCCACACCACGGCCGGCACCAGGAAGATGCGCAGCAAGGTGATGATGTTGGGGATGCTCACGGCTCTTCCGCCACCCTGATAGCGTTGAAAGGCCCGTCATTGGGGGCGCGGAGGGCTCCGCGCCAGTTCAGCCGCTGATGCGCTCGATCTCGGCGCCGCAGCGCGACAGCTTCTCTTCCAGCTTCTCGAAGCCGCGATCGAGATGGTAGACGCGCTGGACCATGGTCTCGCCCTCGGCGGCGAGGCCGGCGATGACCAGGGAGACCGAAGCGCGCAGGTCGGTGGCCATCACCGGGGCGCCGGTCAGCCGCTCGACGCCCTCCACCACGGCGGTGTCGCCGTCGAGCTGGATGCGGGCGCCGAGGCGGGCCAGCTCCTGCACGTGCATGAAGCGGTTCTCGAAAATGGTCTCGGTGATGCGCGAACGACCCTTGGCCTTGGTCATCAGGGCCATGAGCTGGGCCTGGAGGTCCGTCGGGAAGCCCGGATAGGGGGCGGTGGAGACCTCCACCGGCAGGATGCCGGCGCCGTTGCGGCGCACGCGAATGCCCTCGTTGGTGGCGTCGATCTCCGCGCCGGCGTGGCGCAGGGTCTCCAGCGCGTCTTCAAGCAGGTCCGGACGGGCGCCGGCGAGCATCACGTCGCCGCCGGTCATGGCCGTCGCCATGGCATAGGTCCCGGTCTCGATGCGGTCGGGCAGCACCGCGTGGCGGGCGGCCTTGAGGCGCGGCACGCCTTCGATGCGGATGGTGGAGGTGCCGGCCCCCTCGATGCGTGCGCCCATCTTGATGAGACAGTCGGCCACGTCGACGATCTCGGGCTCGCGCGCGGCGTTCTCGATCACGCTCTCGCCCCGGGCGAGGGCGGCGGCCATCAGCGCGGTATGGGTCGCGCCCACCGACACCTTCGGGAACACGATGCGGGCGCCGGTGAGCCCGCGCGGCGCCTTGGCCAGCACGTAGCCGGCGTCGATCTCGATGTCCGCGCCGAGCGCGCGCAGGGCGTCGAGGTGGAAATCAACCGGCCGCGTGCCGATGGCGCAGCCGCCCGGCAGGGAGACCTTGGCGACCCCCATGCGGGCGAGGAGCGGCCCGACCACCCAGAAGGAGGCGCGCATCTTCGACACCAGTTCGTAAGGAGCGACGGTATCGACGATGACGCGGGCATCGATCTCCAGCGTCTGGCCGGCATAGGGGTCGTCCCCATTGCGCTTGCCGTTGGTGGTGATGTCCACACCGTGATTGCCGAGGATGCGCTGCAGCAGCGCCACGTCCGCGAGCCGCGGCACGTTCTCGAGAATCAGCTTCTCCTCGGTCAGGAGGCTGGCGATCATCAGCGGCAGGGCTGCGTTCTTCGCGCCCGAGATGGGGATCGTGCCCTTCAGCTCGTTGCCGCCGACGATGCGAATCTTGTCCATGCCGTCCTGTCCTTGCCTTGCGGGCGGCGCCCCCCGAGCCGGCCGTAAGCGGGTATAAGAGGAAAGCTCTAGCCCGCCTCGCCGTCCGGCACAATCGCGGGCTTCCCCTCGGGCGGGGCGCTGCTACCACCCGTTGCGGGATTTCCACCGGAAGCCTCGGGAGAAGACGACGGATCGGGCGCCTGCGGCGCGCGCCGGGCGCGGGCCTGCGTCTTGCGGCGCTGGAGATTGGCGCGCAGGGCGGCGGCGAGGCGGTCCGATCGATCCGTGTCAGATGCCATGATGTTCCCTTTTCGTCCCATTAAAGCTGGTCCCAAGCCGGCGCAAGGGCACCCTTTCTCCTTACCTTTGCGTGCATTGCTGGCCTTGCCGCAGGGAGTGTGCTAACGAGCCCAATTGCTGGGCCGGGGGCACGCGGGCGTTCAGGCGCTCCACCATCCGCGCGCGGCGCGAGGACGGACCGACGCAATCTCGTCTCCTTCGCGACGGAGGGGGACTGGGCACGGCGGAAAAAAGGCATTATGCCCTCGTCCAGCCGCCGAACGGCAACGGGATTATCCGAACAACCGAGGGTTCGATCTATGAGTGACATCGCCGAGCGGGTGAAGAAGATTGTCGCGGAGCATCTGGGGGTTGAGCCCGAGAAGGTCACGGAGAGCGCCTCCTTCATCGACGATCTCGGCGCCGACAGCCTCGACACCGTGGAACTCGTGATGGCCTTCGAGGAGGCTTTCAACTGCGAGATCCCGGACGATGCCGCCGAGACCATTCTGACTGTGGGCGACGCGATCAAGTTCCTGGAAAAGAACGCGGCTTGATCCATTCGCGTGTCCATCTGGCGGTCGCGTGGCGCTCGGCGCCCGCGGCCGTTGTTGCACCGGGCCGCGCGCCAGGCGCGCTGATTGCCCGCCTCCCGGAGTTTTTCCCATGAGACGTGTTGTCGTCACCGGCCTCGGCATGGTGACGCCGCTCGCCTGCGGCGTCGAGCCGACCTGGCGGCGGCTTCTCGCCGGCGAAAGCGGTGTCAAGGCGATCAGCCATTTCGAGGTCGCCGACCTCGCGTGCAAGATCGCGGCGAACATCCCACGCGGCGACGGGTCCGACGGCACCTACAATCCCGACCAGTGGATGGAGCCGAAGGAACAGCGCAAGGTCGATGAATTCATCGTCTTCGCCATGGCCGCGGCCACCCAGGCTCTGGACGACGCCGGCTGGCATCCCACGGAGTACGAGGACCAGATCACCTCGGGCGTCCTGATCGGCTCCGGCATCGGCGGCATCGAGGGTATCGCGGATGCGTCCCTGCTGCTGAAGGATCGCGGCCCGCGCCGCATCTCGCCCTTCTTCATTCCCGGCCGGCTCATCAACCTCGCCGGCGGCTACGTCTCCATCGCCCACGGCCTCAAGGGGCCGAACCACGCGGTGGTCACGGCCTGCTCCACCGGCGCCCACGCCATCGGCGACGCCGGCCGGCTGATCGCCCTCGGCGATGCGGACGTGATGGTCGCGGGCGGTACCGAATCGCCGGTCAACCGGCTCTCCATCGCCGGCTTCGCGGCGTGCAAAGCCCTTTGCACCGCCTTCAACGAAGACCCCACCCACGCCTCGCGCCCCTACGACAAGGACCGCGACGGCTTCGTCATGGGCGAGGGCGCCGGTGTCGTGGTGCTGGAAGAGCTGGAGCACGCCAAGGCCCGCGGCGCCAAGATCTACGCCGAGCTGGTCGGCTACGGCCTCTCGGGCGATGCGTTCCACATCACCGCCCCGTCCATGGACGGCGACGGCGCCTATCGCTGCATGTCGGCGGCGCTGAAGCGCGCGGGGATGACGGCCGATGACATCGATTACATCAACGCCCATGGCACCTCCACCATGGCCGACGAGATCGAGCTGAAGGCGGTGGAGCGGCTCCTCGGCAATGCAGCGGCCAAGACCGCCATGTCGTCGACCAAGTCGTCCATCGGCCACCTGCTCGGAGCCGCGGGCTCGGTGGAAGCGATTTTCTCCATCCTCGCCATCCGCGACCAGATCGCCCCGGCGACGCTGAATCTCGACAATCCGTCGGTGGAAACGCCTATCGATCTGGTGCCGCTGACACCCAAGCCGCGCAAGATCGATGCCGTGCTGTCCAATTCCTTCGGATTCGGTGGCACGAACGCGTCGCTGGTTTTCCGCCGCTACGCCGCCTGATGCGGCCCGACGGCCGGGCTCGCGCCCGGCCGCACGACGCTGGGACAGCCTGCCCCCGTCACGCCCGAATGTCCCTTTAGCAAGCCGCCAAAAGGTGGCTGACTGCCCCGCCGACAGGGCGGGAGCCTTCGCCGACGACAAGGGAGCCCGGGATGGCCCAGTCCAACGACGGATCATCGACGCGCGAGGAGCCGGTGGAGGCCGGGAGCACGGCAGCCCCGACGCCGGCATCTTCCGAGCTTGCCGCGCCGCAGTCTCACGCCGGTGCAGGCGAGGAATCGCCGCTTCTGCCGAAGGGGCAGGTCCGTCCGCCCGTGCCTGCACGTGATGCCAATTCGGGTGACGCCAGCGTGTCCACCCCGCCGCGCCCGCCCGCCGCTCCGCCGATGCCCACCGGTCCCGCCCGCGGTTCCAAGCAACGCAAGGCGCCGCCGCGCCGGCCGCCGCCGAAGCCGCCCAGGCCATCGCGCAGCGCGCGGCATCCCGCGGTGACCATCGGCAGCGGCATCTTCACCTTTCTGCTGTTCGTCTTCGTGGCGGTGGGGCTCGCCGGCTGGTACGGCCAGCGCGCCTTCACCGAGCCGGGCCCGCTGACCACCGAGAGGGTGGTGAACATTCCGCGTGGCGCCGGCGTGCGCGACATGGCGGAAATCTTGGAGCGCGAGGGCGTGGTCCAGAGCTGGGTGCTGTTCGTCGCCGGGCAGAAGATCGCCCGGCCGGATGCCTCGCTGAAGGCGGGTGAGTACGTGTTCAAGCCGGGCCAGTCGGTGGCGAGCGTCATCGACACCATCGCCTCCGGCAAGGTCGTGCTCCACCAGGTGACCATCCCCGAGGGGCTGACCAGCCAGCAGGTGGTCAAGCGGCTGATGGACAACGATCTTCTCACCGGCACGCCCGCCGTGCCGCAGGAGGGCACGCTGCTGCCCGAGACCTACCGCATCCACCGCGGCATGACCCGGGACGCCGTGCTGCAGGAGATGGCGGATGCCCAGAAGAAGCTGCTCGCGACCGTCTGGGCAAAGCGGGCGCCGGACCTGCCGCTCAAGAGCCCGCAGGAACTCGTGACCCTCGCCTCCATCGTCGAGAAGGAGACCGGGCAGGCCGACGAGCGACCCAAGGTCGCCGCCGTGTTCGTCAATCGCCTCACGAAGAAGATGCGGCTTCAGTCCGATCCGACCATCATCTACGGCATCGTTGGCGGCAGAGGCTCGCTCGGCCGGCCCATCAGCCGCACCGACATTGCCACCGCGACGGCCTACAATACCTATGCCATCGACGGCCTGCCGCCCGGCCCCATCTGCAATCCGGGCAAGGACGCGCTGATGGCGGCCGCCAACCCGCCGAAGACGAAGGATCTGTTCTTCGTCGCCGACGGCACCGGCGGCCACGCCTTCGCCGAGACCCTGGCGGATCACAACAAGAATGTCAGCCGCTGGCGGGCGATCGAGCAGGGCGCAGCCCCGGCCCAGGGCGGGCAGTCGCCCGCAGGCCCGCCCACCACATCTCCGGCCGCCCCCGGCCGCTGACCGACACGGAGACGGCGATGGCCGCGGGACCGATCATCAAGCGCGCAGCGGTCTCGGCCGGAAAGGTGGAGCCGAGGACGCCGCTCGCCAGCATGACCGGCTTCGCCCGCGTCTCGGGCTCGCACGGTCCATGGCGCTTCGGCTGGGAAGTGCGTTCCGTCAACGGCAAGGGCCTCGACCTGCGGCTCCGCCTGCCGCCCGGCTTCGAGGCGATGGAATCGGACGTCCGCAGCCGCACCGGGCAGGTGCTCTCCCGCGGCTCCGTTTCCGCCAATCTCACCGCCACCCGCGAGGGCGAAGCCTCTACCGTCCGCGTCAATCAGGGGGCGCTGGAAGCGCTTTACCGCGCCATGGCCGAGAGCGCACGTCGCCTCGGTGCCGCCGCTCCCACCCTTGATTCGCTCCTCGCCGTGAAGGGCATGGTTGAAATCACCGAGGCCGAGGACAGCGAGGAGGAGCGCCGCGCCCTGATGGCCGCCGTGCTCGAAGCGTTCGACCGGGCGCTGGCCGATCTCGGGACCATGCGCGAGCGGGAGGGCAGCGCCCTCAATTCCATCCTGACCGAGCGGCTTGATTCGATCACCGGCCTTGTTTCCCGCGCCGAGCGCCTGCCCGAGCGGTCGGTCGAGGCGGTCAAAGGCCGCATCGCAGATCAGGTCCGGGTGCTGATGGAGGCCGCCTCGCTGGATCCGGATCGTCTCCACCAGGAGGCCATTCTCGCCGTCACCAAGGCCGATGTGCGCGAGGAACTCGACCGCCTCGTCGCCCACATCGCCGCCGCGCGCGACCTGATGGCGGCCGGCGGCCCGGTGGGGCGGCGGCTGGATTTCCTCGCCCAGGAGTTCAACCGCGAGGCGAACACCCTGTGCTCAAAGTCCAATTCCGTGGCGCTCACGCAGATCGGGCTTGACCTCAAGCTGCTCGTGGATCAGTTCCGCGAGCAAATTCAGAACCTCGAGTGAAGTCCGCCGCGATGCCCAATTCCGCCTCTTCCTCCGTGTCGCCGCACTTCGCCCTGCCGGGCTGGAAGCCCGGGGCAGGGGTGCTGGCGCGCCGCGGACTGATGCTGGTGCTCTCCTCCCCGTCGGGGGCCGGCAAGACCACGCTTTCCCGCCTGCTGCTGAAGAGCGACGACCGCATCACCATGTCGGTCTCGGTGACCACCCGCGCGCCGCGGCCGGGCGAGGAGCACGGCAAGGACTACTTCTTCGTCGATCGCGACACCTTCCACCGGATGCGCGACGAAGGCGAGCTGCTGGAGCACGCCACGGTCTTCGAGAATCTCTACGGCACCCCGCGCGGCGCCGTGGAACAGGCCCTCTCGGCCGGGCGGGACGTGCTGTTCGACATCGACTGGCAGGGCACCCAGCAACTCGGCGAGAGCGCCCAGCAGGATCTGGTGAAGGTCTTCATCCTGCCGCCGTCGGCGGCCGACCTGGAGCAGCGGCTGAGGTCGCGGGCGCAGGATTCGGAGGAGGTCGTGCACCAGCGCATGGCCAAGGCCTCGGACGAGATCAGCCATTACACCGAATACGACTACATCATCATCAATCACGACGTGGAGGACAGCCTCGCCAAGCTCACCGCCATCCTTCAGGCGGAGCGGCTGAAGCGGCGGCGGCTCACCGGGCTTTCGAGCTTCGTGAAGGGCCTGCGCGACAACCTCTGAGGGACCTCGCGGGACGGTGAGAGGGCGGTGCCTACTTCTGCACCGCCACCACCTTGCCCTTGTCCACCGCCAGGGCAAGGTTGCCGGCCTTGAGGGCGAGGGCGTGAACCCCGAACAGCTCGCGCCGCCAGCCCTTCAGCGCAGGCACGTCGGCCTCGTCGCTCACCGCGATCCGCTCCAGGTCCTCGGTCGTCGCGATCACCTTGGCGGCCACGGCGTTCTGCTCCGCCGTCATGCGCAGCAGCACCTTCAGCAGCTCGACCGTAGCACTGGCGCCGTTGGGCAGGGGCTTGTCCCGCTCGATGCGGGGCAGGGTCTTGGGGTCGCGGGCGACGCCGCGCTTCACCGCCTCCAGCACGGCCTCGCCGTAGCGCGAACGCTCGAAGCCCTTGGGCAGGGACCGCAGCTCCGCCAGCTTCTCGGGAGTTTGCGGCTGCTGCACGGCGATCTCGCCGATCACCTCGTCCTTGATGACGCGACCGCGCGGCAGGTCGCGGGTCTGGGCCTCCCGCTCGCGCCACGCGGCGACTTCCACCAGCACCGCCAGCTCACGCGGCTTGCGCACGCGGGACTTGAGCCGCTCCCAGGCCTGCTCGGGGTGCTGCTCATAGGTGGCGGGGGATGTGAGGACGTGCATCTCCTCGCCCACCCATTCGCCGCGGCCGCGGGCGTCGAGGTCGGCGGTCAGCTTGATATAGATGTCCCGCAGATGCGTGACGTCGGCGATGGCGTAGGTGATCTGGGCCTGGCTCAGCGGCCGGCGTGACCAGTCGGTGAAGCGCGAGGACTTGTCGAGGCTGTGGCCGACGGTGCGCTGAACCAGCTGGTCGTAGGAAATGCTGTCGCCGTATCCCAGAACCATCGCGGCCACCTGGGTGTCGAACACCGGGTGCGGAATCAGCCGGGCCTGATGCCAGATGATCTCGATGTCCTGCCGCCCGGCGTGGAAGACCTTCATCACCCGCTCATTGCCCATGAGCCGATAGAAGGGGGCGAGGTCCAGCCCATCCGAGAGCGCGTCGATGAGAATGGCCTCGTCGGGAGAGGCCACCTGCACCACGCACAGCTTCGGCCAGAAGGTGCTTTCCCGCAGGAATTCCGTGTCGACGGTGACGAAGGGGTGTCGCGCAAGACGCTCGCAGGCAGCTGCCAGCGCCTCGGTCGAGGTGATGGGGTCCATGCTGCAAACATACCCACGACGACGCGTTCGGCAAAGGAAATGTGGCGCTATGTTGTCAGAAAGGCGTCAGGCAGCCGAGGCGCGGGCGCGGCGCAGGGCTTCCTCTGCGGAGCCCGGACGGCCCAACAGGTAGCCCTGCAAGTGTGAGCAGCCTTCGGCCGTGAGCAGCCGGCGCTGACCCTCGGTCTCGACGCCTTCGGCGGTACAGCGCAGCCCCAGCGTGCGGGCGAGGCCGACGATTGCGCGGACGATGGCGAGGCTCTGGGGCGAGGTCTCAACCTGCTCGATGAACGAGCGGTCCACCTTGATGCGGCCGATGCTGAGCGTCCTGAGGTAGCCGAGGGAGGAATATCCGGTGCCGAAATCATCGAGCGCGACCGTGATTCCCTCTTCGCTGAACTGTTCGAGGGTCGCCCGCACCATGGGGCCTTCGTGCAGCAGGGTGCTTTCGGTGATCTCCACTTCGAGCCGCGAGGGGGCGAGGCCCGAGCTTTCAAGCGCGCTCCGCACCTGCCGAAATGCTTCGGCGCCGCGGAACTGGACGGGCGAGAGGTTGACCGAGACGACAAGACCGTCAGGCCAGGCGGTTGCGGCGGTGCAGGCCTCGGTGAGAACCCAGGCGCCGAGGGGCAGGATGAGCCCGGTTTCCTCGGCGACCGGGATGAAGCTTTCCGGATTGACCAGCCCGCGCTCGGGATGGCGCCAGCGCAGCAGCGCCTCGAAACCGGCGATTCGGCCCGATTCGGCCTCGACGATGGGCTGGTAGAGCAGGAAGAACTGATGCTCCCGCCATGCGGTCTGGAGGTCTACCTCCATCTCCCGCCGCTCGCGGACCAGACGCTCCATCTCCTCAACGAAGACACGTGCAATGCCCCGCCCATCGGTCTTGGCGCGATAGAGGGCGAGGTCGGCATTCTTGAGCAGCGCCGCCACGTCGTTGCCGTCGCGCGGGGCCATCACGATGCCGATGCTGCAGCCGCTGATGATGCGGTGGAGACCGAGGTGAAGCGGCGTCCGCAGCGCGTCGATCAGGCGTTGGGCGAGTTCCGTCGCCTCGCTCTCGCGCGTCACCCCCACCAGCACGACTGCGAACTCGTCGCCTCCCAGGCGCGCAGCGAAATCCTCGGGGCCGAGCAGGCCGCGCATGCGTTCCGCCAGTTCTGCCAGCATGGTGTCGCCGGCGTCGTGGCCCAGGGTGTCGTTGACGGTCTTGAAATAATCGAGGTCGAGATAGATCAGGGCGAAGGGCGTCCCGCCGCCCCGTGCGCCCAGGAGCGCGCTCAGCCGTTCGGCGAAGGCGAGGCGGTTTGGCAGGCCCGTCAGCATGTCGATCCGCGCCATGGCGTGCTGCGTCACAGCGAAGGCGCGCTCATCGCGAAGATGCCGGCCGAGGCCCCAGGCGGCGAGGACGATGGTGAGGCAGAGCAACCCGGCGGCCACGAGCAGAGGCGTCGCCCGCTGCCACATAAGGGCGTCGAGGGACGCAACGCTGTCGCTCACCACCACCGCCACCGGCAGGTCACCGACCGCGTGGACGGCGGCGATGCGGGCCTTCTCGTCCAGCGTGCCGGCGGGCAGCTCAGCCATCTGACCGCTGCCGAACACCGCCGCCGCGGTCCGCGCGCGCACGGCGGAATCGCGGGGAGACAGGCCGGCGGAGCCGGGATTGCGGGCGAGCAGCGCGCCGTCCGATCGCACCAGAGCGATCATGCCGTCTCGGCCGAGCCGGATGCCGCCGTAGAAGCGCTCGAAATAGGCTTGCTCCATGGCTCCCAGCACCAGGCCGAGGAAGCGGCCGGAGCTGTTGGCGAAGCGCTTGGCAATATAGATGGTGACTGAGCCGGTGCCGCGGTTCGGGACCGGCTCGCTCAGGAAGATGTCGGGTCCCCGCATCCCTTCGAGAGCGAGGAAATAATCCCTGTCAGATACGTTGACCGCGGGGATGGGCCAATAGCGCGAGAAGTTGAGGAGCTTGCCGGTCTCGTCGATAATCGTGATGGCGTCGACAAAGGGCAGACCGGAAATCTTCTCCCGCAGGGTCGCGTGGATGTCTTCCCTCGACATGACGACGGCAAGCTCGGCCTGCGTCTCGATGCCTTTTTCGCGCGCATGGGCGATGAGGTCGTCCTGGATGAGGCCGACGCTCTGGAAAGCCCGGGCGGTCTGCTCGGACAGCGTCACCGCCAGATTTTCCAATTCCCTGGTGCGGTCCGCAGCGCCATCGTGCCACAGCCGCGTCACCAGCAGGCTGGTGGCCGAGATGACGCAGATGATCAGGGCGATGACGATGAAGGCGAGCCAGAGAGGCCCACGCAGCGCCGGGCCAGCCACGTCCGGCGGCCCGGTCTCCCGCCCCTTCGGCGTCTCCATGCCGGCCTCACTCTCTGTCACACCCGCACCCGCACGACCCGTCGATTGAGACACGGCGAAGCTGAACCTACATCCTTCGCGCACGGCTGAACAGGACTGCGCGCTTGACACGGGCCGGAACGCATGCACCTTCGCCCCGCCTCAGACGCGGACTTTCGAGCCGTGGCGCGCGGTGACGCGGCGCCCGGCGCGCAAGCGGCGCCTTGGGGGTCCGGTGCGCGCCAATGGCCTGCGCGCGGACCCTCGGGCAGCAGGGTTTTTCGCCCCGTGTCTTCCCTGATCAGCCTTGAAAGGGCGACCCCATGCACCGTTACCGCTCCCACACCTGCGGCGCGCTTTCGACCGCCGAGGTGGGCCAGATCGTCCGCCTCTCCGGTTGGTGCCACCGCATCCGCGACCACGGCGGCGTGCTCTTCATTGACCTGCGCGATCATTACGGCCTTACCCAGGTGGTGGTGGACCCGGACAGCGCGGCCTTCAAGGACGCCGAGAAGGCGCGGTCCGAGTGGGTCATCCGCATCGACGGCAAGGTGCGCCTGCGCCCGGAGGGCACCGAGAACGCGGACCTCACCACCGGCGCCATCGAGGTCTATGCCACCGACCTTGAAGTGCTCGGCCCGGCGGCAGAGCTGCCGCTGCCCGTGTTCGGCGACGTGGAATATCCGGAAGAGACGCGGCTCAAGTACCGCTTCCTCGACCTGCGCCGCGAGAAGCTCCACCGCAACATCATGACCCGTGGCGCCATCATCGACGCCATGCGCCGGCGCATGAAGGATCAGGGCTTCTTCGAGTTCCAGACGCCCATCCTCACGGCCTCTTCGCCGGAGGGCGCGCGCGACTTCCTGGTGCCCTCGCGCCTGCATCCCGGCAAGTTCTATGCGCTGCCCCAGGCGCCCCAGCAGTACAAGCAGCTCATCATGATGAGCGGCTTCGACCGCTACTTCCAGATCGCCCCGTGCTTCCGCGACGAGGACCCGCGCGCCGACCGCCTGCCGGGCGAGTTCTACCAGCTCGACCTGGAGATGAGCTTCGTCGAGCAGGAAGACGTGTTCGCCGCCATGGAGCCGGTCATCACCGGCGTGTTCGAGGAATTTGCCGGCGGCAAGCCGGTGACCAAGAACTGGCCGCGCATCCCCTATGCGGAGTCGCTGCGCAAGTACGGCACCGACAAGCCGGACCTGCGCAACCCCCTCGTCATGCAGAACGTCTCCGACCACTTCCGCGGCTCGGGCTTCAAGGTGTTCGCCCGGATGCTTGAGGTGGAGAAGAACGAGGTGTGGGCCATCCCCGGTCCCGGCGGCGGCTCCCGCGCCTTCTGCGACCGCATGAACAGCTGGGCGCAGGGCGAGGGCCAGCCGGGCCTCGGCTACATCATGTGGCGTGAGGGCGGGGAGGGCGCAGGTCCCCTCGCCAACAACATCGGCCCCGAGCGCACCGAGGCGATCCGCGAGCAGCTCGGCCTCAAGGCCGGCGCCGCCGCTTTCTTCGTTGCGGGCGACCCGGACAAGTTCGTGAAGTTCGCCGGCCTCGCCCGTACCAAGGTGGGCGAGGAGCTGAACCTGATCGACAAGGACCGCTTCGAGCTGGCCTGGATCGTCGACTTCCCCTTCTACGAATATTCGGAGGAGGAGAAGAAGGTGGACTTCTCCCACAACCCCTTCTCCATGCCGCAGGGCGGGCTGGACGCGCTGAACACGCAGGACCCGCTGACCATCAAGGCGTTCCAGTACGACATCGCCTGCAACGGCTACGAGATCGCCTCCGGCGGCATCCGCAACCATCGTCCCGAGGCCATGGTGAAGGCGTTCGAGCTGGCGGGCTATGACGAGGCGACCGTGGTGGAGCGCTTCGGCGGCATGTACCGCGCATTCCAGTACGGCGCCCCGCCCCATGGCGGCATGGCTGCGGGCGTGGACCGCATCGTGATGCTCCTGTGCGGCACCACCAACCTGCGCGAGATCTCCATCTTCCCCATGAACCAGCAGGCCCTGGACCTGCTCATGGGCGCGCCCAATGAGGCGAGCCCCAAGCAGCTGCGCGAACTGCACATCCGCCCTGCGCCTCAGCAGAAATGATGCAGTCCCCCAGTTGGGGGAGAAGCGCGGCCGCGCCGAAGCCGATATAGATTCTCTTCGGGACGCACCGCGGGACGAACCGCGGGCGCTCCCGGGAGGATTAAGATGCGGTTCGCCTATCCGATACTCGTGGCCGCGGCCCTTGCGGTCCAGACACTCACCTTTTCGGCCGGCGCCGCAGCCGATGAGGCGTCCGACAAGGCCGCGCTGGCGCGCCAGGTGGTCGACCTCGCGGTCGTGCCGGGCCTCGAAAAGCATTTCGGCCGCATGATCGGCCAGGCGGCGGAGAAGATCCCCGCCGACAAGCGAGACGCCGCACGTGATGTGCTCACGAAGGAATCCGCCAGCATCCGGGAGGATCTCGTGGGGGTCTTCGTGGGCTACTATGCGGACGCCTACACGCTGGCCGACCTGAAGGAACTGGCCGCCTTCTACACCAGCCCCCTTGGCCGCAAGATGGTGCAGGTGCAGGAAAATCCGCCGGAAGCGGTCAATATGGCCGTCCAGCAGCAGATCGTGAAGCTGGTGGCGTTCCTGAGCGCTGCGACCGGCGCCCCCCGGTGAGGGGCGCCGTCTGACCCACCGTCAGTCCATCGACGGCCTGCGCGCCGTCAGGGCGCCGTGGCGGTCGCCTCGAAGGTGAAGGTTTCCAGCAGCACCGTCGGGTCGCCGGAGGAGGCGAGGGCGATCAGCGGCACGAAGCCCTTCGGCTTCGCCGTCACCTTCAGCGTCCCCGGATTGCGCAGGAACGACACCAGGGCGGCGCCCACCGGGGCCATCTCCGGCATGCCTTCCTCCATCTCGGCCGCGAAGCTTTCGGCCAGCGCCACCACCTGCTCGCGATAGTCTGCCTCGCTCACCCCGGCGGCCTTGGCGAACTGGGCGTACATCAGCTTGGCGAGCCCGAGGTCGGTCAGCGTCACCGTTACTGGCCCCGCGCCGATCGCCGGCAATTCGTTGATGAAGCCGCCGGCATCGGCGAAGGCGGACTGCGGCACGTCGGAGAGGGTGGTCTCGATGGTGACGCGGAAGGCGTCCTTCACCTCGGTGGTGATGGGCGCCAGCGTCAGGGTGCTCTCGTTGATGTCGTAGAATGCCTTGGCGCCAAGCGAGACGGTGGCGCGCTTGATCCCCGCGTTGATGAGATAGGTGAAGGGCTCGCCATCCTCCGGCCGGATCGGTCCGGACACGTCGGTCAGCGCGAAGTCCACATAAGACGGCAGCACCCCGAGCGATCCCCCCCAGGACAGGGAGAAGTTGCCGATCTTCACCGGCTCATTCTTCGCATCTCCCTCACCGTAGGGCACCTCGAGGTTCTTGACCTCGATGCCCGAGATGACCCGGAACAGCACCAGCGCCGTGGTGGGGGAGGGGCTCTGCGCCTCGGCGGCGAGCGCCGCGAGCTGGTTGAAATCCAGCTGACGCACCGCAATGCGCCCGATCTTGCCAGCGCCGCCGTCGGGCGTCGTGCCGTCCGCCCGCTCCAACACGAATCCGTCGAGCACGCCGTTGGCGAGACCGTCCATGCGCACCAGGCCGATATGGCCGGTCTCGCCCTTGTCCTTGGTGTAGGCTTCGGTGAGCGCAACGGTCGTGAAGGAGAGGCCGCCGATGGTGTCACGCAGCAGTTCGGCGGCGCGGCGGCTGTCCTCGACGGAGGGATTGGCCGGCGGCTTCGCCATGAGGGCCTGGAATTTCGCAAGCCGACCCGCATCGAAGGCCGAGGGGCGGATGGCGAAATTCTCCATCAGCATGGAAGCGCCGCCCTGCGTGGGGCCGTTTTCCTGGGCGATGACATAAGGGCCGGTGACCACCTTGCCGTAGATGCGCCCGTAGGCGTCCGCGGCCTTGCCCACGGGGCCGCCCGGCTGGGTCATCAGCAGCAGCGGCGCGGTGTCGATCTGCGCGGCGACCAGCCCCTCGATGCGCAGGTTGACCTTCGCCGGTGCGGCCTGCCCATCGGCGGGGACGGCTGCCGGTAGGACATAAGAGGCGGTCGAGCGATCGATGATGAGGCTGCGGATCGCGCCCGCATTGATGCCCTCGGCGGCGAGATTGGTGTAGGTCGCCTCCATGGGTGGGGCGCCGGCCGGTGCCATGCGGACGCGGGTCTCGGGGATCGTCACCTTGGCGGCGGTCGTCGCCGCCAGCTGGCGCAGCGCCACGCGCAAGGCACCGTAGGCGCCGCCGCCCTCACCGGCGGCGATCAGCGTCATCGGGCCATTGTAGCGGTCGATCATCACCTGCGGCAGGGTGTAGGTGATCGTGCCGCCCTGCGCCGCGTCACCGCTGAGCGTCACTTCCACGCCGTCGAGGTCGAGGGCTTCCAGCGTCACCCGCCGGTCGATGGGCTTCTCGCTGCCCCGCGCGACGAGGCGCGCGATCTTCACGGCGGCAGAGCCGTCCGCCGAGGCGATGGCAATCCCGGAGACGGTCACGGCGCGGCCGGCCGGGTCGAAGCCGGCTTCGGTGAAGGAGGCCTTGCTGCCTGCCGCGCGGATGCCGGCGAACGCCTGATCCACTTCCGCCCGCACCTTGGCCCGCGACCAGGCGGCGAAGCCGAACCAGCCGCCCGCCGCCAGCACGGCGACGATACCGACCGCAACGGCAACCCTGGTCCAGATCCCGCGCCCCGCCTTCCCCTCGCTCATGTCCATTCCTTTCGGGCATCCGCCCGCATCAGACCCGCCGCCCCAGCGGCTGTAAGACCAAATCGCAGGCGCCCAAATCACGGGCCCACACAAGGCCTGCCCAAGATCGCGTCACCTGCGCCCCTCAGAGCCGCCATGCGTGCGCAACATAACCTAATTTGTGCGGTCCACCGTGACATAAGCATGCGTGGCAGTTAGGTTGCCGCCCGATTTTCCGCGACGTTCGTTATTCACGAAGGGGGAGGGGCATGGCGTCCAACATTTCCGAGGATCTGCGTTCGGGCGCACTTTATTACCATCGCACGCCGCGGCCGGGAAAGCTTGAGATCCAGGCCACCAAGCCCCTCGGGAATCAGCGCGACCTCGCCCTCGCCTATTCGCCCGGCGTCGCAGCCGCGTGCGAGGCCATCGCCGCCGATCCCCTGCAGGCCGCCGAGCTGACCATCCGTTCGAATCTCGTGGGCGTCGTCTCCAACGGCACCGCCGTGCTCGGCCTCGGCAATATCGGCCCCCTCGCCGGCAAGCCGGTGATGGAAGGCAAGGCCGTCCTGTTCAAGAAGTTCGCCGGCATCGACGTGTTCGACATCGAGATCGATGCCCTGACCGTCGAGCGCATGGTGGACGTGGTGAGCGCCCTGGAGCCCACCTTCGGCGGCATCAACCTTGAAGACATCAAGGCGCCCGAATGCTTCGAGGTGGAAGCCCAGCTGCGCCAGCGCATGAAGATCCCGGTCTTCCACGACGACCAGCACGGCACCGCCATCATCGTGGCCGCCGCGGTGCGCAACGCGCTGGAGATCGGCAATCGCAAGATCGAGGATCTCAAGATCGTCACGTCGGGTGCCGGCGCGGCCGCGCTCGCCTGCCTTGGCCTCCTCGTCACGATCGGCGCGAAGAAGGAGAACATCTGGGTCACGGATATCGAGGGCGTGGTCTATGACGGCCGCAACACCCTCATGGATCCCTACAAGGAGATCTACGCCCAGAAGACCGACAAACGCACCCTCGACGAGGTGATCGAAGGCGCGCACATCTTCCTCGGCCTCTCCGCCGGCGGCGTGCTGAAGCCGGAGATGGTGAAGAAGATGGCGGACAAGCCGCTCATCCTCGCCCTCGCCAACCCCATGCCCGAGATCATGCCCGAAGCCGCCCGCGAGGCGCGTCCGGACGCCATGATCTGCACCGGCCGGTCGGACTTCCCGAACCAGGTCAACAACGTCCTGTGCTTCCCCTACATCTTCCGCGGTGCGCTGGATGTGGGCGCCACCGACATCAACGCCGAGATGAAGATGGCGGCGGTGGAAGCCCTCGCCGCCCTCGCCCGCGAGACGCCGTCGGACGTGGTGGCCCGCGCCTATGGCGGCGAGACCCGCTCCTTCGGTGCCGATTCGCTCATTCCCTCGCCGTTCGATCCGCGCCTCATCCTGCGCATCGCACCGGCGGTGGCGAAGGCGGCCATGGACACCGGCGTCGCGACCCGGCCCATCACGGACATGGACGCCTATATCGACCGGCTGGACACTTTCGTGTTCCGCTCCGGCTTCATCATGCGTCCGCTGTTTGCCAAGGCGAAGAAGAGCATCAAGCGCGTGATCTACGCCGAGGGCGAGGACGAGCGCGTGCTGCGGGCCGTGCAGGCGGTGGTCGAGGAAGGCATCGCTCGGCCCATCATCGTCGCCCGCCCGAGCGTGGTGGACACCCGCCTGAAGCGCTTCGGCCTCTCCATCCAGCCCGGCCGCGACTTCGACCTCATCAACCCTGAGGACGATCCGCGTTACCGCGACTACGTGCGCGATTACGTCGAGGTGGCCGGCCGCCGCGGCGTCACGCCTGATGCCGCCCGCACGCTCGTCCGCACCCATCCCACGGTGATTGCGGCGCTTGCCGTCCATCGCGGCGAGGCGGATGCCATGCTCTGCGGCATCGAGGGCCGGTTCGTGCGCCACCTCAGGCAGGTGCGCGACATCATCGGCCTCGCCCCCGGCGTCAAGGAACTGGCGGCGCTCTCGCTGCTCATCACCTCCAAGGGCAATTTCTTCATCTGCGACACGCAGATCCAGACCGAGCCCACCGCCGCCGACCTCGCCGAGATGACGGTGCTGGCCGCCGCCCACGTCCGCCGCTTCGGTCTGGAGCCGCGGGTGGCGCTGCTGTCGCACTCCAATTTCGGCAGCCACGAGACGCTCTCGGCCAAGCGCGTCCGCTCCGCACTCTCCATCATCCGCGAGCGCGACCCGCACCTGCAGGTCGACGGAGAAATGCAGGCGGATGCGGCACTTATGGAAGATGTGCGCAAGAAGTCCTTCCCCCACTCCAGCCTCTCCGGAGTGGCCAACGTTCTGGTGATGCCGGACCTCGACGCGGCCGATATCGCCTTCAACATGATCAAGGTGCTGGGCGATGCCCTGCCCGTCGGGCCCATCCTCATGGGCACCGCCAAGCCGGCCCACATCCTCGGCCCGTCGGTGACGACCCGCGGTGTCGTCAACATGACCGCCGTGGCCGTGGCCGAGGCGCAGACGGACTGACAAGTCTCTGTAAGCAAACGCACTTCCCCCTCTCCGCGCGGGAGGGGGAAGGCCTGCGTCAAAGGCTCTTGCGTGCCGGCCTCAGCGCGACGGAGGGGGGCCCAGGATGCCCGCCGTGTAGCGCTCGATGAGGGCGCTGAAGGGGGTTCCATCGGGCAGGGTCAGCACCGCCCGATGGCTCAGCACGAAGGCGGGCAGGGGGAGCGCGGCGCCGGGGGCGGGCTTGAAGCCGGTCTCGTCGGCCGGCATCCACAGCACTGTGGAATCGAGGGTTTTTCGCCGGAAATCGAGCGGTTTCACCACCTTGCCGAATGGGGTATCGGTGGTGTCCAGCACCTGGTTCATGTCGGGTGTCAGCTTTTCCGGCAGATAAAAGTTATCCGCCTCCGACAAAACCGTGGGTCCGCACACGAGGCGCACCCGGCGATGCCGCACCGGCGTGTCGGGTCCGGCGCCGAGCAGCGCGCGGACCTCGGGGGGGGCGGCGCCCTCCCGCTCGTAGACCCGCTCGGCCACCACCTTGGATGGATCGGAGATGCCCCGTGTGGCGCACCAGCGCTCCAGGGTGGCGGTGGCGCTCGGATGGGCGAGGAGGTCGGCGTTCAGCGCCTCCACCAGCTCCTGCGCCTGCTGGCGGGCGGAGGCGGTATCCGGCCACTGGGCCTCCAGCGCGTGGGCCGGGACCATCAGGCAGGCGGCCAGCATCAGCGGCACCAGCAGCGGCAGGCCGGACGGGAAGCCGGGCGGAAACATGGAAACGCACCCTCCAGAGCGGCGCGCCAGCGCGCCACCCCTCTCCATACCGCAGCGCGAAGCCGCTTTCCATGGCGCGCGCCGCTCCACCGGCGGCATGAGACAGCAGCACGCAGCGCAAGCGCGTTCGGTGCGTGGCCCAATCGGCCAAGCATGACGTATAATGCCCTTGGAATGAACCTTGTCCCCGACCATCTCGCCGCTCTCTACGACAGCACGCAAGTGCTTGTGGCGGCTTATGATTCCTTCGACCGGCTGCGCTATGCGAATGCCGCCTTCCGGGCCGCCTTCGGCCTCGCGCCGGGCGAGGAGGCGACCTGGGCGGAGATCATGCGCCGCAACCATGCCGAGCGGCGGGGCACGGTCATCACCGCCCCGGATTTCGACGCCTGGCTGGTCTCCACCTCCTCGCGCCGCGGCAAGGTGCCCTACCGCGCCTTCGAGACCGACCTCTACGACGGACGCTGGCTGCTGATGACCGAGAGCGTCTCGGCCTCGGGCTGGATGCTCTGCATTGCCAGCGACATCACGGCCCTGAAGGCCGACGGGCGGGATGTGCGCCAGGCCCGCGACCGCGCCATCAAGGAGGCGCAGACCGACGACCTCACCGGCATCGCCAATCGCCGCTTCATCACCGCGCGGGTGGACGACATGCTCGCGCCCGGCGCCCTGGGCGGGGCGCTGTGCGTGCTGGACCTCGACAACTTCAAATACATCAACGACCTCGTCGGCCACCTCGCGGGCGATGCGGTGCTCCGCGACTTCGCCGCCCGCATCAACGGCCTCATCCGCCGCAAGGATTGCTTCGGCCGGATCGGCGGCGAGGAGTTCGTGCTGGTGCTGCCGCAGACCTCGGCGGCGGAGGCGGTGCTCATCGTCGAGCGGATGCTGTCCCTGGTGCGCCAGTCGCGACCGCTGCCGCAATGGCCGGACTTCGCCTATACCTTCTCCGCCGGCGTTGCCACGGGCGGGCCGGGCACCACCTTCACCGATCTCTATGGCCGCGCCGACCGCGCGCTCTACATGGCCAAGATGGCCGGCCGAAACCGCATCATGGTGGACGGCGCAGCGCCGCCCGCGGCGATGGCGGCCCGCGGGTAGGCGGCTCCGAGGTAGGTCGCGGCGGCCGCAGGGCGCCCCCGCCTCACCCGAAAGCAGGGGGCAAACGGGGCAAATCCATCGTCCACCGTGGCCATGCTTGCGCTATGCTCGGCCGGGCCATGTTCAATATCCGTGACTTCGGAAGCCTGGGCGCCGAAGACGGCGCGCTGGACATCATCGCCCGCATCCGCGCCCTCTATGAGGCGACGCCTCTGCTCGTCGGTCTCTACGATCCCGACGACCGGCTGCGCTATGCGAACCCCGCCTGCCGCGCCACCTTCGGCCTTCAGGAGGGCGAGTTCCCCACCTGGGAGGAACTGGTCCGGCGCAGCCATGCGGCGGGGCATGGCATCATCATCAGGTCGGACGATTTCGAGACCTGGCTCGCCTCCGCCAAGTCGCGGCGGGGCAAGGTGCGCTTCCGCAGCTTCGAGAGCGACCTCAAGGATGGCCGCTGGCTGCTGGTGAACGAGACCATGGACGCGGACGGCTGGATGCTCACGGTCGGGGTGGACGTCACCTCCTTCCGTGTCGACACGCGCCACATCCGGCAGGCCCGCGACCATGCGCTGCGTGCCGCCCACACGGACGAGCTGACCGGCGTCGCCAACCGCCGCTTCGCCATCCACCGCGCCAACGAGATGATGGCGCCGCACGGCCCCGGCGGCACCCTGTGCGTCATCGATATCGACAATTTCAAGCATGTGAACGACCGCTTCGGCCATCAGACGGGCGACGTGCTGCTGCGCGCCTTCTGCGCCCTGATGGCCGGCGCCATCCGCCGCTCCGACTGCTTCGGCCGGGTGGGCGGCGAGGAATTCGTGCTGGTGCTGCCGCGGACCGACCTTGTGGACGCCGAGCGCCGTGTCGCCGACCTCCTCGCCCGCGTCCGCGCCTCCCGCCCGCTCCCCGAGCTGCCGGACTTCACCTATACCTTCTCCGCCGGCCTCACCTTCACACCCCCCGGCGACACCTTCTCCGACGCCTACGGCCGCGCCGACCGGGCGCTGTATCAGGCAAAGATGGACGGGCGGGACCGCGTGAGGGTGGGGTGAGATTTATGGGAATTTAGTCCTTGACAGCGTGACGCTGCCTGGGTATCTTTTCCCCATGTTCGAGACGTGTGCCTGACGGCCGGGGCCGGTGGCGACGAACCACCCTCGCGCCCCGGACGCATGCAGCGCAGCGGAATGCGAGCCGGGGCCCAGCGCACAAGTCCGCCGCAGGCGCTTCCTCATCCCGCGCTCTGGGGCATTGCCCGCTGCGCGGAACCTTTGCGCTGGCCCCCGGATCAGCGCTCCGGCTGCGCCGTCGCTTGTCCGGGGAACGAGGGCGACGGCGGTGCGGGAGAGGCGCGTGCCCTCTCCGCCGATCCGGCGCCTCGCGCCTCTCCCGTTCCTCCTCATCCCAGAGGTCCGCCCATGGATCAGCCTCACGGCAGCGCCGTGCCGTCCGCGCGTCCGGCGCGGGGGGCGCTCGCGCGGCGGCTTTATCTGGAGGGGGCCAGCATGGCGGAGATCCGCCGGCAGACCGGCCTCTCCAGCGCCACCGTCTATTACTGGATCGACCGCGAGAGGGGGCCGGACGGCACCTTCCTCTTCAATCCCGTGCCCCGCCGCACAGCCCATCCCGTGGGCGGGCAGCCGGCGAAGGCGCGCGCGGAAAAGTCCTCCGGCAAGCCGGACCGGCGCGGCCTGCTCAAGCGGCTGTGGCGGGCGGCGGAGCGGCAGATCGACGAGATCGAGGGCCGCCTCGCCCGCACCGCCGACCCCGGCGACGAGGCGCCCCGCCCCGAACCCGAGAAGGACGCCCGCGCGCTGGCGGTTCTCGCGCGCACTCTGCGTGAATTGACGGCTCTCGAGGCGGAAGACCGCAAGAGGCGCAAGGCGAAGGACCAAGATGGAACCGTCCGCGACCTCGACACCTTCCGCCGCGAGCTTGCGCGCCGCCTTGATCGCCTGCGCGAGGGCGGGGACGGCCCGGGCGTTTCTTGAAGCCCTGCCCGAGGACGACGCCGGCCGCCTCCTCGCCGACTGGCCCCTGTGGGCGCGACCGGACCAGCTTCCGCCCGCCGAGGCGCAGGGCGGCGGCCCCTGGTCCACCTGGCTGGTGCTGGGCGGGCGCGGGGCCGGCAAGACGCGGGCGGGATCCGAATGGGTGCGCGGCCTCGCCTCCGGCACCGCCCCCTTCGCCGCGGCCCCGGTGAGCCCCATCGCGCTGATCGCCGAGACCATGGCCGATGTGCGCGAGGTGATGGTGGAGGGCGTCTCCGGCGTCCTCGCAGTCCATCCGCGCGGCGAGCGTCCGCGCTGGGAGCCGACGCGCCGCCGGCTCGTCTGGCCCAACGGCGCGGTGGCGCAGGGCTTTTCGGCGGAGGACCCGGAAAGCCTGCGCGGCCCGCAATTCGCCGCCGCGTGGCTCGATGAGCTGGCCAAGTGGAAGCGCGGCGAGGCCACCTTCGACATGCTGCAATTCGCGCTGCGCCTCGGCGCCCATCCCCGCCAGATGGTGACGACGACGCCGCGTCCCACTGCCCTACTGCGTCGTCTCCTCGCCGATCCCGCAACGGCAGTGAGCCGGGCGAAGACGGCGGACAACGCCTTCCATCTGGCGCCCACCTTCCTCGGGCAGGTGATGTCCCGCTACGGCGGCACCCGCCTCGGCCGGCAGGAGCTGGACGGCGAGATCATCGAGGACCGGCCGGACGCACTGTTCTCCCGCCCCCAGCTGGAGGCGCTGCGCGAGGCCGAGGCCCCGCCGCTCGCCCGCATCGTGGTGGCGGTGGACCCGCCCGCCTCCTCCCGCGCCGGCGCCGATTCCTGCGGCCTTGTCGCGGCGGGCGTGGATGCGGCGGGCGTCGTCCATGTGCTGGCGGATGCCACCGAGCAGGGCCTGCGCCCGGCCCAATGGGCGGCCAAGGCGGTGGCGTTGTTCCACCGCTTTTCCGCCGATCGCATCGTCGCCGAGGTGAACCAGGGCGGCGAGATGGTGCGGGCCGTCATCGCCGAGGTGGACCCCGCCGTGCCGGTGGAGCAGGTGCGCGCCACGCGCGGCAAGTTCCTCCGCGCCGAGCCTGTGGCCGCCCTCTACGAACAGGCCCGCGTCCGCCATGCCGGCGCCTTCCCGGAGCTGGAGGACGAGATGTGCGACTTCGGCACCGATGGCCTTTCCTCCGGCCGCTCGCCCGACCGGCTCGACGCGCTAGTGTGGGCCGTGACCGCTCTGGCGCTCGGCCCGAGGGCCGGCGCGCCACGGGTGCGGGGGCTCTAGGCCGTCAACTGCCGACCACGACGCCGCCGACCGGGATCTCCACCTGCACGCACAGGCCGGTGACGCTCTGGCCTGGCGCGAAGTCCGGCCATCGCTCGTTGCGCTTCAGGCTGGCGCCGAGGCAGCCGCGTTCGCTGCGGAAATAGCCGACGATCTGCTGCGAGGTCTCGGTGGTGACGAGCCGGGCGCCGGCATAGGGGCCGCCCGCATAGCCCATGGCGGAGGTCGCCGCGGGCTGGACGGTGGTGGTCGTGACGATGAGGACCAGGGCATAGAGCATGACGCCCTCCCGATCTGCTCCCAACCCACGGCCCGCAACCATTCTACGCCTGTGCTGCCCCAGCGCGAACCGGTTTGTTGGCGCGTTTCCGGTGACGACCCTTGCGTGGCATCCAGAATACGTCCATCATGTGCCTACAAATGAGGCTGCATGACAGCGTTGTGTGCAGACATTTGCCTTCCCTTGGCCCTCTCTGCCCCGTCTGGAGCCATGAGACATCATTGGAAAGCATTTTTCGCACGTCATGAGCCCCATTGCGGCTCCGTCCAGGTCGGGCTGAAGTCCGGCGCGGGCGGCATGCTCGGCATGGGCCTTGTCGGTGGCGCCGCGGCCTTCACCAGCCTTCCGCTGCTCATCGCGCCGTTCGGCGCAAGCGCGGTGCTGCTGTTCGGCCATCCCTCCTCGCCTTTGGCTCAGCCGGCAAACGTGATCGGCGGCTATATGCTGTCGGTCACGGTGGGCATCGTGTTCACGCTGCTGTTTCCGGGCGCCTGGTGGGCGGCGGCGCTGGGCGTGGGCCTCGCCATCCTCGCCATGCTGCTGCTGCGCGTGTCGCATCCGCCCGCCGGCGCCGTGCCGGTGCTGATGGCGGCCTCGGCCATCGACCCGTTCGAGCTGTCCGGCATCGTGATCGCCGGTGCCGTCTGCCTCGTGGCGGTGGCGAGCCTCTATCACCGGCTGCCGCCGCGCCACCACGAGTATCCTCGCCGGGCGGGCTAAAGCCCTGTTGCCCCGCCGCGCGGGCTGACGCCTGTGCCCGCGCGCGCTGATCCGCATGCTTTAACGCCGGCCGCCGCGCCGGCGCACCCTGTGGCCTGCAGCCGGTCCGCCGGTGTGCAACCTCCGGCCGCTCCTTGATCCGCTCCTTCCGCAGACGCCCCGAGCTGCGCGGAGGAGGGGCCTCAGGGGGCGGCCGATTTCATTTCGGAGCCCCCTCATGCTGGCCAGCCTCCTCGCCCCCTTCCGCCGCGCGCCCGAGGAGGCGAAGGCGAGCCGCACCGGCCGCCTCATCGCGCTCCTCTCCGCCGGCCGGCCGCGCTGGACCCCGCGCGATTACGCTTCGCTCGCCCGCGAGGGCTATGCCCGCAACGCCATCGCCTATCGCGCCGTGCGGCTCATCGGCGAGGCGGCGGCGACCGTGCCCCTGGTGCTCACGGTGAACGGGCGCGAGCACGACACCCACCCCTTCCTCGATCTTCTCGCCCGGCCCAATCCGCGCCTCACCCGCGCTGCGCTGTTCGAGGCCATCTGCTGCCACCTTCTCGTGGCCGGCAACGCCTATGTGGAGGCGGTGGCCCTCGATGGCGCGCCGCGCGAGCTGCACCTTTTGCGGCCGGACCGGGTGCGCGTGGTGCCGGGGCCGGACGGCTGGCCCGAGGCGTTCGACTACACGCTGGGCGCCGAGACCGTGCGCATCGCGCAGGACACGCTGGTGCCCGGGGCGGACGTGCCGCCCATCCTGCATCTTTCCGCCTTCAACCCGCTGGACGACCATTACGGCTTCGCGCCGCTGGAGGCGGCGGCGCAGGCGCTCGATCTCCACAATGCGGCCAGCGCCTGGAACAAGGCGCTCATCGACAATGCCGCCCGGCCCTCTGGCGCCCTCGTCTATGGCGGCACGGGCGCGCTCACCGAAGAACAGTTCGAGCGGCTGAAGGGCGAGCTGGAAGCCTCCTTCCAGGGCGCGGTGAATGCCGGCCGGCCGCTGCTCTTGGAAGGCGGGCTCGACTGGCGCCCGCTCTCCCTCTCGCCCAAGGACATGGACTTCGAGGCCGCCCGCAATTCCGCCGCGCGGGAGATCGCGCTGGCCGTGGGCGTACCGCCCATGCTGCTCGGCATTCCCGGCGACAACACCTATGCGAACTACGCCGAAGCCAACCGCGCCCTTTGGCGCCAGAGCGTGGTGCCTTTGGTCCGCCGCGTGTGCGACGCCCTCGCTTTGTGGCTCGCCCCGGCCTATGGCGGCGGCCTGACGCTGGTGCCCGACCTCGACCAGATCGAGGCGCTCAGCTCCGAGCGCTCGGAACTGTGGGCGCGGGTGGGCGCGGCGGACTTCCTGAGCGACGCGGAGAAGCGGGCGGCGGTGGGGTATCAGGGGTAGACGATCGCTGCAACGACGCCCGTAGATAATCTTTATCGGATAAACATTGCTTTGGCTAATCTCGCAGGATTACTCGGTCGTCCAATGTACTGTTCGCCAATGACCCCGTTGACATATACCTCTCTGTGCAGTTTTGTTTTTCCGATATTTGAAATTTCTGGGTTGCTTGCCAAAGACATTCCAATCATAACGCTCTCAAGCCATTCTATCGTCGATGAATGTGAAGATCTATTGAATGATAATTGAAAATCATTTGTTACAAGTGGAAATAAAAATATATCGGCTGAGTGACGAGGTTTTTGGGCAATTACCGCATCATACTTATCGAGTTTGTGTTTCTGAAAAATTTCGCCACGAAATCCATCTTGGCAAGTTGTTTTACCAATATACCATGGCTTTCTGGATTTCCCGTGGCTCATGCAGAATGCATAACAGCCAATTGCGCCGGAAAGACCGTCCCAAAATTCATCAACCTCTTCCCAAAAACGGGAGCGCCATTGCTCGTCCTGTAGGCGATTGTAGCTGAATGGTCCGCAAGTCTCGAACAACACAGTCTTAACTCCGTTCGTTTCTGGTCGAGATGAGAGCACAACTTTAAGAGCCAATCAAACTAAAACTAAGCCTTCGCGAGCCCCCCATGGACACCCTCATCCGCACCTTCGCCGAGCGGGGCGATCTCGCGCATCTGGCGCTGCTCTTGTGGGCGCTGGCGGCCACCGCCGGGCTGTGGCGGACGCTGACCGAGCTCGCCCGCGCCAACGCGCGGATGGACGAGCTGGTGCGCGAGCTGGCCCGCTTCAACGCGCGGTTCGACGACCTCTCCTGACCCCTCAACACATCTTCGGAGACACCCATGCGATCGCCATTCCAGAAGGCGTCCGCGCCGCGCATTCGCGCGCTCACCGGCGGGCCGAAAACCAAGGCCCGCGCCACGCCGCCGGCCCCTCCGGCCGCCGCCGGCACCGTCTTTCGCGAGTTCGTGGCGACGCTGGAGCGCATCGAGAAGAGCCGCCGCCGCAAGAAGCCCACGCCGCCCGCGGGGGGCGCCTGAGCCATGCCCGCGCGGGATTCCTTGGCCGTGTCCGATCCCCCGGCCGGCTACGCCATCGAGGGCTATGCCTGCCTGTTCGATGTGCCGGACCTCGGCCGCGACCTCATCGAGCGCGGCGCCTTTTCGGCGAGCCTCGCCCGCCAGGGCGCGGGCGGCGTGCGCATGCTCTACCAGCATGATCCCGCCGAGCCCATCGGCGTGTGGACCGATGTGATCGAGGACGGACGCGGCCTCTATGTCCGCGGCCGGCTCTCACCCTTCGTCGCCCGCGCGCGGGAGGTGGCGGCGCTGATCCGCGACGGCGCGCTCGACGGCCTCTCCATCGGCTTCAAGGCGGTGACGGCCCGCACCGATCCGCGCACGCGGCTGCGCCGCATCGCCCGCATCGATCTGTGGGAGGTGTCGGTCGTCACCTTTCCCATGCAGCCAGACGCCCGGATCCGGCGTCCGGCCCCTTCGCCAGCCGCTTTGCTCACCGCCGCGGCCGCCCGCCTGCGCGCCACCGCCGGCGCCTGATCTTCGCTCAACAGAAGGTTCTTCCCATGTCGCTGAATATTGACGCCCATTCGGGCGCGCCTGAAACCAAGGTGGCCGGCGCCGAGCAGCGCATCGCCGTCGCGGATTTCCTCTCCGCCTTCGAGGCCTACAAGGAGACCAACGACGCGCGCCTGGCCCAGATGGAACGCCGCGGCGCCGATGTGCTCACCACCGAGCAGCTCGCCCGCATCGATGCGGCCCTCGACGCTCACCAGGCGCGGCTCGATGCCCTCGCCACCAAGGCCCGCCGCCCCGCGCTGGGCGCGGCACCCGAGCGCACGGCCGATGCCTCCCAGCATGGCGCGGCCTTCGACACCTATGCCCGCCACGGCGAGGCCGGCGGCCTGAAGGCGCTGGAGGCAAAAGCCCTCTCCGCCGGCTCCGGCGCGGACGGCGGCTATCTGGTGCCCTATGAGGCGGAGCAGGAGATCGGCCGGCGCCTCGCCGCGCTCTCGCCCATCCGCGCGCTGGCCACGGTGCGGGTGATCGGCGCCGGCACCTATCGCAAGCCTTTCATGACCTCGGGTCCGGCCTCCGGCTGGGCGGCCGAGACGGCGGCGCGGCCGCAGACCGACAGCCCGGTCCTCGCCGAACTCGCCTTCCCCGCCATGGAGCTTTACGCCATGCCGGCGGCGACGCAGGCGCTGCTCGACGATGCGCAGGTGAACATCGAGGAGTGGCTGGCGCAGGAGGTGGACACCGCCTTCGCCGAGCAGGAGGGCGCCGCCTTCGTCAGCGGCGACGGCGTGGCCAAGCCCAAGGGCTTCCTCGCCTACACCAAGGTCGCCGACAGCGCGTGGGCGTGGGACAAGGTGGGCTATGTTGCGACCGGCGCCGCCGGCGCCTTCCCCTCCGCGACGCCGGCCGACCCGCTCATCGATCTCGTCTATGCGCTGAAGGGTGGCTACCGCCAGAACGCCACCTTCGTCATGAACCGCAAGACGCAGGGCGCGGTGCGCAAGCTGAAGGACGAGAACGGCAACTACCTCTGGACGCCGCCCGCAGGCGTCGGCCAGCCGGCGAGCCTGCTCGGCTTCCCGGTGGCCGAGAGCGAGGCCATGCCGGACATCGCCGCCGACGCCTTCGCCATCGCCTTCGGCGACTTCCGCCGCTTCTATCTGGTGGTGGACCGCGCCGGGGTGCGGGTGCTGCGCGATCCCTATTCCGCCAAGCCCTACGTGCTGTTCTACACGACGAAGCGCGTGGGCGGCGGCGTGCAGAACTTCGAGGCCGCCAAGCTCCTGAAGTTCGCCGCGAGCTGAGGGCTGTTCCCCGGACAAGCGACGGCGTGAGCCGGAGCGCCGATCCGGGGTCCAGCGCAAAAGTGCCGCGAGGCGGACAATTCCTCAGATCGCGGGATAAAGAAGCGCCTTCGGCGAACCTTTGCGCTGGGCCCCGGCTCAGCGCTCCACCTGCGGTGTCGCTTGTCCGGGGCGCCTCCTCAGTTCGGCAGCACGAGACAGGCGCCGCCGGCCTTGCGGAGGCGGTCGCACATCTTCATGCCCTCGGCCTTGGACTGGGCCGGCAGGCGCACGCGATAGAAGGTGCGCGGGCCGCGCCCGCCCACCCGCGTGGAGACGATGACCGGCGTCAAGTCCGCGAACACCTGCGGCGCCCGCTGCGCCTCGCGGCGGAAGGAGGCCAGCGCGATCTCGCGCGAATAATTGCCGGAGATCTGCACGCCCCAGGGCGCGAACAGCGCATTGGCCGGCTGTCCCGCCGCCGGGGCCGGCGCGCCCTTGCGCAGGCTGGCGACGGTGGCGAGGCACGGCTCAGGCGGGAAATCCGCCGGGCCGAAGGCGGCCGCATTCTGCTTCTTCAGGCCGGCCCAATCCTCCGCCGTGCGGCCGGTGATGATGCGCACATAGGCGCGCGTCTCGTTGGGCAGGCCGCCGCCGGAAAGGAACCCGTTCACCCGCCCCGGCCCGGCATTGTAGGCGGCCGCCGCAAGGCCCAGATTGCCGAACCGCCGGTTGAGATCGGCGATGAGCGCGGCGGCGGCCGGGATGGCCGCCTCGGGATCGAACGGATCGACAAGCCCGCGCTCCTTCGCCGTGCCTGGCATGAATTGCGCGATGCCCTGCGCCCCCGCGCGGCTCACCACATCGGACCGGAACGAGCTTTCCTGCCAGATGAGGCGGGTGAGGAAGGAGGTGGGCAGCCCCTCCTGCGCCGCCGCCGTATCGATGAGCCGGCAGATGGCGTGATCCACGGTCTCGCCGCCGGGCGACTGAGCGCGGGCCGGCGCTGTGAGCGCGAGCAGGACCACGAGGCCGCGTCCTGCGTGATGCAGGGCGGCCCGCATTTCAGAGCCCGGTTGAGGGGAGGGGACTGCCCAGCGCCTTCGCCGTGGCCATGATCCAGTCGCGGTGCAGCGACACCAAAGTGACGCCGGTGACGCCGCCGCAGCCGCGCGCGCCGCCCGCGGCGGTGGCCCAGCCCACCACACCGGCCACCGCGCCATCGAGGAAGGCCGGCCCGCCGGAATCCCCGGTGCAGGCCCCGGCCGCGCCCTCAGGCGCTGCGAGCCGCACCATGATGCCCCCGGTGGTGCCGATGGAGGGCAGGGCCACGCTGCGCAGCGTGCCCGCGCTTTTCATCGCGCCGTCGGCGGTGACGCCATAGCCTGCGATGAGGAAGGAGACGCCCTTCTCCGGCAGCCCGGTGGCGGCGCTGAGGCGGGCCGTGCGGAAGCGCGCGGGCAAGGGCTCGGCGAGCTTCACGAGGGCGAGGTCCGGTGTGGGGTGCCGGGTCTGGAACTGGTCTGCGTCGAAGCGCGGATGGACCACCACGCGCGCCGCCGGCACCAGCTTCGGCGCGCCGTCGCCGAGGACGGCCACCGCATAATCCGCCTTCGGTCCTACGCAGTGCGCCGCCGTCAGCACCAGGTCGCGCGCCAGCACCGTGCCGGTGCAGGAGGCGCCGCGGGTGGAGACGATGAGCACCGTCTGCGCCGCCACATCCGCCGCCGCGGGCGCGCCGCCGACGATGGCGCGGGCCGGGCCGGCGGAGAGCGCGAGGGCGCACATCAGGATTGTCGCGGCGGCACGGGTGCGGAGGGTCATCATCCCTCGTTTCTGCCGCCCGTAGCGGGACGCGTCAATGGTGCCCCGGACAAGCGACGGCGCGGCCGGATCGCTGATCCGTGGGCCTGCGAGAGACTCCGCCCGGCAGGCAAGCCCCGTCGTCCTCCGGCTCGACCGGAGGACCCATGGCACCGTTCGTCCCGGCGCGCGGATGACGGCGCGCACGGAGGGATGGGCCCTCCGGTCGAGCCGGAGGGCGACGGCAACACAAATTCTTCCTCCCCTCTCCCCTCGAAGTCGGCTGTTGCCGACTTCGACCTTCGCGAACCGAACTCGGCAGAAGCCGAGTTCGGACGGGAGAGGGGCCGGGGGGTGAGGGGGCCCTCGCCGCAACACCCGCCGCCTGCTCTTCCTGCGCACACCCCTCCCCCCAACCCTCTCCCGCAAGGGGAGAGGGAGCCCGCCGGTGCCGGGGGAGCCGCCCGCCGCGCATCTGCCACTCGCCCACCCCACCGGAGCCCCCCATGGCCGAGCTTCTTTCCGGCCCCGCCGCCGAGCCGCTGACGCGGGCGGAGGCGAAGGCCTTTCTGCGCGTCGAGACCGACGCGGAGGACGCCCTCATCGATGCCCTCATCGCCGCCGCCCGCCGGCATGTGGAGGCGGAGACAGGGCGCATCCTGATGGACCAGACCTGGCGCTTCTCGCTGGATCGCTGGCCGCTGCGCGGCGTCATCCCGGCGCCGATCGCTCCGGTGCGGGCCATCCTCGAAGCCACCGTCGCGGCGGCGGACGGCACGCCGGTGGCGCTCCCCGAGGACGCCCTCGCGCTGGTGGGGGATCGCGCGCCGGCGCTGATCCGGGTGGCGCCCGCACGGGTGTCCGCGCCGCTCGTCTCCCATGGCGGCATCGTCATCACGCTCCTCGCCGGCTATGGCGCGGACGCGGGGGACGTGCCGGCGGATCTCGTGCAGGCGGTGCGGCTCATGCTCGCCCATCTCTACGAGCATCGCGACGGGCCGGGCGACGCCACCCAGCTTCCCGCCGCCTCCCGCGCGCTGACCGCGCCCTATCGCGTGGTGCGGTTGTGAGCGGCATCGGCGCGCTGCGCCATCGCCTCACCCACCAGACGCCGCTGGAGGTGCCGGATGGTGCCGGCGGCGTCGCGCGCAGCTTCATCTCGGTGGATGTGCTGTGGGGCGCGGTGGAGGATGTCTCCACCGCCTACGGCCTCGGCGAGGAGAGGCCCCGCGCCGCGCGCGTGCTGCGCGTGACCGTGCGGGCGCCCAACACCATCGCGGCCGGTGATCGGCTGATCCATGCCGGCCGCGTGCTGGCGGTGGAAGCCATAACTGACGCCGATGGGCGGGGCCGCTTCCATCGCATCCGCTGCAGCGAGGAGCAGACATGAGGACGGAGCTCAGCGTCCGCACCCGGGGCCTCGACGGCCTCGCCCGCCGCATCGCCGCCCGCCATTTCCCCGCTGCGGAAGCGGAGGCCGCCGCCCGCGCCGCCGCCGATCTCGCGGGGGAGATCGGGGCAGAAGCCGGTGCCGTCGCCACGATCGCGGGCACACCCGCGCGGCCTCTGGTGCAGGTCTCCGGCGCGGCGTTCCTCGACCGCGTGCGCGGCGCCTTCGATCGGCCGGGCGATCCGGTGCTCGACCGCATCCGCCTTCTCTTCGCGCGACGGAGGCGCCCGTGAGCATCCCCCTCGACAGCCCCGCGCTGGCGCTGCGCGCGGCCATCCATGCCGCGCTCGTGGCCGATGCCGCGCTGGTGGCGCTGCTCGGCGCGCCGCGCGTCCATGACGTGCCGCCGGGCGATGCGGACTTTCCCTTCGTCACCCTCGGCGAGGCGGTGGTGGCGGACTGGTCCACCGCCACCGAGGCGGGCAGCGAGCAGGTGCTGACGCTGCACGTCTTCTCCCGCTCCGGCGGGCGTGCGGAGGCCTTCGCCATTGCCGCCCGCCTGCAGGAGGTGCTGCACGACGCGGCCCTCGCGCTGGACGGGCATTGCCTCGCCAACCTGCGTGCCACCACCGCCGAGGTCCGCCGCGAGAGCGACGGGCGCACCTTCCACGCTCTGGTGCGGTTCCGCGCCGTCACCGAGCCCGTTTGACCGGAGAGAAACATGGCCGCGCAGAAGGGCAAGGACCTGCTCCTGAAGGTGCATGACGGCACCTCCTTCATCACCGTCGCGGGGCTGCGCACGCGCACCCTCGCCTTCAACGCGCAAAGCGTGGACGTGACCCATTCCGAGAGCGCCGGCCGCTGGCGCGAATTGCTGGACGGGGCGGGCGTGAAGCGCGCCTCCGTCTCCGGCTCCGGCGTGTTCAAGGATGCGGCATCCGATGCCCTCGTCCGCCAGCTCTTCTTCTCCGGCGCGCTGGCGAGCTGCCAGCTGCTGATCCCGGATTTCGGCACGCTCACCGGCCCGTTCCAGGTGACGGCGCTGGAGATCGCGGCCGAGCACGACCGCGAGATCACCTTCGACCTCACGTTGGAGAGCGCGGGCGAGATCGCCTTCGCGGCGCTGTGATGGGCGGTGGCATGCCCAACCGCCGGCGCGGCGAGATTTCCGCCGTGCTCGACGGCACGCCGCGCGTGCTCGTGCTCACCCTCGGCGCGCTGGCGGAGCTGGAAGCCGCGTTCGGTGCGGACGATCTCATGGCGCTGGCTGAACGCTTCGGCCGCGGCCGCCTCTCGGCGCGGGATGCCGCGCGCATCATCGCCGCCGGGCTCAATGGCGCGGGGGCGTCGGTGAGCGTGGAGGAGGTGGAGCGGATGCGGGCGGATGGGGGCGCGGCGGGGTTCGCGCGCATCGTCGCGGACCTGCTCGCGGCAACCTTCGGCGGAGAGGAGACGATCCCGTCCCCTCCCGCGCCGCAGCCGGCCTAAGCGCGACGCCCGCGGCGCGCGCCTCTACCCAGGACAGCGCGACGCCCGCGGCGCGTGCCTTTCCCTGGGCGCTCGCCATGGGTGTCGGCTTCGGCCTGCTGCGGCTTGCCCCCGACGCCTTCTGGCGGATGACGCCGCGCGAACTCGCGGCCGCCCTCTCCGCACTCCTGCCCGCCCCGCCGGAGGCCATCGACCGCGCCGGCCTTGCCGCCCTCATGGCGCGGTTTCCCGATCGCACGAGAGGATGACGCCGTGACCGAGACCGTCGATATCGCCCTTCAGGTGGACACCCGCAGCGCCATGGCGGCGCTGGGCGCGGCAGAGGTGTCCGCACGCGGCTTTTCTTCCGCGCTGGCTTCCGCTTTCACTGGGCTTGCTGTGCAGGGCAAGGATCTCGGCACGGTGCTGGAGCAGCTCGCGACCCGCCTCGCCAACCTCGCCCTCACCGCCGCTTTGAAGCCGCTCGAAAGCTCGCTCACCTCGCTTCTCTCCGGTGCCGGCGGCCTCGGCTTCGCCAAGGGCGGGGTGATCGGCGAGGGACAGGTGAAGCCCTTCGCGCGTGGCGGCGTTGTGGCGGCGCCCACCTATTTTCCCCTCGGCGCGTCCCTCGGCCTGATGGGCGAGAAGGGGGCGGAAGCCATCCTGCCGCTCGCGCGCGGGGCCGACGGGCGGCTCGGCGTGCGCACGTCCGAAGGGGCGGGCGGCGGGGCGGTGACGGTGAACATTTCGACGCCCGACATCTCGGGCTTCCGCCGTTCGGATGCCTATGTCGCGGGCCTGGTGGCGCGGGCGGTGGCGCGCGGGCAGCGCAGCGGCTGAGCCCTCAGCGCGAGGACTTCCACGGGTCCGGCGCGGGGGCGGCGGTCGAGGGCTGCGAGGACGAGATCGTGTTGTTGAACTGGTTCGGCGCGTTGCTCGGACCGCTGCCGCTATAGGCATCGGTGCGCACGACCGCGCCGGTCTTCACGCAGGAATCCGAGCCGGGCACCCGCTGGAAGCCCGGGCCGTAGCTGGCGCAGAAGCTGTCGCTCTTGCTGGTAGAACTGCCGCTGGTACTCCCGCTCTTGCCGCTGGACTGCGCCAGCGCCGGGCCTGCGGCAGCCATCAGCAGCGCCGCGCCGAAGGCCAGCGTGCCGGGTATCCGTCCGCGGGTTGCCGGCGCCGGGCCGATGGCGGCGGGGCGGTGTCCGGACGAAATGGGGCTTGAGGCGCGAGTGGGCATGGCAGCAGAGGACGGTCCGGACAGGCTCGCCCGATGCGAGCCCGCCGACCATAGCGTTGCCGCGCGTGCCGGGAAATCCCCTGACGGATCGGCACCTTGAACGCCAAGGCGGAATATCTCGAGTGACCTGAGGTCAAACGACGTCCGGCGGCCGCGCCGGAAGGTCTTTCGTGACTACGTGTCGCCGGAAGGCGCGACCTGGCCGAGCGGACCGGCCGAGCGGACTGGCCCAGCGGACCTCGCACCTCTTGTTTGCGCCGGCAGACATCCGGCGTGCGGAGTGGGAGCCGGGTGTGGTCGTCCCGTTCGCGGCATTCCGGCCTTGCCCCTCTGGCCGATGTCCGAACGGATACGACATCACCCGATCCGGCGCCCGAAGACGCGGGTGCCCGAACACGCAAAGGCCCAGGCCACGCGGTGCCCGGGCGCATACGGATGCCACATGAGGCCCCGGATGAACCGCCGGGCCCCGATCCTGTCTGCCGCCCATGGGCGGCATCGTCTCTTTGTCGCCCGCCCATGGGCGGGCATCGTCATGCGGCCACCTCGGTGGCGCTCCGATGGCGGTGGCGCGGGCCCTGAGCCGCACGCCGCCATCGGGGAGCGAAGATCACTTCTTCGCGGGAGCCTTCGGGGCAGCGGCCTTCTTGGCGGCGGGCTTGGCAGCGGCCTTGGGCGCGGCAGGCTTGGCCTCGGGGGCCGGAGCGGGCGCAGCAGCCTTGGGAGCAGCGGCCTTCTTGGGAGCGGCAGCCTTCTTCTCGGCGGCGGGCTTGGCAGCGGCCTTGGGAGCGGCAGCCTTGGGAGCCGCAGCCTTGGCGGGCGCCTTCGCAGCCTTGGGAGCGGCGGCCTTCTTCTCGGGAGCCGGAGCCTCGGCGGGCTTGGCGGCGGCCTTCGCGGAAGCGGCCTTGGGGGCGGCAGCCTTCTTGGCAGGAGCCTTCGGGGCAGCGGCCTTGGCTTCAGCCTTGGGAGCCGCGGCCTTGGGCGCAGCGGCCTTCTTGGCGGGAGCCTTCGGGGCAGCAGCCTTGGCCTCGGCCTTCGGCGCAGCGGCCTTGGGCGCGGCGGCCTTCTTGACGGGAGCCTTGGGAGCAGCGGCCTTGGGGGCAGCGGCCTTGGCTTCGGCCTTCGGCGCAGCAGCCTTGGGGGCGGCGGCCTTCGGCGCAGCGGTCTTCGCGGCGGCGGTCTTGGGTGCTGTGGTCTTGGCAGCGGCCTTGGGGGCAGCGGCCTTCTTCTCGGCAGGTTTCTCGGCGGCGGCGGCCGGCTTCTTCGCGGGCTTGGTAGCCATGCTTTCGCTCCATGCTCAACGGGGCACCGGAAAGTCAAGGCGTCACGTTCAACTATGTCAAGGCCATCTCTACTGTTTTCGGCCAAGAATTAGGGGATGGGGGCATCATATGGCCGCCTTTCATGAGATTTTGTTCCCTCTGGAGGTCGCGCTCGGCGCTTCCGGCGGTCCCGAGCGCGTCACCGAGGTCGTCACGACCGCCTCCGGACGCGAGGAGCGCAACACCCGACAGGCTGATTCGCGACGCCGATGGGATGCCGGATACGGGGTGAAGACCTTCGCCGCGCTGGCCGAAATCGTCGCCTTTTTCGAGGAGCGTCGCGGGCGTCTCCACGGCTTCCGCTGGCGCGATCGTCTCGATCATTCCTCGGCCGCTCCGCAGAGCGAGGTAAGCGCCCTCGACCAGCTGATCGGCGCGGGTGACGGAGCACGCGCCACCTTCGCGCTGACGAAGCGCTACGGCGCCCTCCACGCGCCCTATCTGCGCGCCATCACCAAGCCCGTCGCGGGGACCGTGAAGGTCGCGGTGAATGGCATTGAACACGTTGAGGGCGCACATTTTTCGCTCGATGCCGCGTGCGGCGAAATCACCTTCGCCGCGGGTGCCATCCCGCCCCCCTCGGCGGTGGTCACGGCCGGCTTTCGCTTCGATGTTCCGGTGCGCTTCGACACCGATTTCCTGGAGGTCGATCTCTCCGCCTTCGCGGCCGGCGCGATCCCCCGCATCCCAATCATCGAAATACGCGTGTGAGGCCGAAAATGCGCACCCTCGATCCCGCGCTCGCCGACCATCTCGCGAGCGGCGTCACCACCCTGTGCCGCGCCTGGCGCGTGACCCGCCGCGACGGCACCGTGCTCGGCTTCACCGACCATGATCGCGACCTCGTCGTTGAGGGCGTGACCTTCATCGCCGCCTCCGGCGTCGCGGGCTCGGAGAGCAGCGAGGCCCAGGGGCTTTCGGTGACGGGCACCGAGCTATCCGGCGCGCTCAGCGCGGATGCGCTCGATGCCGCCGACCTCGCCGCCGGCCTCTATGACGGGGCGGGCGTCGACCTCCTCCTCGTCAACTGGCAGGCCCCCGCGCAGCAGCACCTCCTGCGGCGGGGAACCATCGGCGAGGTGCGCTCAGAGGATGGCGTCTTCACCGCCGAGATCCGCGCCCTCGCCGACGCCTTCAACCAGACGCGCGGCCGCCTCTTCACCCCCACCTGCGATGCCGATCTCGGCGATGCCCGCTGCGGCGTGGATCTTTCCGCGCCGGCCCATTCGGCCACCGCCTCCGTGAGCCGCGTGGACGGGGCGCTGCGCCTGCGTGTGAACGGCCTCGACGGCTTCGCGGCCGGGGCTTTCGCGCGCGGCCGTGCGGTGTTCACGGGCGGCGCCAATGCCGGCTTCGTCACCGAGGTGAAGGCGCATCTGGTGGATGCGGAAGGGGCGGTTCTGCGCCTGTGGCAGCGCCCGCCGTTCGAGGTCATGGAGGGCGACGAAATCACCCTCACCGCCGGCTGCGACAAGCGCTTTGCGACCTGTCGCGATCGCTTCTCAAACGCATTCAATTTCCGCGGCTTCCCGCACATGCCGGGCAACGACGCGGTGATCTCCGTCGCCATCCCCGGCGAGGGCGGATACGACGGGAGTCTCCGGGAATGAGCGGGGCTCCTGATCGCGCCGCCCTCCGCGCCGCTATCCTGGCCGAGGCCCGCGCCTGGATCGGCACGCCCTATCTCCACCGCGCCTCGCTGAAGGGCCATGGCGCGGACTGCCTCGGCCTCGTGCGCGGCGTCTGGCGGGCGGTGGTGGGCCCGGAGCCGGAGGCGCTCCCGTCCTACGCGCCGGACTGGGCCGAGGCCTCCCGCAGCGAGACGCTGGCCGACACCGCGCGGCGCCATCTCGTCGCGCTTTCGCTGGCCGAGGCGCAGCCCGGCGACGTGCTGTTGTTCCGCTTCCGCGAGCACCTTCCGGCGAAGCACGCGGCGCTGCTCTGCGACGGCGGGCGGATGATCCACGCCTATGACGGCGCGAGCGTGTGCGAGACCGCCCTCACGCCCTGGTGGCGGCGGCGGCTGGCCTATGCCTTCGCGTTTCCGGCGGTGGGGTAGGGGGCTCATCGAAACAGTTCCCCGGACAAGCGACACCGCAGGTGGAGCGTCGATCCGGGGTCCAGGGGAAAGGTCGGCGAAGCCGGCACCCGCCCGCAGAGCCTCGGAAAGAGCTGCCTTCGGCGACGTGTTGCGCTGGGCCACGGCTCTCCTTCCACTGCGCTTCGCTCCGTTCCAGTCGGCCGAGGCGCGAGAGCGAAGCGGGGCGCTTGCACCGTCCTCCCCGCCGTCATGCCCCGGCTCGTCCGGGGCATCCACTGAGCGGCTTGCGCGCTGCCTGAAAACCGGAACCCGACCGACCGTGGATCGTTCGGACACGCCGGGCGATGACGGCACCATGTCGGGGTAGGGCCTACCCTCTTCCCACATTCCCCCGATCCCGGAGCCTCACCCATGGCGACGCTGCTTCTCGGCGCGGCCGGCGGCCTTATCGGCGGCGCGCTGTTCGGACCCATCGGCGCGGTGGCGGGGCGGGCGCTGGGCGCGCTCGGCGGCTCGGTCATCGATGGCGCGCTCCTCGGCGGCAACCGCTCGCGCCATGCGGAAGGCCCGCGCCTTACCGACCTCGACGTGATGGCCTCCACCGCCGGCGCGCCGCTGCCCCGCGTCTACGGCCGCGCGCGCCTCGCCGGGCAGGTGATCTGGGCCACCAAGCTGAAGGAGGTGAAGAAGGAGGAGACGCAGTCCGTCGGCGGCAAGGGCGGCAGTCTGTCCGCCAGCACGACGACCTACACCTATTACGCCAATTTCGCCGTGGCGCTGTGCGAGGGGCCAGTCTCGCGCATCGGCCGCATCTGGGCGGACGGCAAGCTGCTGGACACGCGGCGCCTCCATATCACGCCCCACCTCGGCGGCCCGGATGAGCCACCGGATTCGTGGATCGAGGCGAAGCAGGGCGCGGCGGGCACGCCGGCCTATCGCGGCGTCGCCTACCTCACCTTCCGCAATCTGGAGCTGACCGACTACGGCAACCGCCTGCCGCAGATCACCGTGGAGGTGGAGCGCGCCATCGGCGCGCTGGAGCAGCAGGTGAGGGCGGTGACGCTGATCCCCGGCGCCACCGAATTCGGCTACGACACGCGCAACATCCGCCAGGTCTATGGCGAGGCGAGCTACGGGCCGGAGAACCGGCACGTCACCAGCTTCTTCAGCGATTTCGAGGCCTCCCTCGACCAGCTCCTCGGCGCCTGCCCGAACCTTGAGCGGGTTTCGCTGGTGGTGTCCTGGTTCGGCGACGATCTGCGGGCGGGCGCGTGCGCCGTGCGGCCGAAGTGCGAGCGCGTGAACAAGGCGACCGCCCCCGCGCTGTGGAGCGTGGGCGGGCAGACGCGCCTCACCACGCCCGCCGTCTCCCAATACGAGGGCCGCGCGGCCTATGGCGGCACGCCCTCCGACGACAGTGTGGTGCGCGCCATCCAGCGCATGGCCGAAGCCGGGCTGAAGGTGACACTCAATCCCTTCGTCATGATGGACATCCCGGCCGACAACACGCGCCCCGATCCGTGGACCGGCGCCGCCTCCCAGCCGCCCCACCCGTGGCGCGGGCGCATCACGTGCGATCCGGCACCGGGGCGAGCGGGCACGGTGGACGGCACCGCCGCCTGCCGGGCGCAGGTCGCGGCGCTTTTCGGGACTGCGGCGGCCGGGGACTTCACGCGGGTTGGATCAAGCGTGATCTATCACGGGCCGGAGGAGTGGAGCCTGCGCCGCATGGTGCTGCATTACGCCCATCTCGCCGTCGCGGCGGGCGGGGTGGAGGCCATCCTGATCGGCTCGGAAATGGCCGCGCTCACCCGCCTCACGGACGACACCGGCGCCTTCCCCGCGGCCGAAGCGCTCGCTGCGCTGGCCGCCGATGTGAAGGCGGTGGTGGGGCTGGACACCCGCGTCTCCTACGCTGCCGACTGGACGGAATATGGCGCGCAGGTGCTCGCCTCCGGCGACGTGCGCTTTCCCCTCGATGCGGTGTGGGGCGCCGACGCGGTGGACTTCATCGGCATCGACTACTACCCCCCGCTCGCCGACTGGCGGGACGGCTCCGACCATCTCGATGCGGCGCTGGCGCAGTCCATCCACGACCGCGCGTATCTCAAGGCCAACCTGCGCCGGGGCGAGGCCTTCGACTGGTATTATCCCGACGATGCCGTCCGCGCCGCGCAGGCGCGTAGCCCCATCACCGACGATGCCTTCGGCGAGCCGTGGGTGTATCGGCAGAAGGATCTCTGGTCCTGGTGGGCGAATGCCCATCACGAGCGCATCGCCGGCGTGCGCAGCGCGAGCCCTACCTCTTATCTGCCCGGCGCCAAACCCATCCGTCTGATGGAGGCGGGGTGCCCGGCGGTGGATAAGGGCGCCAACCGGCCGAGCGCCTTCCCCGATGCGAAATCCGCCGAGAACCGCCTGCCGCCTTTCTCCTCCGGCGCGCGGGACGATCTCATCCAGCGCCGCGCGCTGGAGGCCATCCTCGCCACCTTCGGCGCGGAGGCGGACGCCGCCGACAACCCCGTCGCGACCCGCTATCCCGGCCGCATGGTGGAGCCGGACGCGCTCTTCCTGTGGAGCTGGGATGCGCGGCCCTATCCGCAATTCCCCTACGCCACGGACGTGTGGGCGGACGGCGCCAACTGGGCCACCGGCCACTGGCTCACCGGCCGCCTCGGCGCCGCGCCGCTGGATGCGCTGGTGGCGACGCTCGCCGCCGATTTCGGCATTGCGGACGTGGACAGCACGGGCCTCTCCGGCGCCGTCGAGGGCTATGTGGTGGAGCAGCCCATGACCGCCCGCGCGGCGCTGGAGCCGCTCGCCCGCGCCTTCGCCTTCGAGGCGGGGGAGGAGGCGGGCCGCATGGTGTTCCGCCCGCGCGGGCAGGGGGCGGTGGCGGAGATCGCCACGGACGATCTGGTGCAGGCGGAAGGCGCGCCCCTCCTTGCCGTCACCCGCGCGCAGGAGACCGAGCTGCCGCTGGAGGTGACGGTGGGCTTCGTCGATGCCCTGCGCGACTACCGCCGCGCCACGGTCTCCTCCCGCCGCCTCGCCGGCAGGAGCCGGCACGCAACGCAGGCGGACCTCGCGGTGGTCGCCTCCGATGCGGTGATGGTGCGCGCCGCCGATGTCTGGCTTCAGGACCTGTGGGCCGGGCGGGAGACGCTCACCTTCTCGCTGCCGCCCTCCTTGCTCGCGCTGGCGCCCGGCAACCTCGTGCGGCTGACCTTCGACGGGCGCACGCGGCTCGTGGAGATCGTCCGCGTGGAGGCGGCGGAGGCGCTGGCGATCACCGCCCGCACCATCGAGCCGGAAGTGTTCGACGTGGCGCTGGCACAGGAGGGGGCGGGCGCCATCGCGCTGCCCGGCGCCTCCGGCCCGCCCGCCGTGCGGGTGCTGGATCTGCCGGCGCTGTCTGAGGCGGAACCCGTGCCGCTGCAATGGCTTGCGGCCGCGGCCACGCCCTGGCCCGGCACGCTCGCCATCTGGCGCTCCACCGATGGCGCGAGCTTCGAGGCGCTGGCGCCCGTCACCGCCTCCGCCACCTTCGGCACCCTCACCGCGCCGCTGGGGCCGGGGCCGCTCTGGCGGTTCGACCGGCACAATGGGATGGAAGTCAGCTTGCAGACCTCCATCCTCGTCTCGGTCAGCGAGGCCGAGGTGCTGGCCGGCGCCAACCTCCTCGTGCTCCTCGCCGACGACCGCGCGCCGGAGATCGCTGCCTTCACCGAGGCGGAACTGGTGGATGCCGGCAGCTATCGCCTCACCGGCCTGCTGCGGGGCCTCGCCGGAACGGAAGGCGCGGGGGCGGACGTCTGGCCGACGGGGACCCGCATCGTGCGGCTCGACGGCACGCTGGTGAGCGTCGCCAGCGGCGTCGCGGCGCTGGGGCGTTCCTTCATCTACCGCGTCGGCACGGCGCGGGACGACCAGGGCGCGGAGGAGGTGACGGAAGTCGCCGTCACCGTCTCCGGCCGGGCGCTCGCGCCGCTTTCGCCGGTGCATGTGCGGGCGCGGCGGACGGGGGCGGGCGTCGCGCTCTCCTTCATCCGCCGCACCCGCATCGCGGGGGACGGATGGGAGGCGGTGGAGGTGCCGCTGGGCGAGGCGAGCGAGGCCTACCGGCTCGACATCCTTGATGGTGAAACGGTGCGGCGCAGCTTCACCCTCACGTCCCCCGAAGCCCTCTACGCGGCGGCCGACGAGATCGCCGATTTCGGCGCCCCGCAGGGGGAACTCACCGTCCGCATCGCGCAGCTCTCGACCAGCGTCGGCGCGGGCGGGGCGGTCACGGTCACCGTGCGGCCGTAAGGCCCTTCTCCTTCCATCGAGGTCCAGCCATGTCCGAGCAATCGGCGAACCTGGCGCTGCCGTACATCGCGGCGGCCCAGGCGCAGAAGCATGTCACCCATAACGAGGCCATCCGCCGCCTTGATGCCTTCGTGCAGCTGGTGCTGGAGAGCGCCACCGCGACCGCCCCGCCGGCGTCGCCCGCCGAGGGCGCGCGCTGGTTCGTGCCGTCCGGCGCCACCGGTGTCTTTGCGGGCCGGGCGGGGATGATCGCGGCCTATGAGGCGGGCGCATTCGACTTCCTGCCCGTGGCTCAAGGCTTCCTCGCCTTCATCCGCGACGAGGGCCGGCTCGCCCTGTTCGACGGCGGCGCCTGGGTTTCACCGCTCGCGGCCAGCGCCCATCGCGGCGCCATCTCAGCCGAGGTGTGGGAGGCGGATGCGACCCTCTTCGGTGCCACTGTGGACACCGCGCTGGTGATCCCCGACCGGGCCATCGTGCTCGGCGTCTCCACCCGCACGCTCACCGCCGTCACCGGCGCCTCCGCCTACGACTGCGGCATCGCGGGGGAGCCCGCGAAGTTCGGCGGCAGCCTCGGCACCGCGCCGGGCGCGACGAACATGGGCGTCATCGGCCCCACCGCCTTCTACGCGCCCACCCCCGTCCGCCTCACCGCCAGCGGCGGTGCCTTCAGCGGCGGCACGGTGCGCCTCGGCCTTCACCTCCTCCTCCTTGCCATTCCCGGCGCCTGACGCGCGTCGCGCGGCCGCCTTTCGGAGACTTCCCATGGCCTATGATCCCGCCCGCGACCCCATGCGCGGGCTCGCCGCCTCGCTCTCCTCGCCGACGCGGCAGATGACCCGCGTCACTCCTTCCGACAGCGACGAACTCGCCGCCTACGCCAAGGCCGTGTGGGTGTTCGTGCCGGAGGATGTCGCCGGCGGCGTCGCCACCGTGCGCATCACCCCCGTGGGCGCCGACGATGCCACCCGCATCGACGTGCGCGCCCTGCCGGGCCTCCAGCCCCTGCCGCCCTGCCAGGTGCGCCGGGTGTGGGCCACCGGCACCAGCACGGGCATCGACATCTACGCCTTGATCGACCGCTGAGCGGAGCGGCGGCCATGCTGTCCCTCGCCCTCTCTGCGGCCGCCATCCTGCGCGGCCGGCGCGGGCTCCGTCCGCCCCGCGGCTTCATCTTCCTGGTGGATACGGACGGCACGCCGCTGACCGACGCGGACGGCGCGCGCCTCATCGAGCGCATCTGAGCGGCCCTCGCGGGCGCCGCTCCTGCCCGCACCCGCTTCCCCATTCCCATCCCCGGATCGCCCGTGCCGCTCACCCCGGCGCGGGTGTGTTTTGCCCCTTACTTTGGGAGTCGTTCATGTCTTCTCGAAACTGGAACCAGAGCATCGCCGCCCTCAAGAACAAGCTTGAACGAGCGATCGTCGCCGGCCGGCCGCTGTGGACCCGGCCGTGGATCGGCCCGTCCGCTTGGACCACGGGGGAGGCGGTCAAGCAGGGCGACGTGCGCAAGAATTCCGCCACGCCGACCCAGTGGTACGTCGCCGCCGGCAGCGGCACCTGCGGCGCGACCGAGCCCACGCATGTCAATGGAGCCGCCGTCACGGATGGCGCGGTCCTGTGGACCCATCTCGGAGGTCCGGCGTGGGATCCGGCGGACGACGTGGCCAAGCCGACCCTGACGTTGACCGGCGCCACCAGTACCCCTGCGGGCCTGACGGCCCTCGACGTGTGGGCAAATCGTTCTCTGTTCACCTTCAACGGGTGCACACCTGTTCAATACGCGACGAACCGCGCCAATCTCCAGGTGTTCAACTATAATGCCGCCGCCTCGGTTACCCAGCGAGGGGGCTCTGTCAGCTTCTGGTCCGATGCCCCGAAAATCGGCTTTGAAGTGGCGTCGGGGACCGCAGGCACCTGCCTGTTCGTCGATGGGCGTCCGGTTACGACCGGCCCCATCTATCCCTTCGCGGGCTCCAACTTTTGGGCGACCGTCGATTGGGGTTCGCGCAAGCCGCGCCTGTGGGAAATCCATTATGGCAAGGACAACGCGGCCCTTTACCAGATCGCGGTGACCTCGGCCGACCAGATCTGGCCAGCGCCGGCGGCCGGCGCCCTGCGTGCCGGCTTCATCGGCGACAGCTACCTCGCCGGGTCCAGCTATGGCCCGTTCCTGCTCGGCAACACGCTGTCCGAGCATTTTGGCCGGCTCATCGGCATCGATGACATGTGGCGGATGGGCATCGGCGGCACCGGGCTTCTCAATCCCGGCACCGGCCCCTACTTCACCTATCGTGAGCGGGTGCCGCAGCTTCTGGCCCTCAATCCCAACGCCATCTTCGTCTACGGCTCGACGAACGACCTCAGCTACTCGCAGGCGGCCATCACGGCCGAGGCGTTGGCATTCCTGGACGCGATCCGTGCGGGCAGTTCCGCCCCGATCTTCTGGTTCGGGCCTGCTCCCATCGCGGGCAGCTACTCCAGCATCCAGACCGTGGACACGGCCGTCGCGGCTGCGGTCGCGGCGCGGCCGGGCAAGAACGTCATCTACAAGTCCATGCTCACCGCCGTGCCGCCGTGGCTGACGGGCTCGCACAACAACGCCAACTATAGCTGGTCGTCCGACATCAGCCAGTACATCGGCGGTGACAACGTCCATCCTGTCGACAAGGGAACCATGTACCTCGCCGGCCGCATGGCCGCTGCTTACGCCAACGAGATGCTGCCGCTCGTCGCCTGACCTGGGCCTGCCATGAGGCGGGGGCGCTCCGGCGCCCCCGCCTTTGGCCGTTCTTACGTGCCTTTTCAGGAGAGCCTTGCCATGGCTGCCGAAAGCTTCGCGCCGGCGCTTGCCGCTGTGCTCCGCCACGAGGGCGGATATTCCAACCATCCCGACGATCCCGGCGGCCCGACCATGAAGGGCATCATCCAGCGCGTCTACGACGCCTGGCGCCGCTCGAAGGGCCTTCCCGAGCGCCCGGTCCGCGAGATCGAGGACGCCGAGCTGAAGGAGATCTACCGCCGCCAGTATTGGGACGCGGTGCGCGCCGACGAACTGCCCGCCGGCATCGACTATGTGGTGTTCGACGGCGCGGTGAATTCGGGCCCCGCCCAGTCCGCCAAATGGCTCCAGCGCGCGCTCGGCCTCTCCGCCGATGGGCAGGTGGGGGAGGTGACGCTCAATGCCGCCCGCGCCGCCGCCGAGCATGCGCCGGCCCGCCTCGTGGACGACATCTGCGACCGCCGCCTCGCCATGCTGCAGGCCCTGCGCACCTGGCCGGTGTTCGGCAAGGGCTGGGGGCGGCGCGTCGCCGACGTGCGCAAGCTCGGGAAATCCTGGGCGACCGGCGGGCGGACCTCGTCCGTCGCGGTGCCGGCCAGGGACGGGGAGGGCGCCAAGGGCGCGCTCGCCAGCGCCAAGCCCGCGCCGCGGCCCGAGGCGGGTGCGGGTGCGGTTGCCGGCGGCATCGTCGCTTCCACTGTTGCCGAGGCGGCGCGGCAGATCGAGCCCCACGCGGCGGGTTCGCCTCTGCTCGCCAATGTGTTCGCCGTCCTCACCCTGCTCGGCCTCGCCGCCACCCTCGCGGGCCTCGGATGGGTGTGGTGGAGCGCGCACGCGGGAGCGAAGCGGGCGGAGGTGCTCGACCTCGGAACCGGGACGGCGAGGGAGGCGAAGCCGTGAGCGGGGCGCTCGACGCCCTCGGCGGTTTCTTCGGCTACGCCGTGCCGTGGTGGGCCTGGGTTCTCCCGGGCGCGCTCGCCGTGGCGCTGCTGCTGCGCCTGTTCGGCGTGCGGGCGGCGGGGATGGCCGCCGCCGTTCTCGCCCTCTTGCTCGCCACCCGCCGCGCCGCCCAGCGCGGCTATGACCGCGCCCTGAAGGAAGGAGAACGCGATGTCTCGAAGAGCCTTTCTGCCGCGCGGTCTGCGCGGGATGCTGCCGCTCGCCGCGACGGCGATGCTCGCCGGCTGCACGACGACGATGGGTTCCGGCGCGACTAGGGTCTATTGCGGCGCCGCCGCCCCCATCCGCTGGTCGCTCTCCGACACCGACGAGACCATCCGCCAGGCCAAGGCCGCCAACGCGGTGGGCCGCCGCCTGTGCGGCTGGCAGTGAGGGGCGAGAGGGGCTCGGGCGCGCTCCCCGCAAAAAGCCCGCGCGGCGCTTGAGCGTGGCCACCAAAAACTTCCGCGCGGCGCTTGAGCGTGGCCCACTCGGCTCCGGTCGAACAGACCGGAGCCGATGGCTCAAGTCTCGCCTGCGGCGCCCCGTCATCGCTGACAGGTGCGCAAGGCTCTGTCATTCTTGGCCTCTCTCGCTTAAGGAGGATCAGGCGAAGGCGGAGGGGCACCGTGCGCTTGTTGGTGATCGAGGACGATCCCGAGCTGAACCGGCAGCTCGTCGAGGCGCTCGGCGACGCGGGCTATGCCGTCGATCGCGCCTATGACGGCCTTGAAGGCCAGTTCCTCGGCGAGACCGAGCCCTACGACGCCATCGTGCTCGACATCGGGCTGCCCAAGCTGGACGGCATCTCGGTGCTGGAAAGCTGGCGGCGGGCGGGCAAGACCACCCCCGTTCTCATCCTCACCGCCCGCGACCGCTGGAGCGACAAGGTGCAGGGCTTCGACGCCGGCGCCGACGATTATGTCGCCAAGCCCTTCCACATGGAGGAGGTGCTGGCCCGCCTGCGCGCGCTGCTGCGCCGCGCCACCGGGCACGCCTCCAGCGAGATGTCCTGCGGTGCGGTGCGGCTCGACACCCGCTCCGGCCGCGTGACGGTGGACGGCAATCCGGTCAAGCTCACGTCGCACGAATATCGCCTGCTCTCCTACCTCATGCACCATGCGGGGCGGGTGGTGTCGCGCGGGGAGCTGGTCGAGCATCTGTACGACCAGGATTTCGACCGCGATTCCAACACCATCGAGGTGTTCGTCGGGCGCCTGCGCAAGAAGCTGGACTGCGACGTGATCCAGACCGTGCGCGGCCTCGGCTATCTGCTCGCCGCACCCGAGGAGCCGCGCTGATCCATGGCCGGTTCCCGCGAGGCGGCAGCCTGCAAGGCGACCTCCTGACATGGCCGCGAACGCCGCGCGGCCGCCGGAATACACGCCCGGCTCCCTGGCCTTCCGTCTCGTGCTCTCCGCCATGGCCATCACCGTGGTGGTGCTGCTGGTGGTGGGGCTCGTGCTCGCCTCCCTCTACCGCAGCTCCGCCGAGCGCGCGTTCGACCGGCAGCTCGACATCTACCTGAAGATCATCGTCGCCGACGTCGCCAACGCGCCGGATCGGCTGCCCGATCCGGCCGCGCTGGCCGATCCGCTGTTCGCCTTCCCCAACTCCGGCTGGTACTGGCAGATCGCGCTGAAGTCCGGCGGCCAGCTTGAGCGGCGCACCTCGCGCTCGCTGGTTGGGGCCAGCCTGCCGCTGCTCGCCGAGCAGGGCATCCGCGGCCGCCCCGGGCTGATGCGTCAGGGCTATGCGACCGGGCCGGGCGGCGTCGCCCTGCGCGTCGTGGAGCGCGACGTGGACCTCGGCACCGATGCCCATTACGTGGTCTCGGTGGCCGCGGTGGCGTCGGATCTCGAAGCCGAGATCTCCGCCTTCAACCTCTCGCTGGCGGCGACGCTCGTGGTGCTGGCCTGCGCCTTTCTGCTGGTGGTCATCGTGCAGGTGCGGTTCGGGCTGAAGCCGCTCACCCGCATCTCGGAGGCGCTCTCGGACGTGCGCTCCGGCAAGGCCGAGCGGCTGGAAGGGACGTACCCCATCGAGATCGTGCCGCTGGTGCGGGAGGTGAATGCCCTCATCGACGCCAACCACGAGATCGTGGAGCGCGCCCGCACCCATGTGGGCAACCTCGCCCATGCGCTCAAGACTCCCCTTTCCGTGCTGATGAACGAGGCCGGTACCCGCGACGACCCCCTCGCCATGCGGGTGCGCGACCAGGCCGGGGTGATGCGGGACCAGGTGGCACACCATCTGGAGCGCGCCCGCATGGCGGCCCGCATCTCGGTGGTGGCGAGCGTGTGCGAAGTGACCCCGGTCATCACCTCGCTCGCCCGCACCATGGAGAAGATCCACCGCACCAAGGACCTCGCCATCGACGTGCACATTCCCGAGGACGTGCATTTCCGCGGCGAGCAGCAGGATCTCGAGGAGATGTTCGGCAATCTCATCGATAATGCCTGCAAATGGGCCTCCTCTCGCGTGGAGGTGGAGGTTCTGGTGGAGCGGCCGCGCACCCCTGGCGACCGGGTCTATTTCCACGTGACCATCGACGATGACGGTCCAGGCCTCGATCCCGCGCGGCGGGTGGATGTGGGGCGGCGCGGGCGGCGGCTCGATGAATCCAAGCCCGGCTCCGGGCTCGGCCTCTCCATCGTCCACGAGCTGGCCCTGCTCTATGGCGGGCGGTTCGAACTGAGCTCGGCCCCCATCGGCGGCCTTCGGACCGAACTGGTGCTGCCGGCCGCTGCGGCGCCGCCCCCACCCACCTGACGTTTCGGGACGGCGCGGCCCCGGGGGTGACACCGTGGCGCCACAGGCTGCGGCAAACCGTCTTCACAGTGAGGCTTGCGGCGCCTAAGAGAGCCCGTCAGCCTCTTTGTCGCCCCAATCGGTGATCCGATGGGCTGGTCTGAGCGTTGATGACGTGCACGGGCATTTGCCCGGGTCCGTCCTGCCCGTTGTTCTGCCCGAGGCCTGTTCATGTTCGTCCGCGTGTTCCGCGTCCCTCCCGCGTTCGCAGCGGTCCTCGCCCTTGCGCTCGGCGGGTGCGCGACCGACAACACGGGCAACAAGGCGACGGCGGCGCTCGCGGCCCTGCCCACCGCGCCCGTGATGTCGGGTACGGTGTCCGGCGGCCTCATCAGCGGCGGAATCGGCAACGGGCTCGACGACGGCGACCGGCAGCGCGCCTACGACGCCGAGATTTCGGCGCTGGAGACGGGCGGCCCCGGCTATCCCATCGGCTGGAAGGGCGACGGCAACGCGCGCGGGACGGTCATCGCCGGCCCGCCCTACAACCGCGCCGGCTACCAGAGCTGCCGCGACTATTCCCACACCATCTATATCGACAATCGCCCCCAGATCGCCCGCGGCGCCGCCTGCCGCACGGCAGACGGCCGCTGGCAGCCGGTGAGCTGATCTGCGCGCTGAAGGCGCCCGCCGCCTGAGGCGGTGCGGGCGTGGAAAGCGGGGACAGGATTTCGCGACAGGCTGCGCGGCCGCCTGAGGCGCGCCGCGGTCGGCCGTGCGGGCCTCAGTAGGACATGAGCAGGGGAACCCTGCAGTCCTCCAGCAGCGACTCGGTGACCCCTCCCAGCACCCATTCGCGGATGCGCGAGTGGTTGAAGGCGCCCATGACGATGAGGTCGGCACCGATCAGCCCGGCCTGCTCCCGCAGGGTCTCGGCGACGCCATCCGGGCTCACCACCAGATTCTTCACCTCCACATGGACGCCATGGCGCGCCAGATGGGGCGCCAGCTCGGCGCCGGGCACCTCGTGCGCCAGCTCCTTTTCCGAGCCGATGGCAAGCACCTCCACCGAAGCGGCGGACTTGAGGATGCCCATGGCGTCGTTGACGGCCCGCGTCGCCCGCACGCTGGCGTCCCAGGCGATCAGAACGCGGTCGTGCCTGAAGGTGTCCACGCCGGGCGGCACCACGATAACCGGACGGCCGCTCTCGAACAGCAGCGCCTCGATCAGCCCCCGATCGGCATTGACGGTCGCGACCTCCGCGTCGAGCACAGCGATGTCATGGACCCGCGCCTGCGCGACGAACAGCTCCACCAACTGGCCATAGGCGAGCTGCGGCGCCTCCACCGAGGCTGCGACACCGGCCGCCGCCGCATCGCCCCGCGCCCGCTCTGCCACGGCCTGCGCAAGCTGCTTCAGCCGGCGGTTGTGGGCGGCGACGAGGCCGGTCGCGACGTTGCTGACGAAGGCATTCCCCATCACCACCTTGAGCGAGGCCGCCTGGATGGTGGCGTGCGCGCCGGATTGCTGGGCCAGCGAGAGGCCATAGGCGAGCGCGGCAGAGGGCTCGTCGATGCCCTCTTCGGTCATGCCGATGAGTACGCTTTTTATGTTCTGCACCATTTGGCGTTTCCTCCTGACACAAGATCAAGGTACCCGAAGGCTTCAGCTTGTCGTTGCGTCATGTCAAGGCTGCAGAGCCCCTCTGCCGGTTGCCAGCCCATTCCCTTGAGGTAATAAGGGGTGCAGGGGGTGCCGATGATCGACGATCTGAACCTGTTCGCGAGCCAGCTGGTGACGCTCTGGGTCGTGCTGGAGCCGCTGAGCCATCTCAGCATGTTCCTCGCCACCACCGACCATCTCGACCGGCAGGAGCGGCACAAGGTGGCGGCCATGGGCACCGCCTTCGCCTTCCTGATCCTCGTGGTGTTCACGCTGATCGGTCGGATGCTGCTGGAGGCGATGGGCATCTCCATCCTCGCCTTCCAGATCTCCGGCGGCATCATCCTGTTCTATTTCTCGATGACCATGATCTTCGGGGCGATGACACCCCATGCCGTCACGCCCGCCCCCGAGCGGCGGCTGACCCATATCGCCATCTATCCGATTGCGACGCCCATCATCGCCGGGCCGGGCGCCATCCTCGCCATGGTGCTGTTCTCCGACAACAACCGGGGCGCGCCGCTCTCCCAGCACCTCGTCACGGTGAGCGTGCTGGTGCTGATGTCGCTGGTGCTTTTCGCCATCTTCTGGCTGGGCGACTACATCGCCAAGGTGCTCGGCGAGGGCGGAGCGAGCCTCCTGCGGCGGATCATGGGCATCCTGCTCGCCGCCTTCTCGGTCAATCTGGTGCTCAACGCCTTCCAGAAATGGCTCAACCTGCCGCCGATCTGAGCGGCGGCAGGCTGGCTTTCTCGGGCCTTAAGGTCAGGCCTCGATCTTCTCCACATCCGGCGCGATGCCGGGCGAGGTGGGCGAGCCGTCGTCCAGGGGCGCGAGGTGGTCCACCACCATCTGGCGGAAGCGCGGAATGCCCTTGTAGGCGGCGATGTCCGGATGCAGGTCGCGCAGCACGCGATGCAGCCGCCGGCGCCACTTCGGCACCTTGGCGATGTCGGCGACGCTGGTGAGATAGCAGCGGATGCCGAACAGGATGGCGTTGGAGCGGGGCAGGCGATAGAGCGTCTGCAGCTCCACGCGCAGATGCACCTTCTCCGCCACGTTCTCCGGCGTGATCGACGCCTTGTCCGGCCCCCACACCGGATAATTCTCCGGCGAGGTGTCGAGGCGCGGGTTCACCGTCATGGTCCAGTTCAGGCGGCGCACCGGCTGGCCGTACTGGAGGCGCAGGAGATACTTCAGGGCGCGGTCGAACACGCCCTTCTCGTGCGCCAGCGGCACCGGGCCGTGCCATTCCTGGAAGCTCATGCCGATGTCGAACTCCAGCGACCAATCGGCCTGGGTCGTCACCATGCCGCCGTCCACGAAGAGGTTGTCCTCGCGCTGGTCCTGGAGGGTGAAATCGCCCTGCGCCTGCCGGGTGATGTACTCGAACGGCCCGCAGGGCAGCGTCTCGGCCTTGCCGAAGATGAAGCTCTGCTGGATGCCGAGCGGCCGGTTCACCCAGGTCCAGGCGTCGCCGTCCTTGGACAGGGTGAAGTGCTCGGGATAATCAGCCGCGAGGCTCTCCATGATGAGCTCGAGGCTGTCCCACTCCGCCGTCATCATGTGCGGCAGCACCTGGCAGCGCTTGGGGTCCTCGGCAAGGATGCGGGCGCGCTCCTTGCACTCGGCGATATAGTGCTCGTCGATGTCGAACGCCGCCTGGAAGGCTGCGGTGGGCCCCCCGCGCACGTGGGGCTCAATGTTCACCGAATACATGTAGCTGTCTTCGGGGAACGGGAACGGGAAGCGCAGGAGGTCCTCGGGCGACTTCTTGTAGGTGAAGGTGTCGCGGAAGGTCTCTGCGGGCTTGAACTGAAGGGTCATGGAACCTCCCGGGATCACAGGTCGATGACGATGCGCGGGCCGCGGGCGCGCGACACGCAGGTCATGATGAGGGTGCCGGCCGCCTTCTCCTCCGCGGAGAGGAAGTCGTCGCGGTGCTCCGCCTCGCCCTCGACGAGAGGCGTGGCGCACTGGCCGCAGGCGCCGCCGCGGCACAGGCACGGGGCGTCCACGCCGGCCGCCTCGATGGCCTCGAGCAGGCTCTGGCTCTCGCCCACCTCCACCTCGATGCCGGACTTCCGGAGCACGGCGCGGAAGGGAAGGCCGGTGACGTCGCCGCCGAAGCTCTCCTTGTGCACCTTGCCCTTGGGCCAGCCGAGCGCGGCGGCGGTGGAGGCCACCGCCTCCATCAGGCTGTGCGGCCCGCAGACATAGACATGGGTGCCCAGCGGCTGGCGCGCCAGCAGGCCGGCGAGATCGAAGGCAGCGCGGCCGCCGCCATGCACGCGGATTTCCTCACCCGCCGCATAGGGCGCGAGCAGGCGCTCGAACACCGGCACTTCCTCCAGCGTGGCGAGCTGGTGCAGCTCGAAGCGCGCGCCGCGCGCCTTCAGCTCCGGCAGGAAGGACAGGAGCGGGGTGATGCCGATGCCGCCGCCGATGAGCAGGTGCTTCTTCGCGGTGGAGGCGAGCGGGAAGAGGCTCACCGGATTGGCCATCTCCAGCACGTCGCCCGGCGCGACCCGGCGATGGAGATAGGAGGAGCCGCCGCGCGACTGGGCGACGAGGCGCACGATGATGTCGTAGCGCGCCCGCTCAGAGGGCGGGGAGACGAGGGAATAGGCGTTCTTCATCACCCGCGCCCCGTCGCGCAGGGTGAGGAGCACGTGCCCTCCTGCCGGCGGGGTGGGGAACACGCCGCCGTGGGCGGGTTCGAAGGAGAAGCGCTTGAGGCTCGGCGCAAGCTCGACGATCTCGCGCACGCGCACATTGAAGGGCTGGGCGGCGTTCATGCGTAAAGCTCCTCGGCCTCAGGCACCTCACCGGGCACCTCGGCGTCCACCTGGACGGCCATGAAGGCGGCGAGCCGCCGTGAGAAATGATCGCGCACGAACAGGGATGCGCCGCAGCCCGGGCAGGTGAAGATGGAGGTAGTGACACCCTCGCTCACCGTCCGGCAGTGGACGCAATAGATGCGCCGCGCCTTCGGGCCGACCGCGGCGAAGGCGGTCTCCTGCCGGCTGAGGCCGGCCTTGTCGGCGCGCCCCCACACATCCCACAGGAACGGCTCGGCGCCGGCCGCATAGAGGCGCAGCCCCATGGTTTCGCGGGCGAGCCGCTCCTCCAGCGCGGAAAACAGGTGCGGCACAGAGCGGAAGACGGCGACGCTGCCCGGCGCCTCCTCCATGGCCGGGGCGGAGGGCACGGCGCTGCGCCGGGCCACCGTCCAGACCTCGAAGGCGGAGGGGGTGACCCCCTCCGCCAGCGCTTCAGCCGGGACCTCGGCCGCCTCAACCACCAGAAGGTGGTGCCGTCCGGACGGGTCCGGGGCGATGGGGGCGTACGTCGGGCGGCTCTTGATACCCTGGTCGCTCATTTCGTCTCCGTTCAATAGACCGCAATGCTGCGGGCCACGATGATGACAACGGCGCCAAGCACGAGGGCGAGGTAGGGCAGCATCCCCGCTCGCGTGCCGGCACCGGGTTCGGCCTTGAGGTGCATGTCCTCCATCATTGCGGCCGGGAACTGGCCCTTGTCCGTCACATAGTGCCGGAACAGGAACACCGGGATGATGGCGGCCGATACGATGAGCCCGGTGACCAGCGTGCCCGCGCCCCAGATGTCGGCACCCATGCCGAGCAGGAACAGGTTCACGTAGGCAAGCACCGTACCCATGCCGAGGAGCCAGACGGGGGCCTTGAAGGGGCGCTCCCAGGCGGGGCGGTCGATGCGGTGCATCCAGGCGGAATTCAGGTTCAGGAAGTTGAAGAGGATGTAGCAGACGTTGGAGATGGCAAGGATGAACACGTAGTCCGACATCATCAGCAGGATGAGGTTGAACCCGAGGTCCGTCCACATGGCGCGGGTGGGGGCGCCGTTCTCGTTCACGTGGCTGAGGTACTTGGGCAGCCAGCCGTCCACCGACGCCTGGTAGAGCGTGCGGGAGGAGCCGGCCATGGAGGTGATGATGGCCAGCATGAGCGCGAGGATCAGCATCACCACGATCACGGTGTGGACGATGGGTCCGCCCTTGATCATGTCGGCCATGGCGCTCGCGACACCCATGCCGGAATAGATGTCCGCGGAGAGGATGCCGGAATAGACCGCCGGCGTCGTCACCGTGCCGGAGGCATCCACCACCGCGGGGGTCACGAGCTGGCCGAGGCCGAGCACGCCCTGGAAGGAGATGGGCACGATGGTGAAGACGAAGATGCAGAGCAGGCCCGAGTAGAGGATGGCCTTGAACGTATCCGTCTTCGGGTCGCGGAACTCGCGCGTGTAGCACACCGCGGTCTCGAAGCCGTAGGTGGACCACGCGGCGATGAAGAGGCCGCCGGCCATCAGGGTGAGGCCCGCCATGTTCCACTCGCCGGCGATCACCTTGCCGGCCTCGTCCTTGGCCAGCGGGGCGAACGGCCCGAGGTTGGCGGCGAGCACGTCGCCGGTGAACAGAGGCACGAGGCCGATGAGGATCAGCGGCAGCAGCGCCACCACGCCGAGGATGACCTGCACCTTGGCGGTCTGGCTGATGCCGCGGTGCTGGATGGCGAAGGCGACGAGGAGCAGCACCGCGCCGAGGATGAAGGTGGCGTTGATGCGCAGCGCGAGGCCCGCCTTCAGCCAGCCGAGATCCACCAGCGTGAGCTGCCAGGTGTTGATGGCCGCATCCGGCGCGAACAGGATGGAGAGCACGTAGCCCGCCGCCAGGCCCGAGCCGATGGACAGCACCGGCGACCAGGCCAGCCAGTTGCACCACACCGAGAACGGCGCGAGCAGCTTGCCGTAGCGCACCCAGGCGATGGCGCCGTAGACCGAGGCGCCGCCCGACTTGTGCGGGAACAGGCCGGCGATCTCGGCGTAGGAAAAGGCCTGGATGAAGCCGAAGATGATGGACAGGATCCACACGAACCAGGCCGGCGCGCCCACCGTGGCGCCGATGGCACCAATGGAGAAGAGCACGAGGGCGGGCACGCCGCTCGCGATCCAGAAGGCGCCGGTCCAGCTGATCTTGCGTTGAAGCGTGCCGGCCTCAGGCGCGGCGATCGCCTCGTTGGTTGCTGCGATGCTCATGTTATTCCCCTCAATTATGGAGGGGAGTTTCCAGAGAAGAAACTTTTTTGTCAACGTATAAATTGGCCAACTGGATGGTGAAAGCGGCTCAATTTGCACGCATCGCCCGCTCAATGCTTGGGCATACTATCGTTAGGGAAACAAATGCCTGCGGCCCCGCAGTGCAATGCGCGGGGCCGGGCTGGTTTTACCTCTGCTCAAGTGTCATCGCGCGGGCGATGACAGGTCAGGATCTCACCCTCGTCTTCTGCGGATCGAAATGGGGGAAGGGCACGATCTCGGCGCCGATGCGCTTCCTGTGCCCATCCAGCTTGCCGATCTCGAGGGCCGTGCCGGTCGCGGCATGGGCCACATCAATGCGGGCGAGGGCGATCTGGGCCTTCAGGATGGGCGAGCGCGTGGCGCTGGTGACGAGGCCCACCTGCGCCCGGCCGACGAACAGCGGGTCGCCATGGCCCACCGCATCGTTGTCCTCGATCTTGAGTCCCACGAGCTTCCTGGCCGGGTTCGCCTTGCGCCGCGCCAGCGCCGCCTTCCCCACGAAATCCTCATCCTTGTCCGCCACGGCGAAGCCGATGCCGGCCTCAAAGGGGTCGGTCTGGTCGCAGAAGTCGTAGCCGGCGAAGACCAGCCCCGCCTCGATGCGCAGCATGTCCAGCGCGGAAAGGCCGAGCGGCTTCATGCCCTTCGGTGCGCCCGCCGCCCACACCGCATCGAACAGCGCCTTGCCGTCCTTGGGATGGCACCAGATTTCAAAGCCGAGTTCGCCCGTATAGCCGGTGCGCGAAACCACCAGAGCCGGCCCCGTGGGGCCACCGAGGCGCGCGACCGCGAAGCGGAACCACTTCAGCTCGGCGATGGCGGGCTGGGTCGGCCCGGTCCAGATCACCCCGGCGAGAATCTCCCGCGCGAGCGGCCCCTGCACGGCGATGTTGTGCAACTGGTCGGTCGATGAGCGGACGTGGACGTTGAGGGCCCATTCGGCCGCCCTGGTGCGCAGCCAGGCGCCGGTGAATTCCTCCCCGCACACCAGCCGGAAATTGGTCGGCGACAGGCGGAACACGGTGGCATCATCGATCATGCCGCCATGGTCGTAGCAGAGCGCGGTATAGACCACCTGGCCCACCGCCAGCTTGCGCATGTCGCGCGTCACCGTGCGCTGGAGCAGAATCTCGGCATCCGGCCCCGTCACCTCGAACTTGCGCAGCGGGGAGAGGTCCATCACCGCCGCCTTCTCGCGGCAGGCCCAGTATTCGGCGATGGGCCCTTCGCTGGTGAAGCAGGTGGGCAGCCAGAAGCCGCGATACTCCACGAAGTTCCGCGTATGGGCAGCAAGGCTCTGGTGGAAAGCGCTCTCGCGCGTCAGGCGCGGCTCGGCGTCGGCACTCATGCGGAACGCGATCCCCTTGGAGAAGTTTTCGGCGCCGTCATAGACGCGCACATGGATGTCGGTGGGCTCCCAGCCATTGGCTGGGTCGATGTCATCGGCGCAGGAGGAGGTGGCGCACACGAGGTCGGTCAGCGCCTTGAGCAGCACATAGTCGCCGGGCCGCGACCACGGCTCGTCCATGGTGATCGCGTTGGTGTGGTCCACGGCGGTGTTGTAGAAGAAATTGATGGCCGGCCAGCCGGCGCGCTCCCGAATGCCCAAAGGTGCGAGCACGGCGTTGAAATTGTCCGTGCAATTGGCATGGCCGGGATAGCCCATGTCCTCATAGTATTTCGCCGAGCAGGCGAGGGCGAAGGTGTCGTGGCGCCCGACAGTATCGCGGACGACCTCCACCAGCGGCAGCTGGCGCTCGTCGTAATATTTGGAGTAGAGCCCCGGCCCCGGATAGGCGGCGCCCATGAGCGTGCGGGTGGTGGTGGCGTCGAGGCCGTATTCCACGCCTTTCTCCAGCGCGGCGGCGTCGAAAGCGAGGAAGTCGGCGCACTGGCGGCCGTCCACGTCGATGATCTGGATGTAGTCGCCGGCCTTCACCCGATAGGCCCGGGCCTCGGCCGCGGGCACGCGCACGTCGAGCTTCGGCGGCGCGAGCGGGGCGGGGAGGGGACGGCCGCGGCCCCGCGCACGGGTGACGGTGACGATGAGGTCGGTAGGCGCGTCCTGCGCATACGGTGACATGGGGCCCCCGGGGGCGGCGATCACCACGAGCACGTCGGCTCGGGCCGCGACGTCCGCCGTCGCGCCCGCGCCGCCGTCTCGCGAAAGCAATGTCCGGCCCGCCAGCGCTGCTGGCGCGAAGCCGTTTTCCGCCAGAAGCCGGGCAACCTCCGCGCTGCCCTCTCCCCCCTGGTCCAGCAGAGCCGGCAGCGTCTCCACGCCGGCGGCCTCCCAATCCTCCACCGCATCTCCATCAGTGACAAAGACCAGCGCCGGCTGGAGCCCTTCCGGGTCCAGCACGGTCAGTCGGTCTCCGGCGCCGAGCGTGAGGGCGGCGAGGCCGCCGCCGCGCACCACCACCCGCTCCCGGGCGGCGGTGGTCGAGGAAGGGCCGGGCGGAAGCAGGGAGGCGTCCATTCACCCCTCTTGAGCGATGGATGCGAGCAGCCGGTAGCTGCCGCGGTAATAGAGCAGCGGGTCGCCCTCGCCCTCGGCGTGCAGATGCACCACCCGGCCGACGAAGATCACATGGTCGCCGCCGTCGTAATGGGCGTAGGGCACGCATTCGAAGATGGCGTGGGCGGGCACGAGGCGCGGCGCGCCGGAGGGACCGACCTCCCAGGGCGTGGCGGAGAACTTGTCCTCGCCGGCGCGGGCGAAGCGGTTGGAGATGTCCTGCTGGCTCTCCATGAGGATGTTGACCGAATAGGCCTTCACCTTCTCCAGCCGCGCCAGCGAATGCAGCGAGCGGGCCATGGAGAAGAGAATCAGCGGCGGGTCCAGCGAGACGGAGGAGAAGGAATTCACCGTCACGCCGATGGGGCCGTCCTCGTCCTGCGCCATCACTACGGCGATGCCGGTGGCGAAGCGGCCGAGGGCGTTGCGCAGTTCGCGCGGGTCGAAACGGGCGTCGAGATCAATGGTCGTCATGGCAAGGTACTTTCTGAAATGCGACAGCCCGTCCATGATAATCCCCTTCGATGGCGGGCGCGCGGGCCTTCGCCCCCCTCCTGAGCGACGGAGAGGGACGAAGGCTCCGCGTGGTGGCGTCCCGCGTTACGCCACCTTGGCCGGCTGAAGCTCGGCCAGCAGCTTTTCGGCGAAGGCGCGCTTCTCCGCCTCGTCCATCTTCTTGATCTCGTTGTTGAGCACGCGCTCGTTGATCGACTTGTTCCAGTAGTCCAGCGAGCCGAAGCCCAGCAGCGCGGCCTTGCCGACGAACTGGCGCAGTACCTCGTTGGTGGGGCCCATCACCCAGCCGGCCTTGCCGTCACGCAGATAGCGCTCGATCTGGAGCGCCGGGCGGAAGCCCGTGCCGCCGGTGGCGTGGAGCATTTTGTCCACTACATGGGCGACGTTCTTCGCCGCCTCGAACTTCACCTGCCACAGCCAGTGGAGCAGGGTGGAGCGGGGCAGCGCGTCGATGTCCTTGTGGATCGACCAGTCGCAATTGTTGGTCACCGAATCCAGCGCCTGGGCCATCTGGTAGTCGAAGGCGCGGCAGGAATTGGTGTCCATGATCGCCTCGCCCACATAGTCCTGGATGGTGGGGTAGTCGGCGACGCGCATGCCCACGTCATTGTGGGTCTTGCGGGTGGTGTGGCGCTTGGCGATGTCGATGACGGCGAGCGAGATGCCGTTCCAGCAGGCCGACGAGCAGGTCAGGAAGAAGGGGTCCACCACCTCGTCGTTGGACTTGGCGCCGTCGCCGATGGGGCCGACGAGGGCCTCCTTCGGCAGCACCGCATTCTCCACCACGATGGGGCCGGACTGGTTGCCGCGCAGGCCGAGGCCGTCCCACTCGGAGGGGTTGGCCTTCACCTCGTCCTTGGTGACGAGGAAGCAGGAAAGGTCGGAATAGTCGCCCGAGAAGCCGGGGCTGGTGGTCTGCACGATGTACCAGTCGGCAAAGCCGCCGGAGGTGGTCCAGGAGGCCTTCTTGGTCACCTTCCATCCGTCGCCATGGGCCTCGGCCTTGGAGGAGATGGGATACCAGAAGTGCGAGCCGGTCTCGGGATCGGAATAGGAGAGCGTGCCGATGAGCACGTCGGTGTCCAGCCGCTTCAGGATGTCGGTAAGGAGCGGGTTGTCGTGGTGGCGCAGCAGCGCTGCGGCCACGGCGCCGAGGTGCATGGTGTAGCACATGGCGGTGGAGGGGCAGCCGTAGCGGGCGATGGTCTCCACCACCATGGCGGCGCAGACATGGTTCTGGCCGAGGCCGCCGAGGTCCTTCGGCACGATCAGCGAGAGCAGTCCGAGGGTGGCCAGGGCCTCGAAATTCTTGCGGGGGTAGATGTAGTTGGCGTCGCTCTCCACGGCGTTCGCGCGCAGCGTGGTCTCGCACAAGGCGATGAGCTTCGCCTGCAGGTCCTTCTGCTCGGCGCTCAGCAGCCACTGGGGGTCCCACTCGAAGCCGAGCCCCCAGAACTCTTCCTTGCCCCACATCTTTGTCTCGGACATATCTCAAGCTCCGCCCGGGCCGGCGCGCGGGCAGTCCCCGCGGCCGTCCCTGCCATTTGCGATCACGCTGTGGCGCGCCTGTTCCCCTCAGTGAACTTTTTTGACGCGGTAGAAACGAGAGTGCCACGGGCCATTTTTGGTGCAAGCCCATTAGTTGGGCGTTTGACGCCTGCTGGATGACCACGATCTGGGCGACGCATGGGTCCACCTCGCTTTCCTTTGCCGCCTTTCGCGCCATGCTACCAAAGAAATTTCTTCTGAGGAAAAGTAATTGACAGCAACGTTGGCCCGCCATCAGGATGCGGTCGTCGCGGCGCGCATGGCCGGCCTTCCGGCCGCCTGAGCCGCCCGCCTTAACGACGGGCCCGGCGCACGGGCCGGCATCCTTCAAGAGAGGGCACATGACCAGCGCGATCCTTCTGCGCCAATCGATCCTCAACGGCCGTCACCGGGACCTCGGCTCCAAGCTGGAGGAATCCTGGAACGACATGGCGATTCCCCAGCACTACGCCACCGATCCCCATGTGGAGACGGAGACGGTGCGCACCCGGGCCGGCCTCTTCGACGTGTCCGCCCTGAAGATCATCGACATCGGCGGCCCGGACGCCCTCGCCTTCCTCAACAAGCTGCTCACCGCCGATATCGCCAAGATCCCGGCCGGCCGCTCCATGATTTCGTCCATCGTCGATGACGAAGGCGGGCTCATCGACGACGTGCTCGTCTATGTGGACGGCGACGGCAAGTTCCGCCTGTCCCACGGCGGCGGCGCGCTGGAAGAGGCGCTGCCAGTGGTGGCGCAGGGCTTCGACGTCACCTTCGCGCGCGACAACGACGTCCACATCCTCTCCCTGCAGGGCCCGCTCGCCCTCGACATCCTTTCCCCACACACGCCGATGGTGCTGAAGGACCTGCCCTATTTCGGGCACGGCAAGACCACCCTGTTCGGCATTCCGGTGTCGCTCGCCCGCGGCGGCTACTCGGCCGAGCGCGGCTACGAAGTCTTCTGCGCGGCGAAGGATGCGGTCTTCCTCTGGGACAAGATCCTCGAGGTGGGCAAGCCGTTCGGCGCCATGCCGGTGTCGTGGGACTGCCTCGACATCGTGCGGGTGGAAGGCTCCCTGCTGTTCTTCCCCTTCGACATGCCGCACAAGGACACGACGCCCTTCGAGGTGCTGATGGACTGGTCCGTGGACCTGTCCAAGCCGGACTTCCGCGGCAAGGCGGCCCTCCTCGCCCGCAAGGGCACGGAGCGCACCCACCAGGCGGGTCTCGAAGTGCTGGCGGCCAAGGCGATCACGCCTGGCGCGAAGATCTTCAAGGATGGCGACGAGGTGGGCGTGGTGAATTCCACCACCTACAGCCGCCACCTCATGAAGTCGCTGGCGCTGGTCTCGCTGCGGCCCGACGTGACCGCGCTGGGCACTGCGCTCACCGTCACCGACGGTGACGAGAGCTTCGAGGCGACCGTGGTGCGCACCCCCTTCTACGATCCCATGCGGCTGCGCACGCACCCTCTGGAAGAGCGGGCCTGACGCTCGCCTGAGGCGCAAACAAAAGGCCGGCCGGACGGGATCTCCCCGTCCGGCCGGCTTTTTTTGCGTTCTGGGCACCGCGTGCGTTCGCGAAATCCCTGTTGCCGCCCGGTGGATCGCCCGCACGAGGCGGGCGATGACAGCGAAGAGGATCTGCCCTCAGAGCGGCTTCAGCCCGGCCTCGATGGCGGCGCGGCGGCCTTCCAGGAAGGGCGGAAGCGCGAGGCGTTCGCCGAGGTGCGCGGCATCCTCGTCGGCGGCAAATCCCGGCCCGTCGGTGGCGAGCTCGAACAGCACGCCGTTGGGCTCACGGAAATAGAGGGAGCGGAAGTAGAAGCGGTCCACCATGCCGCTGTTGGGGATGCGCAGCTCCTTCAGCCGCCGCGCCCATTCCTCGTACTGGTCGAAGGTGGTGACGCGGAAGGCGACGTGATGCACCGCGCCGGCGCCCTGTCCTGCGGGGGAAAGCCCGGGCTCCACCTTCACATGCACCTCGGCGGCGGGGCCGCCTGCGCCCATCTCGAACACATGGATGGCGCGGCCGTCCTCGGCGGCATAGGTGCGCACCTCCTTCATGCCCATCACGTGGATGAGCACGGCGGCGGTGGGGGCAAGGTTCGGCACCGAGATCAGGATCGGGCCGAGGCCGCGAATCTGGTGCGCCTCCGGCACCGGGCTCTTGGCCCAGGCGACGCCCGGACCCTTGCCGTCATCGACGATCAGGGCAAGGCGCTGGCCCTCCCTGTCCTCGAAGGGAAGCTGGTGGCGGTCGTCGCGTGTCTCGATGCCGGCGTGGGAAACGCCCGCGTCAGTGAGGCGCGCCGCCCAATATTCCAGCGCCGCCTCATCCCGCACCCGCAGCGAGGTGCGCACGGCGGCGTGGCTGCCCCGGCGCTCGCGCGGCACCGGCCAGTCGAAGAAGGTGAGGTCGGTGCCGGGGTTGGCTTCCCCATCGGCATAGAAGAGGTGATAGGCGGACACGTCGTCCTGGTTCACCGTCTTCTTCACGAGGCGCATGCCAAGCGTCTGCGTATAGAAACGGTGGTTGTAGGGCGCATCCGCGGTGATGGCCGTGACGTGGTGAAGTCCGGTCAGCGGCCCGGTGGTCTCGGTGGTGTTCGGCATGGCGTCCTCCTCCGGCGTGCGGAGCCTGTATCTGTCTGATGCCAGAGATAGGCGCGCAGCCGCTTCGGGACGAGAACCACGTTCGCAATCCGGGTTTGCCGATTTGCAAGAGCCTTTTGTGGAATAGGGTCCGGTCAGCTCGTTCATGCAATTTGTGGTAACCGGCAGCGTGGCCGCGTCGGCACCATTTCACCGGTGTTCAGCATTTCCCGCGATCGCCGTTCATCCGCCTCATTGTTTGTGCCAAGAAGGCCGTTCCATGCGGGGGCATGCAGGTGGGCGTGGCGGACTTCGGGGGACTTTGGCGCATGACGTTCCGCAATATGGCCCTGCGCCTCATGGCCGCTGCAACGGTGGTGATGCTTGTCGCCGGCTGCTCCGATCGCCCCGGCATCGATGCCCTCGTCCCGGTTTCCGCTCCGCTGGCGGAGGGTGCGCGCGAGCAGGTGATCCTTGTCGCCTCCACCCGGGAGCGTGATCCGCGCCCCGGCGTCTTCTTCAACGGTGAGCGCTCCGCCCAGCTCAATTTCGCGAAGATCGACCTCTCCGTGCCGCCCACCCACAGGCCGGGCGAGATCGAGTGGCCCAAGAACGGCCTCGGCAATCCCACCACCGACATGGTGGTGCGCGAGGCCATCTACCGCGACACCGAAGGCGAGTTCCTGCGCGACCTGAAGAGCGAGCTGGCCCGCCGGCCCGCCGGCAAGCGCAACGTCTTCATCTTCGTGCACGGATACAACACCATGTTCTCGGAGGCGCTGTACCGCCTCGCGCAGATGGCGACGGACTCCGATGCGCCGGCCGTCCCCATCCTCTTCACCTGGGCCTCGCGGGCGACGACCGAGGGCTATGTCTACGACAACAACAGCGCCACCGCCGCGCGCGACCAGCTCGAGGAGACCATCCGGCTCGCCTTCGGCAGCGGCGCGGACCAGGTGAGCATCCTCGCCCACTCCATGGGCAACTGGCTGACGGTGGAGGCCCTGCGGCAGATCCGCATCTCCGGCAAGACCCTGCCGGTGAACAAGATCGGCAACATCATCCTCGCCGCGCCCGACATCGACGTGGACGTGTTCAAGACCCAGCTGCGTCGCTTCGGAAAGCCGCCGAAGCCGTTCATCGTCGTCGTCTCGCGCGACGACAAGGCGCTCGGCTTCTCCGACTTCCTTGCCGGGAAAAAGCCGCGGCTCGGCGAATACGCCAACGACACCGAACTCGTGAGCCTCGGCGCCGTCGTGGTGGACATGACCGACGTGAAGGCCCTCGACAGTTTCAACCACGGCAAGTTCGCGCAACTGGCGGAAATGGCGCCGCAGCTGCAAAGTGCGCTTGCCAGCGCCAACGGGACCGCGTCCTCCAACACGGTTCAGATGGAGGGGGTGCGCATCACCGGCCTCGATCAGGCCCGCGCGGCCCATCCGCCCGGTCCCGTGGGCCAGTCCGCCAGCGTGCAGCCGGCCCCCGCCCAATAGAGGCCGCGCAGGCGACCTATGCCGGGCCGGCGCTTCCCTCGCGGGCGCGTTCGGTCTAAAGGCGTCGCCTCATGGCCTATTCAGTCAAGGAAATGTTCCTCACCCTGCAGGGGGAGGGGGCGCAGGCGGGGCGTGCTGCCGTCTTCTGCCGGTTCGCGGGGTGTAACCTGTGGTCCGGGCGGGAGGAGGATCGCGCCGCCGCCCAGTGCCGTTTCTGCGACACCGATTTCGTCGGCCTGGATGGCGAGGGCGGCGGCCGCTTCGCCGATGCCGAGGCGCTGGCGGATGCCATCGCCGCCGTGTGGGGACAGGCGGGCGCCGAACGCCGCTTCGTCGTCTTCACGGGCGGCGAGCCGCTGCTCCAGTTGGACGATGCGGCCATCGCGGCAGTGCATGGACGGGGCTTCGAGATCGCGGTGGAGACCAACGGCACGGTGGTCGCGCCGGAGGGGCTCGACTGGATCTGCGTCAGCCCCAAGGCCGGCACCGAGCTGAAACAGCGCGCGGGCCACGAACTGAAGCTCGTCTTCCCGCAGGCCGGGCTCGATCCCGCCGAGGTCGCGAACCTCCCTTTCACCAACTTCTTCCTCCAGCCCATGGACGGCCCGGATCGCCGCGCGAACACAGATGCGGCGGTGGCCTATTGCCTCGCCCATCCGCGCTGGCGCCTGTCCGTCCAGACCCACAAGATGATCGGAATTCCATGACGACCCGTGACACCCCTGCGGCGCTGCCCGGCCGCGTGCGGATCACCCAGGGCTTCACCTTCGAGGCCGCGCATTTCCTGCCCAACGTGCCGGAAACCCACCGCTGCCGGCGCGTGCACGGCCATTCCTATCGCGTGGACCTTGCGCTCGAAGGGCCGGTGGACCCGGTGACAGGCTTCGTGGTGGACTTCTTCGATGTGGAGAACGCCTTCGGCCCGCTCTTGAAGCAGTTGGACCATTATTGCCTCAACGACATCGAGGGGCTGGAAAACCCGACCGCCGAGATCATCGCGGCGTGGATCTGGACGCGGATGAAGCCGCTCCTGCCCACGCTCGCCTCCGTGCGGGTCTATGAGACGCCCATGTCCTACGCGGAGTACGCAGAGGGGTGAGCGGGCCTCAGCCTGCTGCCTCCCCCGCCTTGGCCCTCTTCACGAAGGTCGCGAAGGCGGAAAGCTGCTTCTTCGTGAAGTCCAGCGTGCCCTGGTCGGTAACGACGCCGTCCGTGATCTTGGTATGGGCCTGGGCGACCATCACCTCCGGCACGTTCATGACGTGGGCATTGAGCGCCACCAGCACCTGCCGCAGGTGATATTGCGCGCGTGCGCCGCCCATGCTGCCGGGCGAGGCGGACAGGATCAGGGTGGGCTTGCCGGCCAGCGGCTGCGGCTTCAGGCGCGACAGCCAGTCGAGCGCGTTCTTCAGGCCGCCGGGGACGGAATAATTGTATTCCGGCGTCACGATGACGAGCGCATCCGCCGCCGCGACCTTCTCCCCCATGACCGTCACAGGCGCCGGGAAGCCTTCCGCCTCGATATCCCCGTCATAGATGGGGAATTCGGCGATGGAGGGCAGGATTTCCAGCGTCGTCCCCTCCGGCGCGATTCCCGCGAGCGCGCGGGCAAGCGCGGCATTGAGGGACCCCTTGCGAACGCTGCCGACCAGCACGACCCAGTTCATCGCCATTCTCCCGCTGCTCGCAATCCCCTGCCCACATGGGCACGCCCCGGATCATGGCGCAAAAACAAGAAGGTTGCGTGAGCCCAAGTGAAAACCGTCGGCGAAAATCAGCCGATGCGCACCATGTGGTTGTCGTAGCGCGGCCCGCCGGTGCGCCGCGCGGTGATGGCGACGCCCTCGGCCGCGGCCTTCACCACGATCACCTCACCATAGCCGGATGCCGCGACGAATGTGCCCGCTTCCGCTCCCGCCGCGAGGCCGCAGCCATCGGTGAGCGGCACCGCCCCGATATAGCGCCCGTCCGCCTGCCACACGGCGACCTGATTGCCGCGCGGGGTGGCGCAGGCGACGAAGCGGCCGGAGGGATCATAGGCCACCGACCCCACGTAGCCGCGCAGCGCCCGCCAGGCGGCGTCCGGCGCATCAAAGGGCGTGAGGGCGCCATCGGCGGCGATGCGGAACAGCAGGGGGCGGGCCTCGCCGTCCTTCAGCAGGTCCTGCGCCGCCACCACCGTGCCGCCGGCGCCGTCGCGGGCGAGGTGGCGGAGCGACAGGCTGGCGAGATCGGCGGAGAGCTTGCCCTCGCCGCGCACGGCGCCGCTCTCGGGGTCCACGAGGGTGATGCCGGAGCCCGTCACCTCGGCGTCGCGCGCCTCCGGCGTGTTGGGCTCGATGCCGCCATTGGCGATCACGAGGGCGGCGCCCGAGCGCATCAGATCGTGCGGGCCGTCGCCGCCGCTCGCCCATTCGTCACGGATGGCGAAGCCGCCGTCCACCACCCGCACGGCGACGACGCCGCGGCCCATGGCGCGCACGCCGTCGGCCGGGCGCTCGATCTCGTTGGTCAGGAACAGCCTTCCGTCCGCTGTGAAGCGGCCATGGCCGGAGAAGACGCGGGCCTCGCCCGGACCGAAACTCGCGACCACGCCGCCCTTGCGCCGGTCGAACACCAAGGCGATGCGCCCCGGCCGCCGCCCCACCGCCACGGCGAGCGGACCCACCGGGCTCGCCTCGATGCCGTGCAGGCGAGCGTCGGAGGGCGCCTCGGGGGTCGGCGCGAAGCTGGGATCGAGGCCGATGGCGGCGAAGCCTTCGCCGACGCCCGCCGTTGCCAGCCAGCCTTCGTCCAGCTCGGCGGCGCGCAGGCCACCCGGCAAGGCGGCGGAGGCGAGGAGCGCGGCGCCGCCGAGAAGCAGGCCGCGCCGGCCGATGAAGGGCGTGTGGTCGAGGCGCGCGCGCATGTCAGACGCCATCGCCTCAGTCGCCATCGAGGGCGTTGAAGCCCAGCGAGATGCCGAAATAGGACGCGATGGGCTTGTAGACGGCGAGCTGCGCGGCCTTGAAGGTCTTGATGGTTGCCTGGATGCCCTGCGCCCCCGATGCGGTGGCGGCGGCTGCGCCGATGTCGGCGGGCAGCTTGTCGGCGGCGGCATCGGCGGCGGTGGCGGCCTTGTTGACCACGAATTGCGGGCGGCTCGGCATCTGCGTGCCCACGGCGACGAGGAGCGCGTCGGCACTGTGGATCATGTTGGCGGCGACGCGGCCGGAGCGGCCGGAGCGCCAGCTGTCGGCGACCGTCGGCTTGGCGTCCGCAGGGCTGGCGCCGAGCACGGGCAGGAGCTTGGTGTCGGTCACCCGCTGGTAGGCGCCGGAGAGGTCGGTGAGGATCATGCCGGGCAGGGCGCCCACGTCCGGGAACAAGGCCGGATCACCCTTGCCGGAGACGATGGCGCCCAGCACCCCCGTGGACTTGTCGCCCCAGGCCGTGCGGATCTCCCCCGTGATGGTGGCGAGGTTGTTGGCGATGGCGGTGCCCAGCGCGCAGCGCCGCGCGGCCTCGGGGCCGGAAACGAGCGCATCGGCTGCGCCCTCTTCATAGAGCAGCCGCTCCAGCGCCGGCAGGCCCTGCACCGCCGCGCTCGACTGGATGAAGCGCTCCGGCGCGAGGCGGGCGGGATCGCTGTCGGCGATGATCTCGGCCAGGCCGCGCGTGACGCCGTTGCGCCGGTCCGGGAAGAAGGAAATGCGGTCGGCCCGGAGCGACAAGGTGATGGGGCCGAAGGTGACGAACTCCACCGCATTCCACGCATCGGCCGCCTTGCCATAGGCCTCCTTCAGCGGCCCGACGCCGGCAGCCGAGGGGGCGGGGCAGAAGGCGGCCCAGGCCTTCGCCTGCGCGGCGGTGGCGGCGGCGAGCGCATCGTAGCGTGGCAAAAGCCAGCCCTCGATGAGCGGCACGGGATCGAGCTTCGGATCGGCCGCGGCGGCCGGGACGGCGCCAAGGGCGAGCGTGGCGGCGAGGGCGGCGCCAGCGAGGCGGGAGGAAGAAAGGCGCATGGCTTCGATCATGACGTCGATCCGCAATATCAGGTCGGTGCCGGCCGCAGCCGGCGGAAATCACAGGCTGGAAACGTAGCGCACCAGCGCCGCCCTGTCCTTGGGCGGGAGCGCGCCGAAGCGCCGCTGCGCCGTCGCCGCCTCGCCGCCGTGCCAGACGATGGCCTCTTCCACCGTGCGCGCGCGGCCGTCGTGCAGCAGGCCGGTCTTGGCGGCGAGCGCATCGGAGAGGCCGGCGAGCGGCGCGGTGCGCCATTGCGAGGCGCCGACGCCCGGCTCGGGCATGGTGTCGCCGAGGTCCGGCCCCATCTCGTGCAGCAGCAGGTCCGTATACATGCGTGCCGCGCCGCCGCCGGCCATGGGCAAGGACGGCCGGTGGCACTGGGCGCAGCCGGTGGAGGCGAACAGCGCCGCGCCGTGCTTCGCTTCGGCCCTGGGCAGGTCTTCCGGCTCGGGCTGGGGGAGGGAGGCGACATAGGCCACCACCCGGTCGAGCACCGCCGAGCCGATTTCCAATTCGTCGTCCGCATCCCCGGAGGTGGCATTGGCATTGCCGTGGAGGGCCTGCCGGCAGGCGGTCTGGGTGGGGGTGCAGTCGCCCCACGGCTCGGGATGGAAGCGGTTGGAGAGGCCGAGATCGAGGAAGAAGGCTTCCGCCGACTGGCCGGCGAGGGTCGGCTGCGACGCCTTCCAGCCGAAGCGGCCGATGGCGGTGCTGCCATCGGCGAGGGTGACGCGCCGCGCCATGCCCTTCACGCCATCTGTGCCCTTCGCCTGCTCCCGCTCCACCGCGAGGATGGCGGCATCCGGCACGGCGGCGAGCGCCCCGCGGCCCTTCAGGTCGGGTCCCACGCGCAGGGAAAGTCCGCTCGCGGGATCGAGCGGGCCATAGCCCAGCGCCTCGGGATGGGGCTTGCGGGCCATGCGGCCGTCCGGCAGCGGCGTATCGGTGACGCCGATGACGCCTTCGCCCGGGATGCCCGGCACCGCATCGATCTGGAAGCGCCGGCCGTAGACCGGATCGCCGCTGCCGTCGGGCCGGCCGATCATCAAGACGAAGCCGCGCTCCGCCGTTCCGTTCTCCAGACGCGCGGGAGCGCGGCGATCGGCGGGGTGGCAGGTGGCGCAGGAGCGGGCATCGAACAGCGGGCCGAGGCCATCGTCGCCCCGGGTCGAGGCGGGGGCGGGCACCCACGGGCGCTTGAACAGGGCCTTGCCGATGGCGAGGTCGAGCTTGTCCAAAGTCTCGGCAGCGGCGGGCGTGATCGCGAGGGCAGCGAGCAGCACGAGAAGGAGGCGCCCGCGCATCACACCACCCTGATCCAGCCCATGAGCCCCGAATCCATGTGCTCGAGGATGTGGCAGTGGAACACCCAGTCGCCGCTGGTGGCGCGGAAGGCGATCTCCACCGTCTCGTTGGGCTCGGTCATGACCGTATCGGCGAGATAGGGCGGGATGTCCTTCTTCTTGGAGGAGGACAGCACACGGAACACATGCCCGTGCAGGTGCATGGGGTGGACGTGCTTGGTGACGTTGGTGATGGAGACGATGTAGCTCGACCCGTCCTTCAGCGTCGCCAGCGGCGGCGGTAGGCGGAGGTCCGCGCCGGCGCCCCAGGAATTGCGGTTGATGGCCCAGAAGGTCTTGCTGCCGACGCAGGCGGAGGCGATGAGCGCCTTGGCCAGCGGATCGTCCGGCGGGAGGGGATCGCCGCTCACGATGGGGCCGGCGGCGGTCTGCACGAGATAATCGATGCGGCTCGCGCGCTTCACGTCCGGCAGGGGTACCTTCGCGGCGGGCAGCGCCTTGGGGCGGAAGGCGGTCTTCTTTCGGCCCTTGTCCACGCCCACCAGCGTGGTGAGCAGATAGGGTTCGGCGGTGCGGTAGTCGTAGACCTTCACCTCCTCGCCGGGGCCGGGCATGCGCACATGCACGTCGATGCGCATGGCCGGTCCCATGCGCCAGATCTCGTTCGGCAGCTTGGAGAAGGGGAGGGGCGTCAGGGCCTGTCCGTCGATGGCGATGATGGCCGCGTCTTCCGTCTCGCAGCCGAAATCGATGGTGCGGGTGGAATCGGCGACGATCACGCGCAGCCGCACGTCGCCATAGGCCGGCGCCTCGACGCGGGGCGGCACGATGGAGCCGTTGGTGGCGCGCACCGTGCCGAAGGTGCCGGCGGTGGAGGCGCCTTCGTCGGTGAACATCTCCAGCCAGCGGCCGTCCTTCTCGTCGAGCCGCCAGTCCTTCACCACGATGAAGTGCTCGGCATCGAAGCCGAGCTTCGCCTCGGCCGGATCGTCCACCACGAGCAGCCCGACGAGGCCACGGCCCACCTGGCCCGTCTCGTCGCAATGGGGATGGAAGAAATAGAAGCCCGGATCGGGCAGGGGCACGTTGTAGGTGAATGTGCTGCCCGCCGGGATCGGTGCCTGGGTGATGGGCGAGACGCCATCCGAGAGATAGGGCACGCGCACGCCGTGCCAGTGGACGGTGGTGAGGTCCGGCAGGCGGTTCTCGAAATCCACCATCAGGCGGGTGCCCACCGGCGCGCGCAGGGTGAGGAAGGGCGTGCCGTTATAGGCGCAGAAGCCCTTGGTCACCGGCTTGCCCGGCCCGAGCAGCGGCATTTCCATTTCCGCCGCCGAAAGGGCGAGCCGGCGCACCGGCGCCGTCTTCGGCAGCGTATCCACGGAGGCCGGTACGCGGCCGAGGGCGGAGGGGGCGAACCCCGCCGCCCCCGCAGCCGCTGCGACCGCAAGGAGCGCCCGACGCGAAATCATCGCGTCCGTTCCATCGTCATCGTCTCACTTCTTCTTCGCGTTCTTCGGATCATCGAGGCTCTTGGAGCCTTCCACCTTGATCTGGATCTTGAGAACCGCGACGCCGCGCTCGATGGCGTGGGCCTGGGCCACCAGGGCGTCGACGCCGTCCTGGATCAGCTTGGCGCCCTTGGTGTTCCCCTCTTCCAGCATCTTGTCGTAGGTGATCTCGCCGGAATCCGCCACGTCCTTCAGGGCCTTGAGGGCGGCCAAAGCGGCATCGGACTTGGCATCGATCTCGTCGGCGATCTTCGGGTCGGTGGCGCGAATGAGGTCGGCGACCGAGGGGCCGGTGACCTTGGAACCGTCCGGCTTCACGTAGGAGCCGTAGTAGACGTTGCGGATGCCCACTTCGTCGTAATAGTGCGCGTTCTGGGTGTTGTTGGAGAAGCAGTCGTGGGCCTCTTCCGGATCGTGGAGGATGAGGCCGAGCTTCATGCGCTCGCCGGCGAGTTCGCCATAGGAGAGGGAGCCGAGGCCGGTGAAGATGGTGGCGAGGCCGGCCTTGTCGTTCTTCTTGACGAGCGCGGCGCGGGCCTTGCCCTTGGCACCCCAGTTGGCGGTCATCTCGTCGAGATCGGCGACCAGCGTCTGAGTGGCGACCTTGAGATATTCGCCGCGGCGGTCGCAATTGCCGTTGGTGCAGTTCTTCAAGTCATAGTCGGTGTAGGGGCGCTGGCCCTGGCTGGGCGTCGCGTTGTGGAGGTTCTGGCCCCACAGCAGGAACTCGATGGCGTGCCAGCCGGAGCCCACGTTCGCCTCGACGCCGCCAGCCGAGTTCAGCTCATGCAGCAGCTTGGGCGTGATCTTGGTGACGTCCACCGTCTTCTTGCCGATGCGGATGGACTTCGAGGCGATCACGTTGGCGGTGTAGAGCGGGTTCTCGTCCGACTTCTCGCCGTAGCTTTTCTTGTCCACGTAATCGATGAGACCCTCGTCCAGCGGCCAGGCGTTCACATTGCCTTCCCACTCGTCGATGATCTTGTTGCCGAAGCGGAAGGCTTCGGTCTGCTGGTAATAGACGCGGGCCGCCTTCCAGGCATCGCGCGCCTTGCCGAGGGTTTCGGCGCTGGGAGCGGCGAGGAAGGCGTCGATGGCCTTCTGCATGTCCTTGGCGGTGGCGGCGGACGTCCCGTAGGACACCTCGGCGAGGTCGGCATAATGGACGATCACGTCACGCGGCTTCGGCGCATCCGCGAGCACGGGGCTCGCGAAGGCTGCGACTGACGCGATGACTGCGCCGAGAAAATGCGCGCGCATCGACCTTCTCTCCTTGAAATTCGAAAACAGGAACCGGCGCCCGGACAACCGGGGCAGGGACAACCGGAACCGGGGCCTTTGCCCCGTCGCCGCGGAGAGTATGAGCCGGGCTGGTGACGGGCAAGCGCTTGGGAAAATAATGGAATTGTTCCATGTCCAGAGTGCGGGACATCGACTTGCCGCCCCCAAGTCAAAGCGACGCACTCCTTAGTAGAAGACGTAACGTCACCTGTATCCGCGTCGCGCTGGGCCGTTTCGTCGCGCCCCGCTGCAAACGCTGAACACGCGCCGATCGCGGCCGGGTGCAGCCGCCCTCCAACTATAGTCTGAACGGTCGCCGGATGGCCGCGTAGGTTTTCATTTGAACAATTCCAAACCTCGGCCGTTGCCGTGACAGGGGCCGCGCCCGGGTGATAGGATTTCGTCATATTCAACTGGTTTTCGTCCCGCCGGCCTTGATCGCCCCCGGGGCGATGGCCCTGGGGGCAGCGTTTGTGCCCGCTCGTGCGTGCCGGCAGCGGCCGTCGGGGACAGAAGGACAGGTCGCGATGATTGCCGCGCTTCTGATCGTTTTCCGGGAAGTCCTCGAGGCCGGTATTGTCACCGGCGTGGTGCTCGCCGCCTCAGAGGGCATCCGCCATCGCGGCCTCTGGATCAGCCTCGGCATTCTGGGTGGGATCGCCGGCTCGGGCGTGCTCGCGCTCTTCGCCGACACCATCGCTTCCACGTTCGATGGCTCTGGCCAGGACATCCTGAACGCCGCCATCCTTTCCGTCGCGGTGGTCATGTTGGTGTGGACGGTCGTCTGGATGGCGAGCCACGGCAAGCACATGGTCATGGAGATGCGGGAAGTCGGCCGCGACGTGAAGGAGGGGCGCAAGCCCCTCGCCGCGCTGGCCATCGTCGTCGGCATGGCCGTGCTGCGCGAGGGTGTCGAGATTGTGCTCTTCCTCTATGGCATCGCCAGCACCGGTGCCGACTCGACGGGCCAGGTCGTGCTCGGCGGCCTTGCGGGCCTCGCCGGCGGCGCGGCCCTGTCGCTGCTGCTCTATCGCGGCCTTGTGGCGATCCCGCTCAAGCACCTGTTCAAGGTCACGTCCGTCCTCATCACGCTGCTGGCCGCCGGCCTTGCCGCGCAGGTGGTTGGCATCCTGCAGGATTCCGGCTTCATCCAGTCGCTGGCCGAGCCGGTGTGGAATTCGAGCTGGCTGCTGGCTGACGATAGCGCGCTGGGCCGCGTGCTGCGCACGCTGATCGGTTACCGCGCCGAGCCCACGGGCATGCAGGTGATCGCCTATGTGGCGACGGTGGTGGTCATCCTCGGCCTGTCGGCCATCGTCAACGGCCGCCTTTCGGCCGCCCCGCGCCGTCAGAGCGCCGGCCACTCGGCCGGTGGCCAAGTGTCCCGCGCCTGAGCCTCCTCCCGCGCCTGATCTTCGGAGCGCTTCCGTCGCCCTCCGGCGTTTCCGAGGTCGCCGGCTTCCGGTATGCTGACTGCGCTGTTCCGGGCTCCCGGGACAGGCGGTGCGCCGGGCGGCATCCGAGGAGAAGCATCATGAGCGGCGGAACGGGCGGCAGTGGCCGCAGCAAGGACAGCCGCACCAAGGACGGGCAGGGCCGGGACGGCACCCGCCTCTTCCTGCGCGTGGACTTCGCCGACGGCCGGCGCCTCGGGCCGGGCAAGATCAAGCTTCTGGAGGCGATCCGCGAACACCGCTCCATCCTCGCCGCCGCCAAGGCCATCGGCATGAGCTATCGCCGCGCCTGGCTGCTGGTGGACGAGCTGGACCGCATGTTCGAGCAGCGCGTGATCGTCACCTTCCCCGGCCGGCGCGGCGCAGGCACCGAGGTGACGGCGTTCGGTGAACGGGTGATCGCGCTCTACCGCGCCATGGAGCGGCAGGCGGCCAAGGCCACCAGCGGGGCGCTGGACGAGCTTACGTCCGCCCTTGCGGCGGATTACCACCCGAAATCACACGCAGAGCCGGGGGATCCTGAGGCGGATTCGCCGTTGGCCGCGCCGGCCGCGAAGCAGGCGGGCTGATCTCCGCGCCGGGCGAATGGAAGCCCATCGGCCGGCTGTCCACCGTCACCGCCTTGATCATCGCCCACACCTGCATGCCCGGCTCAAGGCCAAGGCGCAGCACGCTTTCCTGCGTCACCAGCGAGCTGAGGCGGCCGGCGGAAAGCGCCAGCTCCACCTCGGAGAACGGACCTTCCGCCCGCGTGATGGCCGCGATGGTGCCGGAAATCCGGTTGGTCACCGACACGTCCATGGGCCGCGACAGGGACAGCGATACGTCGCGCGAGCGGATGCGCGCCCGCGCCGGAGCGCCCACCGGACGGCCCACCAGCGGCACGCGCAATTCCCCGTCCACGAACGAGACGGTGGAGAGGCCGAGGTCCGGGTCGTGCGCCGTCACCGTGCAGTCGAGGATGGTGCCGATATCGAAACGGCCGATCACCGGCAGCAGCTCGGGCCGCGACAGGACGTCGGCGAGGGGGCCGCAGGCGATGACCTTGCCCTCCGACAGCGCGGCGACCGCATCGGCGAGGCGCAGTACCTCCTCGATGGAGTGGCTGACATAGAGGATGGGCAGGTTCAGCTCGTCGCGCAGCCGCTCGAGATAAGGCAGGATTTCGCCCTTGCGCATCTCGTCCAGGGAGGCGAGGGGTTCGTCCATCAGGAGGAGGCGCGGCTGGGACAGGAGCGCGCGGCCGATGGCGATGCGCTGCTTCTCGCCGCCGGAAAGCGTGTGCGGGCGGCGCTGCAAGAGGTGGCCGACGCCCAGCATCTCCACCACGGCATCGAACTTGATGGTGCGCGGCCGCTTGGTGCGGCGCTCGCCGTAGCGCAGGTTGTTCTCGATGGTCATGTGCGGGAACAGCCGCGCGTCCTGGAAGACGTAGCCGACCGCGCGCTGCTCCATGGGCAGGTTGATGCCCGCCTGCTTGTCGAAGAACACCGTGTCGCCGACGCGGATGTGCCCACTGTCCGGCGTCAGCGAGCCGGCGACCAGCTGGATCACCGTGGTCTTCCCGCAGCCGGAACGGCCGAACAGGGCGGTCACGCCGGTCTCGGGCGCCCTGAGGTCCGCCTTCAGGTGGAAGCCGGTGGAGCGTGCGAGGGAGACTTCAATCTCGATCATATCTGGCCCAGCGCCACGCGGATGCGCTTGTCCGCCATCTCCGCCAGCATGAGGGAGCCGAGGGCGAGGATCACTGACACCACCGTGAGGCGCAGCGCCATGGCGTCGCCGTCGGGCATGTGGGTGGCGCTGTAGATGGCGAGCGGGATGGTCCGCGTCTGGCCTTCCACATTGGAGACGAAGGTGATGGTGGCGCCGAACTCGCCCAGCGCGGAGGCGAGCGAGATGAGGCAGCCGGAAAGCACCCCGGGCATCATCAGCGGCAGTGTCACGGTGAAGAAGGCGTCGAGCCTGCTGGCCCCCAGCGTGCGCGCTGCCGTCTCGATACCCCTGTCGATGCCGCCGATGGCAAGGCGGATGGCGTTGACCGTGAGCGGGAAGCTCACTACGGCCGCGGCCAAGGTGGCGCCCGCGGTGGAGAAGATCAGCGAGATGCCGAACCACTCGTTGAGATACTGGCCGAGATAGCCGCGGTTGCCGAGGACGATGAGCAGCAGATAGCCCACCACCACCTTGGGCAGCACGAGGGGCAGGTGGACGATGCCGTCGAAGATGCCTTTTCCGGGAAACTCGAAGCGGGCGAGCACCCAGCCAATGAGAATGGCCGGCGGCAGGCTCCACAGGGTGGCCCAGAAGGCCACGATGAGGCTCAGCCGCACGGCCGTCCATTCTTCGGGAGTGAGCAACATCTCGAATATATCCGCCTGCGAAAAGGCCGCGCATCGCCCGTGAAACAGGCTCGGCCTTTTGCCCCCAATAAGCAATTCCCGTTCCGCCTCGCGCCCCCCGGCGCGCAGCGGCTCAGTTCACCGCGAAGCCGTACTTCTTGAAGATGTCCTTGGCCTCGGGGCTCTGGACGAAGGCGAAGAAGGCCTTGGCGGCGGGGGTGTCCTGGCCCTTCACGAGGGCGAAGGGGTAATCGACGGGCGGATAGCTGTCGGCTGGGAAGGTGGCGACGATCTTCACGTTCTTGGCGATGGCGGCGTCGGTGGCGTAGACGACGCCGTAAGGCACCTCGCCGCGCTCCACCAGCGCCAGCGCCGCGCGGACGCTCTCCGAACCGACGATCCGGGGGCCGATCTTGTCCCACAGGCCGAGATTGGTGAAGGCCTGCTTGGCATAGACGCCCACCGGCACACTGTCGGTGAGGCCGGTGGCGATGCGGCCGTTGGGACCGAGCAGGGCGTCCACGTCGAGGCTCTTGGAGATGGTCACCGGCTTCGCCTTGTCGGCGGGGGCAACCAGCACCAGCTCGTTGCCGAGCAGCTTCACGCGGGTGGCGGGCAGGGTCAGGCCCTTGCCGTCGGTATAGTCCATCCACTTCAGGTCGGCGGAGGCGAAGATGTTGGCGGGCGCGCCGGCCTCCATCTGCTTGGCCAGCGCCGAGGAGGCTGCGAAGGAGAACTTGATGGCGTCCTTGCTGCCCTTCGCCTCATAGGCCTTGGCGATGTCCTGCAAGGCGTTGGTCAGGCTCGCGGCGGCAAACACCGTCACGGTCTCCTGCGCGGCTGCGGGGAGCGGCGCGGCGGCAAAGGCCGAGACCACGAGACCGAGAACCAGGCGGCGGGAGGCAGGAAACGAGGCAAGGAACGAGGCAGGAAATCCGGACATGGCAATGGCACCTCGGCAATGGGCCTGTGATATGTCCATCGATATACAGGATGCTGCGGCGAGACAATAGGCTGGGCCGTTCCGAAAGGTCAGGACCCGCCGCGGCGCGGCTCAGGATACCGCCAAACGTCTGCCGCCCCGCTGGCCTTTGCTGCAGTGCGGCATCACGCCGCGCAGGGGCGCGACGCCGTCAGAAGCCCATGAGCTTCAGCGCGGCCGCGCCGGGCGCCAGCATGGCGAAGGCCCAGATGCCCGCGCTCGTCACGTTCGCCACCTGGAAGTGGCTCTGGCGCATGGCGAGCACGCCGGCGATCAGCGGCACCACCGCGCGCAGCGGCCCGAAGAAGCGGCCGATGGCGACGCCCCACACGCCGAAGCGCTGGAAGAAGTCCTCCGCGCGGGCCACGAGGTCCGGCCGGCGCGACAGCGGCCAGAAGCCCTTCGCGCGCTCCTTGTAATGGAAGCCGAGCCAGTAGGAGACGGCATCGCCCAGCGCGGCACCGGCTGCGGCGGCGAGCCAGATGGGGAAGAAGTGCAGCCCCGCCGCCTCGATCAGGGCGCCGATGGCCAAGAGCAGGACGGTGGCGGGAATGAAGAAGGAGATCAGCGCCAGCGATTCCCCGAAGGCGAGCCCGAACACAACGGCCGGCGCGAGATAGTGGTGCTGCTCGACGAAGGCGGTGGTCGCGGCGACGATGGCGGAAAAATCGAACATGTCTCCTCCTGCCGCGAGGATCGGCGCCGCGGCCTCCGGGCGCAAGGCCCTGCCGCGCGCCACCCCAGGCGACTGCTTCAGCGTGTTCTACTGGACGCACATTCGGGCGAAATGGCGCCACGCGACGCATTCGGAGGGCGTAAAGCTCCGCCTGCCCAACCATTCGCCTTGAAATCGTCACGGGTCTCGTCCATATGCGGTGCATCGCGCCGATGGAGGCAGTTGGTTTCCTCCCCTTAGCGCGCTCGGGCCGCGTAGCGGAGACCGCTGGAGCTTCGATCTGGACGACGCCGTGACTGGGCGTTTCGTCTGTGAGGCATCGCAAGCGGCTTTGCCCGATCACATCTTTTGCCCTTGGACACCCCTGGCCACGCGGGATGTCGAAATCCCGCGAGCCGCGCCGCGCCCAAAAGGCTGCGCCGGTGCCGCTCGCATATGAAAGTCAGAGCTTGACCTCTTTTTCGAGCCTCGGCCTTGCCGAGCCCATCGTTCGCGCCCTCACCGAAGCGAATCACGTCACTCCCACCCCCATCCAGGCTGAAGCCATCCCGCAGGTCCTCAACGGCCGCGACCTGATCGGCATCGCCCAGACCGGCACCGGCAAGACCGCTGCCTTCGCCCTTCCCATCCTCGATCGCCTCGTGCGCCATCCCCGCCGTCCGGACCCCAAGTCCGTGCGTGCCCTGGTGCTGTCGCCCACCCGCGAATTGTCCGGCCAGATCGTGGACAATTTCGAGAAGTTCGGCCGCCATGCCCGCATCTCGGTCACGCTCGCCATCGGCGGCGTGCCCATGGGCCGGCAGATCCGGGCGCTTGCCCGCGGCGTGGACGTGCTCGTCGCCACCCCCGGCCGGCTCATGGACCTCGTGGAAAACCACGCGGTGAAGCTCGACCAGGTGGAGATGTTCGTCCTCGACGAGGCCGACCAGATGCTGGACATGGGCTTCGTCCATGCCATCCGCGCGGTGGTGCGCCGTCTGCCGCACAAGCGGCACTCCCTGTTCTTCTCCGCCACCATGCCGCCGGCCATCGCCGAGCTGGCGGGCGGCATGCTGCATGATCCGGTCCGCGTCGCCGTCACCCCGGTGGCCAAGACCGCCGACCGGGTGGAGCAGCGCGTCATTCACGTGGACAAGCCCAACAAGGGCCAGCTCCTCGCCGAGGTCCTCTCCACCGAGGAGATCGACCGCGCGCTTGTCTTCGCCCGCACCAAACACGGCGCGGACAAGGTGGTGCGCGTGCTCGCCAAGTGCGGCATCGCCGCCGAGGCGATCCACGGCAACAAGTCGCAGAACCAGCGCGACCGCGTGCTCCTGGCCTTCCGCGAGGGCAAGATCCGCACCCTGATCGCCACCGATATCGCCGCGCGCGGCATCGACGTGACGGGCGTCAGCCACGTGATCAATTACGACCTGCCCAACGTGCCCGAGAGCTACGTGCACCGCATCGGCCGCACCGCGCGCGCCGGCCGCGAGGGCATCGCTATCTCCTTCTGCGATCACGAGGAGAGGGCGTATCTCAAGTCCATCGAGCGGCTCATCAAGCTGCAGATCCCGGCCACGGACCGTCGCGGCGCAGGCATGCGCTTCGCCATTCCGGACGCGCCGCCGATCGAGCTGGAGGAGCGCGACGAGACCGCCGAGCGCAACGATTTCATCGGTGGTCGCGGCGGCCGTCCCGGCCAGCGTGGCCCGCAGCGCTCCCGTGGTCCGCGTCCCGAAGGCGGACGTGGCCAGGGCCAGCGCGCCGAGGGCCGCGAGCAGCGTGAGCCGCGTGGCGAGCGCCCGGCCGGCGAGGGTCGTCCGGCCCGTGCCGCCCAGCCGCGTGCCGAGCGCGCCCCCGAGGGACATCGCAATGCCCAGGGCGCCGGCAACGGCGCAGGCCGTCGTGACGGCCAGAACCGCGGCGGTGAGCGCAGCGGTGAGCACCGTGGCGAGGCCCGTCCCCCTCGGGGCGAGCGCTCGGGTGAGCGCGGCGGCGATCGCGGCGCGCGTCCCGGTGCCGATCTCGGCGGCCTCGGCTTCATGAAGGCCGTGTCCAACCGGGGCGAGCGTCCCGCCAGCCGTCCGGCCGGCACCAAGCGGCCGGTGCGCTGAGCATCGGCGCTCCCGTCACACTGCGTTGAACAGGTCACGCCGGGCCTTTTTCCCGGCCCCGCGTGACCCACCTATGGGAAATCGGGCGATTTTGTGAGATAAGCCCGCCAAATTCGTCCCGCACCGCGGGACCGCTGGAGACGACTATATGGCGAAGGAAGAACTGCTGGAGTTCGAGGGGACTGTGACGGAAGTGCTCCCGGACGGCAATTTCCGGGTGCGTCTCGACAACGACCACCAGATTCTGGCCTATGCGGCCGGCAAGATGAAGAAGAACCGCATCCGCACCATCGAGGGCGACCGCGTGGTGGTGGAGATGTCCCCCTACGATCTCGATCGCGGCCGGATCAACTTCCGCCACAAGGCCGAGGGCAACGCCCCGCCGCCCGGCGCACGCCGCCAGCAGAATTTCCGCCGCCGCTGATCCTTCGGGATCGCGGACAGGGCGTTCGGCGCCGGCCGGGGAAATCCCCGTGCCGGCTTTTGGCGTTTGGGACTGGGCTTCCCATAGCCCGCGCGGCGCCTGAGCGAAGGCAACGCAGGACGCCCGCGCCGCTAATCCCTCCCGTCATCGCCCGCCTTGTGCGGGCGATCCACCCCTCGGCTGGAGGGGGCCCGGATGGCGGAAAGCGGAATGGCCCCGGAGTGGATCCCCCGGACGAGCCGGGGGATGACGGCTCCGGACTGGGGCCGAGCGCGGCGCCGAAGCGCGGCGCCGCTCAGCCCCGGCTGTCCGCCTTGATGAGGTCTGCCGCCTTCTCCGCCACCATCATCACCGCCGCGGCCGTGTTGGCCGAGACCAGCGTCGGCATCACCGAGGCATCCACCACGCGCAGGCCATCGAGGCCGATGACGCGCAGGTGCGGGTCCACCACGGCCTGAGGCCCGGTGCCCATGCTGCAGGTGCCGACCGGGTGATAGATGGTCTGTCCCGTGCGGCGGGCGAACTCCACGAAGTCGTCGTCGCTCCGGCAGTCCGGCCCCGGGTTCATCTCGAAGGCACGGTAGGGGTCCATGGCCGGCTGATCGACGATCTGCCGCGCGATCTTCATGCCGGCGGCAAGACAGGCGCGATCCTCCTCCACGGCGAGGAAGTTCGGCCGGATGGCTGGCGGCGTCAGCGGGTCCGCGCTCTTCGCATGGATCGAGCCCACCGAGTGGGGCCGCAACTGGGTGACGCCGATGGTCATGCCCGGCAGATGATCCAGCGTGCGATCGGCGGCGTTGGCGTAGCTCGCGTGCATGAAGAAGTACTGCACATCCGGCCCGGCGAGGCCCGGCCGCGTCTTCACGAAGCCATGGGCGAGGCCCGTGCCCAGCGTGAGGATGCCCTTGCGGGTGAGAAAATACTGCGCCACTGCCTTGGCCAGGGCGATGCCGCGCGTCTGCTCGTTGAGGGTGATGGGCTCCTTCACCCGCCAGTTCATGCGGGTGGCGAAATGGTCCTGATAATTGTTGCCGACGCCGGGCAGGGCATGAACGACAGGAATGCCCGCCGCCTTCAGCACCTCCGGATGGCCGATGCCGGAGAGTTCCATCAGATGGGGGGACTGCACCGCGCCGGCGGTGAGAAGTACCTCGCCGGAGGCGGTGGCGGTCTCTTCCTTCCCATCCCGCCGGAACACCACGCCCGTCACACGCCGCCCGTCGAGCACCAGCCGCAGCGCCTGCGCGTGGGTGATGACCTTGAGGTTGGGGCGGGAGAGGGCAGGGCGCAGATAGCCGTCCACCACGGTCCAGCGCCGCCCGCCGCGCTGGTTCACCTGATAATAGCCGAAGCCTTCCTGGTCCTTCCCGTTGTAGTCGGGATTGCGGGGGAACCCTGCCTCTTCGGCCGCCGAGAGAAAGGCCTCGGAGAGCACCGGCCGCTCGCCCACGCGCACGATGCTGATGGGGCCGTCCGTGCCGCGCACGGTCGGGTCCGCGTCCGGCTCGTCGAAGCGCTCGAACTTCTTGAAATAGGGCAGGACGTCATCATAGCCCCAGCCGGTGGCGCCGCGCTGGGCCCAGCCGTCGAAATCCTGCTTCTGCCCGCGCACGAAGATCATGCCGTTGATAAGCGTCGAGCCGCCGAGCCCCTTGCCGCGGGGCACCACGATGGGGCGGTCATAGGTGTTGGGCTCGGGCTCGGTGTTGAAGCGCCAGTTGAATGCGCTGCCCGACAGGAGCTTGGAGAAGCCGGCCGGGATGGGCACCCAGAAGCCCTTGTCCGTGCCGCCGGCCTCCAGCAGCAGCACGCGCAGCCCCGGATCTTCGGAGAGCCGGTTAGCGAGGATGCATCCGGCTGTGCCGCCGCCCACCACGATGTAATCGAAACTGTCCATCGTCTTCGATCCGAATGGGACTAGAGGGCGGCGCCGGGCATTCCCGGCAGGGGCGTGCCTTTCGCGGCCATGGTGACGGCAAGGCCCGCCATCACTTCTTCCTTGCCGGCGAAGGCGGCGCGCTCCAGCACCTTGGAGATGGTGGGCGAGGCGATCTTGCCGGTCACGCGCTGGATCGGCTGGTCCAGCCAGTCGAGATAGCGGCGCTGGATCTCGTCGGCGAGGAAGCCGCCATAGGAGGTGGAGAGGGAGCCCTGCTCCACGATGAGCACGTTGTTGGTCTTGCGGATGCTCTCGCCGATGGTGTCCCAGTCGAGCCCGGCGCGGTCGAGGGACCTGAGGTCGATGATCTCGGCATCGAGCCCCAGCTCCTCCACCGCCTCGCGGCTGCGATGGACCATGGCGGAATAGGTGAGGATCGTGAGCTCCCGCCCTGGCCGCACCACCTTCGCCTTGCCGAAGGGGATGATGTAGTCGAGGTCGCCGTCCGGGATGGCACCCGAGGTCTGGTAGAGGTCCACATGCTCGATGACGAGCACCGGGTCCTCGCAGGCCAGCGCCGCATTCATCAGGCCCACGTAGTCGAACGGGGTCAAGGGCGCGACGATGCGCCAGCCGGGGGAGGTGGCGAACACGCCCGCCGGGTCCAGCGAGTGCTGGGAGCCGTAGCCCGTGCCCATGGCGATCTTTGTCCGCAGTACGAGGGGCACCGGAACATCCGCCCCGAACATGTGCCGCGCCTTGCCGATCTGGTTGAACACCGGGTCGGCGGCGACCCACATGAAGTCGGGATACATGAACTCGATGATGGGCCGGTAGCGCCCGTCCATGGCGATGCCGCCGGCGAGGCCCGCGAACGCGCCTTCCGAGATGGGGGTGCCGAGGCAGCGGTCGGGGAAGGCGGCGGCGAGGCCGCGCGTGGCGCCGTTGGTGCCGCCCTTCAGCTTGTGGATGTCTTCGCCCATGATGACGAAGCGCTCGTCCGTCTCGAAGCGGCGGTGGAGCACGTCGGCGATGGCGTCCACGAACTTGCGCTCGGCGAGGCGGCCGCGATAGGTCGCCTCCTCCTCGCCGCGCTTGCCCGAAAGCTCGGAGAGATCGCCGCGGATGCCTTCGTCCACGAAGGACACGTTGGGCCACATGCTGGGAATCACCCGGCGCTTGTTGCCCACGGTCTCCACGAGCTTTGCTGCCGCATCCGCCATGGCGGCCTCGGCGCGCTCGGTGAGGGCGTCGAGATCATCCTGTGTGAGGTCGCCACGCGCCACCAGCGCAGCGCCGGTGCGCTTGATGGGATCGCGGGCGCGCCAGGAGGCCTCTTCCTCCTTGGTGCGATAGCCGAAGGCGGAGCCGGGCAGGGCGCCGTTCTGGTGGAAATAGCGGTAGACGTCCGCCTCGATCACGGCCGGGCCCTGGCCCGCGCGCATGATCTTCAAAGCTTCCTGTGTGGCGAGATGGACCGCCAGCGGGTCCATGCCATCCACCTTCCAGGAGGGGATGCCGAAGCCGGTGCCGCGGCCCGAGAGGCGCGTCTCGCGGGTCGCCTCCTCCACGGTGGTGGCCACCGCATAGCCGTTGTTCTCGATGAAGAAGAGCAGCGGCAGGTCCCACGCGGCGGCGAGATTCATGGTCTCCAGCACCGCGCCGATGTTCACCGCGCCGTCGCCGAAATAGGAGATGGCCACATCCCCCGTGCCCGCGCGCTTGTGGGCGAAGGCGGCGCCCGCCGCCAGAGGCACACCGCCGCCGACGATGGCATTGGTGCCGATGGCGCCCGCCTCACCCCAGCGCAGGTGCATGGAGCCGCCGCGCCCGTGGCCGAAGCCGGGTTCGAGGCCCAGGATTTCGGCGAGCGAGCGGTGGAGCAGGGCGTGGGTGTCATCGCTCAGCGGCGCGGTGGGGTCGAGGCCCGGCGCCACATAGGCGAGGGCTTTGGCGAGGAACTGATGATGGCCGCGATGGGAGCCGTTGACCTGATCGGTGGGGCGCAGGCCCACGATGGAGCCAGCCGCGCCGCCCTCCTGCCCGATGGAGGAATGGGCGGGGCCGTGCACGAGGCCTTCGCCGGCCAGCTCAAGCACCTTCTCCTCGAAGGCGCGGATGAGCGCCATCTGCGCCAGAAGCTCCTTGAGCAGGGCCGGGTCGGCGGCGGCCCAGTCGGCCTCGGTGGTCTTCAGTTCGACCCAGGGCGCGGCGGGATGAAGGGCAATGGTCTCGGGCATCTCTTGTCTCCGTGCCGCGGCGTCCTCCTGCGCTCGGAGTGGCGTCGGGACCGTCAATTAAAACGTTTCATGTCCGTGCCTCCGGCACCCGCCGGAAGCTGTGTTCGACAGGCCTGCGGCACCTGCCGCAGGCGGTGTTCACAGGTAGCCGTAGGCGGTCCAGCCGCCGTCCACGGCCATGATCTGGCCGGTCACGGCGCTCGCTTGATCGGACGCCAGGAAGACGGCCATGCGCGCCACCTCCTCGGTCTCGATCAGCCGGCCCATGGGCGTGCGGGCCCGGAGCCTGTTGAGGTCGAGGCGGCCGCGTTCGGCGAGGTCGTCGAGGAAGGGTGTGCGCACATAGCCGGGGGCGAGGGCATTCACCCGCACGCCCTCGCGCGCCCATTCGCACGACAGCGCCTTGGCCATCATGGCGACGCCGGCCTTGGAGGCGCAGTAGCCGATCCGCTCCGGCGCGGCGACGATGCCGTACATGGAGGCCATGAGCAGCAGCGAGCCGCCACCCTGCGCGATCATCCGCCGGCCGGCTTCCTGCGCGGTGAGGAACACGCCGGTGAGGTTGATGGAGATGACGCGCTCCCACTCCTCCTCGCTCACCGAGAGGGTGGGGGCGTTCTGCGAGACGCCGGCATTGGCGAGGCAGATGTCCACCGGCCCGAACCGCGCCTCGGCCGCATCGAAGGCGGCTACGATGTCGGCTTTGCGCGTCACCGAGCCCTTGACGGCAAGGGTCTCGCCCAGCTCTTCCGCGATGCGCGCGGCGGCGGGATCGAGGTCGAGCAATACGAGGGAGGCGCCCTCCGCCCGGAAGGCCCGCGCCACGGCAAGGCCGATGCCCGAGGCGCCGCCGGTGATGAGGGCGCAGCGGCCCGCCAGCGCGCCGGTCACGAGGCGGCTCCGAGGGAACGCATGCCGAGGAAGTCGGCCATCAGATCGAGCTGGCAGACCAGCATGGGCTTGCCCGGATGGGTGCGGCAGCCCTTGGCCTTCGCCGCCGCAAGGATGGCGGTCTCCTCCGGCTGCATGATGACCTCGGCGACGATCTGGTCGCTCGTCAGCCGCGATGCATCGAGGGGCAGGGCATCGCCCTCTTTCAGTCCCAGCGAGGTGGCATTGGCGACGATATCGTGGCCGGAGGGGTCGGACGTGCCGATCTGAACCGGCGCGCCCGGGAAGGCGTCGGCGAGGCGGGCGGCGAGGTCTTCCGCCTTGGCCCGCGTGCGATTGGCGATGGTGAGGCGGGCAACACCGGCCTCCACGAAAGCGAAGGCGATGGCGTTGGCCGCCCCGCCCGCTCCCGCGAGATAGACGCTCTTGCCCTTGGGATCGATGCCGGCCGCAATCAGCCCGCCGACGAAGCCCTTGCCGTCCAGCATGTCACCGATCAGCCGCCCGTCCTCTTCCCGGCGCACCACGTTGCAGGCGCCGATGCGGCGGGCGCTGTCGGAGACCACGTCCAGAAGGTCCACGATGGCGGTCTTGTGCGGCACCGTGACCACGAAGCCGCCAAGGCTCTTCATGGCTTTGAGGCCGTCCACGAGGCGCGGCAGCTCGTCGGAGGAGACATGGAAGGGCACCATCACGCCGTCGCGGCCCTCGCGCGCCATGAGCGCGTTGAGCATCTGCGGCGTCTTCACGTGATGGATGGGGTCCGCGAGGATGCCGTAGACCTTGGTGAGGCCGGAAATCTCGCGGGATGTCGGGGCGGTCATGGGCAAAGGTCCGGTCTCAGATGCCGAGATAGGCGGTCTTGATGTGCGGGTCGGCGAGCAGGCCCACGCCGGTGTTCTCGATGGCAATGGCGCCGTTCTCGATCACATAGGCGCGGTCGGCGATCTTCAGCGCGTGGAACGCCTTCTGCTCCACGAGGAGAACCGTGGTGCCGCTCTTGCAGATGCGGTCGATGACATCGAACATCTGCCCGACGATGATGGGCGCGAGGCCCAGCGAAGGCTCGTCCAGCATCAGCAGTTTGGGTTTCGCCATCAGCCCGCGGGCGATGGCCACCATCTGCTGCTCGCCGCCGGAGAGGGAGCCGGCAAGCTGGGAGAGGCGTTCGCGGACGCGGGGGAAGATGTCCAGCACCTCCTCGAAACGCTCCATCATCCCGGCGCGGACGCTCGGGTGGTAGCCGCCCATCAGCACGTTGTCGCGCACGGTCATCACCGGGAAGAGCTGGCGCGCCTCCGGCACCATGATGAGGCCGGAGCCGACGATTTCATCCGGGCTCATGCGGTCGATGCGCTTGCCGTCGAACTCGATGGTCCCGGAGGTGGGCTTCACCAGGCCGGAAATGGTGCGCAGCAGGGTCGTCTTGCCGGCGCCGTTGGAGCCGATGATGGTGACGACCTCGCCCCTTCCCACGCGGAGCGACAAGTTCTGGAGGATGACGGTCCGGCCATAGCCGGCGGTCACGTCAGAGACCTTGAGCATGGACGAAATCCTCTCCGAGATAGGCCTCGATCACCCGGCGCTCGCGCACGACGGCTTCCGGCGCGCCCTCGGCGATCACCTTGCCGCTGTCGATGACGACGATGCGGTCCGACAGGCTCATGATGGCCTGCATGTTGTGCTCGATGGCGATGACGGAAACGCCGCTGTCGCGGATGGCGCGCACCAGTTCCACCATCTTCAGCGTGTCGGACTGGCTCTGGCCGGCCATCACCTCGTCGAGGAGGAGGACGGTGGGCTCGGTCGCCAGCGTGCGCGCCACCTCCAGCCGCTTCAGGCCGCCGATGGGCAGGGTGCCGGCTTCCACATCCTTCACGTCATACAGGCCGACGGTGCGCGCCACCCGCAGCGCCACGGCGCGGGCGTCGTCCACTGAACGGTGGCGCAGGAAGGCGCCGATCATGATGTTCTCCAGCACTGTCAGCTTGCCGAACGGCTGGACGATCTGGAACGTGCGGCCGATGCCGAGGCGGGCGAAGGCATCGGGCGTCTTCGGCTGGTGCCATTTGCCGTCTTGTCCCAGGAGTTCCACCGTGCCCGCATTGGGCGCGAGGAAGCCGGAGAGCTGGGCGAAGACGGTGGTCTTGCCCGCGCCGTTGGGGCCGATGACGCCCAGAATTTCGCCGCGCTTGAGGGTGAGGGACACGTTGTCGGTGGCCACCAGCCCGCCGAAGCGCTTCACGAGGTTTGTCGCCTTCAGCACCGGCTCGCCGACCGTGCCGCCGACCAGCTTGACCGCGGGCGCAACCGTCTCCGGGCGGGTCCGTCCGCCGCCCGGCAGTCTGTCGATGAGGCGGGTGACGAAGGGGCCGAAGGTGCCGACGAGGCCGCCGGGCAGGGTGAGCGTGATGATGACCAGCACGGTGCCGTAGACGAAGCCGTGCAGGCCGTTGGCCGAGGCCCCGAGCCAGCCGCGCGCGAGTTCCGCCAGCGGCACCACCAGCACCGTCCCGAGCAGTGGCCCCGCCACCGTCCCGAGGCCGCCAATCAGGGCGAACATGGCGATCTCGATGGCGGTGGCGAGAGAGAACAGCGTCGCCGGCTCCAGGAACGTCATGTACATGGCGTGGAAGGTGCCGACGGTCGCCGTGAGCGCCGCCGAGGCGGCGATGGCCCAGAGCTTGACGCCGTTGATGTTGATGCCTGCCGCCTGGGCCGCACTGTCGCGCTCGCGCACGGCGGTGAGGGAATAGCCGAGCCGCGAGTGGCGGATGGCGTAGCTGACGGCGAGCGACAGCAGCAGCAGGCCGAAGGCGATGTAGAGATAGTTGATCTTCTCGCGGAAGATCATCCACGGCCAGCCGATCTGCAGCGGCACCACCAGACCGGCCGAGCCGCCGGTGAGGCCGTTGAAGTGGATGGCGAGCAGCCGCACCACCTCGAGGAACGCGATGGTGGCGAGCGAGAAGAACGGTCCGCGGAGCCGGAAGCAGGGATAGCCGATCCCGATGGACACCAGCGCCGCCAGCGCCGCGCCGCCGATCATGCCGATCCACGGCGAGAGGCCGAAGCTGTCCAGCAGCAGCGCCGCCGTATAGCCGCCGATGCCGTAGAACACCGTGTGGCCCAGCGAGAGCTGGCCGGCATAGCCGCCGAGGATGTTCCACGCGGTAGCCAGCGCTCCGAACACGCAGATGGTGACGAAGACGTGGATGACGAAGGTCGAGCCGGACCAGGCCGGGATGATGACCAGCAGCGAGAGCGCGAGGAGCGCGCAATAGACTCGCGGATTGGCGAGGCGCGCCAGCAGGGAGGGACCGCCGGAGGACACCGGGGTGGCGGAGGCGGGCGAGGAGTCTTGAAGGCTCATCGGATCACTCCGTGCCGCGGCCGAGGCCGAACAGGCCGGTGGGCTTGAAGATGAGGATGGCGAGGAAGATCGCGAAATAGACGACTTCCTTCAGGTCGGGGGCGATGTAGTAGCCGGAGAGGCTGTCCACGAGGCCGATGATCATGGCGCCGAAGAAGGCGCCATACATGGAGCGCATGCCGCCCAGCACCACCACCACGAAGGCGGTGAGCACGAAGTAGGTGCCGATGGTGGGCGTGACCGGATAGAGCGGCATCACCAGCGCCGAGGCGAGGCCGACGCAGGCGGCACCGATGCCGAAGGCGATGACGTAGATCTGGTCCACCTTCACGCCCATGAGCAGCGCCGCGTTGCGGTTCTGCGCGGTGGCGCGGATGGCGCGGCCGAGGGCGGTGGACTGCATGAAGAGGTGCAGCCCGGCGACCAGCGCCAGCGCGCACACGAACATCACGATCTGTCCCTTCACCAGCGAGAAGCCGCCGACCATGACGGAGCCCTGCGCGGCAGAGGGGGGGATGGAATAGAGGTCCGCGCCGAACACCAGCAGCGCGAGATTAACCAGCGCGGTGGAGAGGCCGACGGTGGCGAAGATCTGGATGTGCTCCTCGGCCCCCAGCAGCGGCTGGATGAGGAAGCGCTGCACCGCCGCGCCGATGGCGAACAGCAGGATCACGATGGGCACCGCGGCGGCATAGGGATGCAGGCCGAACTTCGCGGCCAGCAGATAGGCCGCGTACATGCCCACCATCAGGAACTCGCCGTGGGCGAAGTTCACCACCCGCACGATGCCGAAGATCAGGGTGAGGCCGACGCTGATGATGGCATACATGCTGCCGAGCAATATGCCGTTGAGCACCAGCTGGATAAGAACGTCCATCGCGCTTGGCTCCAGTGCGCAGGTGGGTGAGGCGTGCCGTCGGGGCGCAGGGGGCCGGCGCCGCGCCGGGGCAGGGGCGCGGCTTCGGCCGAGAGCGCAGCGGGCTGCGCCGGTCCGGTGTCAGAGGGCCCCGCCCGGAGCCAGACCGGGCGGGGCAGGGCGGCGCGGGAGGTCGCCGCCTCAGTCGGATGCTCAGTTGGCGCCGATGCCGGTCTTCATCTTGGCGACCGCGGCGTCCGTCGGGAACACGGTGACGAGGTTGCCGCCCTGCCACTGCATCAGGAAGGGCACGGCGCGGGTGTTCTGGCCCTGCTCGGAGAACTTGGCACCCCAGCCGGTCGAGGTCTGGCCGACGGGGATGTCCACCGCGAGGACGGCGGCGCGCACCTTGTCGGCGTCCGTGCTCTTGGCGCTGGCGATGGCGTCGAAGAACACCTTGGCGCCCATGTAGTTGGCGAGCGAGTGGCCCGAGCGCGGCTCGATGCCGTACTTGGCCTTGTACTTCGCCGCGAACTCGGTGATGCCCGGCGCCGCCTTGGGGTTGGTGTTGTACTGGGTGAAATCGACGTCGAGGGCGCCTTCCATGTTCTCCGCGCCCACCGCCTGCATGGTGTCGCGGGTGGAATAGCCGCCGCCGGCGCCCATCACCGCCTTGGGCTTGTAGCCCTGGTCCTTCATCTGGCGAAAGAACAGCACGGTGTCGTTCTGGTAGGAGGTCTGCAGCACCACGTCGGCGCCCGAGGACTTCAGGCGCAGGATGACGGGGGTGAGGTCCACCGACTTCGCCGAATAGGGCAGCACCTCAACCACGTTGAGGCCCTTCTCCTTGGCGCGGGCCTTCTGATAGCCGGAGACGGTCTGCCCGTAGAGGCTGTCCTCGTGGATGATGCCGATCTTGAGGTCGCCGGGCTTGGCGTTGAGCGCCGGGGCGATGGCCTCGATGATCGAATCGACCATGCGGTTGGCGAAGTCGCGCGCCGTGGCGTTGGTGCGGAAGACGTACTTGAAGCCGCGCTCGGTGATGGGATCGGAGATCGCGCCCAGCTCGAAATAGGGGATGTTGGCGAGCTCGGTCACCTGCGTCGCCGCCAGCGACAGGGATGAAGAATAGGTGCCGAAGATGGCCGAGACCTTGTCCACCGAGGTGAGGCGCCGCGCTTCGCCGACCGCCTGGTTGGGATCGACCGCGTCGCCCTTGATGAACTCGATCTTCTGGCCGTTGAGGCCGCCGGCCGCGTTGCGCTCCTCCACCGCCAGCTCGAAGCCGCGGAAGCTTTCATCGCCGAGCAGCGCGAGGGTGCCGGAAAAGGGATAGAGGGCGCCGAACTTCACGGTGCCCTGTGCCGCTGCGGGCAGGGTCGTGGCCATCGGCACGGCAGCAAGCATGGCGGCGGCGAGCGCCGCCCGCGCAAACAACTTCATGATTTCCTCCCTCCGCCGACCCCGGTTCGGGCCGGGCGATTCAAACCGTTGCTCGGGCACGGTTTTCGTGCCCTTCGGCTGCGGTCCGGCGTGGCGGCCGGCCCGTCTGGCGAGGCGGATAATGCAGATAACCAAGTTGCCTGACAAGTACGACCTATGTATTTTCCTCGCCGACCAGAACGCGCCGTGATGAGGGCGCCGCCGGGACCGGGCGCGGCCGAAAAGGCCGCCGCCGACAGGTGCCGGAAAGCCTCGCAGAAGGCGCAAGGGAGGAAGCCGGTGGCAGAGATTTCCAAGACCATGCGACAGGTCCGCTTTGCGGGCGCGGGCGGTCCCGAGGTGGTGACGGTCGAGACGGCGGATGTGCCGCGTCCCGGCCCGGGGCAGGTGCTGGTGGAAGTGGTGGCGGCGGGCGTGAATCGCCCCGACTGCCTCCAGCGTGCCGGCAACTATCCCCCGCCTCCCGGTGCCACCGACGTGCCCGGCCTCGAGATCGCCGGCCGCGTGGTCGCGCTGGGCGAGGGCGTCACCTCCCCGAAGATCGGCGACGAGATCTGCGCCCTCGTGATTTCGGGCGGCTATGCCGAATACTGCATCGCCGAGGCGCCCCTGTGCCTGCCGATCCCCAAGCCGCTGTCCCTGCTGGAAGCGGCCGGACTGCCGGAGAACTATTACACCGTCTACGACAACGTCTTCACCCGCGGCGGGCTGAAGGCGGGCGAGACCATCCTCATCCATGGCGGATCGAGCGGCATCGGCTCCACCGCCATCCAGCTTGCCCATCATGCCGGCGCGCGGGTCATCGCCACGGCGGGCTCGAAGGAGAAGTGCGACTTCTGCCTGTCGCTGGGCGCCGACGCGGCCATCAATTATCGCGAGGGCGATTTCGTCACCGAGGTGAAGGCGCTCACCGACGGCAAGGGCGTCGAGGAAATCCTCGACATGGTGGGCGGCCCCTACGTGGCGCGCAACCTTCAGGCCCTCGCCGTGGAAGGCCGCCTCGTGCAGATCGCCTTCCTCCAGCCGAGCGAGGTCACTATCGACCTCATGCCTGTCATGCTGAAGCGCCTGACCTTCACCGGCTCCACGCTCCGCGCCCGCCCGGTGGCGCTGAAGAAGGCCATCGCCGATCTGCTCATGCGCGATGTGTGGCCGCTGCTCGACGCCGGCAAGGTGAAGCCCTTCATCCACGCCACCTTCCCGCTGGAGCAGGCGCAGGAAGCCCATGCGCTGATGGAATCGAGCGCCCATCTCGGCAAGATCATGCTGGAGACCGGCCGGTGAGCGCGCGCGTCGCTTTCGTCACGGGCGCTGGTCGCGGCATCGGCCGCGCCCAGGCGGATGCCCTCGCCGATGCGGGCCTCGCCATTGCCTATGTGGACCATGACGCGGCCCTCGCCAACGAGGCCGCCGAGGCCGCGATCGCGCGCGGCGCCGCCGCCATCGGCCTTGCCGCGGACGTCTCCGACTATGCCGCCGTGGAGGCCGCCGCGCAGGCGGCTGCGGCGGCGCTCGGGCCGGTGGAGGTGCTGGTGAACAATGCCGGCATCTCGCCCAAGAGCGGGGCGGACGGCCGCCGCTCGGAAGCCTGGGCGATGCCGCCGGAGGAATGGCGGCGGGTGATCGACGTGAATCTCACCGGCGCCTTCAACTGCGTGCGGGCGCTCTCGCCGGGCATGAAGGCGCAGGGCAGGGGCCGCATCGTCAACATCGCCTCGGTGGCGGGGCGCACCTATTGCGACATCGTGGGCGTCCACTATGCCGCCTCCAAGGCCGCGCTCATCGGCTTCACCAAGCATCTGGCGGGCGAGCTCGGCCCCTATGGCATCACGGTGAACGCCATCGCCCCCGGCCGCATCGACACGCCGATGATGCGCGGCACCGCCTCCACCGCCAACGAGGCGGTGCGCCTCTCCACCCCGCTGCGCCGTCTCGGCCAGCCGGAGGAGGTGGCGGCGACCTGCGTGTTCCTCACCTCCGACGCCTCGGCCTTCGTCACCGGACAGGTGGTGGACGTGGCCGGCGGCTGGCTGATGACCTGAGGCGCATGATGATCGACTTCACCGGCAAGACCCTGCTGATGACCGGCGCCAACGGCGGCATTTCCCGCGCCATCGCTCGGGTGTTCTTCGACCTCGGCGCCAATTGCGTGCTCACCGATCTCGACCTTGAGGGCGTCTCCGCCTTCGCGGCGGAGCTGGACCCCTCCGGCACCCGCGTGCTCCCGCTGCGGCAGGATGCGGCGAAGCCGGAGGAGGCGGACGCGGCGCTGAAAGCGCTGGCGGATCGATTCGGCGCGCTGGACGTGCTCGTCACCTCCGCCGGGCTCTATCGCGAGCGGCGGGTCGCGGAGATGAGCGACGACTATTGGCGCACCGGCATCGCGGTGAATCTGGACGGGGTGTTCTACACCTGCCGCGCCGCCATCCCCCATTTCGCGGAGGGCGCGTCCATCGTGAACGTCGCCTCCATGGCTGGTCACAAAGGCAGCGTCGGCCATGCGGACTATGCGGCGGCCAAGGGCGCGGTGCTGAATTTCTCGCGCACGCTGGCCCAGGAACTCGCGCCCAAGGTGCGGGTGAATGCGGTGTCGCCCGGCCTCATCGACACGCCCATGGTGCGCCCGCTGATGGCGGCGAACGGCGGGGCGCTCCTCGCCAATACGCCGCTGAAGCGCCTGGGGACGGCGGAGGAGGTGGCGGGTGTCGTCGCCTTCCTCGCGTCCGACTGGGCGAGCTTCGTCACCGGCGAGACAGTGCACGTGAATGGTGGTCTCTATATTGCGAGCTGAGCCGAGGGGCGCCGCACCAGCAGCGGCGCCCCACCCACACGGCCGGTGGAGGTGAGGACATAAGGATGGCGGACCCCCGCGAAACGCCCCGCGCGACGCCCCGCGATATGCCGCGCGACATTCTCGGCCGCGCGCCCTCGCTCGCCGACACGCTCGCTCAGCGCTTGCGCGAGGAGATCGCCTCCGGCCGTCTCCAGCCGGGCGAGAAGCTGCCCACCGAGCACCAGATGTCGGAAACCTACGGCGTCAGCCGCCCCATCGTCCGCGAGGCGGTGGGCCGGCTGAAACATGATGGGCTCGTCACCAGCCGGCAGGGGGCGGGGGCTTTCGTTGCCGATCCCGGCGCCGCCTCCTCCTTCCGGCTGGAAATCGCCGATCTCAGCGACCGCGCGGAGATGAGCGCCATCGTGGAACTGCTCATGGCCGTGGAAGCCAATGCCACCGCCCATGCTGCCGTGCGCCGCTCCGCGGACGATCTCGGCCGGATCCACGACCAGCTCGAGGCCATGCAGGCGGCGGTGTTTCGCGGCGAGCCGGGGGTGGACGAGGACATGGCCTTCCACCGCGCCATCGTGGAGGCCACCGGCAATCCCTATTTCCGCGACCTCTCCCAGTTCCTCGACCACCGGGTGCGCCATTTCATCCGTACCGCCCGCGCGAACACCGCCCGCCTCGGCGGCCTCGCGCAGGCGGTGCAGGACGAGCATGTGGCCATCTTCACCGCCATCGAGCGGCAGGATGCCGATGCCGCCCGCGCCGCAGCCGAAGAGCACCTGCGCAACGCCGCCACCCGCCTCGCGCTCTATCTGAAGCCGTGAGCCTGTCCCGGAACGGGACGGGGGTGCGCGCACGCTGGGGACGCAGCAGGAACGGGGCGTGACCGAATCAGGCGGCGGCTGGTTTTCGGGGTTCGTTCGCAAAACGCTGCGCTTGCCGGCGCTGCGCGCCGTTCTACCGTCCCGAAATGGGACAGCGGCTCGGCCAGCCGTGCACGCAGCGGGAACGGGGCATGACCGAATCAGTCGGCGGCCGGGTTTCGGGGTTTGTTCTGTATCGCTCCGCGTCGCGCCCGGCCTCGCCGCCGTCGTCTTCCCGGGGAGATATTAGACCGTCGCACCCTACCTCACGGCGGTCATGCCCGGGTTGTCCCGGGCGTCCACGTGGAGCGGCTGGGGACTATCATTCGATCAATGCGCTTTCGGCCCGACGTGGATGGCCGGGACAAGCCCGGCCATGACGGAGGGATAGCGGCTGGCGCGCAATCCTCTGTCCAGAAATGGCACATTGGTTCGGGCACCCCGCGCACGCAGCGCGAACGGGCCGTGACCGAATCAGTCCGCGCCCGACTTTCCGGATTTGTTCGCTATCGGCCGCCGACCGCCCGGAACCCCGCCTCCCCGGCATCGGCATCGAACAGATAGTCGAAGGCGTTCAGCGCCCGCACGGTGGTGTTGACGAAGGGGGGCCGGTCGCCGCGTCCGACCAGCACGACGCGCTCCGGCGTCACCGGATTGCTCCGGTCGCCCACGGTGAAGCTGTAGGCCGGGGCCGGCTGGCCCGCGCCCGGCGATACGGCGAGGCTGGCGCCGTCCGCCACCACGCGCCCGCCGCGCAGGCCGGGCACGGCAAGGCCATCCGTCTGGGCCGGCGGAAGGGTCAGGTACATGATGGACACGCCGGTATCGAGCAACAGCGTGCCGCAGGCGGCAGGGGTCTGGCCATTGAGGGCGAGGCAGGTGGGGATGGGCCCCCAGTCGCCCGTGGCGGGGTCGCTGGCGAGCTTCACCTTCTGGAAGGCCGCGCCGGTGTCCTTCGCCAGCCCCACCTGCACGCCGCGCCGTGTCACCACATAGCCGCGCTTGAAATCGGCCGTCCCCATGCCGGCCACGTTCAGGAAGGGGTTGCGCCCCGGCCCCGCGCCCGGCTGGCGGTCCTTGGCGCGGGCGAAGCCGATGCCGAGCATGGAGACCCGGCGGGGCGCATCCATGGGGCGGCAGTTGCGGGCGTTGCGCAGGCAATCGATGCGCGTCACCGCCAGCACCGGAATGGGCTGGGTGGTGATGCTGGTGCCGTCTGCTCCGGCCACCGTCACCGGCACCATCACGTTCACCCCGCGCATGATGCGGCCGGAGGAGGTGTAGGTGAGTTCTCCCGGCCCCAGCGGCGTCAACTGGTCGAAGCCGGGGATGGCGCTTGCCGAGACCACCACGCCGGTGGAGCCGGTATCCATGATCGCCCGGCGCGCCGGCCCGCCGTTGATGGACATGGAGAGCGTCGGCGGCCGGAGGATGGGCGCGCCGTCGGCGGGCGCGTTGAGATAGGGCAGAACGGCCGGCTGCTGCGCGAAGGCGGGCGTGGCGAGGAGGGAGAGGAGAAGGAGCGTGGGAGCGCGCATGGGCTTTTCCTCAGCTTGTGCAGTGATTGTTGCGGCTTGGCCGGAGGCGGTCGCTTGCGTGCGATTTTCCTCACCCTAATCTCGGTGCGGACTTACCGGGAGAGAAAACATGCGCCACGAGATTTCCGGAACGACGCTGCCCGTGCTCACGCTCACGCTGGCTGCGGGCGAGACCGTGCTGGCCGAGACGGACCGCCTCTCCTGGATGACCTCCAACGTCGCCATGCGCACCACCACGGCCACCGGTGGCTCAACCGGCTTCTTCGGTGCCATCGGCCGCGCGCTGGGCGGCGGCGGGCTGTTCATGACCGAGTTCACGGCCGAGGGCGGGGAGGCGCTGGTGGCCTTTGCGGCCACCATTCCCGGCAGCATCTTCGAGATGCAGGTGGCGCCGGGGCGCGGCTATCTCGTGCACCGCCACGGCTTCCTCGCGGGCGCGCCGACGCTCTCCATCGGCGTCGGCGTGCAGCAGACGCTGGGGGCCGGCGTGTTCGGCGGCGACGGCTTCATCCTCCAGCACCTCACCGGCGAGGGCTCGGCCTTCATCGAGCTGGGCGGCGAGATCGTCAGCTACACCCTGCAGCCGGGGCAGGATCTGCTGGTGCATCCGGGGCATGTGGGGATGTTCGAGGACAGCGTCTCCTTCGAGATCACCACCGTGCGGGGCGTAAAGAACATGCTGTTTGGCGGCGACGGCCTTTTCCTCGCCCGCCTCGCCGGGCCCGGCACGGTGTGGCTCCAGTCGCTCACCCCGTCCAAGCTCGCCCACGCGCTCCAGCCCTATCTGCCGGCTGGCGAACGGCGATAGCTTCGGGGCGCCAGCTGCGATCGGGGCGTCGGCCCCCGTCAGGCGACCGTGGCCAGTTCCTCGGCGATGAAGTCCACGAGGCGCGCGCCGCCTTCGGCGGGCGTGCCCACATTGTCGATGGTGAGGTCGGGCGCCACGTCCAGCTCCGGCGCGCGGGCGAGGCGTTCGGCGATGTCGTCGGCGCTCTCGCGGCCGCGCATGGCGAGGCGCGCGGCGCGCACCGGCACCGGCGCCGTCACATGCACCACCCGCACCCGCGCGAAGCGGCGGCGCGCTTCCGGCAAGGTGGCGCGGGAGCCGTTGGCCACCACGACGCCGCCCTTCGCGATTACCTCCGCCACCTCCGGCCCGAGCGCATAGGAAAGCCCGTGCGCGCGCCAGGAGAGGGGAAAGCGCCCCTCGCCCAGCAGCGCGTCGAACTCGGCTTCCGACAGCGTGCCGTGCGCCTCCCCCGTGCCCGAGGGCCGGGTGACGAGGCGGCGGGCGAACAGCACGTGCGGATTGCTCGCAAAATGCGCGCGGGCGATGTCGATGAGCGTGTCCTTGCCGGCGCCCGAGGGGCCGACCACGAGGAGCAGGGTGCCGTGGCCGAACTTGTCGCCGTCCCTTGCGCCGGCCGCATCTTTCGTCATGCCACGCGCCGTCCTTCCCGCCACACGCCCTTGACCACCGGCATCTCGCCGGCCAGCGCCACCCGCACGACGTCGGCGCGACGGCCAATGGCGATCTCGCCGCGATCGGCAAGGCCCGCCACCTCGGCCGGGGTCTTCGTCACCATCCGCACCGCCTCGGGCAGGGCGATGGACGGCACCCGGCGGGTGAGGTCGAAGGCCGCCCAGAGGAGAGACGAGGGCACGTAGTCCGACGAGAGGATATCGAGCCGTCCGCCGCGCGCCAGCGATTCCGCCGAGACGTTGCCGGTGTGGGAGCCGCCGCGGACCAGGTTGGGCGCGCCCATCAGCACGCGGATGCCGGCCTCGTGGGAGAGGCGCGCGGCCTCCTCGGTGGTGGGGAATTCGGCGATGGCGACGCCATCCCCGATGGCCTCGGCCACATGCTCGGGCGTGCCGTCGTCATGGCTCGCCACCACGCAGCCATGTGCGTGGGCGAGGGCCACCAGCCCGGCCCGGTTCTCGCGGGCGTAGCGCGCGTGGAAATCGAGCCGCGAGGTGACGATCACGTCCATCTCCTCGGCGCTGATGCCGCTCTTCTTCATGTAATAGGAGCGGAACTGGTCGATGGTCGCAAACTGCCGCTGGCCCGGCGTGTGGTCCATGAGCGAGATCAGGTGCACGGGCGTCTTTTTCAGGATCGCCTCGGCGTCTTCCACCACCGTGTCGGTGGGGATTTCGCAGCGAAGGTGGATGAAATGCTCGGCGCGCAGCGCATCGGCGGCGCGGGCCGCCTCCAGGGCGGCGATCAGGAGCGGGGCATCCCCGTCCATGCCGACCGCCTTCTTGTCCGGCCACACGCGCAGGGAATCAAACACGGTCGTGATGCCCGAGGCGGCGATCTGCGCATCATGGGCGAGCATGGCCGCGAGGGGGTTCCAGCGCACCTTGGGGCGGGGCGCGAGATGGCCCTCCACATGGTCCGTGTGCAGCTCCACCAAGCCTGGGAGCAGATAGTCGCCCCCCACGTCCTCCGCACCCGCCGGAACGGTGCCGGTGCCGATGGCGGTGATGGTGCCGTCCGTCACCGTGACGTGGCCTGAAACGATCTCGTCGGCGAGGACGAGACGGGCGTTGGCGAAAACCTGTTCGGTCATTGGCGGGGCTCCGGTATCAGGCTTCGAAACGGGTGACATCCACCACCCGGTCGGCGACGGCCTCGCGGGTCTCGGCGTCGTGGAAGATGCCCAGCAGGCCGGTGCCCGCCGCCTTCTTCTCTCGGATGAGATCGATGACCACCTGCCGGTTGGCGGCGTCGAGCGAGGCGGTGGGCTCGTCCAGCAGCAGCAGCGGCTGGGAGCCGATGAAGCCGCGCGCCACGTTCACGCGCTGCTGCTCGCCGCCGGAGAAGGTGGCGGGCGGCAGAGACCACAGGCGCTCGGGCAGGTTGAGCCGGGCGAGGAGCGTGCCGGCGCGGGTCTTCGCGGTCTCTTCGTCCACGCCTTCCGCGCGCAGCGGAGCGGCCACCACGTCGAGGGTGGAGACGCGCGGGATCACGCGCAGGAACTGGCTGACATAGCCGACGCGGTTGCGTCGCAGGGCCAGCATCTGCCGCGGCTCGGCCCCCGCCACTTCGGCGAAGGTGTCGCCATCGGCGATGCGCACGGAGCCGGCATCGATGCGGTAATTGCCATAGACCATCTTGAGGATGGAGCTTTTCCCCGCCCCCGACGGCCCGCCCAGCGCCACGCATTCCCCGGCGTGGACCGCGAAGGTGACGCCGGAGACCACGGGAAGGGTGAGTCCACCGCGCAGGTGCAGGATGAAGCTCTTGGCGAGGTTTTCGACGGCGAGGAGGAGGCCATGCGTGTCCCGGCCAAGCGACGGCGCAGCCGGAGCGCCGAGCCGGGACCCAGCGCAGGACTCCTGCGCAGCAGGCAAAGCTTGAGCGGTGGTTGGCATGGAAGCGCCTTCGGCGGAATGTTGCGCTGGATCCCGGCTCGCGTTCCGCGCCGTTTCCGGCGCTGCACTTGGCCGGGACACGAGATTCTCGATCATCATGCCGCAAGCACCGAGGAGACGAGGAGCTGGGTGTAGGGCTCGCGCGGGTCGTCGAGCACCTGGTCGGTGAGGCCCTGTTCGATCACGCGGCCGGACTTCATCACCATGATGCGGTGGGACAGCAGCCGCGCCACCGCGAGGTCATGGGTGACGATGACCACCGCGAGACCGAATTCCTCCACCAGTTGCCGGATGAGATCGAGAAGGCGCGCCTGTACCGACACGTCGAGGCCCGAGGTCGGCTCGTCCATGAAGACGAGGCGGGGCCGGGTCACGAGGTTGCGGGCGATCTGCAGGCGCTGGCGCATGCCGCCGGAGAAGGTGCGCGGGTCGTCGTCGATGCGCTCGGCGGCGATCTCCACGCGGGCGAGCCAGTCGGTGGCCTCGCTGCGGATGTTTCCATAATGGCGCCAGCCCACGGCCATCAGCCGCTCGCCCACGTTTCCACCGGCCGAGACCGCCATGCGCAGGCCCTGCTCGGCATGCTGGCGCACGAAGCCCCAGTCGGTGCGCAGCAGCAGCCGGCGTTCCGCTTCCGAAAGGGTCGCGAGATCGCGGGTGGCGCCGTCCCGCATGCGGTAGGTAACGCTGCCGGCGGAGGGCGCCAGCTCGGTGGAGAGGAGGCCGAGCAACGTGGACTTGCCGGAGCCCGACTCGCCCACGATGGCCAGCACCTCGCCCTCGTGCAGGGTCAGGTCCACGTCGCGGCAGCCGAGGCGGGCGCCGTAATACTTGGCGAGGCCCCGGGCGGTGAGGAGGGGGGTGTCAGTCATGGGCGGTCTCCCCATAAGGCGCGCTCATGGTGCCCGTGTGCCCGTCCGCCTGGCGGGTGGCGCAATGGTCCGTGTCGGAGCAGACGAACATGCGCCCGCCCTTGTCGTCGAGGATCACCTCGTCGAGATAGACACCCTTGGCGCCGCACAAAGCGCAAGGCTCCTTGAAGGCCTGCACCTTGAAGGGGTGGTCCTCGAAATCCAGCGACACCACCTGCGTGTGGGGCGGGATGGCATAGATGCGCTTCTCGCGTCCGGCGCCGAACAATTGCAGCGCGGGGCTGTCGTTCATCTTGGGATTGTCGAACTTCGGGATGGGGGAGGGGTCCATCACGTAGCGGCCCTCCACCTTCACCGGATAGGCATAGGTGGTGGCGATGTGGCCGTGGCGGGCGATGTCCTCGTAGAGCTTCACCTGCATCAGGCCGTAATCGGCGAGGCCGTGCAGGCGGCGCGTCTCCGTCTCGCGTGGTTCGAGGAAGCGCAGCGGCTCGGGAATGGGCACCTGGAAGACGATGGTCTGCCCCGCCTTCAGCTCCGCCTCCGGGATGCGGTGGCGGGTCTGGATGATGGTGGCATCCTGCGTACGCGTGGTGGTGGCGACGCCGGCCGTGGTCTCGAAGAAGGTGCGGATGGCCACCGCATTGGTGGTGTCGTCCGAGCCCTGGTCGATCACCTTCAGCACGTCGTTTGCGCCGAGGATGGCCGCCGTCACCTGCACCCCGCCGGTGCCCCAGCCGTAGGGCATGGGCATCTCGCGCGAGGCGAAAGGCACCTGATAGCCGGGAATGGCGATGGCCTTCAGGATGGCCCGGCGGATCATCCTTTTCGTCTGCTCGTCGAGATAGGCGAAATTGTAGGTGATGGCCGGCATGGACGAGGCGGCCGTCGTGACGGCAGTCATTCGGCGGCCTCCTTCATGTCCTCGGCACCGGGATCGGTCTCGGCCTCGGCGCGCATCCGGCGGATGAGGTCGAGTTCGGCCTGGAAGTCCACGTAATGCGGCAGCTTCAGATGCTCCACGAAGCCTGTGGCCTGCACGTTGTCGCAATGGGAGAGGACGAATTCCTCGTCCTGCGCCGGGGCGCTCTTCTCCTCGCCCAGCTCCTTGAAGCGCAGCGCGCGATCCACCAGCGCCATGGACATGGCCTTGCGCTCGGACTGGCCGAACACGAGGCCGTAGCCGCGGGTGAACTGGGGCGGCTCGGTGGCCGAGCCCTTGAACTGGTTCACGCTCTGGCACTCGGTGACGGCGATGTCGCCGAGGGGCACGGCAAAGCCCAGTTCCTCCACATGGAGGCTCACCTCGACCGTGCCGAAGCGGATTTCGCCCACGAAGGGATGGGTGCGGGCATAGCCGCGCTGGGTGGAATAGCCGAGCGCCAGCAGGAAGCCCTCGTCGCCCCGCGCCAGCGCCTGCAACCGCAGCGGCCGGTCGGCGGGGAAGGAGAGGGGCTCGCGGGTGAGGTCGCGCGGCGGCGTGCCGTCATCGGCCGGCGAGGGCTCGATCAGCCCTTCGCCGCCGAGGAGGTCGGTGACGCGGGGCATTGTTGCCTCTCCCCTCTCCCCTTGCGGGAGAAGGGGCGGGGGTGAGGGGTGTGATCCATCCGTGGGAACAGCGCCCAACTCCCGATGCTCCTCCCCCTCACCCCTGCCCTCTTCCGCGAGGGGAGAGGGGGCGGGCTGGTGCGTTTCGTTCGCATCGCTCGCCCGCGTCGCCAGCCGCTCGTCCATCAGGCGGTGGGTATAGTCGAAGGTTGGGCCAAGCACCTGCCCGCCGGGCAGGTCTTTGAAGGTGGCGGAGATGCGCCGTTCGATGCGCATGGCGCCCGTATCCACCGGCACCGAGGCGCCGAAGCGGGGCAAGGTGGTGCGGAAGGCGCGGGCGAGGAAGATGGCCTCGATCAAATCGCCCCGCGCCTGCTTGATGGCGAGCGCCGCCAGCTCCCGGTCATAGAGCGAGCCCTCGGCCATCACCCGGTCGACGGCGAGGGACAGCTGGCCGGCGATCTGGTCGAGCCCGATCTCCGGCACGCTCTCCTCGCCCCGGCGGCGCTTGGCGAGCAGCGCGTGGGCATTGCGGATGGCGGCCTCGCCGCCTTTCACGGCCACGTACATGGATCAGTCCTCCATCACGGGCGTCACCGAGCGCGGCAGGCCCATCACGGACCCAAGTCCGTCGGGCCCTTGCGCGGTGAGGATGAGGTCGATGCCGAGCGGGTAGAGCGCCCGGTTGGCGGCGAGCCGCGCGGGCAGGTCGGCGGGCAGAGGCGCGGCGGAAAAGCTGCGCCGGCCCTTGATGCCGGGGCCTTCGAGGGTGATTGCGCCGGCGCCCAGTTCCGCCACTTGCACGATCAGCGTGGCCGAGCGGTCCGGATAGTCCGGCTCGCCCTGCGCGAAGACGCCGAAGTCGGGCAAAGCGGCCGCGTCGGCGATGAGCGCGAAGCGCGCGGCTGCGGGATCGTCCACCACCGGCGCGCCGGTGTGGAAGCGCAGGAAGGCGGCCACCGCCGGCACGGCGGAGAGCGCCGCGTCGAGGAACACCGGCGTCTCGTAATCCAGCAGCGCGAGGGCGCAGGCGGCGGCCTCGCGGGAGAGCGGCGCGGGCGGATCGAGGTCGCTCGCCAGCGGCACGGGCAGGCCCGGCTCGGCCATGGCGCGCATCACCGCGGCAAAGCTGCGCTGGGCGTCGTGGACCGGATCGGCGAAGCCGGCAGAGAGGGGGGCAGCGAGGGCGGGGGCGGCCATCAGTCCTCTCCCCGCGCCATGGTGAAGAAATTGACCTTGGTGGCCTCGGTCTCCGCCGCCGCCACGGCCGCTTCCACCGCGAGGCGCCGCCGCACGGGGGTGAGCGCGTCGGTGACCGCGAGGCGCAGCGCCTCGTCCTGCCACAAGGCATCGAGGATGGCGGCGGCCTCCGCCTTCGCGGGATCGCGGCCGAGCAGATAGGAGACGCCGGTGGCGCCGCCCGCGAGCTGTACGGCGGCGCGGGTCACTGTCGCTTCGCCGAGGTTGAAGGGGGCACCGTCGCCGCCCGTGCGGCCCTGCACCATGATGAGGCCGGCCTCCGCCGGGCGAAGTCTCTTGAGCTGGGGCAGGGGCTGGAAGCGCTCCACGGCGGCCTGAAGCTCGGCGCGGGTGGCGCGGGCGTAGAGACCCATCATCACCTCCCGCGCGGCCTGCTCCGCAGCGGGATCGGAAACGGCGGCGATTTGCGGCTCGATGCCGGGTGGATCGGACCTCACGGGCAGCCTCCAGATGTCCTGCACCCCTGGCGCAAACGGGCGAGCGCTGCCGCGGGGCCTTGCTGGACATGATTTGTATAATAGTCTATACAAATGTGCAAGACGGTATCTGCGCCCTCGGTGCTATCCTTGGGCGAATGGGGAGGCAGGAATGTCTGGTGCGCCGCGCAGTCTCGCCGCCGAGGGTCACAGCCCGATGACGGATGACGACACCGGCGCGGCGCCAGCCGGTTCCGTCGCGCGCGGCAGCGGCGTCACCCTCTGGCGGCAGATCGCCGAGAAGCTGGAGGCCGACATCCTCGCGGGCGCGCTCGCGCCGGGCGCGCGCCTGCCGGTGGAGGCGGAGCTTGCCGAGCGCTTCGGCGTCAATCGCCACACCTTGCGCCGCGCGCTCTCCCATCTCTCCGAGGCCGGCCTGATCGAGGCGACCGCGGGCCGGGGCACCTTCGTGAAGGAGCAGCCGCTGCGCTATCCCATCGGCCCGCGCACCCGCTTCTCCGAGATCGTGGCGGCGGGCGGGCGCGAGCCGTCCGGCCGGTTCCGCGGCTCCACAGTGGAGGCGGCGGACGCGGACGTGGCGCGCGAGCTGCAGCTTGCCATCGGCACGCCGGTGCTGCGCATCGAGACCACCCATGAGGCGGACGGCGTGCCCATCTCCTGTGGCTCGGCCTGGTTTCCCGCCGCCCGCTGCCGCGACCTCGACCTCATCTATGCCGCCACCGGATCGCTGACGCGGGCGCTCGCAACGCTCGGCATCGAAGATTTCCGCCGGCGCGAGACGCGCATCACCGCCCGACCCGCCAATCCGCGCGAGATGGATATTCTCTCCCTCGCCCCCGGCCGCGCCGTGATGGTGCTGGAACGGCTCGATGTGGAGGCGAACGGCAAGCCCCTGCAATGGGGCCGCTCTTCCTTCGCCGCCGACCGGGTGCAGCTGGTTTTCAAGCCCTAGGTGCTTGCGTCAGCCCAATCGTTTGCGCGAGAAATAGGTATCCTAAGGAGGTTCTGCCCCATGGCCGTCGTCGCCGATGAAGCCGCCCTGCGCCGTCTTTATGGCTCTGCCGCGGGGCGCAGCGTCGCCAAGCAGCTGGACCGGCTGGACCGCCATTGCCGGCACTTCATCTCGCTGAGTCCGTTCGTGCTCATCGCCACGGCCGATGCCACGGGCGCCGCCGATGTCTCGCCGCGCGGCGATGTGCCGGGCTTCGTCGCGGCACGCGAGCGGGAGCTGCTCATTCCCGACCGTCCCGGCAACAACCGGCTGGATTCCCTCACCAACATCCTCGCCACCGGGCAGGTGGGCCTGCTCTTCCTCATCCCCGGCGTCGACGAGACCCTGCGAGTGAACGGCAACGCCTTCATCCATGACGACGTGGAGCTGACGCGCCTGTTCACCGTCGGTGGCAAGGCGCCGCGCACGGTGCTGCGGGTGGAGGTGAGGGAGGCCTACCTGCACTGCGCCAAGGCCTTCATGCGCTCGCGCCTGTGGGACCTCGAGGCGCAGGTGGAGCGCACCCAGCTGCCCACCATGGGCGAAATGCTGCGCGACCAGATCGCCGGCAAGGATGCCGCCTCCGCCTTCGCAACCGACGCGCCGGAGAGCCAGGCCGAGATGGTCGCGCGCTATCGGGAGATTCTGTACTGAGGTGCGTTCACCCGATGCGGGATTTGCCGATGATGGCGAAGCGCAGGCGGGAGGAGATGAAGTCGATCACCGCTACCATGATGAGCATCATCAGGATGAGGAACGACACCTTCTGCCATTCCAGCACGCGGATCTGCTCGGCGAGGTGCAGGCCGAGGCCGCCCGCGCCGACGATGCCGACGATGGTGGACTGGCGGGCGTTCGACTCGAAGTAATAGAGCAGCTGGCTCGCCAGCACCGGCAGCACCTGCGGCAGCATGCCGAAGCGCACCGCCTCCACGGGCGAGCCGCCGGTGGAGACGACGCCCTCCACGGGCTTCCGGTCCAGGGCCTCCACCGCTTCGGAGAACAATTTGCCCAGTTCGGCGAAGCTTGCGGTGGCGATGGCGAGGATGCCGGCGAACGGGCCGAGGCCCACCACCGTCACATAGATCAGCGCCCAGATCAGCCGATCAACGCCGCGCACGGTATCGAGCACGCGGCGGACAGTGAAATGGGCGAAGATATTGGGGATGACGTTCTTCGCGGCGAGGAAGCCGAAGGGAAAGGCGATGATGGCGCCACCCAGCGTGCCGAGAAAGGCGATGGCCAGCGTCTCGCCCAGAGCGTGCATGTAGAGCGGAAGCTGGGTGCCCGGATCGGGCGGCATCATCAGCGTGAGGAAGTGCGCGAGCTGCGCAATGCCCGTGCCGAGCCGGTCGAAATTGAAGCCCAGCTGCCAGAAGCCGAAGGCCGCCACCGCCAGCGCCGCCGCGATCGCCCCGAGCGTGCGCATCCGCGCGCCGGGCGAGGGGGCGAGCGCACCGGGGTGGTCGGCGGCGAGGCGCGCCCGCGCCGCGTGGGTGAGGGTGATGCGCGCCCGGCTCATCGCTGCCCTTCCCAGCCGAGCAGGCGGTGGCGCACCTGCTCCGTGAGGAGATCGATGATCATCACGGTCGCGATGATGAGGAGGAGGATGGCGGAAACGTCCGAATAGTAGAACTTGCGGATCGCCTCCACGAGATCCTGCCCGATGCCGCCGGCGCCGACGAAGCCCATGATGGAGGCCTCGCGCACGTTGATCTCGAAGCGCAGCAGGCCGTAGGAGGCGAAATTGGAGAGCACCTGCGGCACCACGGCGAAGCGCACGGTGGTCAGCCAGGAGGCGCCGGAGGCGGTGGCGCCCTCCACCGGCTTCATGTCGATGTTCTCCACCACCTCGGCATAGAGCTTGCCGAGCGCGCCCATGGTGTGGATGGCGAGCGCCAGCACGCCCGGCATGGGGCCGAGGCCGAAGGCGATCACGAACAGCAGCGCAAACACCAGCTCCGGCACCGTGCGGCAGAATTCCAGGAAGCGGCGCGCCCCGAGGCGGATCCACGGGCTCTTCACCAGATTGGCGCTGGCGAGGAAGCAGAGGCAGAAACCGCCCACCGCCCCGATGAGCGTGCCGAGGTAGGCGATCAGGATCGTATCCAGCAGCAGCTTCAGCCAGTGGTCGAGGTTCCAGTACCACTCGGCGAGATCGGTGCCGAGGGTGTCCCAGTGGAGGACCGGCGTGATGCTCCAGAAATAGTTGGGCAGCCGGTCGGCATGGGCAAGGAACACCGCCGGCTTCACCTCGCCCATCCAGGCGGCGAGGACGATGCACACGGCGATCACCGCGAACACGATGAGCGTATGGCGCTGCCGCGCCCGGACCGCCGCATCGTAATGCGCGATCAGGGGGGCGATCTGCTCGTCGGGCAGCCGGGTGATGGCGTGGGACAACGGAGCCTCTGCCTGTTTCTCCTCTCCCCTTGCGGGAGAGGGGCCGGGGTGAGGGGGCGTGCGTTTGGGCGCTGGAGCTCCGTCCGTGCCTCAGGAGCCGCCGTCATGGCCGGGCTTGTCCCGGAAGTCGGCTGTTGCCGACTTCCGTCTCGGAGAACGGAACCCGCAAACATGCGGGTTCCGGCCATCAACGTCCCGCGGCCGGGAAGCCACCGCGGAACATCGCGCATGCGGCACGACGTGGATGCCCGGGACAAGCCCGGGCATGACGCTTGTTCTACCAAGGAGCGCTTTGCTCAGCTCTTCTTCTTGCGCAGCTCGTCCACGAACTTGTTCAGTTCGATGATCTGCACGTAGGCCTCGTTGTCGATGGGCTGCCAGGGCTGCTGCTTGCCTTCATAGATCTTGTCGAAGGCGGCCTTGTCGTTCTGCTGGATCGAGAAGAAGGCGTCGCGGATCTTCGCCTTCAGGTCGGACGGCAGGTCCGAGAGATAGGCGTAGGGCGAGTTCACGATCAGGTCGGACTTGTAGATGATGCGGAAGTCGTCGTACTTCGCCATCCCCTTGCGCTCCATGCGCCGGAGATTGGACTCGTTCTCGTCGTTCCACCAGTTGAAGGCGGCGTCGCAGGTGCCCTGCTGCACGCCGATCACCGCGTTCTCGTGCGAGCCCGCATAGACCACCTTGCCGAAGAAGTCGTCGGGCTTGAGGCCCATCTTGTTCAGGGCGAAGCGCGGCACGTTGTTGCCGGAGGTGGAGTTGGGATCAACGAGGCAGAGGTTCTTGCCCTTCAGGTCCTCGATGGACTTGTAGGGGCTGTCGGCCTTCACGTAGAGCACCGAGTGATAGCCCTTGGTGCCGTCGGCATTCACCTCGATGGCGAAGGCATCGATCTTGGCGCCGGTCATCAGCGCACGGGCGAAGGAGGAGGGTCCGTAATAGGCCATGTGGATGTTGCCGGCGCGCTGGCCCTCGATCACCGCGGCATAGTCGTTGGCGACGCGCAGCGTCACCTTGGTGCCGAGCTGCTTGGTGAGATAGTCCATGAGCGGCTGGTAGCGATCGGTGACGCCGCTGCCGTTCTCCGCCGGGATCACGGCGAACACCAGCTCGGGATACTTCGCCTTCCAGTCCTGCGCGGCGGCGGCGCCGGCGGACATCACGAGCGCGGCGGCGGCCGCGATCAGGCTACGACGGTTCAGCATGTCTCGTGCTCCTGTCGGACGAAATCGAACGTGAACAAGCGGAATTGGCCGGCCCGCCGGAACGGGTCGGCGCGGGGAGGCGCGCGCTCAGGCGAGGGCGGCCGCTTCGGGGATGCCGTCTTCGGCGGTGACGGGACGCCGCGCAGGCGTATCCATCACCTCGCCGGCCTCGAGGCCGTAGAGATCGTGCGCCACGTCCTCGGTGAGCGCCGCCGGGGCGCCGTCGAACACCACGCGGCCCTGCGCCATGCCCACGAGGCGGTCGCAATAGGTGCGGGCGAGATCGAGGGAGTGCAGGTTGCACAGCACGGTGATGCCGAAGTGCTTGTTGATGCGCAAAAGCGCATCCATCACGATCCTGGTGTTGCGCGGATCGAGCGAGGCGATGGGCTCGTCGGCGAGGATCAGCGCCGGCTCCTGCGCCAGCGCGCGGGCGATGGCCACGCGCTGCTGCTGGCCACCGGACAGGCTGTCGGCGCGCTGCGCGGCAAGGGAGGCGATATCGAACTGGTCGAGGGCGGAGAGGGCGATGGCCCGGTCGTCCGCGCTCCAGCTCTTGGTGAGGGCGCGCCAGGCGGGCACGGTGGCGAGGCGGCCCATCAGCACGTTGGTCAGCACATCCAGGCGGCCGACCAGATTGAACTGTTGGAAGATCATCGCCGCCTCGGCGCGCCATTGGCGCAGCGCGCGGCCCTTGAGGGCGGTCACGTCCCGCCCCTCGAACGAGATGCGGCCGGCGGAGGGGTTCTGCAGGCGGTTCACCATGCGCAGCAGGGTGGACTTGCCGGCGCCGGAGCGGCCGATGACGCCCACGAAGGCGCCCTGGCCGATCTGAAGGTTCACGTTGGACACGGCCTCCTTGTCGCCGAAGCGTCGGGTGAGGCCCTCGATCACCAGCATCCGGAGGCTCCCAGAGCACGCGTCGGCCAGCTTGCAGGGCAAGCCGGCCGGGCAGCGCGGTCCTGATCCACTGGCCAGCGAGGATCGCACGGCTCAGGCCGCATCGATCGCTCACCAGCGCGTCGAAGCCATCGATAGCGCTGCTCCGCAACACCCGTATGACGATGGGCGGATCATGGCCGAGGCGCACGCCGCGTGCCTCGCCCAAGCTGTCTGGGTCAGGCTGGCGGGGGCGCGCGGTTCCTGCGCGGGGCGGCATGTGACGCGCGGTTTATGACGGCCCGCGTCGGAGCGGCGCGCGGGATGTCAACGGCCTGTCATGAACGGGGGGCAGAAGGGGCGGAGGTATCCAGAGATGCGACTGCCCGTATCTCAGGCCCCTGAAACGAGCGGCGCCGGGGAGGTTGGCTCCCCGGCGCCCTCGATCGACCGGACCCCGGTTGTTTCTATTGTCGGGTCCCCGAGGGCGGTGTCGGGTCTTGGTCCTCAGACCAGACCGAGCAGCACAGCGCCAACGAAGCCGAAGGCCGCGCACGTCTCGATCACGGTGAGGAGATGGCCGAATGTCACCTTGTGCCTCGCAGGGTCGATCTCAATAGAACCTTAACAAACTCTCAGACTGCGAAAAGAGGTAAGTTGTGCTGCATTGCCGCTGCAAAGTGTTGCAGCGCATGACTTTCCGCGGTCCTCAGGTCCTCAAGTCGAGCCCCCTTCTACGCTTTCCCTTCCGCTGCGGCGCACGGTACGCAGCGGTGGAATACTGCATTTCAGGCGGTAATGGCGGCTTCCACGAGGTTGGCGACGGCCAGAGCCTGCCGGTCGCGGCCGAAGCGCCCCACCACTTGCACGCCAACGGGCATGCCATTGGCGGCGGAAAGGCCCGCCACGTTGATCGCCGGACAGCCCATCAGCGTCCACAGCCGGTTGAAGATGGCCGAGCCGGTGGTGGCGAATCCCTCCGGCGCGGGGCCGGGAGCGGAGAAGGTGAGGAGCGCGTCCACCTCCGCGAACACGTCGCCCAGCGCGTGGCGGGCGCGTTTCGCGGTGCGGCGGGCACCGTCATAAAGGTCCGGCGGAATGGCCCGGGCGGCCTCCAGATGGCCGCGCAGCAGGGGCGAGAGCCGGTCGCCGTCATAGTCCAGCTCATCGCCCAGGGAAAGCGCGGCCTCGAAATCCTGCACCGTGCCGTGGATGGCGTCGGCCGCCTCCAGCGCCTCGGGCAGCTCCAGATCGAAGATGCGGGCGCCCCTCGCCTCGGCGGCGCGGGCGGCGGCCTCCAGCGCGGCGTGGGCGTCCGGCGAGGCGGCGCTGGCGCGGGCGGTGCGCACGATGGCGATGCGGGGCGCGACGGCGGTCTCATCGCCGATGTCGAGGCCACGCCCGGCAATGGCGTCCGCCGCGAAGGCCACGTCGCGCACCCGCGCGCCGAACAGGCCGATGGTGTCGAGGTGCCAGGAGAAGGTCTTCATGCCCAGCGTCGGCAGCAGGCGGAAGGTGGGCTTGTAGCCGGTGACGCCGCAGAAGGCGGCCGGGCGGATCACCGAGCCGCCGGTCTGGGTGCCGAGCGCCAGCGGCAGCATCCCCGCCGCCACCGCCGCCGCCGATCCCGCCGAGGAGCCGCCCGGCGAGAAGGTGAGGCGGCGCGGGTTGCGGGTGCGCGTCGGCTGGAGGAAGGCGAATTCGGTGGTCTCGGTCTTGCCCACGATGAGGCCCCCGGCCCGGCGCGTCATGGCCACCACGGGCGCGTCGGTGCGCGGACGGTAGCCCTCGTAGATGGAGCTGCCGTAGGTGGTGGGCATGTCCCGCGTGTCGAGGATGTCCTTCACCCCCACCGGCAGGCCGGCGAGCGGCGTCGCGGCAAGGCCCGGCGCGCGGGCGGCGGCGCGGGCCTGATCGAGGGCGAGGGTGACGAAGGCGCCGACCTCGCCTTCGCGGGCGGCGATGGCCTCCGCCACTTGTTCCAGCACGGCTTCCGGCGTGGTGCGGCCGGAACGGATGGCGTGGGCGAGATCACGGGCGGACAGGGGGGACGGCAGGCTCATGCGCTCACTCTGCGGCATCGAAGGGCCGCCACCATGCGCAAGGCGGGCGGCGGAGGCAATGGTGGGGCAAAAGAGAACCGCCCTCGTGCTCCGGACGCATGCAGCGCAGCGGAATGCGAGCCGGAGCCCAGCGCAAGAGGCCGCCGAAGGCGCTTCTTTAACCCACCGCCCTCGGGTCTCGCCCCGCTGCGCGGGGACTCTTGTGCTGGATCCCGGCTCTCCTTCCACTGCGCTGCGCTTCGTTGCAGTCGGCCGGGATGCCGGGATGCATTGGCCCCCTCAGCACTCCGGCACGTTCACCGCGAGGCCGCCCTGAGACGTCTCCTTGTATTTGGACTGCATGTCCGCCCCCGTCTGGCGCATGGTCTCGATGACCTGATCCAGCGAGACCAAGTGCACCCCGTCCCCCCGCAGCGCGAGGGAGGCGGCGGCGATGGCCTTGTTGGCGCCGAAGGCGTTGCGCTCGATGCAGGGGATCTGCACCAGCCCGCCGATGGGATCGCAGGTCATGCCGAGGTGATGCTCCATGGCGATCTCGGCGGCATTTTCGATCTGCGCCGGGCTCGCCCCGAGCACGCAGGCGAGCCCCGCCGCGGCCATGGCGGCAGCCGAGCCGACCTCGCCCTGGCAGCCCACCTCCGCGCCGGAGATGGAGGCGTTGCGCTTGATGAGCGCGCCCACCGCCGCAGCCGTCAGCAGGAAGTCGCGCAATTGGGCGTGGGTGGTGTCCGGGCAGATGTCGCGCACATAGCGCAGCACCGCCGGCACGATGCCCGCCGCGCCATTGGTGGGGGCGGTGACGATGCGCCCGCCCGCCGCGTTCTCCTCGTTCACCGCCATGGCGAAGACGGAGACCCAATCCATGATCTCGTGCGGCGGCCGGCGATTGGCGAGCCGGTCCGCCTCCAGCTGGTCGCGGATGGCCTTGGCCCGCCGCCGCACGCGCAGCCGGCCGGGCAGGGTGCCCTCCTGCGCGATGCCGCGATCGATGGAGGCGAACATGGCGGCGAGGAGCGCATCCAGCTTCTCCTCCACCTCGTCCGCCGGGCGCAGCGCGCATTCGTTCGCCATCTGCAGGCCGGCGATGGAAAGGCCGGTGCGGGCGCAGGCGGAGAGAAGCTCGGAGGCCGTGGCGAACGGGTGGGGCACCTCCGCCGCCTCCGGCTCGCGCGCTTCGCCCTCGGCCACCACGAACCCGCCGCCGATGGAATAGAAGACCTGTTCGCCGATGAGCGCGCCGTCTTCGCCATAGGCGCGGAAGCGCATGGCGTTGGAGTGCAGCGGCATCAGCGTGTCGAAATCGAAGATGAGATCGGCCTCGGGATCGAAGGCGATGCGCGCGCCGCCCACCTCGATGGATTTGCGGATGGTGAGCCGCGCCACCAGCGCCGGCACGTCGTCCGGATCCAGCGTCTCCGGCCGCGCTCCCATCAGGCCGAGCGCGACGGCGCGGTCGGAGCCGTGGCCCTTGCCGGTCCAGGCCAGCGAGCCGAACAATTCGGCGGTGATGCGGGCGGTGCCGGCGGGGAGCGCTTCCCGGAAGCGGCGGGCCGCCACCATCGGCCCGACCGTGTGGGACGAGGACGGCCCGATGCCGATCTTGAACAGGTCGAACACGCTGGTCATCCGGCGCCCTCCGGGGTCGGCGGCCTATTCTATCGCTGTCTCAAGGACTTGTCGCGCCCGTCTTGACCCGTTGACGCACCGGGGCGAAGCTTCATCATGCTGGCTGGCGGGGGCGCCTGCTCGTCCCCTTGCGACTTTCGTCTGGAACAGATGCGACACGTGCTCTCTGCCCGTCCCGGCCCGTCCGCCAAGCTCAGGGTGGGGTTCGTGCTGCTGCCGAACTTCACGCTGACGGCGTTTTCCAGCTTCGTGGACGTGCTGCGCCTCGCCGCCGACAAGGGCGACCGCTCGCGCCCCATCGACTGCTCCTGGCAGGTGATGAGCCCGCGCCTGCGCCCCGTCCGCTCCTCGTGCGGCATCGACATCCAGCCGACTTCGGACCTCTCGGACCCGCGCGCGTTCGACTACATCGTGGCGGTGGGCGGGCTGCTGCGTGGGGTGCCGGGACAGGCCGATCCGCTGGGGGAGTATCTGAAGCGCGCGGCGGCGGCGGGGGTGCCGCTGATCGGGGTCTGCACCGGCTCGTTCCTCCTGTGCCGGCTGGGGCTGATGGCGCAGCGCAAATGCTGCGTGAGCTGGTATCACTACCGCGATTTTCTGGACGAATTCCCCACCCTCGTGCCGGTGGCGGACCAGCTCTTCGTGGTGGACGGCGACCGCATCACCTGCTCGGGCGGGGCGGGCGTGGCGGACCTTGCCGCGCGGCTCGTCACCGAGCATCTCGGCGCGGCCACCGCCCAGAAGGCGCTGAACATCCTCCTCATCGACCGCCCCCGCGCCGCCGAGAGCGCCCAGCCGGCGCCGCGCCTCGCGGAAGGCACGGTGGACGATGCCCGGGTGTCCCGCGCGCTCCTCATGATGGAGCAGAACCTCGCCGAGCCGCTGGCCATCGCCGCCATCGCGGATGCGCTGGGATTAAGCGTGCGCCAATTGGAGCGGCTGTTCGCGGATCGCCTCAGCGAGAGCCCGCAGGAAAGCTATCTGGCGCTCAGGCTGCGCCATGCGCGGTGGATGCTGGCCAATACGCGCTTTTCCGCCGCCCGCATCGCCGCCGACCTCGGCTTCGCCGATGGCTCCCATTTCGGCCGCGCCTTCAAGGCCCGCTTCGGCGTCACCCCCGCAGCCTTCCGCCGCACGGCCGCGCCCCCCGCCCGCACCGCGGGCGACGGCGAAGGGCGGGTGTTCGAGGCGCCGTAGGCGCCCCTATGCCTCCGGCACGTTGCGCTCCAGCTCGGCGAGCCACACGCCGGGGCCGCTGTCGGAGGGCTGGCGCCAGTCGCCGCGCGGGGAGAGCGAGCCGCCGGAGGAGATCTTCGGCCCGTTGGGCAGCGCCGAGCGCTTGAACTGGCTCACGAAGAAGCGCGAGAGGAACACCTTCATCCAGCGGCGGATTTCGGGAAGGTCGTAGGCCGGCTTCTCGGCCTCCGGAATGCCTTGCGGCCAGCGGCCTTTTCCAGCATCTGCCCAGGCGTGCTCGGAGAGGAAGGCGATCTTGGACGGCGGGTAGCCGTAGCGGGTGAGGTAGTAGAGCGTGAAGTCCTGGAGCGGGTAGGGGCCGATGATGCTCTGGGTGGACTGGATGGTGCCGCCCGCGCTCGCCGGCACCAGCTCCGGCGAGATCTCGGTGGCGAGGATGGCGTGGAGGATGCTGGCGGTCTCCTCGCTCACGTCCCCCGAGGCGGCGACGAAGCGGATGAGGTGCTGGATCAGCGTCTTCGGCACCGAGGCATTGACGTTGTAGTGGGACATCTGGTCCCCGACGCCATAGGTGCACCAGCCGAGCCCCAGCTCGGAGAGGTCGCCGGTGCCCACCACCAGGCCGCGATGGTGGTTGGCGAGGCGGAAGAGATAATCCGTGCGCAGGCCCGCCTGCACATTCTCGAAGGTCACGTCATAGGCCGCCTGCCCCTCCGCGAAGGGGTGGCCGAGGTCCGCCAGCATCTGGCGGGCGGCGGGGCGGATGTCGATCTCCTCGGCGCTGACGCCGAGCGCGCGCATCAGCGCCCAGGCATTGCCCTTCGTCTCGTCGGAGGTGGCGAAGCCCGGCAGGGTGTAGGCCAGCACGTTGGAGCGGGGATGGCCGACGCGGTCCATGGCGCGCACCGCGACGATGAGCGCCTGCGTGGAATCAAGCCCGCCCGAGACGCCGATCACCACCCGCGACATGCCGGTGGAGGCGAGACGCTGGGCGAGGCCCTGCACCTGGATGTTGTAAGCCTCGTAGCAGTCTTCGCGCAGCCGCGCCGGATCGTTGGGCACGAAGGGGAAGCGCGCCACGTCGCGGTTGAGGCGCACGGGCTCGGCCGGCGGCTCATAGGCGAAATGGGCGGTGCGGAAGGGCGGGGCGCTGTCGCGCTCCAGCCGCGCGCAGTCGCCATAGGTGTTCAGGCGCATCCGCTCCTGCCGCAGCCGGCCGAGGTCGATGTCCGCCACCGCCATGGTGGCGTCGGGGGCGAAGCGCTCGGCCTCGGCGAGGGTGTCGCCATACTCAAAAATGGCGGCGTGCCCGTCCCAGGCGAGGTCGGTGGTGGATTCCCCCGGTCCCGCCGCCGAATAGGCATAGGCGGCAACGCAGCGGGCGGATTGCGAGCCGCACAGCAGCCGACGGGATTCCGCCTTGCCGATGGTGATGTTGCTGGCGGAGAGGTTCAGCAGAACTTCGGCGCCCGCGAGCGCGCCGCGCGTGGAGGGCGGCAGGGGCACCCACACGTCCTCGCAGATCTCCACGTGGAAGGTGAAGGGCACTTCCCCCTCCGAGCGGAACAGGAGGTCCACCCCGAATGGCACCTCCGCGCCGAGCAGCGCCATATAGCCGCCGTGCTCGTCGAGGCCGGGGGTGAAGTGGCGGCGCTCGTAGAACTCGCGGTAGTTGGGCAGATAGCTCTTCGGCACCACGCCGAGGATGGTGCCGGCGTGGATCACCACCGCCGTGTTGTAGAGCCGGCTTTGATGGCGGAGCGGCGCGCCCACCACCAGCACCGGGGAGAGATCCTGCGAGGCGGCGACGAGGGTCGCGAGCGCGCCCTCCACTGCATCCAGCAGCGGCGCCTGGAACAGGAGGTCGTCGATGGCGTAGGCGGACAGGCCGAGTTCCGGGAACAGCATCAGCGCGGTGCCGGCCTCATGGCCCTGCGTCGCCATCTCCAGCGTCTCGGCAACGGCGAAATTCGGGTCCGCGACGGCCCCGCGCGGCACGCAGGAGGCGATGCGCAGGAAGTCGTGGCGGTAGAGGCAGCGGAAGTCTCGCATCGTGTCCCTGTCGTCCGGAAGCGCGCGGCGGGCGCGGCGAAAATCAGTCCGGAGCATAGGGCGCGGGCCGGCGATTGCCAGCGAAAGGGCACGGCGGGGGTGCCCGCCCCGGTGAGGCCGGGGGCGGGCGGGTCCACGCCGTGTCGCGTCGGGGAGGCGGCTCAGCCGGCGGTCGCGGCGATGCCGTCGCCGACGCGGTAGGGGCCGGGCGGCCAGGTGCCGTTCACGGCGAAGTCGCCGACGATGCGCTCGCGATAGACACGCGGATTGTGGGAGGACAGGGTGCGGGCGTTCCGCCAATGGCGGTCGAGGCCCACCCCGCGCCGCGCCGAGGAGGCGCCCAGCGCGTCGAACAGGTCGGAGGTGGCACCGAGGATGAGGGAGGTCACCACCGTGACGCCCTGGTTCACCTCGAGATCGGCCACCGCGACGGAAATGTCCTGCCCTTCAGACGTCTCCCGCTCGCGCGTGTCGTAGGCCCGCTGCAGCGCCTCGGCGGCCTTCAGCACCACCGCGCCCGCTCCGTAGGCGCTGGCGCGCACCTTGCCGACGATCTGGAGGATCTGCGGATCGGCGCCCGCGCGGTCGGCATTGCCGTGGCTGAACACGCGCTTGCGCGCCGAGACGAGCCGCGCCACGTCGCCCGCCGCCGCCCGGCCGATGCCGGCGAGGGTGGCGAGGTGGACGAGCTGGTAGAAGGCGACCGAATAGCGGAAGCGCTTGCGCTGCGGGTTGAGGTGCTCGTCCGAGAGGGTCACGTTGTCGAACGTCGCCGTGCCCGAGGCGGTGAGCTGCTGGCCGAAGCCGTCCCAGTCGTCCACGATGCGCACGCCGGGCGCGCTGGTGGGCACCTGGGCGAGGATGAAGTTGCCCTCCTCGTCCTCGGCGCCGAGGTTGATCCAGTCGGCGAAGAGGGAGCCGGTGGTGTAGAATTTCTGCCCGTCCAGCCGCAGCCGGTCGCCGTCGCGCACGATGCGGGCGTTGAAGTGACCGACCGCATTGTCGGCCCCCTCGGTGAAGCCGCTGCCGGAGGTTTCCTTGGCCGCGATGCGCTTCACCCAGCGGTCGCGATAGTCCTTGAAGGGCGAGTTCAGCACCTCCTCGGTGAAGCCGAAATGGGCGCGCAACGCGTTGGTGACGTTGCTGTCGGCTTCCGACAGCTCGATCAGCAGGTTGAACAGCTCAGGCAAGGTGGCACCGAAGCCGCCTTCGTCCTTCGGCAGGCGCAGGGTGGTGAAGCCGGCCGCCTTCAGGGCGTCGATCTCGGCGCGCGGCAGGCGGTGCGTCTGCTCGCGCTCCACTGCGCTCTCGCGGATATCGCGGAAGATGGGGCGGAACCGGCTCGCCAATTCCTCGTAGCGGTCGGTGGGGCCGGCGCCCCAGGCGTCTTCGATCTGGCTCATGGAATGAAAGGTCCTCGAAAGCAAACGGGCAGCTCGGCGGCAGACGGGCGGAGACTGGCCGGAAAGGGGCGCGATGCGTGTGCCGGCCAATCGGTGCCGGCCAGTCTACGACCGCAAAAAAGTTTGTCTATCAAATTAATGGAAAATAGTGCCGGACGAAGGCGGACACGCGCCGGGCGCGCCGCCGCCCCGCGACCGGGCCGGCGGTGCTCCGCGTTCAAGGCGCGGGGCTGCCGTGCAACTGGTACAGGGCGTCGATGCGGTCCTCGATCTCCGGCGTGATGGTCACGTCGAGCGAGCCCAGATTTTCCTCGAGCTGCGCGAGGGTGGTGGCGCCGATGATGTTGGCGGTCACGAACGACCGGCTGGTGACGAAGGCGAGGGCAAGCTGCGCCGGGCTCAGGCCCACCTCGCGCGCAAGGGCCACATAGGCGCGAACCGCCTCTTCGGTACCGGGCTTCTCATAGCGCTGGGCGCGATTGAACAGCGTCTTGCGGGCGCCGGCGGGAAGGGCGCCGTCCAGATATTTGCCGGTGAGGAAGCCCTGCGCCAGCGGCGAATAGGCGAGCAGGCCCACCCCCTCGCGCTGGTGGAATTCGGCGAGGCCGGTCTCATAGACGCGGTTGACGAGGCTGTAGGCGTTCTGCACCGAGGCGACGCGCGGGCCGATGCCTTTTTCCGCCGCGGCGAGGAAGGCGGAGAGGCCCCAGGGTGTCTCGTTGGAGAGGCCGATGTGGCGCACCTTGCCGGCCTTCACCAGCCCATCGAGGGCGGCCAGCGTCTCGGCGATCGGCACTTCCGGGCCATCGCCGCCGCCCCGCGCGCGGGTGGTGGCGCGCTGGCCGAAGAGGGGCACGGCGCGGTCGGGCCAATGGATCTGGTAGAGGTCGATGTAATCGGTGCCGAGGTGCTTCAGCGAGCGCTCGACGGCCTCGTTGATGTTCTTCGCATCGAGCCGCGTGGTGCTGCCGTCGGCGCGGAAATAGGTGGCGTCGGAGCGGCCCACCACCTTGGAGGCAATCACCACCTTGTGGCGGCCGCCGCGCGCCTTCAGCCAGGACCCGATGATGCGCTCGGTGGCGCCCTGCGTCTCCGCCTTGGGCGGGATGGGATAAAGCTCGGCGGCGTCGATGAGCGTGATGCCGCGATCGCGGGCGAGGTCGAGTTGGGCGTGGCCCTCGGCCTCGGTGTTCTGCTGGCCGAAGGTCATGGTGCCGAGCGCGATGGACGACACCGAGATGCCGGTGCGCCCGAGGGGGCGATATTCAAGCATGGGGGAATGGGAATCCAGGGGAGGGGTTGGCGCGGAGGGTGGCCGCGCCGGGGGGCTGCGTCAATGCGGGAAGGGCACGCCGTGGCGCTCGGCGATCAGTTCCAGGATGCGGCGGGTGTCGGTGACGAAGCGGTACGTGCCGTAGGCCTGCGCGTCCGCCGGAATGGGCGCTGCATCGCCGAGGATGAGCACGGGCAGGCCCTGATTGTCCGGCCCCAGCAGCGCCACCACCTCGGCCCGTGGTCGCAGGAAGGACACGCGCTTCACGGTGATGCGGCTCGCGAGGCCCGGATTGCTCGCCAGCACCCCCTCGATCTGATTGCAGTCGGGGCAGAAATAGCGCCGGCCAGGCTTCTGGGGGTCGGTGAAGCCGGGGGCGAGGAGGATGAGGAAGTCGCGGCTCATGGGGAGGGGCTGTCCGGTGGCAGGGAAAACCTGGGCTGATGAAAAAGGCGGGCCCGCGCGGGTGAGGCGCAGGCCCGGAAGGCGGGGAGGAAGCAAAGAAAGGGTCAGGCGGTGCCGGCGGTGAAGGCCTCCAGCGGCTCGCCCTCGACGATGCTGGACGGCCGCCCGTCCACGCCCACGGGCACGTCGCCCTTGAGGGTGATGCGGAAGAGCTGGCGGTCGAAGTCGAGGGCATAGATGTCGCGCGGGGCGAGGTGGGCGGTGGTGCGGTTGTCCCAGAAGGCGATGGAACCCGGCCGCCAGCGGAACCGCACGGTGAATTCCGGCCGGGTGATGTGCTCGAACAGCAATTCGAGCAGTTGCTGGCTCTCGCGCGGGGTGAGGCCGGTGATGCTCTTGAGGAAGGACGGGCTGACGAACAGTACCCGCTCGCCGGTCTCCGGGATGACGCGCACCAGCGGGTGCTCGCTCACCAGCGGACGACGCTTGTTCTTCTCCTTGAAGTCGGCGGTGCCGGCCTGCCCCTCGGGCGGGGCGAAGGCGTGGATGCCGCGCAGCGTGTCCACGAAGCCGCGCAGGGTGGGCGACAGCGCCTCATAGGCCACCGCGAGGTTGGTCCAGAAGGTGTCGCCGCCATAGGGCGGGATGGTGACGCCGCGCAGGATGGAGGCGGCGGGCGGGTTTACCGCGGCGGTCACGTCCGTGTGCCAGCCGGTCCAGGGGCGGATGAGCGGCTCGCCGGTGTGGCGCGTGGCGAAGCGGTCGCGGCTGATGGAATAGACCTGCGGATAGCCCTCCACGAAGCCGAACACCGGATGCCCGATGGTGGGCGCGCCGAAGGCCGAGGCCAGCGCCACATGCTCGGCATGGGTCAGGGGCTGGTCGCGGAAGAACACCACCTTCCACTTGAGCAGCGCGGCGCGGATCTCGTCGACCACCTCCGGCGCCAGCGGGCGGGAGAGGTCCGGCGCCTCGATCTCCGCGCCGATGTGGCCGGTGAGGGGATGAACGGCGATGTGGCGCGGCGGCAGATCGGCGAATCCGCTTTGGCTGGAGGAGACGGGCGCGGCGCTCGGCATCGGTTTTCCTTTCGTGGCAAGCGGTTGGTCGCGCTGAGGATCGGCGCGGCGAGCGCGCCGGACGGCCCCGACGCGGGCGGCACGACCATATTCTATCTTTTTCATAGATTTTATCAAAAAATAATTGACGCGTTGAAGCCGGACCATATCGTTGGGTCTCGCGATGCCCGCATCGCGCCCCCCATCGCACAGGAGACCCGGCATGGCCCCGCCGACCGCTGACGCATTCTTGTCCCTCGCCTTGCGCCCGCGTCGGGCGGTCCTGAAGGGGCTTCTGGCGGCAGCGTGTGTGCTGGGCGCGGCGGCGGGAGCGCCTGTGCTGGCGGCCGATTCTCAGAGCGCCCCCCAGCCCGTGCGCGGCGGCGTGCTGCGCTTCCTGGTGGAGCACGAGCCCTCCACGCTGGTGACCATCGCCCACACCGCCGGCCCGACCCAGCGCGTCTCGCCCAAGGTGACGGAGGGCCTCCTCACCTACGATCTCGACTTCAACCCGAAGCCGGCGCTGGCGACGGAGTGGAGCGTGAGCCCGGACGGGCTCACCTACACCTTCAAGCTGCGCGAGGGCGTGAAGTGGCACGACGGGCGGAACTTCACCGCCGATGATGTGGCCTATTCCATCCAGCTCCTGAAGGAAGGCCACCCGCGCGGCCGCGCCACCTTCGCCTCGGTGACGGCGGTGGAGACGCCCGACCCGCACACCGCCATCATCCGCCTGTCGAAGCCGGCGCCCTATCTGCTCACTGCGCTCGACGCCAATGAATCCCCCATCATCGCGAAGCACATCTACGAGGGCACCGATCCGCTCACCAACAAGAACGGCGCTGCGCCCATCGGCACCGGCCCGTTCATCTTCAAGGAATGGGTGCGGGGCAGCCACATCATCCTGGAGCGCAATCCCGATTACTGGGACGAGGGCAAGCCCTATCTCGACCGCGTGGTCATCCGCTTCATCGCCGACCAGAGCGCACGCTCGGCGGCGTTCGAGGCGGGCGAGCTCGATCTCGCTGGCGGCCCGCCCGTGCCCTATGCCGACCTCGCCCGCGTCTCGGCCCTGCCGGGGCTCGGCGCGGAGACGCGCGGCTATGAATATGCCGGGCGGATGACCCAGCTCTATTTCAACTTTGAGCGGCCCATCCTGCAGGACAAGCGGGTGCGCCTCGCCATCGCCCACGCCATCGACCAGCAGAAGCTCCTGGACGTGGTCTATTACGGCTACGGTGCGGTGGCGCCCTCGGTCATCAGCCCCAAGCTGAAGGCCTTTTACGATCCCGCGCTGGAGCCCTACGGTTTCGATCTGAAGGCCGCCAACCGCCTGCTCGACGAGGCCGGCTATCCGCGCAAGGCGGACGGCACACGCTTCCCCCTGAGGCTCTACGCCAACCCCTTCAATACCCAGGCGGCCGGCGATTTCGTGAAGCAGGCGCTGGCCAAGGTCGGCATCCCGGTGGACTTCCAGTTCTTCGATTTCTCCACCTACATCCAGAAGACCTATACCGGCCGTGACTTCGACCTGACGCTGGAATCCCTGCAGAACCTGTTCGATCCCACGCTCGGCGTGCAGCGCACCCTGTGGTCGAAGAACTTCCGCGTGGGCCTGCCTTTCTCCAACGCCTCCCACTACGCCAATCCCGAGGTGGACCGGCTGCTGGAGGCAGCGGCCATCGAGCCCGATCCGGTGAAGCGCCGCCAGCTGTGGCTGGATTTCCAGAAGGTGGTCTATGCGGACGTCGCAGCCCTCGGCCTCATCGCCACCGATGGCGTCACCATCTTCAACAAGAAGGTGAAGAACCACACCATCGGTGTCACCGGCGTCGATGCCTCCTTCGCCGACGTGTGGATCGAGAAATGATCCCGCGTCGGCTGCCCCGCATCCTGAAAGCCGTGCGGCGCACCGCGCTGCAGGCGGTGCCGACCGTCATCGGCATCCTCATCCTCAACTTCTTCCTGCTGCGGCTGACACCGGGCGACGCGGCCGATGTGCTCGCCGGCGAGGCGGGCGCGGCGACGGTGGAAACGCTCGCCGCGCTGAAATCGAAGTTCGGGCTGGATCTGCCGGTGCTTCAGCAGCTCGCGTCCTATCTCAACAACCTCGCCCATTTCAGCCTCGGCGTGTCGCCGCGCTACAACCAGCCGGTGGCGGAACTGATCGCCGCCCGCCTGCCCAACACTCTGAGCCTGATGGGCCTCGCCCTCGTCTTCGCGCTCGTCATCGGCATCACGCTGGGCGCGCTCATGGCCAGCTTCGCCGGGCGGACCACGGACCGGGTGCTGAGCGTCGTGGCGCTGCTGTTCTATTCCATTCCGGGCTTCTGGATCGGGCTGATGCTCATCGTGCTGTTCTCGGTGAAGCTCGGCTGGCTGCCCACCGGCGGGGCCGAGACCATCGGCGCGAACCTCACCGGCTGGGACGCCGTGCTGGACCGGGCGCGCTACCAGATCCTGCCGGCCTTCTCCCTCGCGCTCTTCTACGTGGCCATCTACGCCCGCCTCACCCGCGACGACATGATCGAGGTGCGCGCGCAGGACCATGTGCGCACCGCCCGCGCCAAGGGCCTTTCTCCCTTCGCCGTGACCCGCGACCACGTGCTGCGCAACGCCCTCATCCCCGTCACCACCATGGCCGGCATCCACCTCGCCGGCCTCATGGGCGGGGCAGTGGTGGTGGAAACGGTGTTCAGCTGGCCCGGCCTCGGCCGGCTCGCCTACGAGGCAGTGATGGGGCGGGATTTCCACGTGCTGCTCGGCATCCTGCTGTTGTCGTCGCTGCTGGTGGTGGCGGTGAATGCGGCCATCGACATCCTTCAGGCGTGGCTCGACCCGCGCATCGAGGTGCGCTGATGCACGGCGCGGACACCTTCCCCACCGGCGCGCTCGCGACCGATGCCGAGGACCGCGCGGCGGCTGCCGGCCTCGGCGCCGAGCGCGCGCCCGTCCCGCCGCCCGAGCCGCCGGATTTCTGGCCCAACGTCCATGCACCGGATGCCGCGCGCACGGTGACGGCGGAGGTGGCAAGGCTCGCGCCCGTGGGGCGCCGCCATGCGCTCCTCGTGTTCCTCTCCAATCCCACGGCGGTGGCGGGCCTCCTCATCCTCGCCGTCGTGGTGGGGGCGGCGCTGGCCGCCCCCTTGCTCTTCCCCGACGATCCGCTGGAGATGGCCGGCAGGCCGCTGCAGTGGCCGGGCCAGAACCCGCGTTTTCCCTTGGGCACCGATGCGCTGGGGCGCGACGTGCTCGCCGGCCTCGTGCATGGGGCGCGTGTGAGCCTGCTGGTCGGCGCCTCGGCGACGCTGGCGGGGCTTTTGGCCGGCATTCTGGTGGGGCCACGGCGGGCTATTTCGGCGGCCTGGTGGACGATGGGCTCTCCAAGCTCATCGAGATCTTCCAGACGGTGCCGGGCTTCATCCTGCTCATCGTGCTGGTGGCCATCGCCCAGCCCTCGGTGCCGGCCATCGCGCTCGCCATCGCGGCGGTGTCGTGGCCGCAGGTGGCGCGCCTCGTGCGGGCGCAGTTTCGCGCCATCAAGGAAAAGGATTTCGTCGCCGCCGCGCGGGCGCTGGGCTTCGGGCACGCCCGCATCATCTTCCGCGAGATCCTGCCCAATGCCCTGCCGCCGGCGATCGTGCTCGCCTCCGTCACGGTGGCCACCGCCATCCTCATGGAAAGCGCGCTCTCCTTCATGGGGCTCGGCGATCCCAACGTGGTGAGCTGGGGCTCCATGATCGGTACCGGCCGCGATCTCCTGCGTACGGCCTGGTATCTCAGCGCCATCCCCGGGGTCGCCATCGTGCTCACCGTGCTGTCGCTGAACCTCATCGGCGACGGCCTCAACGAGGCGCTCAATCCGCGCCGCGGCGGGGAGGGCTGAATGGCGCCGCTCATCGACGTGCGCGACCTCTCCATCGCCTTCCCGCGGGCCACTCCGGTGCGCGGCCTCTCCCTGACCGTCAAGGCGGGCGAGACGGTGGCTCTGGTGGGCGAGAGCGGATCGGGCAAGTCGCTCACCGCCCTCGCGCTGATGCGCCTGTTGCCCGACGCGGCGCGCATCGCCTCCGGCGAGATCCTGTTCCGGGGCCGCGACGGCGGGGTGACCGACCTTGCCCGGCTGGAGGATCGCGCGCTGCGGCAGGTGCGCGGGCGGGACATCGCCATGGTGTTCCAGGAGCCCATGACCTCGCTGAACCCGGTGCTCTCCGTGGGCCAGCAGGTGGCCGAGGTGGTGCGCCTCCATGAAGGCCTCTCCCGCCGCGCCGCTTCTGCCCGCGCCGTGGAACTGCTCGACCTCGTGCGCATCCCCGAGCCCGCACGGCGGGTCGGGGACTATCCCCATGAACTTTCCGGCGGCATGAGGCAGCGGGTGATGATCGCCATCGCGGTCGCCTGCGCCCCGCGCCTGCTCATCGCCGACGAGCCCACCACGGCCCTCGACTTGACCATCCAGGCGCAGGTGCTGGACCTGCTCGATGCGCTGCGCCGCGACCTCGCCATGGGCCTCCTGCTCATCACCCACGATCTCGGTGTGGTCGCCGAATGGGCGGACCGGGTGGCGGTGATGTATGCCGGCCGCAAGGTGGAGGAAGCGCCCTTCGAGACCCTGTTCGGCGCGCCGCTCCACCCCTACACGCGGGGGCTTCTGGCCGCCTCGCCGCGGCTCGACGCCGGCCAGCATTATTCGGCCGGCGCGCTCGCCGAGATCGCCGGCTCCATCGCCTCGGCGGCGGGGGAAGAGGGCTGCGCCTTCGCCCCGCGCTGCCCGAACGCGCGGGCGCTGTGCCGGGCCGCCTCACCGGCACTGGAGGCCGTGGCGCCGGGCCATCTCGTCGCCTGCCCCGTCACCACGGTGGCCGCGCAAAGGGAGGCGCGCCATGCCCTTGCTTTCGGTTGAGAACCTCCACGCCGGCTATGAGTCCGGCGGGCGCCTGCTGCGGGCGGTGGACGGCGTCTCCTTCGCCGTGGCGCCGGGCGAGACGGTGGGCCTCGTGGGGGAGAGTGGCTGCGGCAAGTCCTCCCTCGCCAAGGTCATCATGCGCCTCGTGGCGGCCACCTTGGGACGGGTGGTGTTCGACGGGGTGGACGTGGGTGGCCTCGAAGGCGCGCCCTTGAAGGCCTATCGCCGGCAGGCGCAGATCGTGTTTCAGGACCCGTTCGCCTCGCTCAATCCGCGCCAGTCGATCGCCGACATCCTCACCGCGCCGCTGGCGGTCCACAACCTCGTGCCGCGCGGCGAGCGCCTGAAGGCGGCCGGCGATGCGCTGGAGCGGGTGGGCCTGCCGCGCGAGGCGTTGGCGCGCTTTCCGCATGAATTCTCCGGCGGCCAGCGCCAGCGTCTCGGCATCGCCCGTGCGCTCATCCTCTCGCCGCGCCTCGTCATCTGCGACGAGCCGGTCTCGGCCCTCGACCTCTCCATCCAGGCACAGATCCTGAACCTGCTGGCGCGGCTGAAGGCGGAGCTGGGGCTCTCCTATCTCTTCATCTCGCATGATCTTTCCGTCGTGCGCTATTTCGCCGACCGGGTGCTGGTGATGTATCTCGGCCGCATCGTGGAGACGGGCTCCTGGCAGTCCATCTTCGCCCGCCCGCTGCATCCCTACACGCGCGCGCTGATCGAAGCGGTGCCGACGCCCGGACGGCGGCGCCATGCCGCCCCGCTTTCCGGTGACCTGCCGAGCGCGCGCAACGTGCCGCCCGGCTGCCGCTTCCATCCGCGCTGCCCGCTCGCCACCCCGATCTGCACCACGTCCGACCCGGCGTTTCGCCCTCTCGGGGCCCGCCGCGCCGTCGCCTGCCATCACGCGCCCGAAGAGGCGCTCCACTGAGGATTTCGCCCATGACTGCGCACGCCTTCCCGAAAGCGCCCGCGACGCCGCCGGACTATCGCTATCTCGGCCGGAGCGGCCTCAAGGTGCCGAAGCTCGCGCTGGGTACCATGATGTTCGGCGGGCCCACCGACGAGGCCACCTCCCACCGCATCATCCACAAGGCCAAGGAACAGGGCTTCTTCTTCCTCGACACGGCCGACGCCTATCAGAACGGCCGCACCGAGGAGATCGTCGGCCGCGCCATCCGCGAGGATCGGGACGCCTATGTGCTCGCCACCAAATTCGCCAATCCGGGCGGCGCCGGGCCGAACCGACAGGGTATCTCGCGCAAGTGGATCATCGAGGCGGCGGAGGCGAGTCTCAGGCGCCTCGGCACCGATTACATCGACATCCTCTATTTCCACCGCGCCATCTTCGACGCGCCTTTGGGCGAGGCGGTGCGGGCGGTGGCGGACCTCGTGAAGGCGGGGAAGGTGCGCTATTTCGGCGTCTCCAACTTCCGCGGCTGGCGCATCGCCGAGGTGGCGCATCTCGCCGACCAGTTCGGCATCGACCGGCCGGTGGCCAGCCAGCCGCTCTACAACATCGTGGACCGCACGGCGGAGGTGGAGCAGCTTCCCGCCGCCCAGCATTACGGCCTCGGCGTGGTGACCTACTCGCCGCTGGCGCGCGGTGTGCTCACCGGCAAATACGCCCCGGGCGCGGCGCCGGATGCCGACAGCCGGGCGGGGCGGGGCGACCGGCGCATTCTGGAGACGGAGTGGCGCGCGGAGTCCATCGATATCGCCGAAACCATCGCCCGCCACGCGGCGGAGGCCGGCATTCCCGCGGCGACGTTTGCCCTCTCATGGGTGCTGAACAACAGCCTCGTCACCTCGGCCATCGCCGGGCCGCGCACGGAAGCCCAGTGGGACGATTACGTCGCCGCCCTCGACTATGGCTTCACCGCCGCCGACGAGGCGCTGGTCGCCTCCCTCGTGCCGGACGGGCATGTCTCCACGAAATTCTACACCGACCCCAGCCATCCCGTGGAAGGCCGGGTGCCCCACACCGGCGGCGCCGATGCGGCTGCGCGGGTGCAGGAGCGCGCTGAAGCGCGTGTGGCCGCCCGCGTCGGCTGAAAAAAACCGAATGTTCTGCCCCTTCACGCCTTGAGCGATCACAGGAGAGATCCCAATGGCACTTATCTCGACCCCCGCCCCGCAGGCCCGCCGGCAGCTCGTCCTCAACCTGTTCATCTATCCCGGCGGCCATCATGAGGCCGGCTGGCGTTATCCCGGCGCGCGGCCGGACCGGCTGCTGGACATCACCTTCTACCAGGACCTCGCCCGCTCGGCCGAGGCGGCGAAGCTCGATGCGGTGTTCTTCGCCGACGGGCCGGCGCAGGTGGACAACATCCGCTACGCCTCGCGCTTCCGGCTGGAGCCGCTCACCTGGCTCTCGGCCATCGCGGCGGCCACCACCCATATCGGCCTCATCGGCACGGCCTCGACCACCTATTACGAGCCCTACAATCTCGCCCGGCTCTATGCCTCGCTCGATCATCTCTCCGGCGGGCGCGCGGGCTGGAACATCGTCACCACCGCCGTGCCGCAGGCCTCCGCCAATTTCGGCCTCGCCGAGACCCCGAGCCATGCCGAGCGCTACGCCCGCGCGGCGGAGTTCGTGGACGTGGTGACCAAGCTCTGGGACAGCTGGGAGGACGACGCCCTCGTGGCCGATCCCGTCTCCGGACTGTTCGCCGATGATGCCAAGATCCACCCCATCGAGCATGTGGGCCGCCACTACCGGGTGAAGGGCGCGCTCAACACCCCGCGCACGCCGCAGGGCCGTCCCGTCTATGTGCAGGCCGGCTCCTCCGACGACGGGCGCTCGTTCGCGGCGCGCTATGCGGAAGCCATCTTCACCGCCCATCAGACGGTGGAGAGCGCCAAGGCCTTCTATGCCGACATCAAGAAGCAGGCGGCGGGCCTCGGGCGCAATCCGGACCATGTGAAGATCCTGCCCGGCATCAGCCCCTATATCGGCTCCACCGAGGCGGAAGCGCGTCAGCTGCACGAGGCGTTCAGCGACCTCATCCAGCCGGAATATTCCATCTCGCAATTGAAGCAGATCACCGGCGTGGACTTCTCCGGTCACCCCCTCAATGCGGTGGTGGAGCTGGACGCCTTCAAGGACGTCGGCCCCGCCAAGCAGGTGGCGAGCCGCTTCCAGCTGGTGGTGGACATCGTGCGGCGGGAGAAGCCGACGCTGCGCCAGCTCATCGACCGCCTCGCCGGGGCGCGCGGCCATTATGTGGTGGTCGGCACGCCCGAGAAGATCGCCGACGAGATCCAGCTCTGGTTCGAGAGCGGCGCGGCGGACGGCTTCAACGTGATGCCGCCGTGGTATCCCGCCGGCTTCGACCTCTTCGCCTCGCAGGTGGTGCCCATCCTGCGCAAGCGCGGGCTGTTCCGCACGGAGTACACCGGCCGGACGCTGCGTGAGCATTACGGCCTGCCGCGGCCCGGGAGCCAGTTCGCCGAGGCGGCGCGCGCCACCGCCTGAGGCTTCGCCTTTTCCGTCGCGCCCGTCCGCTCCCCAGGCGGGCGGGCACGGATCCGGCCCCTTTCCCGGTCGCTCGGGGGAGGGGCCGGGGCTCTTTCCGTCCTCCTGCGAGGTCCGTCATGTCCGCTCTCGCCGCCCCGTCCGATGCCCCGCTCCTGCGCGGCCCGCTCGACTTTCCCGACAGCCCGCTCTCCCGCTCGGCCCGCCAGCCGCTGATGCTGGGCTTGTTCCTGAACCTTCAGGACATCCACTTTTCCGATCATCCCACTAGCAACAGCTGGACCTACGACTACAATTCCGCCCTCGTGCAGAAGGCCGACGCGCTGGGCTTCGACATCGCCTTCTCGCGCACCCAGTGGCTGCCCAAGGGCGGCTATGACGGGGAGGCCTCGCTGGACAGCTTCGTGGCCTTGGGCGCGATGGCGGCGACGACGAAGAACATCCTGCTCATCTCGACCCTGCATGTGCTCTACGGGCCGTGGCACCCGCTGCACATCGCCAAGATCGGCGCCACCTTCGACCACATCTCCAAGGGGCGCTGGGGCATCAACATCGTCACCGGCCATCGCGCCATCGAGCACGAGATGTTCGGCTGGAACCGCATCGAGCATGATCGCCGCTACGACATGTCGGGCGAATTGTTCGACGTGCTCCACCGCCTGTGGAGCGACACGGAGAATTATTCCGTCGAGGGCCGGCTGAACCCGTGGAAGATCGTCAACGGCTACATCACGCCGAAGCCCCTCTATGGCCGCCCCATCCTCGTCACCGCTACGGGCTCGGAAGCCGGCATCGACTTCGCGGCGGGCCATTCGGACCTCGTTTTCCTCACCTCGCCCGGCGGCGCGCATATCGAGAGCGCGCTCGAGACGCTGCCGGCGCACATCGCCGCCATCAAGGGGCGGGCGCGGGCGAAGGGGCGGGAGGTGAAGGCCATCATCAACCCCATCATCGTCAGCCGCGACACCTCGGCGGAGGCGCATGACTATGCCCGCGCCATCGCCGCCGGGGTGCCGGCGCCCACCCACACGTCCTTCGGCCATCGCGGCTATGACAGCGATGCGGTGGCCTGGCTCGGCCGGCGCGATGCGAAGCACAAGCAGGGGCTGAACCTCGGCGGCAACATCGAGATCATCGGCTCGCCCGAAGAGGTGGTGGACCAGCTCGCCGCGCTGAAGAAGACCGGCATCGACGGCGTGCAGCTCAACTTCTATGACTTCGCCGCCGACCTTGACCATTTCGCCACCGCCATCCTGCCCCTGCTGAAGCAGGCCGGCCTGAGGCTGTGACGCTCATCTGTTCCCAACCAGAGGATTTGCCCCATGACCATTGCCGTTGCACCGCGCCAGAGCGAGCACCCCGTCGAGCCCCTGTTCCTGGAGCGCTGGTCGCCCCGCGCCTTCACCGGGGAGGAGATCCCGGCCGCCGAGCTGAAGTCCATCTTCGAGGCCGCGCGCTGGGCGCCGTCCAGCTTCAATTCCCAGCCCTGGCGCTTCCTCTATGCGCGCCGTGGCACGCCTGAGTTCGCGACCTTCCTCGGCCTGCTCAACCCGTTCAACCAGCAGTGGGCGCAGAATGCGGCGGTGCTCATCATCGCGGTGTCGGCGCGCACCTTCGTGCGGCCGGGGACGAGCGATGTGATCGTCGCGCGCAGCCATTCGTTCGACACCGGCGCGGCCTGGGCCAACCTTGCGCTGCAAGCGACGAAGCTCGGCTGGCACGCCCACGGCATCGGCGGCTTCGATGTGGAGAAGACCCGCACGGAGCTGAAGGTGCCGGACGATTACGAGGTGGAGATCGCCATCGCGCTCGGCCGCCGCGGCGACAAGTCCCTGCTGCCGGAGAGCTTCCACAAGGGCGAGACCCCGAGCGGCCGCCGCCCGCTCGACGAGACCATATTCGAGGGCGCCTTTCCGGCGGCGTGACCCTTAAAAGAAATGGCCCCGCCGGTGCGGAGGGGCCATCATCTCGTGGCGTAAGACGCCGGATCAGTGGAAGCCCTCAGAAGAAGCCTTTCGCCGGCAGCGGCGTGCCCTTCACCAGCAGCTCGCCGATGGCCTTCGCCTTGTAGCTCGAAGGATTGTGCGAGGCGATGGTGCGGGCGTTGCGCCAGTGGCGGTCGAGGTTGACGGCCCGTTCGGTGGCCGAGGCGCCGCCGGTCTCGAACAGTAGAGAGCCGGACTTCAGGGCAAGATCGTCCACCACCAGCTTCGCCTGCGCCGCCGCCTTCGCCGCCTCTGCGGCGAGCGCCTGCGCGTCCTCGCCGCGATCCCGGGCATCGCTCGCGCGGTCCAGCGTCTCCGCCGCCGCGAGGATCACCGCCTCTGCGGCAAAGGCGTTGGCCGCGAGCTGACCCACGGCCTGATGCAGGAAGGGGTCGTCGGCGGGGGTGGGCACCGGCGCATAATAGAAGCTGCGCTTGCGCCGCTTCACCAGAGCGATGGCATCCTCCAGCGCGCCGCGCGTGATGCCCGCCACCACGGTGGTGAGGAAGAGCTGCGCCTGCGTGTTGGAATAAGCGAGGCCGTAGCCGAGGCCGGGGGTGTCGAACACCGCTTCGTCGGCCTCCACCCGCACGTTGTGGTAGCGCGTGGTGCCCGAGGCGGTGAGGCGCTGGCCGGCGCCGTCCCAGTCGTCCACGATCTCGATGCCCTCGCGCCGCGTGGGGATGATGACCGCCGCCACCCGTCCGTCCGCGGTCGCCGCCCGGATCAGCATGGAATCCGCGAAGAGGGTGCCCGTGCTGTAATACTTCACGCCATTGAGGCGGAAGCCGTCGCCCTCGGGATCAAGCCGCGTGTCGGGCGCGAAGCCGCCGGCCGGCTTGTCGCCGGATTCGGTGGAGGCGAGGCCGAAGATGCCGCCCGCCGCCACCTCCTTCTGCCAGCCCCTGCTCTTCGCATCGTAGGGCCGGCGGGCATATTGCTCGGCCACCGTGAAGTGGTTGCGGAAGATGTGCGCCACGTTGGCGTCGGCCGCCGCGAGGTCCAGCGCCAGCTTGTAGGTCTGGCGGAAGGTCGCGCCCGCCCCGCCGTCCGCCTCCGCGAGCCTGAGCGCGCCGAAGCCGGCTGCTTTCAAGAGATCAACCGCCTCGAACGGCAACACCCGGTCGCGCTCGCGCTCGCTGGAGCCGGCGCCGATCTGTGCGAACAGGTCGCGCCAGTCGGCGGGATCGGCCGAGCGGCGCGCGGTGGGCCCCGGGGGCGCGGCAGGGGGGAGAGGGATGACGGGCTTGTTCATGGCGGTTCCCGGCGTCGGAAGGGGCATGTCGAAAAGGGGATAGACACTGCCGGCGAGGTATGCAAATTAATTCTATAAGTTTTATGGAATATAGAAAGCGCGCCGATCAGAAGGCCACGCATTCACGTCCCGGCTTGTGCTGGGACGCTGGGTTCGCGCGCGCTTCCGCCCCTTCATGAACCAGGATCGATCCATGACCTCCCGCTTCCGCTCCCCCTTCGCGGCCCTCCTCTTCTCGGGCCTCGCCCTGTTCGCGCTCGGCACGAGCGCCAATGCGCAGGCGCCGTCCGCCGCCGCCGACAAGCCGCTGAAGATCGGCGTTTCGGCCGGCCCCTACGGCGACATCCTGCGCGAGGCGGCCAAGCTCTCGGCCGAGCAGGGGGTGAAGGCGGAGATCATCGAGTTCACCGACTGGAACCAGCCCAATGCGGCGCTGCAGGCCGGCGACATCGACCTCAACAACTTCCAGAACCGGCCCTATCTCGCCAATCAGGTGAAGACGCGCGGCTACAACATCGTTGCCCTGGATGAATCCATCCTCGTGCCCGCCGGCATCTACTCGAAGAAGTATGCGAGCTTCGCCGATATCCCGGCGGGCGCCAAGATCGCCATTCCCAACGATCCCACCAACGGCGGGCGCGCGCTGCTGCTGTTCCAGAAGGCCGGCCTCATCAAGCTGAAGGCGGGTACGAGCCTGCCGAGCGTGCTCGACGTGACCGACAATCCGAAGAAGCTGCAGATCGTCGAGATCGACGCCGCCCAGCTCCCGCGTTCGCTGGACGACGTGGCCGCCGCCTTCGTCTCCTCCAACTATGCCTATCTCGCCGGCCTCCAGCTGAAGAACGCGCTGATCGCCGAGACGACCGTGGAAGAGGCCAAGCCCTTCTTCACCCTCGTCTTCGCCGTGCGGGAGGATCGCAAGGATGACCCGCGCATCGCCAAGTTCATCCAGATCTACCGCTCCCAGCCGGTGAAGGATTTCACCCTCGCCAAGTTCAACGGCAGCCTCATCCCCACCTGGTGAGCGCCTTCCGCTGCAATTGATCGAGGAGCGTGACCCATGAACCCGCCCGCCGCCCGCCCGTCCCATCTCTCCCTCGCGCCGGCCGTGCCGGAGCGGGTGGACTGGATCGCCCGCGCCCAGAGCGTCGCCGATGCCCTGGCCCCCGATGCCGCCGAGCGCGATCGCCTTGGCGCCTCGCCCCGGCGCGAACTCGCGCTGCTTCGCGAGGCAGGACTGCTCGAACTGCTCTACCCGACCGAGCACGACGGGGGCGGCGGATCGTTCGCCGACGCGCTCCTCGCCGTGCGGGTGATCGGGCGGGCGGATGCCTCCATCGCCCAGTTGCTCGCCTATCACTATCTCCACCTCACCAATGCCCTGTGGCGGGCGCGCCCCGAGCAGGCGGCGGCGCTGGCGCGGGCGTCGGTGGCGGGACGCTGGTTCTGGGGCGGCGCCTCCAACCCGCGCGATCCGGAATCGCGGCTGGCGGAGGGGGCGGACGGCTATCGCCTCACCGGCCGCAAGACCTTCGCCTCCAACGCGGCGCTGGCGGATATCATCACCCTGCGTGCGCAGCTGGGTGAGGGCTTCGCCGTGCTCGTCGTGCCGGGCGACCGGGAGGGCGTGACCCACGGCAACGACTGGGATGCCTTCGGCCAGCGCCTGTCCGAGAGCGGCACCATCACCTTCGCCGATGTGAAGATCGGCCGCGACGAAATCCTCGGCGATCCCGCCGCCCCGCCGCCGCCGCGCACCAGCCTCGTGGTGCCGTTCCACCAGCTGCTGATCGTCAATTTCTACATCGGCATCGCCGAGGGCGCGCTCGGCGAGGCGAACCGCTACATCCGCGAGGTCTCCCGGCCGTGGCAGGCCTCCGGCGTCGAGGCGGCGCGGCTCGACCCCTACATTCTTGAGCATTACGGCAATCTCGATGTGGAGCTGCGCGCCTCCATCGCGCTGGCGGACGTGGCCAATGCGCGCTTCGAGGCGGCGGCCGCTCTGGGCAATGCCATCACCCCGGACGAGCGCAATCTCGCCGCCGCCGCCATCTATGCGGCGAAGGTGCATTCCAGCCGCACGGCGCTGGAGGTGACCTCCCGCATCTTCGAGCTGATGGGCGCCCGCGCCACCGCCGGCCATTACGGCTACGACCGCTTCTGGCGCAACATCCGCACCCACACCCTGCACGATCCGGTGGTCTACAAATCCCGCGAGGTGGGCAATTACGCCCTCAACGGCGTCATCACGCCGACCCCGCTCTACAGCTGAGGGCGGATGCCATGACCACCAAGCCGCTCAACCGCGACATCCGCTTCAACGCCTTCAACATGGCCTCGCCCGGCCACACCTGGGCGGGGCTGTGGGCGCATCCGCGCGACCGCGCCTTCGACTACAACAGCCTCGATTACTGGATCGACCTCGCGGTGATCGCCGAACGCGGCCTGTTCGACGGCGTGTTCATCGCCGACGTGTTCGGCGTCTACGACGTCTATGGCAACAGCCCGGACGCGGCGCTGATCTCCGCCGCGCAGACGCCGGACATCGACCCCTCATTGGTGGTGCCGAGCATGGCGCACGCCACGAAGCACATCGGCTTCGGCGTCACCGCCAATCTCACCTACGAGCACCCCTACCAGTTCGCCCGCCGCTTCGCGACGCTGGACCATCTCACCAAGGGCCGCGTGGGCTGGAACATCGTCACCGGCTATCTGGACAGCGGCGCCCGCGGCATGGGCGACAAGCAGAACCGCGACCATGACACCCGCTACGAGGCGGCGGAGGATTTCCTCGCCGCCGTCTACAAGCTCTGGGAGGGCAGCTGGGAGGAGGGGGCCGTGCGCCGCGACCGCGCCGCCCGCGTCTTCACCGACCCGTCCAAGGTCCACCGCATCCGCCACAACGGCCCTTACTACCAGGTCGATGGCATCCAGCTCGCCGAGCCCTCGCCCCAGCGCACGCCGGTGCTCTATCAGGCGGGCACTTCGGGCCGGGGACGGCTGTTCGCGGCGAAGCATTCGGAGGCCATCTTCCTCAATGGCCAGACCCGCCCCATCCTCGCCGAGGCGGTGCGCGCGGTGCGCACGGCGGCGGCGAGCTTCGGCCGCGATCCCTACGACATCCGCATGTTCCCCGGCGCGACGGTGATCGTCGCCCCCACCCGCGCCGAGGCCTTCGACCGGCTGGCGGAGTATGCCCAGTATGTGGACACGGCCGGGCAGCTGGCGCTGCTCTCCGGCTGGACGGGCGTGGACCTCTCCACCCTCGATCCGGAGGAGGCCATCTCCTACGTGAAGAGCAATGCCATCCAGTCCACGCTGGAAAACCTCACCTTGCGCAGCGCCGAGCCGCTGAAGGTGAAGGACCTCGCCACCCTCTCCGCCACCGGCGCCCGCGCGCCCTTCATCGTCGGTTCCCCCGGCGAGGTGGCGGACGAGATCATCTCCTGGGTGCGCGATACGGACGTGGACGGCTTCAACCTCAACCGGCTCGTCTCCCACGAAACGCTGGCGTCGTTCGTGGACCTCGTGGTGCCGGAGCTTCAGGACCGCGGCGTCTACAAGACGTCCTACGATGAGGGTACCCTGCGCGAGAAGCTGTTCCGCCGCGGTCCCCTCCTGCCCGACACCCACCCCGCCGCCGGCTTCCGCCGGAACGCGGCGGCCGTCGCCGAGAAGCCGCGCGCCACGGCCTGATCGCATTCGGGCGCCGTTCGCGGCGCCGTCCCATGGAGCTTGCCCGCATGACCGACACTGCCGCCGCCGGCGCGACCCTCGCGCCCGATGAAGCCGCCGCCGCCCGCGCCCTGCTGGAGGCCCGCTACGGCGCGGCCGAGGCGCCGGCCTCGATCCTCCTCAACGACACCATCGCCGGCCTCTTGAGCCACCGCAGCGTGCGCGCCTTCACACAGGAGCCCCTGCCGGAGGGACTGCTGGAAACGCTGGTGGCGGCGGCGCAGTCGGCGCCGTCCTCCTCGAACCTCCAGACCTTCAGCGTGGTGGCGGTGGAGAACCCGGCCACCAAGGCCCGCCTCGCCGAGATCGCCGGCGGGCAGAAGCATGTCATCGAGGCGCCGCTGGTGCTGGTGTGGCTCGCCGACCTCGCGCGGCTGGAGGAGATCGGCCGTCGCAACGCCCACCCGACCGACGCGCTGGGCTTTCTGGAGACCCTGTTTGTCGGCTTCATCGACGCCGCTCTGGCGGCGCAGAATGCGCTGATAGCGCTGGAATCTCTCGGCCTTGGCGGCGTCTATCTCGGCGCGCTGCGCAACCGGCCGGTGGAACTCGCCGAACTGCTGGGCCTGCCGCCCAACGTGGTGGGCGTGTTCGGCCTCGCCATCGGCCATCCCGATCCCGACCGGCCGGCGGATGTGAAGCCGCGCATCTCCCAGCGCCTCGTGCTCCACCGCGAGCGGTATGACGCGAGCCTGCCGCAGGATGCGCTGGACCATTACGAAGAGGCGCTGAAGGCCTTCCAGAAGGGCCAGAAGATCCCCGAGATCGGCTGGATCGCCGCCGCTTTGCCGCGCGTGAAGGGCGCCTCCTCCCTCGCCGGCCGGGACCGCATCCGCGATGCGCTCACCGCGCTGGGCTTCGGCCTGCGCTGAGCGCGGAGGCGCGCGCAATATTCCGTACGGCTACGCGCAGCCACCGCAGCACCCGTCATGGCCGGGCTTGTCCCGGCCATCCACGTCGGCGGGCCCGAACAGGTTTTCGTCTGTACTCAATGGGTTGACCGCGCGGCCGACGCAAGGCGTGCGGCCGCGTGCGTCAAATTCATATAAAACAGATTGAAATTATCATATTACTGTTGGATGCTCCCTCGAACCGGCCTCTCCCGGCCGCCGCAGTCCAACCGTCCGCCCGCCGATCCTGCCCCGTCGCGGCGCGCGACCCGCCAGAGATTTCGCCCCCTGGAGGCGACAGATGACCAAGACGCGACAGATCAAGCTCGGTGCCTTCCTGATGACGGACGGCCACCACATCGCCGGCTGGCGGCATCCCCGCGCCACCGCGAATGCAAACGTCCGGGTGGACCATTATCTGCGCCTCGCGCGCCTCGCCGAGGCGGCCAAGCTCGACGCCATCTTCCTCTCTGACTCCCTTGGCGTGCGCGACACAAACCTCGATTCGGTCCACCGCACCTCGCGCAACGTGGGCTTCGAGCCGCTGACCCTTTTGTCCGCCCTCTCGGTGGTGACGCACAACATCGGCCTCATCGGCACCGCCTCCACCTCCTTCAACGAGCCCTTCCACATCGCCCGCAAGTTCGCCTCCCTCGACCAGCTCAGCGGCGGGCGCGCGGGGTGGAACCTCGTCACCTCCTCGGGCGAGGAGGAGGCGCGCAACTTCAACCTCGACCAGCACATCCCCCACGCGGACCGCTACGACCGCACGCGGGAATTCATCGAGGTGGTGAAGGGGCTGTGGAACAGCTGGGAGGATGACGCCTTTCAGCGCGACAAGGTCTCCGGCACCTATTTCGATCCCGAAAAGCTCCACGTGCTCAACCATCGGGGCAGGCATTTCAACGTGAAGGGCCCGCTGAACGTCGCCCGCTCGCCGCAGGGCCATCCGGTGGTGGTGCAGGCGGGCGCGTCCGAGGACGGCCGTTCGCTGGCGGGTGAGAGCGCGGAGGCCATCTTCTGCGCCCACCGGACCCTCGCCGAAGCGCGCAGCTTCTATGCCGACATCAAGGCCCGCGCCGCCAACGCCGGGCGCAACCCGGACCATGTGAAGATCATGCCCGGCGTCTTCCCCGTCATCGGCCGCACCGAGGCGGAGGCGCGGGAGAAGTTCGAGGAGCTGCAATCCCTCATCCATCCGGCGGTGGGGCTCCAGCTGCTCTCCGTGGTGGCCGGCGTCGGCGACCTCTCCGGCTATGATCTCGACGGGCCGCTGCCGGACCTGCCCGAGACCAATGGCCCGAAAAGCCGCCAGCAATTGGTGATCGATGCCGCCCGCCGCGACAATCTCACCATCCGCCAGCTCTATCTCTCCATCGCCGGCGCGCGCGGTCACTGGCAGGTGGTGGGCACCGCCGAGCAGATCGCCGACCAGCTGGAGGAGCGCTTCCGCAAGGAGGGCGCCGACGGCTTCAACATCATGGCGCCGCACCTGCCGGGCGGGCTGGAGGACTTCATCGAGCAGGTGGTGCCGATCCTGCAGGAGCGCGGCCTTTTCCGCACCGAGTACGAAGGCACGACCCTGCGCGAAAATCTCGGCCTGCCGTTCCCCACCCATCCGGCCGTGCGCGACGAAGAGGTGCTCGCCGAGGCGGCCGAATAAGGGATTCCGGAACCCTCTGCGCCCCCATGGCTTGATCTCCTGAACCCGGTTTGCGCACCGCGCCCGGGAGGCACCCAGCTCAGGAGGAAGCCATGGCGGAGCCCGGACCGGCCATTCCCGCATCCACGGCCTATCCCGACGATCTCGTCCAGAGCCTCGGCGATCGGCACAACCCGCCGGTGGCGCAGGCCACCAAAGCCGCGGGTGAACGCACGGCCAGCGTCTATGAGGGCAAAGCCGGCGGCGATCGGCCGGCGGAGGATTTCGGCAGCGCCCTCTCGCCCATCGAGGGGCGGGACGTGCTGCCCGGCCCCGATCCCGAAGCGCGCGGCGAAACCCACTGGCATGCGGCGCTGCCCGTGCCCATCGAAGTGACGTCCGTGCCCGGCCTCGTGCTGCGCACGTTGGCGGATGCCGGCGATTTCCTCTCCGGTCGCCATGCCACGCTGGAGCATTCCGCCGCCTTGCAGGAGACCGCCCACGTCCTCATCGCCGCCGCGCGGCTCGGGACGGAGGAGGCGGTGGATACGGCGGGCCGCCGCCTGGCCGCCTATCTCGCCGCCATGCGGCTGAGCTGAGGGCGCGCCATGAACGAAGCCAGCGATGCCGCGAGCGGCTTTTATTTGATCGCGGTGGCCGGCGGCGCGCTCGTGCTGTTCGCCGCTTTGCTCTACGGGACCTTCCAGCGGCGCCGGCGCCGGCAGGAACTCAACGAGCGGCTGCCGCGGGAGGACCCGCCGCGATGATCTTCCGCACCGCCTGCATGTCGGCAAGAAAGCCGGCGTAGGCGGCCGCGCGGTCGGCGTCGGGCGCGCGCAGGATCGAGGAAGGATGGACGGTGACGAAGGCGTCCCGCGCCCCGAGACGCGCCGGCCCGCGCAGGCGGGAGATGGCCAGCGGCTTGCCGGAGAGGGCCAGCAGGGCCGTCGCGCCCAGCGTCACCACAAGGCCCGGCGCCACGAGATCCAGCTCCGCCTCCAGCCACCAGCGCTCATGGGCGACATCGCCCGCGCTCGGTTTCTGGTGAATGCGCCGCTTGCCGCGCTGGACGAACTTGAAACGCTTAACCGCATTGGTGAGGTAGCACGCGCCCCGGTCGATCCCCGCCTCGTCCAGCGCCCGGTCGAGGAGTTTGCCGGCGGGGCCGACGAACGGTCGGCCTTCTTCGTCTTCCTTGTCTCCCGGCTGCTCGCCGACGAAGGCAAGCGCCGCCCCATGGGACCTTCGCCGAAGACGGGGTTCGTGGCGCCGGCCACCAGCGGTCCCTTTTTCTTGCCCTCCGCATTCAGCGCCGCCAGCGCCGTCCTGCGGCGTTCGAGATCACGCAGGTCGAGGGGAGGGGGCGCCATCCTGGTGGCCTCTTATGAAAACGGCGCCCGCTGGAGCGGGCGCGAGTCTTCATGGGGAAGGGCGCCCGCCGGAGCGGGCCGAGTCCTCACGAAAACGGCGCCCGCCCCGGCGGGCGCGAGTCCTCATGAAAAGGCGCCCGCCGCGGCGGGCGCCGGCAGGGCCGCCTCAGGCGGCCTTCTTGTTCACGTTGGCGGAGGCGAGGCGGGTGAGGAGCAGGTCGGTCTCCTTCTCCTCCTTCAGTGTCGCCTCCAGCAGCGGCACCGCATCGGCGAGGCCGAGCTGGGCGGCCCAGGTCTTCAGCGTGCCGTAGCGGGCGATCTCATAATGCTCCACCGCCTGCGCGGCGGAGAGGAGGCCGGCGTCCAGCGCCTCGGTGCCGGCGAAGTCCTCCATGATCTCCTTGCCCTCGTCGACGATGCCGACGATGGCCGGGCAGTGCTTGCCGCGCGCGGCCTTGCCCATCATCTCGAACACCTGCTCCAGGCGCTCGATCTGGCCTTCCGTCTGCTCCTGATGGGTGAGGAAGGCGGCCTTCAGCTCCTCGGACTGGGCCGATTTCGCCATCTTCGGGAGCGCGCGAAGGATTTGCTTCTCGGCGTAGTAGATGTCCTTCAGCGTTTCGGAGAACAGATCCTGCAAAGTCTTGGACTGTGCCATGGGGAATGCCTTTCGTTTGACGTTGCCGCCGGTTTTCTCGTGTCGCAGGCCCAAATCGCACCATGGCCAGCCGGCGCGCGCGAGGGCGCGCGTCCATCCGCGTGGGTCACGGGTGGGACCGGGATTGTCCTTGGGCGATCACCCGCGGGCGCGATGCGCTTCGGGCTGCGAGCACAACGGGTGGCGGGCGGCAGAGTTCCGTTGCGTCGCGCGGCGACTGTCTAGCGCTGCGCCTCGCGCACGAAGGCGGCGACGCTCTTCTTGCTCTCGGCGTCGATCAGGTCTTCGCCATCCTGGGCGAGATCGGCGAGGGTCTGCGCCCGCAGCGACTGGCGCCACAGCTCTTCCGCCGCCAGCATCCGGCGCTTGATGAAGCAGTCCGTCTTGTAGGCGCAGGGGTCCTTGGACTTTCCCGGCCCGCGCCGGCGGATCTCCTTGCAGGTGAAGGCGGGCTCTTTCCCGTCGATGGCTTCCACGATGTCCAGAAGCGTGATCTCGGCGGGGCGCCGCGCCAGCCGGTAGCCGCCGCGGGGGCCGGGCAGGGCTTCCACGAGGCCGGCCTCGGTGAGGGCGCGCATGTGCTTGAGGAGGTAGCTCTCGGACAGGCCGTGCATCTCGGCGAGGCTCTTGCCCGGCAGCACCTTGCCCGGCTCCAGCCAGCACAGCACCAGTGCGCAGTGCAGCGCCGCCTCCACCCCGTCGCCCAACCGCCTCATGCCTGCTCCGGCTCCTGCCCCGGGTTCATCACCGGATGGCCTCTTTCCTACTCCGATAATCATCGATATAATATGTCCATGATTCACGCCAAGGATGGGCGGGATCAGATATCCGAGAGCCGACAGGAGAGCCGCATGGAACCCAGGATGAACGTGGCCGAGGCCGCCCCCGCCCTTTATGCCGCCGTGCGGGCGCTGGACGGGGCGGTGATGAAGTCGGGGCTGGAGAAGCGCCTCCTGCATCTCGTCAAGCTGCGTGCGTCGCAGATCAACGGCTGTGCCTATTGCATCGACATGCACGTGAAGGAATCCCTCGCCGACGGCATTCCCGCCCAGCATCTCCACATGCTCACGGCGTGGCGCGAATCGCCGCTCTACAGTGCCCGCGACCGGGCCGCGCTGGAATGGATCGAGAGCGTGACGCTCATCGCGCAGACCGGCATTCCCGACAGCGCCTATGCGGCGGTGACGGCGGAGTTCTCGCCGGAGGAGATCGCCAAGCTCACCATCGCCATCGGCACGATCAATGTGTGGAACCGCATCGCGGTCTCCTCCCGCATGCTGCACCCGGTGGACCGAGCCGCCGCGGCCTGAGGGAGCGCCCCCGCGCGACTTCGGGGCGCTTCAATCCGGCGCGGTTCGGCCCTATGGCTATTCCGGAGCGGAAAGCGCGGCGGAGGCGGGCATGGATGACGCGGGCAGGGCGCAGTCGGGGGCCGGTGCGGGAGACGGCCGCGACTTCTGGCTGCGCGAGGGGCCTTATCTCGCCATCCTCGCGCTCACGGTGGGTGGCGTCGCCTATGTGGCCATGACGCGCCGGCCGCTGGTCACGTTCTGGGAATTCCTGGCGCTGGCGAGCTGCGCGGTGGGCATCTTCGCCGGCTGGCGGCGCGCCAAGCTGAAGGAGCAGCGCGTGCGGCTGGTGGTGACGCAGCTCCTCCACTGGGGCGCCTTCCTCGCCGCCATGAACCTCGTGTTCCTGCCCAGCGTGCAGGCGGTGGCGGATGCGGATTCCACCAGCCTCATCGTGCTCCTGCTGCTGGCGCTGGGCAGCTTCGTGGCGGGCGTGCACACCCAGTCGTGGCGCATGGGGCTGAACGGCGTGTTCATGGCCCTGTGCGTGCCGGCCGTGGCGTGGCTCGACCAGTCCGCCCTCTTCGTCGCGCTGGTGGGCGCCGCTGCGGTGGCCGGCGCCGGCTTCATCCTGTGGGCGCGCCTGCGGATTTGAGGGGGGTCTCCGCACCGGCGGCGGCGCAGCCGGCGCCTTCGTTCCCCGGACAAGCGACACCGCAGGTGGAGCGCCGATCCGGGGACCAGCGCAAAAAGTCCCGCGCAGCCGGGCAAAACCTTAGAGCGCTGGGCTAGGGCGGCGCCTTCGGCGATCCCTTGCGCTGGGTCCCGGCTCGCATTCCGCTGTCGCTGCATGCGTCCGGGACGCCAGGGTTGATTCACCCCACCCGCCGTCGCCCTCCGGCTCGACCGGAGGGCCCATCCCTCCGCTTGCGCGGATGGCCGGGGTCGCGTGACAAGCGGCACCATGGGTCCTCCGGTCGAGCCGGAGGACGACGGTGCCGCACCCTGTTCCGAGGGGGCTGGCCACGCCATCCCGGTGCTGGGGCAAATCGAGCGATACCCCTCACCCCAGCCCTCCAGCAAGGGGAGAGGGAGTGCGGCCCGCGCGGACCCTTCCCCTCACCCCCGCCCGAGCGCCTTCGCGATATCCGCCTGAAGCTGCGGCAGCAGCTCGGTCTCGAAAAAGGGGTTCTTCTTCAGCCAGCCGGTGTTGCGCCACGAGGGATGGGGCAAGGTATAGACCGCCACCGGATGGGCGAGCTTTTCCCCCGCCGCCCGCACCGCCCGCCAGTTGGCCACCGTCTCGGTAAGGCTCGGCTTCAAATGCGCCGCAAGCCCGAGGCGGGCGAGGTGATAGGCCTGCGCCGGCCGCCCCACGGCGAGGATCAGCCGGAACGGCGGCAAAGTCGCGAAAAGTGTGTCGTGCCAGGTGGCGACGCATTCCCGGCGCGGCGGCAGGTCGCCCCCCGCCGCATCCTGTCCCGGAAAGCAGAAGCCCATGGGGGCGATGGCGATGTGGGCGGCATCGTAGAAGGTGTCCTTGTCCACCCCCATCCAGGCCCTGAGCCGGTCGCCCGAGGCATCGGTGAAGGGCAGGCCCGAAAGGTGCACCTTCGTCCCCGGCGCCTGACTGGCGACGAGGATGGAGGCGGTCGCCGACACCCTGAGCACCGGCCGCGGCTCGTGCGGCATGGGCGCCCCGCGCGGCGCCTCACGGCAGATCCGGCAGGCGCGGATGCGCGCGACCAGCGCGTCGAGGCCGTCGTCAGAGGCTGAGTTCAAGCCCGTCCTCGGCCACGGTGAAATGGGTCTGGTCCACCTCGTCCCGCCGGGCCCACATCTCGTCGCCCATGTGGGTGAGGAGGATGTGCTTCGCCCCCAGCGCCTCGCGCTTTTCCGCGATGGTCTCATAGGCCATGTGGCCGTGCGGGCTGCCGGAGAAGGCGAAGCACTCGCAGATGAAGAGGTCCGCCCCCTGGGCGATGGGCAGGAGCGCGTCCGTCCACTGGGTGTCGCCGGAGAAGGCGAGGATGCGCTTGCCGTCCGTGATCCGCAGCGCGGTGGAGGGCGCGCCCGAGCCGTGGATCACCTCGGCGGTGGTGAGGGTGAGGGGACCATGCTGCGAGGCCGAGCCGGGCTCCACCTCCTTCACCTCGAAGTCGAACCGCCAGGCATTGGTGGCCATGTTCGGGAAGAGCACCTCCATGGCCGCGTCGAGGCGTACTTTGGTACCGGGCGGGCCGATGATGGTCAGCGACTCGCTCCGGCGGTGGACGAACTGGCCGTCGAGCAGGAGGAAGGGCAGGCCGCCGAAATGATCGCCATGCAAATGGCTGATGAACACCTGCCGAACTGCACTGGAATCCATGCCGAACCGGTGCATTTGAACGAGTGAACTCGCACCGAAGTCGAGGGTCGCGACATGCCCGTCCGTCTCCACGCGATAGCAGGAATTTCCCCGCCCGCCGGAGCCGAACGCATCGCCGCAACCCACCACCTTTAGCTTCATGATTTCAAGCCTTTGCGCTCGGCCGCTGGGAGACCACATCGTACCAGCGCTTGAGGTGGGTCTGGTGCTCGGACACCTCGGTGCGGATCACGCGCAGGAAATCCACCGCCACCAGCATGGTAATGTCCGCCACCGAGAAGCGGGGGCCGGCGATGAACGCCCGGTCAGCCAGTTGGTCGTTGAAAAAGCCGAGCGCAGCCAACACCTTGGGCTTGTTCGCCTCGCCCCATTCTGGCACCTGCGGCACCTCCATCTGGGCCATGGCCGGGTTGAGATGCCGGAGCACCATCATGATGGGATAGAACAGGTCCAGCTCCACCCGCCGCTGCCACATTTCCACCAGCCCCTGCTCCTCCGGCGTCCGGCCGAACAGGTTGGGCTCGGGCTGCAAGGCCTCGAAATAACGGCAGATCGCCATGGTTTCGGCGATGGCTGTGCCATCGTCCAGCACCAGAAGGGGCACGCGCTGGCGGGGGTTGAGGCCGGTGAATTCCGGGCTCTTGTGCTCGCCCTTGCCCAGGTCGATGGCCTCCAGGGGCACCGAAATTCCTTTTTCTGCCAAGAAGATACGGACGCGGCGCGGGTTCGGCGCCCGGTTGGTGTCATAGAGCTTCATGGTGGTGCGCTCCCCCCTGGCGTGATTTTATGGCCAGCGAAAGACCATGCCTGCGGCAACCGCGCAAGGGTCGGCGCTCCCGTCCGCGCGTTCCACGATCAGGGGGCGCGCGGATGCTCGGCGCGGTAGTCGGCGGGACGCTGGAAGGTGCCGGCCCACAAGCCCCGCCCGGCGGCCCGCGCCTCAGCCTCTTCGCTCTGGTAGGCCTTGCCCAGATAGGCGATGGCCAGCCCGTTGCCGACCATCAGCGCCGCGATGTCGGTGCCGCCGACGGTGCAAAAACCCAATGGTCGCTTGTATTTATCGCGCTTCTCGGCGCGGCACGACACCGGGCCGCCGGCCAGCGCCTCGGCCAGTGCCGCCCGTGCGGCCTCGCCGCAGCGCCAGGGCCGACCCTCCCGCTCGCAGGTCTGGCGCAGCTCAGGCGCATCGATGCCGGCAAGGCGGATGTGGGTGCCCCCGATGTCCAGCGTGTCCCCATCCACCGCCTCCGCCCGCCCTTCGAGATGTTCGGCGCGCGACAGCATTTCCACCGCCACGGCGAGCACGGCGAGGATCAGGGCCGCGCGTAAAATATCGAACAAACGCATGGAATTAGATGGTCCAGCCTTGGCCGCTCGACGCCGGATGAGCGGGACGCGGGCAGGATGGGGTGGGGGCGTTAACCAATCGTTAACCCACCTGCCGCAGGAGTCGGTGCGAAGGTGACGTTCCGCAGGGTGGTCGATTCCACCGACACTCCGTCCGCGAAGGGCTCCCGCCGCATGTCCGGCCCCCTCTGCCTCCCGCTCGGCAACGCCGCGGCCTCCCAACCGGAGCCGGCGGAAGCGGGGGAGGGATTCGCTGGGCCCGCCATCATCTCATCCAAAATTCTGATCCTGCTCGCGATCTCCGCCGCTGGCGGGCTTGCGCTGGCGGGCGGGCTTGCGGCCGGCGTTGCCGGGGCAATCCTGGGGGCTGCTGCCGTCGTCCTTGCCTTCGCGGTCGTGGCCCGTCACGTCCGGCGCCTCCATGCGGCGCGTGAGGCGGCCGAGGCGAGGGCTCTGGCGGCCGAGGCGGAGAGCCGGCGCGCGGTCGCGGAAAGCCTTGCGAAATCGCGCTTTCTCGCCGAGATGAGCCATGAGCTGCGCACCCCGCTCAACACGGTGATGGGCTTCTCCGAAATGATGGCCGAGGAGGTGCTGGGTCCGCACCGGGTGCCGGCCTATGCCGGCTATGCCCGCGACATCCACGGTGCCGGCCGGCACCTGCTGGCGCTCGCCGACGATCTCCTCGACCTCGCCCGCATCGAGAGCGGCCATCGCACGCTGGTGGAGACGCCCGTGCGGCTCGATGCTTTGGCGGAAGACTGCCTCGCCATGATGCGGCCGCTGGCGGCCGAGCGGCGCCTGCGCCTTTCCCTGGAGCGGCTTGGCATGCCCCGGCTGTGGGGCGACGAGCGGGCGATCCGGCAGATCGCCCTCAACCTCTTGGCAAATGCTGTGAAATTCACGCCCATCGAAGGCCAGGTGCGGCTCGTCGCGGCCGTGGACGCGACGGGCGGGGCCGTCCTCATTGTCGAGGACAGCGGCCCCGGCATTGCCGATGGCGAACTGCCGCTGGGCGTCGCCCATGCCCGCGAGAGCCGGCTTGATCTTGCCACTGGCCGTGGGGCCGGCCTCGGCCTCGCCATCGCGCGGGGGCTCGCGGCTCTTCATGGCGGGGATCTGGAGCTGGCCCGCCGCGCCGGAGGCGGAACGCGGGCGCGCGTGACGTTCCCGCCCGCCCGGACCCTGCGAGGGGCCTGAGTTCAGCCCTCTGAGACGCCCGCCTCCGCGAAGGTGGCCATGCCGCGATGGCAGGCCACGGCGGCCTTCACCACGCCGATGGACAGCGCGGCGCCCGAGCCTTCGCCGAGCCGCATCCCAAGGTCGAGCAGGGGCACGAGGCCCAGCCGGTCCAGCAACGCGCGGTGGGCCTTTTCCGCCGAGACATGGCCGGCGAGGCAGTGGTCGAGGGCGCCCGGGTTCATGGCGTGGAGCACGGCGGCGGCGGCCGTCACCACAAACCCATCCAGCACCACCGGCACCTTCTCGTGCCGCGCGGCGATGATGGCGCCGGCGATGGCTGCGATCTCCCGCCCGCCGAGGCGGCGCAGCACTTCCAGCGGATCGGAGAGGTGGTCCTTGTGGAAGGCGACGGCATCGCGCACGGCGGCGATCTTGCGCTCCAGCACCTCGCCGGAGGAGCCGGTGCCCGCGCCCACCCAGTCCTCTGCGGTGCCGCCATAAAGCCCGTGGCAGATGGCGGCGGCGACGGTGGTGTTGCCGATGCCCATCTCGCCGAGGCAGAGCAGGTCCGACCCGCCGGCGATGGCCTCCATGCCGAAGGCCATGGTGGCGGCGCAAGCCTTCTCGTCGAGGGCAGCGTTCGTCGTGATGTCGGGCGTGGGATAGTCGAGGGCGAGGTCGAACACCCTGAGCCCGGCGTCGAACGTGGCGCAGATCTGGTTCACGGCCGCCTTGCCGGCGGTGAAGGTGGCCATCATCTGCTTGGTCACGGCGCCCGGATAGGGCGAGACGCCGCGGTCGGCCACGCCGTGGGTCGCGGCGAACACCGCTACCATCGGGCGGTTGACCGTCGGCATGGAATTGCCCTGCCAAGCGGAGAGATGGGCGGCGATGGCTTCGAGCCGCCCGAGCGCGCCCGGCGGCTTCACCAACTGCTCCTGCCGGGCCAGCGCCGCCTCGCGGGCGCCCTCGTTGGGGCCGGGCAGGGTGGCGACGAGCTGGCGGATGTCGTCGAAGGGCGAGCCGGAATCTTGCGGGAACATCGGGCGGAATGACCTCTGGGCGCCGGCATTGCCGGGCAGGGAACGCTGCCGCTCAATAGAGCGGGCGCCCCGATCCGGCAAATCCGCCCCGCCGCCCGGCTACGCGCCGGGTGGCGCTCAGCCGCCCTGCTGGGCCTGGGACACGTGGTCGCGCAGTTCCTGGAGGGAGGCAAAGCGGACCACGCCGGTGGGCAGCTCGGCCTGGATCGAGCCGTCCGAATACAGCGTGTAGGCCATGCCGCCGACGATGCCCGACTTCAGGATGCGCGGCTCATCCGGCTCGCGGGCGGGAGCCGGTGCGGGAGCGGGAGGCGGAGCCTCGGGCGGCGCGGCGCGGGCCGGACGGGGCGGCGGTTCATAGCCGGTGCGCGGACGAGGAGGCGCAGGCGGGGCAGCCGGCGCTTCGGGGGCAGGCTCGGGGCCGCGCTGGAGCCGCTGTCGGCGGGCCTCGACCATCGGGTCGGCCGTCGGAGCGGCCTCGGGCGGCGGCAGGAGCGGGGAGGGGCCGGGACGCCGCTGCGCGGCAGGGCGCTCCTGCTGGCGCTCGGGGGCGCGTTCCGGAGTGCGCTCCTGGGGACGTTCCTGAGGCCGGTCGGCCGCACGTTCACGGGCTGCCGGCGCAGCGGCCTCGGCGTCGGCCTCGTCGGCGGAGACCAGATCATCCACGGAGAGGCGCGGCGCTGCGCCGCGGCCGGCGCGGGCGGGACGGGCCGCGGGCTGCGCGGCGGCTTCCTCGGCCTCGGCCTCGCCGGCCGGGTAGGAGCGCTCGATCTGCCGCGTCAGTCGGTCCAGCTGGCGCAGCACCAGGCCCATGGCGGTGATGACGAAGCCGCCAGAAGCGGCCACGGCGCCGGTGGTGATGAGGGTATTGCCGAAGGCCGAGACGTAGATCGTCACCCCGAGGCCGATGACCGCGAGCCCGGCCAGAGCGATGAGAACGCCGAGAAGGACCAGGAACCACCACATCTCGAACCCCACTTCCGCATGCCGGCCTCAGCCGTTCTGATCAAAGGTGGTACCTCGCCGCGAAAATCGGCCGCTTCAAGGTTGTTTGATGGCGAGCGCGACCCTATCTAGGTCCTCGCTCGGACATGTCGTATACCCGGTATGGCGCCGGGGCAGCGATTTCGCCCCGGGCGAAACGCCGGATAGATTGCGGAGATGTTTCATGTCCTTCACGCTGCCCGACCTGCCCTATGCCTATGACGCGCTTGCGCCGTACATGTCGCGCGAAACGCTGGAATACCATCACGACAAGCACCACCTCGCTTATGTCAACAATGGCAACAATCTCCTAAAGGGAACTGAATTTGAAGGGAAAACCCTCGAGGAGATCGTCGTGGGCTCGTTCGGCAAGAACGCCCCGCTCTTCAACAACGCCGGCCAGCACTACAACCACCTGCATTTCTGGAACTGGATGAAGCCGAACGGCGGCGGGCCCATCCCCGGTGAGATCGAGAAGAAGATCATCGAGGACATCGGCTCGGTCGAGAAGTTCAAGGAGGACTTCATCGCCGCCGGCGTCGGGCAGTTCGGCTCGGGCTGGGCGTGGCTCGCCCTCAAGGACGGCAAGCTCGTCGTGCTGAAGAGCGCCAATGGCGAGAACCCGCTGGTGCAGGGCGCGACCCCGATTCTCGGCGTCGACGTGTGGGAACACTCCTACTACATCGACTACCGCAACCGTCGCCCCGACTACCTGAAGGCGTTCGTGGACCATCTCATCAACTGGGACTATGTCGCCGAGCTTTACGGCAAGGCCGTCTGACCGGCTCCCATTCCGGGCCTGCTCCTCGCCGAATGGCGTGGGCGCAGGCCCGCTTGGTTGCTGCGCGAGGCCGATGGAGGGCGGCAGCCTCTTCCGCCGCTCCGGAATTCACGTGCTGAACAAATACGCTCGGGCGCACGGCTTTCTTTCCTGCCGGTGATCGACTCTGACCGGCAAGAATACTGCGCCGGTTAATCTTACCTTCGGTCAGCTATGCTGCCGCAATTGCTCCCGAAGTTGCCTTAATTTTTTGCAACGCACAGCATAATTTTGTTGCGATCCTCCTCTACTCCATCTTAGCTGTGATCCGCGTAGCTGCCTGCGGTAATATGGTGGTGTATCGCGCTGGGGGCCTGGAAGCGATTCCGGAATCGGCGCGACAGGAGTTGGGTTCGGGATCCTCCATCAATGTCGTTCCTCGATATCGAACGTCGGCCGGGCGCGATTGCGGACGCGTGCGCCCTTGTCCTCATCGCCGGTGTGGCGGTCATCGCCGCTCTCACCTTTTCCGATTATGGCCTCGGCTGGGATGACTTCACCCACTCCCAGTATGGCGACCTCCTCTATTCCTACTTTTCGTCAGGCTTGACGCATCGGAAGGTCTTTTCCTTCGTCAACCTGTATTATTACGGCGGCGGCTTCGATCTCGCGGCGGCTGCCCTCTCCAAGGCGCTGCCCTTCGTCGATGTCTTCGACATCCGCCGCCTTCTGGGCGGGCTGGTCGGCGTCTTCGGCTTCGTCCTGGTGTGGCGGGCCGGCCGGCGGCTTGCCGGGCCGTGGGGCGGGCTTGCCGCCGTCGCCCTCCTGATGATCTGCCCGCTCTATTACGGGCACATGTTCATGAACGCGAAGGACGCACCCTTCGCCGTGGCCGTGGCCGGCGTGCTCTATGCCTGCATCCGCGCGTTCGATGAATTTCCCCAGCCGTCGCCGCGCACGGTGACCCTGTTCGGCCTGTTTCTCGGCCTTGCCATCGGCACCCGCGTCCTCGGTCTTCTTTGCGGCGTGTATCTCGCCGCCGCCATCGCGTACGTGCTGGCGGTGGAGTGCGTGCGCCTCGGCATCAAGCCGGCGCTGCTGCGTACCCTGCGCTTCACCGGCATCCTGATGCTGGGCCTGCCGCTGGCCTATTTCGTGCTCGGCATCGTCTGGCCCTGGGGCGTCGCGGAGCCGCTCAACCCGTTGGTGGCGCTCCAATACTACTCGCACTTCTGGGAAGTGCCGTGGCGGGAGATGTTTGAGGGCCGGCCCATCCTCGTGCCGGACATGCCGCGCACCTATGTGCCCACGCTCTTCTCCGTGCAGATGCCCGAGCTGTTCCTCGGCCTTGCGGTGGCGGGCGCTGCGGGCGCGATCGTCTCGGCCTTCGTGGGCAAGGAGACCCCCGCCAAGCGCGCGCGGCTGGTTCTGATCGTTACCGCCGCCGCCTTCCCGGTGCTGCTCACGGTCGTCACCCGCCCGGTGATGTACAACGGCATCCGTCATTTCGTGTTCGTCACGCCCGCTCTGGCGCTGCTCGGCGGCTATGCGGCGGCGTGGTTGTGGCAGAGGGCGCAGGGCCTCCCGCGTCTCGCCCAGGCCGCCGTGGCCGCGACTTTCGCGGTCGGGTTCGCGGTGCCGGCGGTGGACTTCCATAATCTCCACCCCTACGAATATACCTACTACAACCACTTCGTCGGCGGCATCAAGGGCGCGGACGATCTGTTCATGCTCGATTACTGGGGTCTTGCCTTCAAGCAGGCCACGGAGGAGCTGGACGAATATGTGGAGCAGCACCGCCGCACCCTCCCCCAGGGCCGCAAGCTGCGCGTGGCCGTCTGCGGCCCCCACTTCGCCGCCGCTGCAGAATTGGGACCGCGCTACGAGACGACCTACGACAGCAGCAATGCGGACTTCTATATGCGTCTCGGCGAGTTCTATTGCGCCGACGTGAAGGCGCCGCTGCTCGTGAAGGTCGAGCGCGAGGGCGTGACCTACGCCACCGTCTACGACGTGCGCGGGCGGCCGTTCCCGAGCGTCTTCGCCGCCGGGCAGTAGGGTCCGATCGCAAGGGAATCGAAAAGGCCGGGCGTGAGCCCGGCCTTTTGCGTTCTTGTGGCGGTCGCGCGCGGCTCACTTGGCGCCCAGTAGCTCCGGCACGCTGAGGAGGACGAACTCGTTGTCGTCGTTCTTCTGCGGGCTGCGGCCGGCCGAATAGGGCAGGTTGTTGTCGTTGCCCACCACGATCTCGGTGGGGCTCACCATCACCACGTCCTCAATGGTGAAGAAGGGCAGGTCGAGAACGCCCTCGGTGCCGCCCTGCTTCGCCTTGCCGTTCGGATCCTTGATGGCGAGAAGGTCGATATAGCCGACCTTGCGCACCGGCTGGCCGGCGGTCTCGGGCGAGAAGGCGATCTTGTAGACGCGCTTGAACTGGGCCGGCTTGTCGAAGCAGCTCGGCTCGACCTTGCCGGTGGCGCAGGCCTTGAAGCGGGAGCCTTCCAGGCTGTCGCGCTCGATGACGAGGCCGTGGGTGTCGTCGATCATGTTGAAGTCGCCGATGGCATTGCCCGCCACCGCCAGAGGATACTTCCACGAGCGGCCGGTCCATTCGCGCTTGCCGAGGTCGAACTCGACGATGCGCAGGACTTCCGCATCACCCACCTTCTCTTTGCCGCCGGCGGCCGCATCGAACAGCGGGCCTTCGAGCAGCGCATAGAGCTTGGTCTTGTCCGGGGAGAGGGCCATGCCCTCGAAGCCCTTGGAGCGATAGACGTTGAACGCCACCTTGCCGTCCGGCGCGCCCGGCGTGGTGACCGCTGGATGATCGGGGGAGCGCACCACCTTGCCGTCCACCTTGGTCTCGAACACGGCCTTCACCTTGCCGTCGAGATCGGTCTCGATGAGGAAGGGGCCGAACTCGTCACCGAACCACAGGCTGTCACCCACGCGCTGGATCGATTCGAGATCGAAGTCGGAGCCGGTCAGGTAGCGCGTGGCGGTGCCTTCCATGACGATGGGGTAGGGCACCTTGCGATCGGGGTCGCTGATGAAGATGGTCTTCAGGCGCTCAATGGTGCCGGCCTTGAAGTCCATCTTCAGCCGGTGCGCCGTGAGCATGGCGTCCGGCGAGTTGGCCTTGGAGCCGAACCCGTTGTCGGTGAGCACCAGGAAATTCCCGTCGCCCTCGGAAACGATGCCGGAGAAGCCCTGCACCGGCTGCCCGTCGAACGGCAGCGAGAGGCCCGTCTCGCGCGGTGCCGCGGGATTGGAGAGAACGCTCACGCCCTTCACGCTGCCGATGGCGTCGATGCGCGCGCGATCGGCATTGGTGAACTTGCCCGACGTCTTCAACGCATCCGGCGCGTCTGCGGGGGCGGGGACGAAGGTGGCGGCCGGCAGGACCACATGTCCGGCGAGGACGGCCGGGAAGGCGGAGCCTTCGGCGGTCTTATCCTGCGAAAGGGCGGGTGCAACGAAGGCGGCGCCGGCAAGCAGCGCGAGGGCAACGCATTTCAGGGTGCGCATGGAAAACCTCCTAAGGTCCGTGCGCACCGCATCTGCGGCACCATCCTTGACGCGGCGGAGACAGCCGCGCGAACTTTGCATGACCTAAAGGAAGATCAGATCCATTTCAGCCGGCGGAATGTCCACAGGAGGACGAAGCCGAGCAGTAGGAGGAACACGCAGAGCGCCCAGAAGGCCGCGGGATCGGTGCTGCCGGGGATGCCGCCCACGTTCATGCCGAACATGCCCGAAATCAGCGTCATGGGGGCGAACACCACCGTGACCACGGCAAGCACCAGCATGGACTTGTTCATCTGCTCGGCGCGGGCGTCCACCATCTGGTCGCGGATGACCGCCGCCCGCTCGCGCACGCTGTCCAGCTCCTCGGAGAAGCGGGCCACGCGGTCGGCGGCATCGCGCAGGCGATTTCGGTCCTTCGGCCCCATCCAGGGGTCATCCTCAAGCGCGAAATGATTGAGCGCCTCGCGCTGGGGCGCGATGTGCCGGCGCAGCTTGATGGCCACCCGGCGCAGCACCGCGAGCTTGGGCAGAAGCTCGGATGTCTCGGTAACGAGGACGGCATCCTCGAGCTCGTCCGCCTCCTCGATCAGAGTCGTCACCACCGCGTCCACCCGCTCCACGAGGCGCATGGAGAGGTCGGCCACGAACTCGCCCTGCGTGCGCGGGCAGCGGCCACGGCCGAGCGCATCCTCGAAATCTGCGATGGCGGAGAGGAAGTCGTGCTGAACCGAGACGATGCGCTGGGCATCCACCCAGAGGTGAACGGTGATGAGCTCCTCGGGGAGCGCGTTGCGCTGCAAATTGATGCCGCGCAGGGAGAGGAGCGCACCATCGGCGAACATCACGCAGCGCGGGCGGCACTGGTCCTCGGCCATGATTTCCAGCGCGTGCCCCTCCAGGCCGCTGTCGACCCGCAGCCACGTCTGCGGCGCGCGGGGCAGATGGCGGAAATGCAGCCAGATAAACCCGCCTTCGGGCGCCGTCGCGGAGATGGCATCCTCCGGCTTGATGCGACCTGCGCCGCCCTTGCCATCGAACCACCATGCGGAGACGAGGCCCTGCGTGTCGATGGTGGAGGCAAGAGCGGCCATGGCAGGTTCCGTCGCTGACGTTACGGGCCTTCCTCGCACGATTGCACGACGCGAAAAAGTCTAGCGCTACGTCAACTCACGAGCCGGCAAGGGCGTCGAGAATCCGCACCCAGCTGCGCGTGCCCTTGTGGAAGGACGTGAGGTCGTACTTCTCATTGGGGGAATGGACGCGGTCGTCGTCCAGGGCGAAGCCGATCAGCAGCGTGTCCACGCCCAGCCGGTCCTTGAACTGGCCCACCACGGGGATGGAGCCGCCCGAGCCGATGGTGACCGGTGCGACGCCCCATTCCGCCGCGAGGGCCCCGGCGGCGTGGCCGAGGTCCGGGCTCTCCGGCGGCACGAGGAAGGCGCGGGCGCCCTCGCCCCAATGGAACACAGCGCGGCAGTCGGCGGGCACCCGCGCCGCCACGAACGCCTCGAAGCCGGCGCGCAGCTTGGCCGGATCCTGGTCCGCCACGAGACGGAAGGAGATCTTGGCGGTCGCCCGGGCGGGGATGATGGTCTTGGTTCCGGCGCCGGTGTAGCCGCCGAAGATGCCGTTGACCTCGAAGGTCGGCCGCGACTGAATCTGCTCGATCACCAGCCGGTCGCTCTCGCCAGCCGAGACCGAGAGGCCGACCGGCTTCAGGAAGGCTTCGGCGGTCAGCCCAAGCGCCTGCCAGCGGGCGCGGACGTCAGCGGGCGGCTCGCGCACGTCGTCGTAAAAGCCGGGCAGGGTAACGCGGCCGTCGGCGTCATGGGCCTCGGCGAGGATGGCCGCCAGCACATGGATGGGGTTGCGTGCCGCGCCGCCGAACAGGCCCGAATGCAAATCCCGGTCGGCGCCCTCGATGGTCAGCTCTGTATGGAGGATGCCCCGCAGCGAGCTGGTGATGGAGGGCGTGCGCTGGTCCCACATCCCCGTGTCGCAGACGAGGGCGACATCGGCCGAAAGGTCGCCCGCATGGGCGGCGAGAAAGCCGGGGAGGTTGGGTGAGCCGCATTCCTCCTCGCCCTCCAGCAACACGGTGACGTCCACGGGCAGGGCGCCGCGGGTCGTGCGGAACGCCCTGAGCGCTTCGAGGAAGGTCAGCACCTGCCCCTTGTCGTCGCAGGCGCCGCGGCCGACGATGGTGCGCCGCCCATCCGGCGTCGTGCCGAGGCGGGGCTCGAACGGCGGCGACTCCCACAGATCGAGCGGGTCCACGGGCTGCACGTCGTAGTGGCCGTAGAACAGCACGCGCCGTGGGGCGCCGGTATCCGTGCGGGCGACCACAACCGGGTGACCGGCGGTGGGATGCACGGTGGCGGTGAAGCCGAGGGCCTCAAGCTCTCCGGCCACCCACTGCGCGGCGTCCCGGCAGGCGCCCGCATGGGCGGGATCGGTGGAGATGGACGGAATCCTGAGGAAGTCGAACAGACGCTCCAGCGCCCCGTCGAGCCCCGTATCAACCGCCTTCAGAATCGGATCGAGTTCCGATGCCGCCATCTCAACCTCCGCCAGCGCGACCTCTGTACCGGGCCGCGATGGGCCCGGAATCGCAGGGATGCTGGCGGTCGCGGGACCGTCTGGCAAGGTGCCAGACGGTTTGGCGTCAGGTCAGCCGGCGGTGACGAGATCGGCGGGCGATGCAATCACTGCGGATGCAGGACGCCCTAGACGGCGCGCGCGCTGGAGCACAGAGCCGATGCGGCGGTAGAGCAGCCGCGGGGCGACGGGCGTGCCGAGCGCGGCGTCGTAGCCGGTCCGGCCGGCGACACGCACGAGCTGCTGTGCCGGAACCTCCGCCACGAGCACGGCAGGAATGCCGGCACCGAAGCGGAAGGGGTTGGTGGGGGCATCCTCGGGATCATCCACCTGCACCACGAGCACGTCGGCCGTGCCTTGGGCGGAAGGATCGGTCACTTCGTCGATGGAGGCGACCTCGCGCACGGATCCGACCCCGAGGGCGGACAGGGCGAGGCGCGTCGCCTGGCGACGTTCCATATTGGCATCGAGGAGGACGATGCGGGCAGTGGGCAACACCTTCATGAGGCGCTCCAGGTCATGGCGCGCCTCGGTCCGCATCCACAAGGGAGGAAGGCTCGGGCACGCGTGTTGAGCATCTCTGCCGACGCGACCCCGCAATCTCGCCGACACGCTATGACACTACCGTTAGGAGCCTTCTGACGCAACACTTTCGACATTGCCACCACGGCAAGGCCACAGGAGTAAGGTCAAGCTGCCGTTAGGTACCGACGGGCGGTGTGAAGGCACCTTGAGCCTTGCCGTGGCGCGGGCGAGACCGGGGATGGCCCCCGCCCCCGCCCCGTCAGCGCTTGCTGATGCTCCCCAGGATACCCCTCAAGATCGCCTTTCCCAGCTGGGAGCCGACCTGAGTCGCCACGGATCGTGCCACCTGCCGCACCACCACTTCCGTGGTGGACATGCGCGTGCTCGGCCGGGGGGCGGCGGTACCGGTGGTCCGCCCGGTCGTGGTCGGGACGCGCGGCGTCGTTGAACCCTGGCGGGGCGCGCCGTCGCGCGGCACCGGCTCGACCTTCGGCGCGCCGGTGGCGGTGCCGAGGACACCGCCGAGGATGCTGTCCAGAATGCTGCCGCCGCCCGAGGACGGCGCGGCTTCCTCCGGCGCCGGCTGGGCCTTTTCCTCGGCCCGCGCCTGAAGCATCTCGAAGGCCGATTCGCGGTCCACCGCCGTGTCGTAGAGGTGTCCCACCGGGCTCTTCGCCAGGATGGCTGCGCGTTCTGCGGGCGAGAGCGGCCCGATGCGGCCCGAGGGCGGGCGGATGAGGGTGCGCTCCACCATGGAGGGAATGCCGTTGCCCTCGAGCATGGAGACCAGTGCCTCGCCCTTGCCCAGTTCCATGATGGCCTTGGCCGTGTCGAGGTCCGGATTGGGACGGAAGGTTTCGGCGGCGGCCTTCACGGCCTTCTGGTCACGCGGGGTGAAGGCGCGCAGCGCGTGCTGCACCCGGTTGCCGAGCTGGGCCAGCACGGTCTCGGGCACGTCCAGCGGGTTCTGGGTGACGAAATAGACGCCGACCCCCTTGGAGCGGATGAGGCGCACCACCTGCTCCACCTTCTCCAGCAACGCCTTCGGGGCCTCGTTGAAGAGCAGGTGGGCTTCATCGAAGAAGAAGACCAGCTTCGGCTTGTCCGGATCGCCCACCTCGGGAAGCCGCTCGAACAGTTCGGAGAGTAGCCAGAGCAGGAAGCATGAATAGAGGCGGGGCGAGCCCATCAATTTGTCGGCGGCGAGGATGTTGATGGTGCCGTAGCCGGAGCGGTCGATCCGCATGATGTCGGCGATGTCCAGCGCTGGCTCGCCGAAGAACTTGTCCGCGCCCTGGTTCTCCAAGACAAGCAGCTGGCGCTGGATGGCGCCGACGCTCTGCGTGGACACGTTGCCATAGGTGGCGGTCAGTGCCGTGGCATTGGCCGAGACGTGGGCCAGCATGGCCCTGAGGTCCTTGAGGTCGAGCAGCAGCAGGCCCTGTTCGTCGGCAACCCGGAAGACGATGTTGAGCACGCCCTCCTGCGTCTCGTTCAGCCCCATCAGGCGGGCGAGCAGCAGAGGCCCCATCTCGGAGATGGTGGCACGCACGGGGTGGCCCTGCTCGCCGAACATGTCCCAGAAGATCACCGGGAAGCTGTCCGGCGTGTAGGTGATGCCCACTTCCTCGGCGCGCTTCACCAGGAAGTCCTTGGCCTCGCCCTCGGCAGCGACGCCGGAGAGGTCGCCCTTGATGTCGGCGGCGAACACCGGCACCCCGGCCCGCGAGAAGCCTTCCGCCAGCACCTGCAGCGTCACCGTCTTGCCGGTGCCGGTGGCGCCGGTGACGAGGCCGTGGCGGTTGGCGAGGCGCAGGGTGAGATATTCATCCTTCGATTTCGCATGGGTCGCCGCCGCCTCGACGCGGCCGAGGAAGCTGCGCCCGACCAAGATGCGGCCGTCGGATTCGGGGGCCGGCGCCCGCCCCCCGGAGGACGCTGCGGATGCGGTTCGCGGTACCGACGTGCGGCTCCAGGGGCCGGGGGACGGCGCGGCACTGGCCGGCGTGCTTTGCTCGGGGCTCGTCCCGGACGTCGTTCCTCGGCTCGTCCCTGGGCCTTTGGCCATGGCGGTGTCCTCGCTCGGGCATGCGGTCCAGCCGAATCGCACCTTCGGATCCGGCCACGGCATCGCGATGTTTTCGCCCGCCGCAGTGGTGCGGGCAAGCCCGTTGCAGCGCCGCTTGCGCTTGTACTCGCCGGGTGAGAACTGCCGGCGCTCCCGCTTGCGAAAGCGCGCCGTGCCCGGCAATCTCGGTGCAGTCTCGCCTGCGATGCGGCGCAAGGAGATGGCATGGACGAGTTGATTGCGCGTCTAACAGAGCGGGTCGAGGTGGATGCCCCGACCGCCGAGGCCCTGGTGGCCATCGTCATCCAGTTTCTCGCTCGTGAGGCGCCGGCGAGTGCCATGGCGCCCCTCTACGCCACCCATCCTTGGGCGCGGGACATGGCCGACGTCGCCCCGGTGGAGGATGCAACCGCCCTCTCCGAGCGCCATTTCGGCGGCATGGCGCGGCTCATGCTGGTCGCCGACCGCATGATGGCCCACGGCCTCACCATGCCGCAGGTGCAGCTCGCGGTCCGCGAGACGGTGGCCTATGCCCGCGAGACGGTGGGCGCGGAGCCCGTGAATCTCCTCGTGCGCTCGGTGCCGGGCCTCACCCACGTGGTCTGACGGTCGCGGTCGCTGGGCAGTTGACTCGGCCCGCGGTTGTGGCCTGATCTTGATGCCGGCGCCCACAAGCCGGATTTGAAGGGGGGTCGCATGTCCTATCCCATCATCGAGATCGAAGGCGTCGGCGCGGTCTATGCCGAAAAGCTGAAAGCCGCCGGCATCACCACCACCGAGGGACTGCTCGAGAGGGCCAAGTCGCCCAAGCTGCGCAAGGAGCTTGCCGTGGCGACGGGGATCGACGAAAGCCGTATCCTCAAATGGGCCAACATGGCCGACCTGATGCGCATCAAGGGGGTGGGAGAGGAATATTCCGAGCTGCTCGAGGCAGCGGGCGTGGACACGGTGAAGGAACTCAAGACCCGCGTGCCCGCCAACCTCACCAAGGCCATGGCCGAGGCGAACGCCAAGCGCAAGCTGGTGCGTGCCCTGCCCACCGAGAGCATGGTGGAGAAGTGGGTGGCGCAGGCCAAGGACCTGCCGCCGGTGCTCACCTACTGAGACGGCAACCCGCCGCGCCGCGGCCCAGACCTTTCCGGCTGGCTCGCCGCAGGACCTTGCGGGGATGGTTCGCGCCGACCCTTGAAAACGGCGCGGCCTCCCCGTAATAGAGGGCGCGCGTGCCGCGGTAGCTCAGCTGGTAGAGCAACGCATTCGTAATGCGTGGGTCGGGGGTTCGAATCCCTTCCGCGGCACCATTTGACCATCTGCTGACGTCGATCGGCGTCGAAAAATCAAACAAAATCAACTGGTATCTGGCCCCGAGCGTCGCGGGGCGTCGATGTCCGTCTGTTGGCATCGGTGAGTGCCGACAGATCCGGATGCCAACACGATGCCCCTTTCGGACGTTGCTGTCCGTGCTGCGAGGCCCCAGCCAAAGCCTGTGAAACTGTCGGATGGCGGCGGCCTTCAGCTGCTGGTCACGCCGACGGGCGGGAAGCTCTGGCGCCTCGCTTACCTATTCGATGGCAAGCAGAAGCAGTTGGCCCTGGGAGCCTATCCAGGTGACTTGGCTGCTCGGCATCGCGCGCCCCGACCTCGGACAGCGCCCCATCGCCGACATCACCGCGGCGGAGGTGCTGAGGGTCCTCAAGGCGGTCGATGACCGAGGACATCACGAGACAGCAAAGCGTCTGCGCGCGACGATCGGCGGTGTCTTCCGATATGCCATTGCCACAACGCGCGCGGAGAATGATCCGGCCTACGCTCTCAAGGGCGCCTGACCGCGCCGACCGTGACGCATCGCGCGTGTGCAGGGCCTAACTCGGAACAGGCCCGCCGAACTCAAGACAACACGCGCGACGCCACCGGTGTGGGGCATTGCGCCAGGGTCAGCGGCCGGCCATTGCCAGGGCCGCGCGTAGCAAGGCGGTGTCGCTGCCCGCCGGCCCGACCAGCGAGATGCCGAACGGCGCGCCATCTACCTGCGCCAGCGGTAGGGATACCTGGGGCAGGCCGCCGAGGCCGGCGATGCACAGCAGGTTCATGGCCAGATGCCGGGTTGTGACTTCCACCTCGGCGGTGGCCATGCCGCGCAGCGGCGCGGGGCGCGGCACCGTCGGCATGAGGAACGCCGTGCCCGGTTGCAGCAGGTCGTCGAGCCGGGCGCGGATGGCGCGTCGATGGGCGGCGGCGGGTTCGACCGCCGAGGAGCAGACGGCACGGGCGGCGTCGAACCGCTCCTTCACCCCCGGCCCGAAGGCGGGCTGCACCCGCTCGATCCATGGGCCGACCGAGGTCCAGATCTCGGCCGCCTGCAAAGTGCGGAAGGTGGCGGACCAAGCATCAAGCCCGTCGGTTGCCAGGGCGATCTCCTCACAGGGCGCGATCGTTTCCTGCGCCAGGCGCAGCGCCGGACCCAGGGCGGCGTTCGCTTCGGCCGACAAGAGGGCGAATGCCTCGCGCGGCGCGAGCAGGCGGGTGATGGGCGGGGCGGGTGCGGCATCGGCCAGCAGCACGCGGCCCACGCGCTCCAGCAGGGCGGCGTCGCGGGCGAACCAGCCCACGCAATCGAAGCTGGGGGCGAACGGGGCGACACCATCGAGCGGGATGCGTCCATGGCTGGGGCGCATCCCGAACAGGCCGCAATAGCTCGCCGGCACCCGCACGGAGCCGCCGCAATCGGTGCCGATGGCGAAGTCCACCACGCCGCCCGCCGTGGCGGAGGCGGAGCCGCTGGAGGAGCCGCCCGGCACGCGGTCGGGCGCCCCCGGATTGAGCGGCGTGCCGTAATGCACGTTCTCGCCGGTGAGCGAGTAGCACAGCTCGTCGGCGATGGTCTTGCCGTCAAGACTCGCCCCCGCGTCCAGAAGGCGCTCTACGGCGACGGCGGAGCGCGGAGCGGGCGGGTGGGTCGCCAGCCAGTCGGGGTGGCCGTTGCCGGTGGACGTGCCGGCCACGTCCATCACGTCCTTCAGCGCGAAGGTGAGGCCAGCGAGGGGGCCGGAAGGCGCGCCGGGCCGTGTGAGGCGCGGGCCGGGGATGAAGGCGCCGAGGGCATCGGCCCCGCTCATTGTCCGCATCCGCAACCGGGAAAGTGCAGCTTCGCCCGCTCCCGCGTCAGGGTGCGCCGGCCGCCCTTGAAGGCCGCGAGGACCGGAGACAGCTCGGCCACCGCGGCGCGCGGGGAGGGGCTGTCGATGATGACGAAATCGGCCGCCTTGCCGGCTTCGAGCCCGTAATCGGGAAGGTTCATCAGGCGGGCCGGACGGCGCGTCACCATGTTGAAGCATTCGGTCATGTCGTGGGCCGAGCCGACGTGGCAGATGTTGGCGTTGAGGTTCGCCATCCGCAATTGCGAGCAATCGCCGAACGGGGTGAAGGGGTTCAGCACATTGTTGGTGGAGAGCGAGCAGTTCACCCCGTGCTTCAGCAGCTCATGGGCGGGCGTCACGCCGCGCGTCTTGGCGAAGGTGCGGTCCCGGCCCATGAGGAACAGATCGGTGGAGGGCAGCACGGTGAGCGCGACGCCGGCATCGCGCATGCGGCCCGCGATCTCGGCGAGCCGCTCCGGCTCCACATAGGCGAGCTTGGTCACATGGCCGATGGCCACCCGCCCGCCCCAGCCGAACCGCTCGGTGAGCGTGCAGACATAGTCGAGGTCAAGCGCTGTGGGATCGGCGCCGAAATCGAGGTGCATGTCGATGTCCACGTCGAAATCGCGGGCCATCGCGAACACCCGGTCGATCTGGGCATGGGGGTCGGTGTCCGTGTAGGGCGCCGCGCCCACCGCCTTCGCGCCGCGCCGAAGCGCCTCCACCATCAGCTCCTCGGTGCCGGGATTGTTGGTGAGGCCCTCCTGGGGGAACACGCAGACCTCGATGTCGATGGCCCAACGGAAATCCGCCACCAGCTGCATCACCCCCTCGAAGCCGCGCAGGCCGATGCCGGGGTCCACCTCCAGATGGGTGCGCATGTGGGTGGTGCCCTGGGCGATGGCCTTCTCGATGGTGCGCCGGCCCCGGTCGTAGACATCCTGCCGGGTGAAGTCCTTCTTGGCGCGGGCGACTTCGCCGATGGCCTCCTCCAGATCGCCTCGCCGGGAAGAGCAGCGATCGAGGATGCAGGACTTGTCGAGGTGGATGTGGGTTTCCACGAAACCGGGGGCGACGAGGCATCCCCCGGCATCCACCACCTCGGCGTCAGCCGTGATCTCGGGCGCGATGGCTTCGATGCGGCCGGCGGTGATGGCGATATCGACGATATGGTCCGGCGCGTCCGGCAGGCGCGCGTTCTTGACGATCAAGTCCATGGGGGCCTCGACGGCTGGCAGGGGTTGATTTCCGCGATCTCACTTCACGCTGGCGCGGGCCTTCTCGCCCTTGAGCTTGGCGCGCCAGGTTCCGGCTTCGACCATCTCGGCGATGACATTGGCCATCACCTTGGCCACCGCCTCGGAGCCGCGCGGGTTCATGCTGCGCTGGGAGACGACGACGGACAGCCGCCAGGACGGCGTCGGATCGAGGATGGGGACGGCAACCATCTCGCCGCGCGCCATCTCGTCCATGAAGGCGAAATGCGGCATCACCCCCAGCGCCCGGCCGGAGCGCACCAGACGGGCGATGGTGGGCAGGCTGTCGCAGGCCGTGGCGATGGGTTCCACGTCGTTGCGGGCGGCGAACTGCTCGATCACCGTGCGCATCACGTTGGGCGCGCCGGGCAGCACGATAGGCCACGCGAACATGTCGCGGAACGCGATGGCGCCTTTGGCTGCCAGAGGGTGGTCGGGCGCTGTGAACAGCATGAGGTCCTCGACCATCATCTCGGTCCAGGCCACATGCTCGAACGCCTTGTGGTCGTAGAGCAGGGCCACGTCCAGTCGGCCGGCCTGGAGGAGGTCGTCGAGATAGCCGGTCATGGCCTCCACCACGTGGAGGGCGATCTTTGGCTGCTGTTCGGCCATCGCCGAGATCAGCGGCAGTCCGAGGCCGCGGCAGGCAGAGGTGGGCAGCCCCACCGACACCCGTCCCGATGGATTGAGCGACGTGGAGCGAACCTGGTCCTTCACCCGGTCCACCTCCTCAAGGATGCGGCGGGCATGGTCGTAGAATTGCTGTCCCAGCTCGGACGGCGTGACGCCGCGCGCATGGCGCATGAGCAGTTCGACCCCCAGCTCTTCCTCCAGATTCTTCATCTGCTGGCTCAGCGAGGGCTGAGCAATGCGCAAAACCTCTGCCGCACGCGAGAAGTTCCCGCTCTCTGCAATCTGGACGAAGTATTTGAGCTGACGAAGGTCCATGGCTCACCTTTGCATTATCTGAAATGGCATTGCCTAAAGGCGATTGTCAAATTGCATGATATATAGACATATGCACAAACTATAGGCTTCAAAGTGACATAATCCGATAAGAATCAATGGTTTGGTATAGTCAATTTGGGTTCGGTGCAGCCTATTAAAACATCCTATAGGCTATTCCTATATCTTCGATCGGAAAATAATCTTTGTCCTGAGGCAGTGCCTATATCAGCCTCATCTCGCAGATGATTTTCGGGCGGTCATGCCCGGCGCGTCCTGTACACGGCAGGAGAAACAGACATGCCTCCACAGAGCATTTTGCGCGGCCAGATCTTGGCCGCGACGGTGGCGCTCGGCCTTTGCACCGGCCTCTCGGCCACGGCGCTGGCCGATCAGGAGCCTTGTATCGGCAATTCCGCCGCCGTCACCGGCCCGGCCGCCTTCTCGGGCTTCGCCATCAAGATGGGCGCCGAGATCGCCATCGACGAGATCAACGCGACCGGCGGCGTGCTCGGCAAGAAGCTGCGGCTGGTGCAGTATGACGATGCCGGTGCCCCGCCGCGCGGCGTCGACAACACCCGCCGCATCGCGCTGGCGGACAAGTGCATCGCCGTGCTCGGCGGTTTCCATTCCACCGTCGCTCTGGCGCAGGTGGACCCGATCCACGAGATCGGCATTCCCTACATGGGCGTGTGGGCGGCCAACACGAAGGCCATCGAGAACGGGCGCGATCCCAACTTCATGTTCCGCGTTTCCGCCAAGGACAAGTGGGTCGCCCGCTTCCTGGTGGACGAGGCCCTGAAGGCGTCGAAGACCGGCAAGGTGGCATTCTTCTACGAGAACACCGGCTGGGGCAACGGCGCCCTGCCGGACGTGAAGGCCGCGCTCGCCGCCAAGGGCAAGGAGCTGGTCGCCGCCGAGACCTTCAACTGGAACGATCAGGACATGTCGCCCCAAGTGATCCGCGCCCGGGACGCCGGGGCGGATGTGGTCATCGTGTGGTCCCTCGACCGCGAGGCCAACCAGATCCTGCGGTCCATGGACAAGGCGAGCTGGAAGCCGGCCATCATCGGCGCCTGGGGCATCTCCGGCAATCTCGGCGAGCTGGCCGGGCCTCTCGCCAACGGCGTGCGGGTGATGCAGACCTACTCGTTCCTCACCCCGCAAAGCGAGGCCGGCAAGAAGCTGCTTGCCGCCGTCGAGGCCAAGACCGGCATCAAGGACCCGAAGGACATCAAGGCGCCGTCCGGCATCGCGAATTCCTATGACGCGGTCTACGTGCTGGCCGACGCCATCAAGATCGCCGGCTCCTTCGACTGGAAGAAGGTGCAGCAGGCCCTCTACCAGGTGAGCCGCGACGGCATCGTCGCCCCCTACAAGCCGGCCTTCGACAAGGCCGATCCCGAGCGCCAGGACGCCATCCTGCCGCAATACTACCTGCTGACCGTCTGGCACGACGGCAAGCTGATCCCCCTCAAGGGCTCGCCCTACGACAAGTGAGCCCGCGCGGGAGGCGGTTTCCCTCGCCGCCTCCCGCTTCCGCCTCTCCCGCGCCTCGACCGGCCACGGCCGGGCCCCCTCCCATCGACAGGTCGCCCGCAATGACCACAGTGGTGCAATACATCCTGTCCGGCCTTGCCATCGGCGGCATCTACGCCCTGGTAGCCCTCGGCTTCCACATCATGTGGTCGTCGGCCAAGGCCGTGAACTTCGCCCATGGCGACACGCTGATGATTGGTGGCCTGCTGGCCGTCTATCTGCTCGCCGCCGGCCTCCCGCTGGGCCTCGCCTGCCTCGTGGCGGTGCTGGCCGGCGGCCTGTTCGGGCTGGTGCTGGAGCGCATCGCGGTGCGCCCCTTCCTGTCCCAGCAAGGCTCGGTGGGGTGGATGCTCACCACCATCGCCGTGGGCATCATGGTGGAGAGCTTCGCCACCATCCAGACCCAGGGCTACGCCCGGCCGCTGCCCTCGCCGGGGGTCAATTCCTCGGTGCATATCCTCGGCGCCGGCATCTATCCGCAGGAACTGGTGATCCCGCTGGTGGCGGTGGTGGCCATGCTGGGCCTTCGGGCTCTCCAGCGCCACACCCTAGTCGGCCGCGCCATGCGGGCGGTCGCCCACAACAAGAATGCCGCCGCCCTCATGGGCATCAACGTGAATGCCGTGGTCGCCTTCTCCTTTGCCCTCGCCGGGCTTCTGGGCGCGGCGGCGGGCGTGCTGGTGGCGCCGGTGGTGCAAGCCTCCGCCGCCATGGGCGTGCTGCCGGGCCTGAAGGGCTTCGCCGTGGCCATCATCGGCGGCATCACCTCGGCGCCCGGGGTGGTCATCACCGGCCTCGTCTACGGGGTGATGGAGAAGTTCGTCGAGGGCTACATCTCCACGGCTGCGCGCGAGATCATCGGCTTCTCCCTCATGATCCTCACTTTGCTGGTGTTCCCCCAGGGCCTGTTCGGCAAGCGGGAGGTGATGAAGGTATGAGACACCTCACCCGCCATCTCACCCTGCTGGGTTTCGCGGCCCTCGCCGCCATCCTGGTGATCGTGCCGCTGACCTCCGGCAATGAATATGAGCTGCGCCTGTTCATGCTGTTCCTGATCTACGGCATCATCGCCGTGGGCCTGAACGTGCTGGTGGGGCTGACCGGCCTGGTCTCCCTTGGACAGGCGGGCCTGTTTGCGCTCGGCTCCTACACCGGCGCCATAGTGGCGACGCGGCTTGGCTTCGACATGATCTCGTCGAGCCTCATCGCCGCGATCGTGGCGGCCGGGTTCGGCGTGCTCCTCGCCTATCCCACGGTGCGGGTGCGCGGGGTCTATCTCGCCGTGGTCACCATCGCCTTCGGCCTCATCGTGGAGAATGTCGCCATCGAATGGCAGTCGCTCACGGGCGGCACCACCGGCATCACCTCCATTCCCTCGGCCAATGCGTTCGGGGTGCGGCTGTCGGGCTATGCCTTCTACGGCGTGCTGGCCGTGGTGCTGTTCCTCGCCACCGCAGCCGCGCACAATCTCAAGGTCTCGCGCTACGGCCGCGCCATGCTGGCGGTGTCGCAGAGCGAGATCGCGGCACGGGCGCTGGGCGTGGATGCCACTGCCATGCGCACGCTGGCCTTCGTGGCGGCGGCTGTGACGGCGGGCCTCGCCGGCACCTTCTACGCCTTCCTCAATTCCTACATCTCGCCCGACATCTTCACCTTCTCGGACAGCGTGCGCTTTCTGCTCATGGTGATCCTGGGCGGCGCCGCCTCCACCTTCGGGCCGGTGCTCGGCGCCTACATCCTCACCTATCTGCCGGAATACCTGCAGGAGTTCGCGGTGTGGCAGAAGTTCGCCTATGGCGCGCTACTGCTCATCGTGATGTTCGTGATGCCGCGCGGCATCATGGGCTCGCTCGCCGCCGGCCTGAAGCGGCTGGTGCCGGTCCCCCGTGCGGTTGCCGCCTCCGAAGGCCTGCCCTCCGAGGACACGCTGCGGCTCGATCCCCGCGCGCAGAAATCCGAGCTGGTGGCGCGTGACCTCACCGTGCGGTTCGGCGGACTGACGGCGCTGGCCAAGGCCTCGCTGCGGGTGAAGCCGGGCGAGGTGCATGCCCTCATCGGGCCGAACGGCGCCGGCAAGTCCACCTTCGTCAACACCATCTCCGGCTTCTACCAGCCGAGCGAGGGCGCCTTCGAGCTGGACGGCATCCAGCTCGCCGGCAAGCCTTCCCACGAGATCGCCCGCGCCGGCCTCTCCCGCACCTTCCAGAATACGGAATTGTTCGGCGAGATGACCGTGCTGGAAAACGTGATGGTGGGCTACCAGCAGCGCCTCGGCTACGGGCTCCTCGCCGCGGTGCTCCGCACCGGGGCCATGCGGCGGCAGGACGAGGAATGCCGGCGCGCCGCCATCGGCCTTCTCGTGTTCGTGGGGCTTGAGGACTATGCCAACGAGGAGGCGCGCTTCCTGCCCTTCGGCCTCCAGCGCCGCCTGGAGATCGCCCGCGCTCTCGCCCCCCGGCCGCGCCTGCTGCTGCTGGACGAGCCCGCCGCCGGGCTCACCACGCAGGAGATCGACGAGCTGGAAGTCATGATCCGGCGCATCGCGGCGCTGGGGGTCTCGGTGCTGCTCATCGAGCACCACGTGGAACTCATCATGGCGGTGGCCGACACGGTGACTGTGCTGGACTACGGCCAGGTGATCGCCAGCGACACGCCCGCCGTGGTGCAGGAGAACCCGCGCGTCATCGAGGCCTATTTCGGCACCTCCCTCGACCACGCCACTCCCGCCGAGGTGACGGCATGACCCCTTCCAAGACCGAAGCTGCGGACGTGCTGCTCGACATCCAGTCCATGGAATTGCGCTACGGCGCGGCGGTGGCGGTGCGCGACATTTCCCTTCGGGTGAAGCGCGGCCAGCTGGTGGCGGTGATCGGCAACAATGGTGCCGGCAAGTCCTCCATGGTGAAGGGCGCGACCGGCCTCGTCACCCCCTCTGGTGGCAAGGTGCTGTTTCGCGGTGCCGACACCACCCGCATGAGCGCCAACGCAAAGGTGGGCCAGGGCCTCGTCATGGTGCCCGAAGGCCGGCTGATCTTCCCCGACCAGAGCGTGGAGGACAACCTCATCCTCGGCGCCTACGTCCATGGTGGGCTGAAAGGTGCGCGGGCGAAACAGACCCGCGACAAGGTGCTGGAGCTGTTTCCGCGCCTCAAGGAGCGCCTCGCCCAGCAGGCCGGGTCCATGTCCGGCGGCGAGCAGCAGATGCTGGCCATCGCCCGCGGGCTGATGGCCGAGCCGGAGCTGCTCATCATCGACGAGCTGTCGCTCGGCCTTGCACCCAAGATCGTCGACCAGCTCATGGGCGTGCTCTCAGCTCTCAACAAGGAGGGCCTCACCATTCTCCTGGTGGAGCAACTCGCCTCCTATGCGCTGGCCATCGCCGACCATGCCTATGTCATCGCCAACGGCCGCGTTGCGCGTGAGGGGCCGAGCCAGGTGCTCGCCCGCGATCCCGAGGTGATGGAAGCCTTTCTCGGCCGCAAGAAACCGGCGGCCTGAGCCTCATCATTTTGCAAGTCCGTCCAGTCCAAGGAGCCCCCATGTCCAGAATCGTCGACCTCAGCCTGCTCATCGAAGACAACATGCCGGCCCACAAGCTGTTTCAGCGCCCGGTCATCACCACCCATATGAGCCACGAAAGCTCGAAGGCGCTGGGCCTCGGCGTGCCCGGCGACGCCATGACCTTCCAGACGAATTTCATCGCCATGCTGGACCATGTGGGCACCCATGTGGACGCCTTCCGCCATGTGAAGCCGGACGGCGCGCCCATCGACGAGATGCCGCTGGAGATGTTCATGGGCAAGGCGGTGTGCTTCGACCTGCGCCACATCCCGGACCTCGGCGAGATCACCGTCGAGGATATGGAGAAGGCCGAGGCGGCCGCCGGCGTGAAGGTGGACGGGCACATCGTGCTGCTATGCACGGGCTTCCACAACCGCAACTATCCGAGCCTGGATTCCGTGTGGAAGAACCCGCTGCTCACCGCGGAAGCCACCAAATGGCTGTATGACCGCGGCTCGAAGATGCAGGGCGTGGAAGGCCCTTCCACCGACAAGCCCTCCGACAACATCTTCGCCCAGCACCGCCTGTGCCGCGACCTCGGCATGAGCCACTGGGAATGGCTGGTGAATCTGGAGGAACTGGTCGGCAAGGGCGAATTCCAGTTCTTCGGCGTGCCGCTGAAGTTCAAGGGCGGCTCCGGATCGCCGGTGCGCGCGTTCGCCATCCTCAACTGACCTTGCAAATACGTCTCCTCTGCCCTGACTAGACGTATGGGTCTGCTGGATGGTCACTGCCGGCCATCCAGCAGCACTCCCCTTGCGGTCTAACTCCAAGATCACCCGCGCGCCGGAGCAGCCTCATGTCCGCCGAATTCGACACCCTGAGCGCGACTGCCCTGCGCACGATGGTGGCCCGGCGCGAAGTCTCGCCGGTGGAGCTGACGCGCCGCGCGCTGGATCGCGCAATCGCCACCCAGCCGACCCTCAACGCCTTCTTCGTCATTCTGGAGGAGGAGGCCATGGCCGCCGCCCGCGTCGCCGAGGATGCGGTGATGAAGGGCGCGCCGCTCGGCCTCATCCACGGACTGCCGTTTTCCGCCAAGGACCTGATGGCGGTGAAGGGGGCGCGCTATGCTTCCGGCTCCCGCGCCATGGCCGACAATATCGCCGAGGTGGACGCCCCCGCCGTGGAGCGGGCGAAGGCCCAGGGCGGCATCCTCATCGGCAAGACCACCACCAGCGAGTTCGGCTGCAAGCCCATCGGCGACAGCCCGCTCACCGGCATCACCCGCAATCCGTGGAACCTCGCCATGACGCCGGGCGGGTCGAGCGCGGGAGCGGCGGCCTCGGTGGCGGCGGGCATCACGCCGTTCGCGCTGGGCACCGATGGTGGCGGCTCCATCCGCATTCCCTGCGCCTTCAGCGGGCTCTCCGGGCTGAAGGGCCAGTTCGGCCGGGTGCCGGTATGGCCCACCTCGGCGACGCCGACGCTGGCCCATGTGGGGCCCATCGCCCGCTCCATGGCCGATGCGGCGCTGCTGTTCTCCGCTGTGGCCGGGCATGACCGGCGCGACCCCTTCGCCGTCGCTGGCCCGGTGCCGGACGTGATGGGCGCGTCGCAGGCCTCGGTGGCCGGCATGCGCGTCGCCTACAGCCCCACCTTCGGCTACGCCCGCCCTGCGCCCGAGGTGATTGCCGCGACCGACCGTGCCGCCCGAACCTTCGAGGCGCTGGGCTGCCATGTGGAGCAGGTGGACGCGGTGTTCGACACCGACCCCGCCGACCTGTGGACGGCGGAATTCTACGCCGGCGTCGGCACCCGTCTGCGCGATGTGCTGGAAAACCGCCGCGCGCTTCTGGACCCGGCCGTGGCGGACATCCTGATGCCGGCCCTCGGCCAGGAGATGAAGGGCTACTATGCCAGCGTCTTTGCCCGCTACGCCTTGCGTGAGAAGATGCGCCTGTTCTTCGAGCGCTACGACCTGCTCATCTCGCCAGTGCTGCCGGTGAGCGCGCTGGAGGCCGGGCGCAACCTGCCGGAGGGGCTGGAGGACCGCAACCTCGTGTCGTGGGTGTTCTACACCTACCCCTTCAACCTCTCCGGCCAGCCCGCCGGGGCGGTGTGCGCCGGCCTCTCGCCGGAGGGCATGCCCATCGGCCTCCAGATCGTCGGCCGTTCTTATTGCGAGGACGACGTGGTGCGCGCGGCGGCGGCATTTGAGCGCGCCCAGCCGCCCGGCTATAACCGTCCGCCGGCAGGAGCCTGAGGCGCGCGGTCCTGTCGGCGCTGATTCACGAAGACCATCAAGCTTGGCGCGGGCGGCTTCTCACTGGGCCAGGAAACGCCGTATCTTCAGCCGTTGCCGTCATGGAAACACCCCGCCGTTTTGAGCCGGTGGATTCTTGGATTCGCTGCCGCTTCGCACCTTCCATGCCGTTCTGGAAGCGGGCCCGGCCGCCTAGCCCTCAGCGATGGTCGCTCGGTGTGCTGACCTCTTCTTCGTGCCGGCGGCGACGGCCCCTCCCGTCAAGCCGACGCGCGGATCATTCCCGCTCCGATACGGACCGGCGAATGTGTGCGGCGAGATGATCCGCCGCGGATGAGCCGCCGGGATGGCGCTCCCATAGGATGAGGTCAACGCCCTCCAGCGTTGGCAGGCCCTCCGCGCTGCCGAGGCGGACGAGACCCGGCGTGCGCACCGATCGGGCAAGGACGCACACCGCCGAGTCCGCAAGTGCCATGGATTGCAGTCCTGCGATACTTTCCGAGACACAGGCGATGCGCCAGCGCCGGCCGATGCGGTCGAGCGCCGCCAGCGCATAGTCCCGATAGAGATTGCCGTCCGGCAGCATGGCAAGCGGGATAGGGTCTGCGAGGTGCGCGCTCCCGCCTTCCGCGCCCAGCCAGATCAGCGGCTCGGGTCGCAGCAGCGTGCCGGTTCCGACGCGGGGCGAGACACCGGGCATGCGGGTGGCGATGGCGATGTCGAGAAGGCCCTCGCTCATATCTTGCGCCAGCTGCCGCGAGAGCGCGCAGCGCACCGTCACCTCCACGCCCGGATATGTGTCGCGGAAGCGCGCCAGCGTCTCGGGCAGGAGGAAGGCGGCATAGAGATCCGGGCAGCCCAGCGTGACGCGCCCCGCCACATCGTCCGCCGAAAGCCGCAGCCGGGCCTCCTCGTCGAGCCGCAGCATCGTGCGCGCATGCGGCAGCAGCATTTCCCCGTGGCGCGACAGCTTCAGATGCCGCAGGTCCGGCTCGAACAAGGGGAAGCCGGCTGCCGCCTCCAGCCGCCGGATCTGCAGGCTGACGGCGGGCTGGGTGCGGTTCAGGCGCCGTGCGACGCGCGTCACGCTCTTCTCCTCCACCAGGAGGACGAACGTGCGCAGCAGGGCGATCTCCAGCGGATGCGGCATTGGCATCATTAAAAATACTTGGCGAAGTGCAAAGCAATATAAATTTGATTTGAGCGCAATGCATCGATCTAATCTGCGCGTAGTCGCAATCGACTGTCCAATGACTGTTCAAAATCTCTGATTTTGATGCACATCAAAAAGGCATTTGCGCACCAGTGAGGCAATCTCGCCCGGCGCCGTGGAGACGACGTGAATCCGAGCCCCTTCCTTCAGGTCGATGGTCTGATGCGGCGCTATGGCGGCGTCGCCGCCCTCGATGGCGTGACCCTCGATATCGCCCGCGGTCAGGTCACCGGCCTCATCGGCCCCAACGGCGCGGGCAAGACCACGCTGCTGAACGCGCTGACCGGCCTCGCCCGGCCGGAGGCCGGCACGGTGCTCCTGGAGCGCGAGAATGTCACCGGCCTGCCGGCCCATGTGATGGCCGGCAAGGGCGTGGTCCGCTCCTTCCAGATCGTGCGCGAGCTCTCCAGCCTCACCGTGTTCGAGACCCTTCTTGCCGCCCCGCCAGCCCAGAGCGGGGAGAGCGTGGCGGGCGCCTTGTTCGGCCGCCGCAAATGGTGGGCGCAGGAGCGCGCCAATGCCGACCTCGCCCGTGCGCTGCTGGAACGGGTGGGGCTCGTCAAGCTCGCCGACCAGCCGTCCGCGATGCTTTCCGGTGGCCAGAAGAAACTGCTGGAAATGGCACGTGCGCTGCTGATGAAGCCCAAGCTGATCCTGCTCGACGAGCCGGGTGCGGGCGTCTCCCCGCCGCTGCGTCTCGAGATCGTGCGGCTGGTGCGTGAGCTGAAGGCGGAAGGCCTCACCTTCGGTATCGTCGAGCATGACATGCATCTGGTGGAGGAGGTGTGCGACCGCGTGCACGTGCTCGCCCTGGGGCGCGTGCTCGTCTCCGGCACGTTCGCCGAAGCGACCTCGGATCCGCGCGTGGTCTCCGCCTATCTCGGGGTGGCGGCATGACGGCGGCTCCCCTCGATACCAAGACGGCCGAGTTGTCCCTCGCGTTGTCCGTATCGGGCCTGCGCGCAGGCTACGGCCGAGGCGGGGACATCGTGTGCGGCATCGACCTCGCGCAGCAGGCCGAGAGCATCGTCGCCGTCATCGGACCGAACGGCTCGGGCAAGTCGTCCTTCATCAAGACCATCGCCGGCCTGGTGCCGACGCGGGCCGGGACCGTGGCGGTGACTGGGCGTGACATCACCACCCTCTCGCCGGCGCGGCGTGTGGCGTCGGGGCTCGCTTACGTGCCTCAGGAAGCCAACATTTTCGCCACCCTCACCATCGCCGAGAACCTGAAGCTCGCCACTGAATTCCTGCGCGGGCGTGCCGGCGTGGGGCCGGAGCAGAGGGAGAAGGTGCTGGACCTCTTCCCGGAGCTTCGCCAGCGGCCACGCACGCTCGCCGGCAACCTCTCCGGCGGCCAGCGGCAGATGCTGGCCTTTGCCAGCGCCCTCCTCGCCAACCCCGAGGTGCTGCTGCTCGACGAGCCCTCCGCCGGCCTCTCTCCCAAGATCGTCAGCGAGACCATGGAGGCGGTGGTCCGGGTGCGGGAGGCGGGCGTGACCGTGCTGCTGGTGGAGCAGAACGTCGCCGCCGCGCTCGCCATCGCCGACGAGGTGGTGGTGCTGGTCGCCGGCCGGCTCACGCTCCGCGCCTCCGCCGCAGACATCCGCCAGGCGGACCTCGCCGGCCTCTTCTTCGGAAAGGCGGCCTGAGCCATGGCGCTTCAGCTCTTCCTCAACGGCCTCGTCACCGGCCTGCTGTTGGCCCTGCCGGCGCTGGCGCTGACATTGGTATTCGGGATCCTGCGCTTCGCGAACTTCGCGGTGGGCGCCTTCCTCACGCTGGGAGCCTACGCGGCCTATACGGCCAACGTAGTGCTCGGCCTGCCGCTGCCCATCGCCGCCGCCGTCGCCGCGGGCACGGTGGCGCTCGCCTCCCTCATCGCCGATGCGCTGGTGTTCGAGCGGCTGCGGACGCGGGGCTCCATCACGTTGCTCGTCGCCTCCATGGGGGTGTCGCTGGTGGTGGAGAACATCTGTCGCTTCATCTTCGGCAATGCGGCACGAAGCTTTGACCTCGCGGTGGCGCGGCCGATCCGCTGGAACGGCCTGCGCATCAACCACGAGCAGCTCATCACAGCCGGCGTGGTGATCATTGCGCTCGTTCTGCTGCACCTTCTCATCACCGCCTCGCCCCTTGGCCGGGCCATGCGGGCGGTGGCGGACAATGCATCCCTTGCCGCCGTGCGGGGGGTGGAGCGGCGCACCATTGCCCGCATCACCTTCGCCCTCACCGGCGCTCTGATCGGGCTTGCCGGCGTGTTGGCGGGGCTCGATCGCGCCATCGATCCGCTGATGGGCTGGAACTACCAGATTCCCATCTTCGCCGCCGCCATCCTCGGCGGGCTGGGCAGCCCCATCGGCGCGGTGGCGGGCGCGCTCCTCATCGGCGTGGCGGAGGAGATGTCCGCCCTCGTCCTGCCCGTCTCCTTCCGGCAGATCGTCAGCTTCGGCGTCATCCTCCTGCTCCTCCTGTTCCGCGCCAACGGCCTGTTCGGGGCCAAGGCCATCCGAAAGTGAGGGCGCGGCCATGATCTCCTACCTCGTCACCGTCGTCATCCTCGTCGCCATCGCGGCCCTCGTGGGGCTGGCGCTGAACCTGCAATGGGGGCTTGCCGGTCTGGTCAATTTCGGCGTCGCTGGCTTCGTTGCGCTCGGCGCCTACACCCTCGCCATCAGCGCGCCGTATGTCGGCTGGCTCGCCGGTCTCGCGCTGGCTGCGGCGGTCTGCGCTGGCCTTTCCATGCTGCTGTCGCTGCTCACCATCCGGCTGGAGGAGAACTACCTCGCCATCGTCACCATCGGCTTCGCGGAGATCGTGCGCATCCTGCTGCTCAATCTCGGCGGCCTGACCGGCGGCGCCCTCGGCATCGCCGACATCCCGAGACCCTTCGCGAGCGTCACGCCGGCGGGATGGGGCGATGCGGTGATCCTCGCCTTCGCGGTGGGATTGGTAGCGGTCGTCTTCGTCTTCAGCGAGGCGCTGGTCCGCTCGCCCTTCGGCCGGGCCCTGCGCGCGGTGCGCGACGATGCGACGGCCGCGGCGGCATTGGGCAAGCCCGTGCTGGCCCTGCGAGTGCGCGCCTTTGCCATCGGCGGGGCGATCATGGGTGTGGCTGGGGCGCTGCATGCCTTCTTCCTCACCTATATCGACCCGAGCCAGTTCTCCCCCATCATCACTGCCTATGCCTTCATGGCGGTGATCGCCGGCGGGCGTGGCTCCAACCTCGGCCTCGTCCTCGGTGCCGGCTCGATCATGCTGATCCTGGAGGCGACGCGCTTCCTGAAGGACGTGATCCCGGGCGTCGATGGCGTCCAGCTCTCCGCGCTTCGGCTCGGGATGATCGGGGTGGGCATCGTTCTGCTGCTGATCCTGCGGCCGGAAGGCCTCGTCTCCGAGCCGAAGCGCCGCTTCGCCGATTTCTTCCCGCCCGAAAGCGAGAAAGCCTGATGCCCCGCGTCGCCCCCCTCACCGCGGCCGACTTGCCGCCCCCCTATGCGGAGGTCTTCACAGCCTTCGCCGGCGGCTATGCCGACTTTCGCGACCAGGCGTCGGTGCTCGCCCATGTGCCGCCCGCGCTCGATCATCTCTACCGGATGCTGATGGAGCTGCGGGCGCGGGAAGGCGTGCCGTTCCGCTATATCGAGCTCGCCGTCGTGACCGTCTCGAAGCTCAACGCCTGCCCCTATTGCGTCTCCCACCACACCCCCCTGCTGGAGGTGGAGGGCGTGCCCGAAGAGGCGGTCGCCACTCTCCCCTCGAGCGATCATCCCGCCTTCGATGCGGCTGACCGCGCGGTGATCGACTACGCCCGGCTCGTCACCCAGCGCGCCTGGGGCATCCGCGACCACGTGTTCGATGTCCTCCGGCAGCATTTCACCGAGGCACAGATCGTGGAGCTGACGCTGCGCGCGGCACTGGCCGGGTTCTTCAACCGCTTCAACGACGCATTGCAGATCGACGACGGCGCCGCCGAGGCGCTGCTCCACCTCCACCCCGAACCCGACACAGCAGCAGGAGAACAGCCGTGACGCGCAGTCTGCCCCTCACTCGCCGGCACGTGGTCGCCGGCCTCGCCTCGCTTCCGGCGGCCGCCCTGCTGGGCCGGCCGGCGGCGGCTCAGGCGGCGGAGATCCCCATCGGCATGGTGCTGCCCTTCTCCGGCGCCACCGGCCCCTACGGCCCGGACATGAAGAAGGCCGCCGAGATGGCGGTGAAATGGGTAAACGATGCCGGCGGCATCCTCGGCGGACGCCCGCTGAAGCTGTTCATCGAGGATTCCGAGACCAATCCCACCGTCGGCGTCACCGGCACCAAGAAGCTGCTGGAAGTGAACAAGGTGGAGCTGGTGGGCGGCTTCTGGGGCAGCCCCATCGCGCTGGCGGCCAAGCCCATCATCCTCGCCGCCGACAAGGTGCAGATGGTCTCCTGCTCGGCCAATGCCGTGACCGAGGGCGACACCAAGGGCATGGTCTTCCGCTTCCAGGCGAAAAGCACGTCCTGGGGCCCCGCTGGCGCCAAGGTGATGAAGACAATCGGCGCCAAGACGGCGGTGGTGCTCGCCCAGCAGAACCCCTTCGTCGTGGCCATGATCGAGCCATTCAAGGCGGAATTCGCCAAGCTCGGCGGCAAGGTGCTCGACGTGGTGATGTACAACCCGGACCAGCCCTCCTACCGCTCGGAAGTCGAGAAGGCGTTCGGCGGTGATCCGGAGGCGGTGTTCTGCCTCTCGCTCCTGACCGATTTCGTCTCCATCGCCAAGGAGGCCTATCGCGGCGGCTTCAAGTCCAAGATCGTCGCCCTGTCCATCGGCGCCGATGCGGAGGGTAAGTTCCTTCAGGCGGTCGGCCCGGAGGTGGCGAACGGCATCTACCATCTCCAGCCCGCGCCGCCGCTCGATTCGCCCTCCTACAAGAAGTTCGTGAAGGAGATGGGCGCGGCGCCCGGCACCGTGTTCCTCTTCGCCGGCAATGCCCACGACCAGATGTGCGTCACTGCCCTCGCCATGGAGCACGCCAAGTCCTCCGACGCGAAGGTGTGGGCGAAATCCGTTTTCGAGGTCTGCAATCCGCCCGGCGAGGAGGTGGACGACGTGGTGAAGGGTCTCGAACTCATCCGTGCCGGCAAGAAGATCAAGTTCGTCGGTGCCGGCGCCACCTGCGATTTCGACGCCCGCGGCGACCAGATCAACCGCTCCTTCCTCGTCCAGGAGATCAAGGGCGGAAAGAACGTGACCCTCGGCATCATTACCTGACGCCCAGGCTCCCATCCCCCGGCCCGGCCGGGGGATGACCATCCAGTCAAAACACCAAGGTCTCATCATCAGCATGCGCGGGGTATCCGGCGCGTGAACAGGAAAGCCTTGCCCAGGATCGGGACAGGGAGGATTTACCATGCCAAAACCCATGCATCTGTGCGGCTTTCTGATCGCCGGCCCGGTGGTGCACAGCCACGCCATCTGGCGCAATCCGGCGCATGAGACGCCATTCCTCAGCCTGGACCACTACGTGCGCATCGCCCGTCTGCTGGAGCAGGGCTGCTTCGACTTCCTGTTCTTCGCCGACCGCCTCGCCATCGCGGACCGCTACGGCGACAGCCATGCCGCCGGCCTCGCCCGTGGCGATCAGGACGCGACCCGCATGGACCCCATGCCGATCCTCGGCGCCATGGCGGCGGTGACGCGCCACATCGGCCTCGGCGCCACGCGCTCCACCACCTATGACGCGCCCTACAACATCGCCCGCGAGTTCGCGACGCTGGACCACATCTCCGCCGGACGGGCGGCGTGGAATGTCGTCACCTCCATGAACGACGGCGAGGCGCTGAATTTCGGCACGGTGCCGCATCTCGGGCATGACGAGCGCTACGACCGCGCCGACGAGTTCATGGAGCTGGCCTTCCGCCTGTGGGACAGCTGGGACGAGGACGCCCTCGTCCTCGACCGGGCGGCGGGCATCTATGCCGATCCCGCCAAGGTGCATTACGTGAACCATCGCGGCCCGTGGTTCCAGTCGCGGGGGCCGCTCAACATCCCCCGCAGCCCGCAGGGGCGGCCGGTAATCGTGCAGGCGGGCTCCTCCGGGCGCGGCAAGGCGTTCGCAGCGCGGTGGTCCGACGTGATCTTCGCGCTCCAGCCCAACCTTGAGCGGATGCACGCCTTCAAGGCCGACGTCGCGGGCGCGCTGGAAGCGGCGGGCCGTCCGCCGGGGGCCAGCAAGGTGCTGATGGCCATTATGCCCTTCATCGGCGCCACCCGCGCCGAGGCGGAGGCGAAGGAGGCCCTGCACGATTCCCTCGCTGATCCGGTGGCCGGCCTGTCCACACTGGCCGCCCACGCCAACACAGACTTTTCGAGCCTGCCCATGGATGCCACGGTGAAGGAGATCGCCGCCTCCGGCAGCCAGGGCAATCTCGCTGCACTCCGCAGCATCACCCCCGACGGCGGCATGACCATCGCCGAGGCCGGCGGCGTCTATGCGCGCGGCGTCATGTGCCCGCGCGCCGTGGGAACGGCAGAAGACGTGGCGGATCAACTTATCGCCATCATCGACAGCGGCGCGGCGGACGGCTTCGTCGTGTCGCCCGCCTTCCTGCCCGATACGTTCGAGGATTTCGTGGCAGAAGTGGTGCCGCTGTTGCAGGCGCGCGGATACCTGCGGCGCGGGTATGCTGGCGGCCAACTGCGCGACCTCCTCACCGAGGGAGCGGCCTGATGCGTGCCTCGGCTCCTATCGAGAAGGCTCCCGTGGATGCGGCGGATTTCAAGGCCGCCATGCGCGCGCTGGCCGCAAGCGTCACGGTCATCACCTCGCGCCGCGGCGACCAGCTCAACGGCATGACGGCGACGGCGGTGTGCAGCGTCAGCACAGCCCCGCCGCAAATTCTCGCCGTGGTGAACCGCGAGACCACCTCCCACGACCTCATCGCCGACAGCGGCGCCTTCGCCGTGAATATTCTCGCCGAGCACCAGCAGAATTTGGCGGGCCGTTTCGCCCGCCGGCTCGACCAGCCGTTCGAGGGCGTCGCACACAGGTTGGGCAAGATCGGCTGTCCTCTCCTCGAAGATGCGGTGGCGATGCTTGAATGCCGGCTGCGCGAGCGTCACCACGCCAGCACGCACACGATCTTCGTCGGCGAGGTTGTCGGCCTAAGCTATCGGGGGGCCGAGCCGCTGCTCTATTTCGATGGCGCGTTCCGGCGGCTGGCTGCGGCGGACGGCGCGACGGTCTGAAGGGGCCGGCGCTGCGGCGGGCAGCATGACGGCCGGCAGGATTGGGGCGGCGGCTGGAGCCGGTGGCGGCGCGCAGCTCGGCCGCGTCATCGAAGCGATGCGGCAGGCTGGACTCCCGAGCGTTGATGACATCGTGAAGGATGCCCTGCTGAACCCGGAGAGCGCCCGCGCGCTGCTGGCCCAGGTGAAGGGTGAACCCACGTCCGGGCATGCTCTCAGCCTCGCCCGCGTCTCCATGTGGGCCGCGGCAGCGCCGGACGGCAACTGACCGAGTACCGCCTGCCGACCATTTCCAAGCCCCCCGGGAGGCCGTTTTTCATTGGCCGGCCTGAGGAGAGTCATAGCCGGCTTCTGAACACGAGAAGAATGCTGGAAAGTATTAGAGTAAAGATAATTCCGACCAGAACTAAAGGCCCATTGTCACCTTGTTCCACACGACCATACAGGTACCATGCGGGAGCCGCGATTATTGCCTGCAATATGCTCCATCGGATGGTTCTTCTGATTTCAACGCGCCAATTCATAGGAGAGTGCTCACCCTGGAGTTCTTGCAGGACGAGGTCTAGCGGCGCTTCGGGCGCCATAGACTCAGAACGGTGAAGGCGATCATTAGGATCACCACACCCAAGAAGAGCCAGCCCCGCCCCCCGTGGTCCGCATGCTCAAAGAGGAGCCTCGAAACCACTACACCTACAGTCAGAGAGGCGAGCGAAATGACCAGTTTTTTCATGCGGCCGTCTCATGTCGTAGGAGAGTATTCATGATGTCAGTTCGCCTCACCTTGGACTTCGGTGCCGAGAAGAAGTGCGTCATCGATTGCTTGGTGGAGCATTTCTAGCGCCGGACGATCACCGGTGACCCGCTCGGCATGAGTCGCGTACGCTAGCACCGGCTCGATCACAGGTGGAGTCGGTTCGTGGTGGACAAGAGCGAGAACGTGAATATCGACCACGAGGTCAGCGACAAGCTCATGTCGGAGGACGAGTGGGCTGCGGCGTATGGGGCGGGGGAGGGCTCGGCGGGCTGACCTTGACCAGCCGGCTCACGCACTGATCGACGTTATTTGGTGGCGGACGAAGGTGCTGAGGCCGGCCAGCCTAGGGCATAATGCAACCGGAACCGTCAGCCCAGCCGCGCGTTGCAGCTCCTATGCCCAACGATGCAACCGTCTTCTACGGCCATTACATCGCCTGCCTGAATGCCCGAGACTGGGGACGGCTTGGTGATTTCGTGGCGGACGGCGTAATCCATAACGGGCGGCGCCTGGGGCTGGATGGTTATCGAGCCATGCTTGAAGAGAATTGCCGCGATATTGCCGATCTCCAATTTGACGTCGATATCGCTGTGGCCGAAGAAGGTCATATCGCGTCTAGGATCCAGTTTGATTGCGCGCCGTTCGGCGAATTTCTCGGTTTACCGGTAAATGGAAGGCGCATCGTGTTCCATGAGCACGCCTTTTATACTTTGATTGGAGGCAAAATCGCTGAGGTGTTCTCCGTGATCGACAAGGCGGAGATCGAAGCTCAGCTCACGCTCTAGAGATGGCGGCTCCCAAGCCTCGCCGCATTCGACAGCTTGCAGCGGCGTCCGACCTCAAGGCCAGTTGCGACGACGGCATGCCCCATCGTGCCATCGCAATCTCGCGCACACCGTCGGCGCCTGTCCGGACGATGGGCACCTCATAGTCCGGGAAGATCCCCGGCTGCGGCGGCAGGTTGCCGGCGAGGGTTCCGCGTCGCGCGCACCAGATCGATGATCGCCTGAACGTTCGAGGTGTGGCGGCAGAGGTTGCACCCCGAGCTAACAGCACATCTGCAATGCAACGCGCTCTCCGCCGTCGTCGGCAAAGCGATCGTACGCGATCGTAAGCCACCAAAATGCGCCTCCTCTGCTACCTATGACCCTTCCCTTAGGGAGCTGCGTCATGATACCACTGCATTCCGCTGGGTGAGTTTGCCGCCAGCAACTAGAGATCACAAAAAGCGGGGGGGCTGATGGCCAAGGAGATGGGGCGCCAGACGGCGGCGCGCGGTCTTTCGGGTTGGCGGCTTGAGCTTTGCACGAGCGCGAGCGTAATTGCGTTTGCTGTCGCCACCGGCCCAGGCCACGCCGAGACCTATAATGGCACTCGCAATAGCCTCTTCGTAAATCCGGCACCAATCCACGGGAAGGATGCCTATAGCGAGGGCTGGATTTTTAAAGACTACTATCAGGCCACGCAGGGCAGCGACGGTCAGACCCTGAACGTCACCACCAGCGGCACCATCAAGGCCATCGACCCCACCCAGATCATCTGGAAGCAATCCATCGCGCCAGCCCTTGTCGTGGGCTCGGAGGGCGGCCACGGCGGCGCCGGCATCAAGCGCGATTATCAGGCGTTCGGTGGTGGTGCGGGCGGGAACGTTACCGTCGAGAACAATGCCAAGATCGGCCTGTCCACGAAGGACAGTGACGAGGCGCATCCGACCGCCCTCGTCTCCATTTACTCAAAGGGCGGCAAAGGCGGCAACGGCGCGCTTTATGTTGGCTCACCCAACGAGCTTTATGCGTCCGCGGGGCGAGGCGGCAACGGCGGCAAGGTTACCTTCTCCACGACGACCGGCATCGTGGCGGAGGGCGACTACGTTGCTGCGCTCTCTGTCAGTTCGAGGGGTGGCGCCGGCGGCGACCATGGCATTCTGGACGACGACCAGCTGCAGGCCTGGGGCTATGGCCATGGCGGCGCGAGCGGCCTGGTCACCGTCACCACGAAGCGCGGAGCCGACATCGACACCTGGGGCTCGCATGGGCCGGGCATCGTGGTGGAAAGCGTCGGCGGCAATGGCTCCAGTTCCGCCAATGGATACGACACCCGCGGTGCGTCCGGCGGAAACGCCTACGTGGATGACTGGGATCGGCGCTCCATCATCTACAACGGCGACGGAAAGGTTACGACGCGCGCGGACGACGCGCCCGCGATCCTGCTGCAGAGCGTTGGTGGCGCTGGCGGCAAGGGGGGACTGGCCGCGGTTTCGGGTCGGGGCACGCCCGCCGGAGATGGCGGCAACGGCGGCGATATCGCCGGCTTCCAAAGCGGAGCGGTAAACACCAGCGGCGCCAACAGCTACGGCATCGTCGCCCAGTCGGTCGGCGGAGCTGGTGGCGACGGTGGCAACGGCATTGCTTCCGGCGGCAACGGTGGCAAGGGCGGCAACGGTGGCAAGGTTGGCCTTGATATCCGCTCCGACGTGACGACCAAGGGCGTCAACGCCAACGGCGTCGTCGCGCAGAGCATCGGCGGCGGGCGCGCACTGCAGGCCTTCCAGCCTGGCGATGGCACGATCGCCATCGGCGGCGGCCAGGGCGGCGAGAGCTTCGCCATGTGGCTTGGCACCGGCGGCAATGGCGGCACCGGGGGCAGCGGCGGCGACGTGACCGTGACGAATTGGAGAACGGTCCGTACCGGCGGGAAAGACGCCACGGGCATACTGGCGCAGAGCATCGGCGGTGGTGGTGGCGGCGGCGGCAGCGCGCTTGTGCTGGGGGCCGCATTCAGCGTCTCGCGCGGCGGTGCCTCGGGCGGTGGCGGGGACGGCGGCACGGTCGAGGTGGTCACCAACCAAGGTTCTTCCGACAGCGGCGTGTACACGACCGGCGCCAATTCGGCCGGCATCCTTGCCCAGTCGGTTGGCGGCGGTGGCGGATCGGGCGGCGCGGCGGTCGCCGCCACGGCAGGCGCCGTGGTTTCGTCGGCCACAGCCCTTGGCGGGACCGGCGGTGGCGGCGGCAAGGGCGGAACGGTGAAGGTGAGCGGCAACGCCGCCGTCTCGACCACCGGCGAACGGTCCCACGGCATCGAGGCGATGAGCATCGGCGGCGGCGGTGGCGATGGCGGTGCCTCCTACGCGCTCGCCTATTCGCAAGCGGTGAACAAGAGCGTTCCCAACATCTCGGTCGGCGTGGCCCTCGGTGGGTCCGGCGGCAAGGGCGGGGACGGCGGGAAGGTCACGGTCGAGACCTCCGGCGAGGTGAAGACAACAGGCGCCGATGCGTTCGGCATCCTGGGGCTCAGCGTCGGCGGCGGCGGCGGTGACGGCGGTATATCCGACGCGAGCACGAAGGACAGCGGCTCTTCGATCGTCGCCATCACGACCACCGTCAGCGTGGGTGGAACCGGCGGAGACGGCGGCAAGGGCGGAGAGGTCAAGATCGACAGCTCTGGAGGCGTGAGCACCAAGGGTGACCAGGCTATCGGCATCGCCGCCTACAGCATCGGCGGCGGTGGCGGCGCCGGCGGCAGTTCCTACGCGAGCGGAGCTGCTTCCGGCGCAAAAGGGAATGTCAGCGTGAACGTTGCCGTGGGTGGCAAGGGCGGCAGCGGGAATACGGGCGGAACGGTCAAGGTTAAGAACGCCGGCACCATCGAGACGGAGGGATATGCCGCGCACGGCATCCACGCCCTCAGCGTGGGCGGAGGCGGCGGCAACGGCGGTGCCGGCACGGTGGCCGCGTCGTCCTCCGGCATCGGTATCGGCAAGGAGAAGCCGAAGGACGGAATCCCGGGCGGCAACAAGGTCCAGGTCAAGGCCGTCGTGGACGTGGGCGTCGGCGGCGATGGCGGCGTCGGCTCAAACGGAGAATTGGTCGAGGTGATCAACACCAAGACCGTCACGACGCGCGGGGTCGAAGCCCGCGGCGTCCTTGCCCAGTCGATCGGTGGCGGCGGTGGTGTCGGTGGGGCGGGAACGACCCAGGGTGCCAATACGGTGCAGGTCAACGTCAGCGTCGGCGCTAAAGGCGGCGACGCCGGTGATGGCGGCGACGTGACCGTGAAGAACCAGTCGACGGCGGCGGCCATCACCACCTATGGCGACGGAGCCCACGGCATCCAGGCCCAGTCCATCGGCGGCGGCGGCGGCTCCGGTGGATCGAGCGCGGCAGGCGCAGGTGAAACCACGATCACCAAGCTCGGAGCATCGCTGGCGAAGAACGGCCTGAAGGTCCTCGCGATGAAGGTGCTGCCGAAGTTCTCTGCCAAGGTCGGCGTCAAGGCCGAAGTCCCTGTCAAAGTCACCGGCAACGTCACCACCGGTGGCAGCGGCGGTAGCGGCGGCAATGGCAAGACGGTCACGGTGCTGAACGAGGGCGGGATCGACACCTACGGTCAGGTGGCCGCCGGGATCTATGCACAATCCATCGGTGGCGGCGGAGGCGATGCTGGCGCCGCCTCGATGAGCGGCGCTTCCGTCACGAACTCGATCAAGATGGCAAATGGCGCGAGCGGCGGGGCTGGCGGCAATGGCGGTACCGTCAACGTGACCAACGCAGCCTCAGGCCGGATCGAAACGGGAGGCGATTCCTCTTTCGGAATCCTTGCCCAGTCCATTGGCGGCGGCGGTGGTAAATCCACGCTCGGGATGGACTATTCGTCGGCCTTGCTGTCCTCGCCCGCCATCACCTCCGGTGGCAGCGACGGGGCCCGCGGCACCGGCGGCGACGTCACGGTGACCAATGCCGGCACCATCACCACCGGTGGCGCCGAAGCGCATGGCGTGATTGCGCAATCCATCGGCGGTGGCGGCGGCGTTCTGGTGCTCGACATCGCCGACCCCTACACGGTGCTGGAGCTGAAGTCCCTCACCGCCCAGGAGAAGGCGACCCTCAAGCGCTATGGTGTCGACGTCGACGCACTCATCAAGGAAGCGGAAGCCGCCAAGAAGGCGGAGACCGCCACCGTACAGAAGCTCTCGCTGCAGCTTGGCGCGACGGGGGGCTCCTTCGGGGATGCAGGAACCGTCACGGTCAAGCATTCGGGCACGATTTCGACAACCGGCGATGGTGCATTCGGCATCATCGCCCAGTCCATCGGCGGGGGCGGGGGCCTGATTTCCGATGGAGCCGGCTCCAGCGTCGGTTCAATGGCTGTCACCGGCCGGCTCGGCGGGTCGGAGAACAGCTCGGGCAATGGCGGGCTTGCGGCGCTTGAGCTCGGCACCGGCAGCGTCACCACCACCGGCAAGGGCGCGGTTGGCATCTTCGCCCAGTCCATCGGTGGTGGCGGCGGCTACACGGGCGCGCTCGACACGACGGCGGCCAGCTACGACAAGGTGCTCGCCCAGAAGGATCCATCGCGGGGTGTCAGCGGTGGCGTTCTGATCAAGATGGCTGATCCCTCGAGCTCCATAACCATCTCAACCACCGGCAAGAATGCGCACGGCGTGTTCGCGCAGGCAATCGGTGGTGGTGGCGGGGCGATCGCCACGGAAGAGGGCATCGTGCTGCCGACCGCCATCGGGACCACCGATGGGCGGAGTCTTGAGAAGCAGGGCGGCGGCCTGATCGAGATCGCGCTGAAGGGCAGCGTGACCGCCACGGGCGACGGCGCCATGGGGATCTATGCCCAGAGCGGCGCCCAGGGCGGTTCCGGTCGTGTCGTGCAGGGTACGGGCAAGAGCATCCGCGTTCTCATGGATGGAACATTGACAGGAGGCAGCGGCACGGGTGCGGCCCTCTTCATCGACGGAGGCGCTGAAAACCACATCGAGTTCCGGCCAGGCTCCACCGTCAGCGCGCTCTCGGGCATCGCGGTGGAATCCACCTGGGGGCAGGACTCGCTGCGCAATTTCGGGACGCTCACCGGCGACGTGAACCTCGCGCTTGGTGGCACAGGCGAAGTGAACAGCTTCATCAACGAGGCGGGTGGCACGTATGTCAGCTCCGCCCGGGGCATCGTCAGCGCGGGCCAGGCCGGGAGCATGCGGAACGACGGCGCCTTCAACATCGGCGGCACCGATACGTTCGCCACGGCCACCGTTACGGGAAGCTACGCTCAGTCCCAGACAGGCAGCCTGATGGTCGACGTCCAAAGCACGGCTTCCGGACAACACAGCGACCTGCTCAAGCTGACCGGGGCCGCGACCGTGGGCGGGACGATCGATGTTCACGTCGTGGAGGCGCTCAAGCCCGGTCGCTTCGGCGTGATCGAGCTTGCGCAGGGCGGCTCGGTGACGGCTGTAGCGCAGAGCGGATCTTACAGCCCGATTTCCTGGTCGGTCGCGCGCGACGGCAGCATGGTCTACGTCTCCCCCAATGCCGACTTCTCGGCCCCCAAGGGCGTGGACCTGACGCAGAGCGAAGATCGCACCACCGCCGCCCTCCAGGGGAAGTGGAACAGCGGCACCGTCGACATGTCGGATGCGAAGCTGTTCGGCGGACTCGCCAATGCCTCGTCGATCCAGGACTACACGCGCGCCATCGACAGCGTCACCCCGGAAGAATCCGCGAGCGTCGCCTCGGCTCAGACGCTCGGGGCCATGACCTCCATGACGAGGGCCTTGAGCTGCCCGATCTTCTCCGGCTCAGGCACGCTGATGGAAGAGACGAGCTGCGCCTGGGCGCGGGTGACCGGCAACTGGGCGCACCAGACATCCAGCGCCGATGCCAGCGGCTACAGCCTGAACGGGGTGACTTACCGCCTCGGTGCGCAGAAGGAGATCGTCGACAACTGGTTCCTTGGCGCGACCGCGGGCATCACCCAGTCGTGGCTTTCCGACGTCAGCGGATTGTCCGACACCAGCGGCGTGGCCGGAGACATCGCGGTCTCGCTGAAGCACCAGGTGGGCCCCTGGCTGTTCGCCGCCTCGGGGCACCTCGGCTATGGCAGCTTCGACACGAACCGGCTGCTGGACGTGGGGCCCGCCCTTTGGCGAACGCAGGGAACATCAAATGTTCTGACCGCAGCTGCCCGGCTGCGGGCGAGCTACGAATTCGTCAATGCGGGTTGGTATCTCAAGCCGTTCGCCGACGTGGACTTCCTCTACACCAGCATGCCCGGCTACACCGAGCAGGGCGTCGGCGGCATGAGCCTGCATTTCTTCTCGGCTGACCAATGGAATGTCGCGATCAGCCCCCAGCTTGAGATCGGTGGCCGCATCGACCTGACGCCGGAATTCTGGCTGCGGCCCTATGCGTCGGCGGGAGCTTCCTTCTTCGCGAACGACGGCATGGACATCGGCGTCAGCTACGGCGCCATACCGGGAGCGGTGCCTGACTTCCTGACCCGCACGACGATCCCCTCCGTGCTGGGTAACGTGACGGCCGGATTACAGCTCTTCTCCACCACGGGTTACGAGCTGCGTACCGAATACAAAGCCGACTTCGGCAACAACTATGTCGCGCAAGAGGCCAGCCTGCGTTTCGCTGTCACATTCTGACGGCGAAACGCGGGATTTACTGGATCGCATGCGGATTTTGCCGGAGGCGAACTCCGGCCGGGAACCGGGAGCTCCATCAGGCCACCCAGCAAGAAGCCGGGCGCATATGCGGGAGTGGCGCCCGGCACGATATCTGGCCGAATGAAGGTTGGAGCAGACGAGCCGCTTCCTAGCACCAGCGCGCCAGGGGCCAGCCCTCGAATGAGGGGGAGCCGGGCGATCTATGGGGCAGAACGCCCGGCGTCCGTCCGTATCAATGTCAGTGCTTGAGGTAGGCCCTCCCTCTTCGAAAAGGACTGCCTTCAGAGCGATGAGATTTCTAAGAAATGCGCTTGCACGCATATGCGCATGAGCATATTGGTTATCTTATGCAGTCCTCGCTCACCCTTCTGTCGGCCCTGGCCGAACCCACCCGCCTCGCGGCGGTCCGCCTCCTGTGGGACGGGCGCGAGCATTGTGTATGCGAGCTTGTGCGCGTCCTCGGCGTCACCCAATCTCGCATGTCGCGCCATATGGCGGTGCTCAAGCAGGCCGGCATGGTGATCGACCGGCGGGACGCCCAATGGGTGCGTTACCGTCGCAACCCCGAATTACCGGCCGAGCAGGCCGCCATCGTCGATGCTGTTCTCAACAGCCTGAATAGTTCGTCCGATAGGAGAGCCGCATGAGTGCCGACCTGTCATTGACCGAGCGCAAGCCGCCGCCTGGGGCATCGCCTTTGGCTTGGGCGGCGGCAACAGTCGCAGCGATCGCGATCTGGTTCGTGGTCTATGCCCAGCTCGCGCCGTTCTCCCAATGGCTGGTGGCCCATCTGCCGGTGGAACCCGGCAGCCATCTGGCCGAAGCGGTCGCGTTCTTCATCTACGATACGCCCAAGGTGCTGATGCTGCTGACGCTGGTGGTGTTCGCCATGGGCGTGGTGCGCAGCTTTTTCTCCGCCGAGCGCACGCGTGCACTGCTCGCCGGACGGCGCGAGGGGCTCGGCAATGTCGCCGCCGCCGGTCTCGGCATCGTCACGCCCTTCTGCTCGTGCTCGGCGGTGCCCCTGTTCGTCGGCTTCGTCTCCGCCGGCGTCCCCCTCGGTGTCACTTTTTCCTTCCTCATCGCCGCGCCCATGGTCAACGAAGTGGCGCTGGGCCTGCTGTTCGCGCTCGTGGGCTGGAAGGTGGCGCTCACTTACCTGGCCTTCGGCCTTGGGGTGGCCATCGTTGCCGGCTGGATCATCGGCCGGCTGCATCTGGAGGGTTGGCTGGAAGACTGGGTGCGCAACGTGCGCGCCGCTCCCGTCGATCTGCCGCCGAACGGCATGACGCTGGTGGATCGCATCAAGGCCGGCCTCGAAGCCGTGCGCGACATCGTCGGCAAGGTGTGGATGTGGATCATCGCCGGCATCGCGGCGGGCGCCTTCATCCACGGCTACGTCCCGGCGGACCTCCTCGCCTCCATCATGGGGCGGGATGCGTGGTGGTCGGTGCCGGCCGCGGTCCTGCTGGGCATTCCCATGTATTCCAATGCCGCGGGCATCATCCCGGTGGTGGAGGCCCTGCTGGCCAAGGGGGCAGCGCTGGGCACCGTGCTGGCCTTCATGATGGCGGTGATCGCTTTGTCGCTGCCGGAAATGATCATCCTGCGCAAAGTCTTGAGCCTGAAGCTGATTGCCGTGTTCGTGGGCGTGGTCGGCGCCGGCATCCTCGCTGTGGGCTTCCTGTTCAACGCGCTGTTTTCCTGAAACCGGAAAGGCTGGAGTCATGAAAGACGTGAAAGTGCTCGGTCCCGGCTGCTCCCGCTGTGAGACGACGGCGCAGATGGTGCGGGACGCGGCGACCAAGCTCGGGCTCGATGTCACGGTGGAAAAGGTCACCGACTATGCGGTGATCGCCGGCTACGGCATCGCCTCGACGCCAGGCATCGTCATCGACGGCAAGGTGGTACATGCCGGTGGCCTCCCGAAGCCGGATGATGTCGCCCGCTGGCTTGTGGCTTGAGCGCCGCGACGCTTGCGCGGATGTTTTCAACCCGGCGGCTTTCCGGCGACGAGGCATGATTCGGCCGCGCCTCCTTTAGGCTCTGCTACCGTCTTTACGGAGGCATGTGCTCTCGCTGTCATCGATCGGGAGTGCGACGCCGCCTCGGCAAAAAGACTGACCGCTAAAACCAAGGTTGCCGTTCACAGGGCCTTGCGCTATCTAATATCTCAATAAATCTTGAGATATTGATCCATGGATGAATCCAGGGCCCTCGGCTCCTTCGCTGCTCTTTCTCAGGAAACCCGCCTCCGCGTGGTGCGCCTTCTGGTGCAGGCCGGTCCGGAGGGGATGCCTGCGGGCGCCATCGGCGAGGCGATGGGCGGCGCTTCCTCCTCCCGCATGTCCTTCCACCTGAACCATCTCGAGCAAGCCGGGCTGGTGCGTTCGCGGCGGGACGGGCGATCCATCATCTACAGCGCCGTCTACCCGGCCCTCTCCGAGCTCGTAGCCTTCCTGATGCGCGATTGCTGCAACGGGCATCCCGAGGTCTGCGCTCCCGCCGTTGCCGCCTTGTCCTGCGCCTGCGAACCCAAGACCGAGGACACCCATGCCTGACACGAGCTCCGATCACGTGTTCAACGTGCTCTTCCTGTGCACCAGCAATTCCGCCCGCTCGATCCTCGCGGAAAGCATCCTGTCGAAGGACGGGGCCGGTCGGTTCCGCGCCTTCTCGGCCGGGAGCGCCCCCAAGGGCGAGGTGAACCCGCTCGCGATCCGCACGCTGAATGCTTTTGGCTACCCGACCTATGGCTTTCGCTCCAAGAGCTGGCTCGAATTCGCCGAGCCGAACGCGCCGGTGATGGATTTCGTCTTCACCGTCTGTGACAACGCGGCCGGCGAAGCCTGCCCCATCTGGCCGGGCCAACCGATGACCGCCCATTGGGGCATTGAGGACCCCGCCGCGGTAGAGGGCAGCGACATCGCTAGGGAAGCGGCCTTCAACGCCGCCTTCCGCTATCTCAAGAACCGCATCTCGGTGTTCACGGCGTTGCCGATCACCAAGCTCGACCGCCTCGCCCTCGGCACCCGGCTGCGCGAGATCGGCCGCCTCGAAGGTGGTACCGATCCGCGGTCCGACGTGGCTTGAGCCGGCTGAGTACGGAGATCAGCAATGTCCCTGTTTGAGCGGTATCTCACCGTATGGGTGGGTTTGTGCATCGTCGCGGGCGTGCTTCTCGGCCATCTGGCCCCGTCGGTGTTCCACGCCATCGGTGCCGTGGAAGTCGCGCAGGTGAATCTGCCGGTGGCCGTGCTGATCTGGCTGATGATCGTGCCCATGCTGCTGAAGATCGATTTCGCCGCCCTCGGCGAGGTGGGCCGGCACTGGCGCGGCATCGGCGTGACGCTGTTCGTCAACTGGGCCGTGAAGCCCTTCTCCATGGCGCTGCTGGGCTGGCTGTTCATCGGCTGGCTGTTCCGGCCCCTGCTGCCGGCGGATCAGATCGACAGCTACATCGCTGGCCTGATCATCCTCGCCGCGGCGCCTTGCACCGCCATGGTGTTCGTGTGGTCGAACCTCACCAAGGGCGAGCCCCATTTCACCCTTTCGCAGGTGGCGTTGAACGACGCCATCATGGTGGTCGCCTTCGCGCCCATCGTCGCGCTGCTGCTGGGCCTCTCCGCCATCACCGTGCCGTGGGGCACGCTGGTGCTGTCGGTGGTGCTCTACATCGTCATTCCGGTCATCGTAGCCCAACTGCTGCGCCGCCGGCTGCTGGCCCAAGGGGGGCAGGCGGCGCTGGACGGCCTGCTCGCGCGTCTCGGACCGCTGTCCCTCGTGGCGCTGCTGGCGACGCTGGTGCTGCTCTTCGGTTTCCAGGGTGAGGCGATCATCGCCCAGCCGCTCGTCATAGCCCTGCTGGCGGTGCCGATCCTGATCCAGGTCTATTTCAACGCCGGCCTCGCCTATCTGCTGAACCGCGCAACCGGCGAAGCGCACTGCGTCGCCGGGCCCTCGGCGCTGATCGGCGCGTCGAACTTCTTCGAGCTGGCCGTGGCCGCAGCCATCTCGCTGTTCGGCTTCACCTCCGGCGCGGCTCTGGCCACTGTGGTGGGCGTGCTGATCGAGGTGCCCGTGATGCTCTCGGTGGTGTGGATCGTGAACCGTTCCAAGGGCTGGTACGAGCGAACGGCCGAGGCCGGGAAAATCCGGCCCGCCGACTAATTCGACAATCGCCGAAATAACCTATGACCCGCAGCTGAGCTTTACTTAATTCTATAATATTTCTTTCCAAAATTATCGATTATGTGGCGGATTTATATAGCGGTTGCGCCGGGACGCAAAAAGAAAGAGAACGCGCCGACGGGCGCCCACGGCATAGAGATATCCGCACAACGTGCCGATTCGTTGGTACTATAGTTGGACTGAAAATCGTCATGGAGTGCACGGCCAGATGCGGAACGAGAAGCGTGCGGGCCCCGGAGCGATTGTGAAGACCGCATCCAGGAGCCAGGCGGTGCCTCAGCTGTTTGAACGCAACTGCTCGGTCGGACGCACAATCTCCATCATGTCGGATGCGTGGAGCTTCCTCGTCATCCGCGAGGCGTTCTTCGGTGCGCAGCGGTTTGAACAGTTCCGGACTGCCCTCGGACTGCCCCGTGGCACGCTTGCGGAACGGCTGAAACGCCTCACCGTGCGCGGCATTTTTCGCCAAGTACACTATTCGGCGAATTCAAGCCGGGCCGAATATCACCTCACGCGCTGTGGGATGGAGTTGTACCCGAGCTTCGTCGCGCTGATCCGCTTTGGGGACCGATGGCTCTCGGGGCCTGAAGGGCCACCGCTCCGCCTCATCCACGCCACATGCGGCGCGGAATGCGAGCCTTATGTGGCCTGTTCCCACTGCCTCGGCGAGGTGAAGGCGAACCGCGTGCGCTACCGCGATGGGCCGGGCGCGGGCCGCACCCCCGTGGAGCCGGCGAAGCGGGCGCGTCGGACGGCGGAATCCGCAAGCTTCTCGCGCGGTCGCCCGAGCTCGGTGTCGCGGTCGCTGGAAATCATCGGCGACCGCTGGAGCTTTCTTATCTTGCGCGAGGCGTTCTTCGGCGTGCGGCGCTTCGACCAGATGCAGACCGAGCTGCGGATCGCGCCCAATATTCTCACCGAACGGCTCGGCCGGCTGGTTACGCGCGGGGTGTTCGCGCGGGTCAAGTATCAGGATTTGCCCGAGCGCTACGAATATCGGCTCACCGAAATGGGCAAGGATCTCTACGGCGCCTTCATCACCATGGGGGCTTGGGGCGACCGATGGCTGTCCGCCGGGGATCCGCCGCTGGTGCTCACGCACCTCGATTGCGGGCACGATTTTTCGGCGGTGGTGGTGTGCGACAAGTGCCGCAAGCCGATCGAGGCCCCCGACATGCGCTACCGCCTCAACTACGATCCGGCACTCTACGGCGCTCCGCAGGCCGGCGACCGGATGGTCGAGATTTTGGTGCCTGATGAGGCAGCGCCGACGCGGGATGCGCCCCCCCAGGATCGAGCGGCGCAGGAAGTGCCCCGGCCGAGAAAGCGGGCGGCCCCACGCCGGGGCCGCCCGGCGTCCGCTACTTCTTGATCAGCGGGCACTGGCTCTGCGACAGCGGGCGGAATGCCTGCTCGCCCGGAATGACCTGCACCAGCTTGTAATAGTCCCACGGGCCTTTCGATTCCGACGGGCTCTTCACTTGGTAAACGTACATGTCGTGGATGAACCGGCCATCGGCGCGGATGTAGCCGTTCTTGGCGAAGAAGTCGTTGACCTTCATCTCGCGCATTTTGGCCATCACCGCCTGAGCCTCGTCGGTTCCGGCAGCTTCGACGGCCTTCAGATAATGCATGGTGGATGAATAGTCTCCCGCATCGCCCATGTGCGGCTTGCGGCCCATGCGCGCCTCAAAGCGCTTGGAGAAGGCGCGGGTCTCATCGTCCCGATCCCAGTAGAAGGCATTGGTGAGCACGAGGCCCTGTGCGTTCTCCAGACCCATGGAATGGATGTCGGTGATCCACACGAGGAGCCCGGCGAGGGACTGCTTGCCGGACTGCGTCAGACCGAAATCGTGCGCGGCCTTCACGGCGTTGATGAAGACGGTGCCGGAGCCGGCAACCGCGATCACGTCCGCGCCCGACCCCTGCGCCTGAAGCATGAAGGAGCCGTGATCGAGGGTATTGATGGGGTAGCGCACAGAGCCCACCACGTTGCCTCCGCCCGCCTTCACGACCGACGCTGTGTCGGCCTCAAGGGCATGACCGAAGGCGTAGTCGGCGGTCAGGAAGAACCAGTTCTTCTTGCCCTGCTTGATAAGCGCGTTCCCCGTGCCGACGGCGAGCGCATAGGTGTCGTACGCATAGTGGATGGAGTTCGGTGTGCACATGTCGCCGGTGAGGCGGGAGGAGCCCGAGCCGTTGATGATGGCGATGCCGTTCTTCTCCTTCGCCACCCCGGCGACACCGATGGCCACGGCCGAATTGATGAGGTTGGCGATCATGTCGACCTTGTCGACGTCGAACCATTCTTTCGCCTTGGCGATGGCGACCTCGGTCTTGTTCTGGTGGTCGGCGACAATGACCTCGATGGGCTTGCCGAGGACCTTCCCGCCAAAATCCTCTACGGCCATTTTCACCGCCGTTACGGATCCCTCGCCCGATTCATGGGAGAACTGCCCCGACATGTCGGTGAGAACGCCGATCTTCACCATGTCGTTGGAGATCTTTCCGGCCGCGGGCGAAGCCGCGGGGGTCTGGGCATGGGCCGGCAGCGACATGGCAAGCGCGGCGCAGATCGTCGCCACGTGTGCAATCCTGGACATCCGTCTTCCTCCTGCGTGATCCGGCGCGCCTTTCCGGCTTAGCGTCCGGCTGGTCTGTCCCTGCACCGACCATTGTCTTTCATAAATGGATGTTTGGACTGCCGCGCCCCAGTCAATTCATCCTGCACTGCAGTATGAATTGGCAGGAACTGAAGCAAATGCTGTCGAAGGCCGGGCAGTCGGTCCCGTTTCGGTCGGTGCGGCATTGACAACAGCACTTTCAGTCTATTAATGCAAGTTACGAATTGATCGGCGGATCCGATCGTCGCGGCCGTCGTCCGCGGCGCGACGGGCCGCACAAGAAACGCTGGTGCCCGTCTGCGGGCAGGTCTGGAAGGGAGGCTGCAGGTGAGCGCACGCGGAACGCCGGACCGACGGCAGAACTATCGACACTTCCGGGAGATCACGACGCGCTGGATGGACAATGATGTCTACCAGCACGTGAATAACGTGGTTTATTACTCGTTTTTCGACACGGCCGTCGGCCATTATCTCATCGAGACTGGCGCGCTGGACGTTGAGGCCAGTCCCGTCATCGGGCTCGTGGTGGAAACGCGCTGCCAATATTTCTCCTCCCTGTCCTTTCCCTCGAAGGTGCACGCGGGCCTGCGCGTCGGGCGCCTTGGAACCACCAGCGTGCGATACGAGATCGGCATCTTCCGCGATGCGGACGATGTGGCGGCCGCGCAAGGGCATTTCATCCACGTCTACGTGGACCGCGCCACGAACCGGCCCGTTCCACTCCCGGGCAAGCTGCGCCAAGTTCTTGCTCCCCTCGTGGTCGACGAGGCGGACATCGGGGCCAGGGAGGGCTGAATGGCGGACATCGAAGTCGTCGTCGCGGATCACATCGCCACCGTCACGCTCAATCGTCCGGCGCAGCGCAATGCCATGACGCTCGCCATGTGGCGGGATGTGGCGCGGATATTCTCGGAACTTGGAGCCGACCGAGATGTGCGGGCGATCCTGCTCGCCGGCGCGGGCGCCGACTTCAGCGTCGGAGCGGACATCTCCGAATTCCCCGTGGTGCGCCACACGCTGGAGCAGAGCGTGGAGTACGAAGTGGCGGTGGATGCCTCGTCCGACGCCATCGCTGGAGCGGGCAAGCCGACCATCGCCGTGGTCTCCGGCTATTGCCTCGGCGGGGGGTGCCACCTCTCCATGTCCTGCGATTTCCGCATCGCCGCGCCGAGCGCCATATTCGGCATTCCAGCGGCTAAGCTCTCCATCGTCTATGGCGTGCGCAGCACCCAGCGTCTGCTGTCCCTCGTCGGGCTCACGCAGGCGAAACGCATTCTCTACACGGCGGATCGCATCCCTGCCGAGGAGGCGCTGCGCATCGGCTTCGCAGATGATCTGGCTGACGACCCGGTGGCCGCCGCACGGGCCCTCGCCGTGCGCATCGCAGCGAATGCGCCGCTCTCCGTGAGTGGCGCGAAGTTCATTCTCGATGGTCTCGTCATGGGGCCTGGCGCGCTTGATCTCGATGCTGCCCAGGCGCGCATCGACGGTGCATCCCGCAGCTTCGATTATCAGGAAGGTCGCAACGCCTTCGCCGAGAAGCGCCCGCCGCGCTTCGAGGGGCGGTAAGCGGTCCCGCACGGGAGGAAACAGCAATGAAGATGCACGTGCTTTCCGGCGGCCGCCTCCGGATGAAGCGGCATATCTACCAGCCCGATGCCGACCGCAGCGAGACCATCGAGCTGCCGGTAGCCTCCATCCTGTTGCGCCATGCCCAGGGAAACGTCCTGTTCGACACGGGCTGCCACCCGTCCGTGGTTGACGATGCCGAAGCGCGCTGGGGCGGCGTGGCACGGGCCATGACGCCGATCATGGGGCGCGAGGACAACGTGGTCTCGCAACTCGCCTGCGTGGGTCTCGGGGCCGACGACATCGATGTGGTGGTCTGCTCGCATTTCCATCCGGATCATTGCGGCTGCAACGGGTTTTTTCGCAAGGCGACGGTCGTGGTCCACGCGGCGGAGCTTGCCGCGGCGAAGGCCGAGAATGCGGCTTCGGCGGGCTATCTCCCGGTGGAATGGGACCAGGGCAATCCGCTGGAGCTGATCGAGGGAGAGAAGGATCTGTTCGGCGACGGCCGCGTCACCCTCATCCCGTTTCCCGGCCACACGCCGGGGCTCACGGGGGCTCTTGTCTCACTCGACCGGGATGGCGCCTTCCTCCTGGCCTCGGACGCGGTGAGCCTGCGCACCAGCCTCGATACCGACGTGGTGCCGAAGAACACCTGGAACGTCGACCTGCACAATCGCTCCATCGCGGAAATCCGCAGGATCGAGGCGGGCGGCGCCACCGTCCTGTGCGGACATGACGACGCGCAGTGGCAGAGCCTCCGGAAGGGGGCGGACGCCTACGAGTAAGGCGCGGCCCCGTTTCCATCCATCATCTCACGCAAGGCGGATTTTCCATGGATCTCAATCTCAAGGGCAAGGTTGCGCTGGTCACCGGCGGCGCGCGCGATGTGGGGCGGGAGATCTCGCTCGCCCTCGCCGCCGAGGGCGCGACGGTTGCGCTGAACTACCGCAATTCGGCCGAAGAGGCGCAGGCCGTGGTCGACGAGATCCGCGCGCTGGGCGGCGAGGCGAAAGCCTACAAGGCAGACGTGGCCGACTTCGCCGCGGTGAAGGGGATGGTCGAGGCCATCGTCACGGATTTCGGCGGGCTGAACATCGTGGTCAATAATGCCGGCCTCGCCATCCGTCAGCGGTTCACCGACTCCACCGAGAAGGAGTGGAAGGCGCAGATCGATACCTGCCTCTATGGCGCCATCCATCTCGCTCACGCGGCCGTCCCGCATCTGGAGAAGGCGGGCGACGGGCGTCTCATCGCCATCGTCGGCGATTCCTCGCGCGTGGGCGAATCCGGCCTCGCCATCGTCGCGGCGGCGCGGGCGGGCACCATCGCCCTCATGAAGTCGCTGGCCCGGGAACTGGGCCGCAGCGGCGTGACGGCCAACACGGTCTCCCTGGGTCTCGTCGAGACCGCCCACGACCGCTCGTGGGTGGAAGCCAATCGCGACAAGCTCACCAAATTCTATCCGCTGCGCCGTCTCGGCCAACCGGAGGACGTCGCGCCCACAGTGGCTCTGCTTGCCTCGCCGAAGGGATCGTGGATCACCGGCCAGGTGATCTCCATCTCCGGCGGCTTCTGCATGGTGTGACGACAGCCGCGCACAAGAATGCGGTGATCGAAGGGGAGGAATCGATGCTCAAGGCGGAACTGATCGCTCCGGTGCCGGAGCTGTTGCGGCGGCATGCGACGGAGCGGGGCGCGAAGGTCGCGTTCCGCGACGCCCGGCGATCGGTCACATATACCGATCTGGAGCGGCGCACGGCGAACCTTGCCGGGCATCTCGCCGGCCTTGGCGTCGGTCCCGGGGATCGCGTTGCGATCCTGCTGCCGAACAGCGTTTCCTGGGTTGAGGCCTGCCTCGCCATCGTCCGGGCCGGGGGCGTCGCGGTGCCCATCAGCGCCGAGGCGGCGCCCGGCGAAGTCTCCTACCGTCTGTCAGACGCCTCGTGCCGGATCGTCATCACCACCGCTGCCCGCGCGGAGATGGTGGAGGCATTGCGGGCCGAGGCCCCCAGCGTCGCCGGCCTGCTGCTGGTCGACGCCCCGGCCGGGGACCTGCGCAGCTTCGAGACGCTGGCGGAGCTGCCGTCGGCCGCGCCCCCGCGCGATGCCGCGGATATCGATGCGGCGTCCTTCATCATCTACACCTCGGGGACGACAGGTCGCGCCAAGGGCGTGCTGCTGACCTGCCGCAGCATGTTGTGGGTGACGGCGGCCTGCTGGAGCCCGGTGGTGGGGCTCAGCAGCGAGGACAATGTGCTCTCGCCGCTGCCGCTGTTTCATTCCTACGCGCTCAACTTCTCCGTCCTGTCCATCCTCGCAACCGGCGCGAGCGAATACATCCTGGACAAATACTCGACGCGCGAGGCCATGCGGCTGATCGAGACGGGCGAATTCACCGTCTTCCCCGGCGTGCCCACCATGTTCCATTACCTGATGGAGGCGGCGCAGGCGGAGGGACGCAGCTCCCTGCCGGGACTGCGCGTGTGCGTTTCGGCGGGAGCCATCATGCCGGCGACACTGAACACCGCCTTCGAGGGCGCGTTCGGCGTGCCTCTGCTGGATGGCTACGGCATCACAGAAACCTCCACCATGGTGACGATGAACGCGGCCTCGTCCTCGCGCGTCATGGGGTCGTGCGGTCTGCCCCTGCCGGGCGTCGCGCTGCGCATTGTCGATCCCGCGAGCCTGCGCGACCTTGATGCCGGCGAGGAGGGCGAGCTGATCGTGCGGGGGCCGAACGTGATGCTCGGCTATCACAACAAGCCGGAAGAGACGGCCAAGGCCCTGCGCAACGGCTGGTACCACACCGGCGATCTCGCCCGCGCCGACCGCAACGGCTTCGTCACCATCACCGGCCGGCTGAAGGAGCTGATCATTCGCGGCGGGCAGAACATCGCCCCGGCGGAGATCGAGGAGGTGGTGCTGCTATTCTCCGGTGTGCTCGACTGTGCTGTGGCGGGTGTCGCCCATCCCCAGCTCGGCGAGGTGCCGGCATTGTATGTGGTGCCACGCGACTCCAGCTTCGACGCGGACCTGCTGCTCGATCACTGTCGGCATCACCTTTCGTCCTACAAGGTGCCCCACGTGGTTCATCAGGTGGACGAGATTCCGCGCACCGGCTCCGGAAAGATCATCCGCTTCCGGCTGAAGGAGATGGTGCAGCCGTTGCCCTGAACAGGCGGCATCAGACCTTCCCGCGAAGAAACGGGCGCCGGTTCCTAAGGAGCCGGCGCCTGATCCGTTGCCGGGGGGGCGCAGAGGAGGCTGTTTCAGGTGGAAGCGGCCACCCTCGCGGCTTGCACCAGCCGGAAGAGCCGATCCGGCGTCACCGGCAGCGTGTCGATCTCGATGCCGAGGGGCGCCAGCGCGTCCGACACCGCATTGGCGATGGCGGCCGGTGCACCGATGGTGCCGCCTTCACCCATGCCGCGGAAGCCACCGATGTTGTTCGGCAGTTCCGCCTCCACATGCAGGATCTCGATCTCAGGCATGGTGCTGGCGATGGGCACGAGATAGTCGGCGAGGCTGGCGGTGAGCAATTGCCCGCCCTCGTCGTGCACCACCTCCTCCAGCAAAGCGGCGCCAATGCCCTGCGCCACCGCCCCGTGCACCTGCCCGTCCACGATCAGCGGATTGATGATGCGTCCGCAATCCTCTGCGACGGCGAAGCGCGTCACCGTGACGGCAAATGTAGCGGGGTCGACCTCCACCATGGCGAGGTGGGTGGAGGCGCAGGCCGTGCCGAGATAGGGGTCGTAGCTCTCGGAGGCGACGAGATCCTCCCGCTGCTCATGCGGGATCCTGCCCATCTGCGCATAGACCGCGTGGGCGACCTCCCGGAAAGTCATCGTTGCATTGGAGGAGCGGGCGCGGATGACGCCGCCTTCGGCCTCAAGGTCCTCCACCGGAACATCCATGAGGAAGGCGGCGGCCTTCAGCACCTTCGCCTTCACCACGCGCGCGGTCTTGGTGGCGGCGCCGCCGCCGAGCACCGCCGAACGGCTGGCATAGGTGCCTGTGCCCATGGGCACGAGGGCGCTGTCGCCGTGCTGGATCTCGATGTCCTCCATGCGGCAGCCCAGTTCATCGGCGACCACCTGGGCGAGCGTCGTCTCCAGCCCCTGCCCGTGGGACGAGATGCCGAACGCGGCGGTGACGGCGCCGGTGGCGTCGATGCGGATGGAGGCGGTCTCCGTGCCGGTATTGATCGGCATGCCCGGTGCAACGGCGATACGCGAGCCGATGCCCGTCAGCTCCGCATAGCTCGCGAAGCCGATGCCGACCCAGCGGCCCTCCGCCCGCGCCGCTTCGCGCTGGCGCACGAGGGCCGGGTAGTCCACCAGATCGCACACGCCCTCCAGGCATTCCTGGAAGGCGGAGCGGTCCCAGATGATGCCCGAGCCGGTGCGGTAGGGAAATTCCTCGGCTGTCACCAGATTGCGGCGACGGATCTCCGCCGGGTCCACGCCGAGCTTGCGCGCGGCCATGTCCATCAGCCGTTCCATGGCGAAGGTGGAGGAGGGGCGGCCGACGCCGCGATAGGGGCCGGTGGGCGGCTTGGGGGTGAGCACGCCGCGCACCCGGCCGCGATAATGCTCCATGCGGTAGGGGCCGGGCAGGAAGCTCACCACCTGCACGGGCTCCAGCGCGCCGGTCCATGGGTAGATCGAGTAGGCGCCGATGTCGCCGATCACGTCCGCCCGGAGGCCGAGCAGCCGCCCGTCCGCATCCACCGCCAGCTCCGCCTTGATGGTTTCGTCGAAGGCCTGGCTCATGGCGGTGAGGTCTTCCATGCGGTCGGCGACGAACTTCACCGGCCGCTCCAGCTTGCGCGCGAGCACGCAGACCAGCATCTCCTCATGGTTCAGCGAGCCCTTGCCGCCGAAGCTGCCGCCCACGTCGGGCGCGACCACCCGCACCCGATTGCCCGGAAGGTCGAGGCAGGCGCCGAGCACATCGCAGATGATGCCGGGGATATTGGTGGAGGAATGCAGAGTCAGCGCCTGCCGCCTTCGGTCCCACTCGGCGAGGTAGGAGCGGGTTTCCATGGGCATGGGCGTCTTGCGCGTCATGCGGAAGCGTCCCTTCACCACCACTGCCGCGGCGGCGATGGCTGCATCCACGTCGCCGCGGGCGAAGGTTCGGGAAATGATGACGTTGGTGCCGGCCTCCTCGTGGAGGAGGGGAGCGCCATCCGCCGCCGCTTCGTCCTGCGCGACGGCGACGGACAGCGGCTCGTAATCGATGGAGATGAGCTCCAGCGCATCCTCGGCGGCGTAGCGGCTCTCGGCCACCACCGCGACCACGGGCTCACCCACATAGCGCACCTTGCCCTCGGCGAGGGGACGGAAGGGCGTCGCGTAATAGCCCTTCATGCGGGAGGTGGGGATGGCCGGCTGGAAGTCACCTGCGATGTCACGCGCATCGAAAATGGCCACGACTCCCGGCACCGCGAAGGCTTCGCCGACATCGATGGACCGGATGCGCGCATGGGGCTGGTCGCTGCGCAGCAGAGCCACGTGCAGCAGGCCCTGCGGGTCCATGTCGTCCACATAACGGCCGGAGCCGGTGAGCAGGCGCGGGTCCTCGGTGCGTTTGATCCGCTGGCCGACCAGCCTGGGGCGCATCTCCACTGAAGCGTCGAAGGCGGTCATGTCAGCGGCCCCCGTTCGCGCGCCAGCTCTCGCACCGCCTCCACGATGTGCTGGTAGCCCGTGCATCGGCAGATGTTGCCGGACAGCGCCTCCCGGATCGCGTCGTCGCTTTCCAGAGCGTGGTGGCGCAGCATATCGGTGATGGTCATCAGGAAGCCCGGCGTACAGAAGCCGCATTGCAGGCCGTGGTGATCGCGGAACGCCTGCTGCACCCTGCCGAGATCGCCCATTCGCCCCACCCCTTCCACCGTCTCGATGGTCGCGCCGTCCGCCTGAATGGCGAGCGTGAGGCAAGAGCGGGCGCTGCGCCCGTCCAGAAGAATGGTGCAGGCGCCGCACACGCCGTGTTCGCAGCCTACGTGCGTGCCTGTCAGGCCGAGCTCGTGGCGCAGGAAATCGCTGAGCAGCAGGCGCGCGTCCACCGCCCGGGTATGTGTAAGCCCATTGATGGTGAGCGTGATGGTGACTGCATCTTGCATCAGGCTGCGTCCCCGTCCGTCTCGCGGGCGCGACTCCATGCATCGGCAAGCGCGCGGCGCGCGAGGGCACCAGCGAGGTGGCGGCGATAGTCGGCGGAGGCGCTGAGATCGGAATTCGGTTCGATGGAGGCTTGCAGGCGGGTCACCGCCTCGTCGAAGGCCGCAGGCGTGCCTTCGCGTCCCTCCAGAGCCGCTTCCACCTCGTTGAACCGGATGGCCGTGTCGGCGATGCCCATCATGGCGATGCGCACATCGCGCATCCGTCCATCCACCCGCCTCATGAGCACGGCGACGGCCGCCAGCGCATAGTCGCCGTGCCGGCGCGAAAACTCCTCGAAGGCCCAGCCTGTGCCGTCCTGCGGAATGGCGAGGTCGACAGCCGTGACCATCTCGTCCGGCTCCAGCGCGGTGGCAAGGGATCCTGTGAGGAAGTCGCGCGCCGGCATGGCGCGGGCGCCGCGCGGCGAGGCGATATGGATGGTGCCGTCGAGCAGCAGCGTCATCATGGGCATCTCGGCGGCGGGGTCGGCATGGCACACGCTGCCGCAGAAGGTGCCGCGGTTGCGCACCGTGAGATGCGCCACATGCTTCATGGCGGCGTGCAGCACCGGGATATGCCTCGCCACCAGCGCATCCTCGGCGGTCATGCGGTGGCGCACCAGCGCGCCGAGCCGCAGCGCGCCGGCTTCGAGCGTGATGCGGTCGAGGTCGGGGATGCGGTTGATGTCCACCAGGACCGACGGCTTCACGAGGCGGAAATTCATCATGGGCATGAGGCTCTGCCCGCCCGCGAGCACCTTGCCGTCGCCGCCCGCGCCAGCAAGCGCCTCCACCGCGTGGGCGATGGTCTCGGCGCGAACATAGTCGAACCGGGCGGGCTTCATCGGCGCATTTCCGGCATGTCGGTTTCCGTTCCCTAGTGACTTGCATTATTAGACTATGTTAATCGGTGTCAAGCTGCCCGGGCCAGAGGCGGCATGCGCGGTTTAAGGACGTAAGGGAGCACCACGCCATGAAGATCAAAGCCGCGGTCCTGCGCAGCATGGGCGCGCAGATGCCTTACGCGCAGAGCCATCCGCTCCATATCGAAGAGGTGGAACTCGATCGGCCGGGCCGGGACGAGGTGCTGGTGAAGATCGCGGCGGCGGGCCTCTGCCATTCCGACCTGTCCGTCATCAACGGCAGCCGTCCGAGGCCCATGCCGATGGCCATCGGCCACGAGGCGGCGGGCGTGGTGGTCGAGGCGGGCGATGGGGTGGACGATCTCAAGCCGGGCGACCACGTGGTCATGGTGTTCATGCCCAGCTGCGGCCATTGCCAGCCCTGCTCGCAGGGCCGGCCGGCCCTTTGCGAGCCGGGTGCGGTGGCCAACGGCAAGGGCGAGCTGCTCACCGGCGCGATCCGGCTGCACGAGGGCGCGGAGACCATCCATCATCATCTGGGATGCTCCGCCTTCGCCGACCATGCGGTCGTGTCGCGCCGCTCATTGGTCCGGATAGACAAGGATGTCCCCCTCGACGTCGCCGCGCTGTTCGGTTGCGCCGTGCTGACGGGGGTCGGCGCAGTGGTGAACACAGCCCGTGTGCAGGCCGGCGAGACGGTGGCTGTGGTCGGGCTTGGCGGCGTGGGCCTCGCCGCCGTCCTCGGCGCTCTGGCGGCGGGCGCCGCACGGGTGGTCGCGGTGGACCTGTCGCCGGAAAAGCTTCAGCTCGCCAAGGACCTCGGCGCCACCGGGGTCGTGGATGCACGTGCTCCCGATGCCATCGAGCAGGTGCGGGCGCTCACGGGCGGCGGCGCGGATTTCGTGTTCGAGTTCGCCGGGTCAGCGCGGGCGCTTGAGAATGCGTACAAGATGACAAAGCGCGGCGGCACCACCGTCACCGCCGGCCTGCCGCCGCCGGATGCCGTGCTGCCGGTGAACATCGTGAGCCTCGTCGCGGAAGAGCGCACAGTGAAGGGCAGCTATATCGGCACCTGCGTGCCGGTCCGCGACGTGCCGCGCTACATCGAGCTTTACAAGGCGGGCCGTCTTCCCGTGGACCGCCTGATGAGCGGGCGCATCTCCCTCGAAGACATCAACGAAGGCTTCGATCAGCTGCATGACGGCTCCGTCGTGCGTCTCGTCGTGGACTTCCAGGGCTGAGAGGGCGCAATGACCGACAAGAACTCCGCCGCGACGCTCGGCCTCGCGGATCCGAGCCTCTTCCGCGAAGCCAACCTCATTGGCGGCGAATGGGTGTCCGCGGCGAGCGGCGCGACGATCGCCGTCACCAATCCGGCGGATGGCACGCTCATCGGCCATGTGCCCGCGCTGTCGCGCCATGAAGTCGCGCGGGCCATCGATGTGGCCCACGCCGCGCAGAAGAGCTGGCGGGCGAGGACCGGCAAGGAGCGCGCAGCGATCCTGCGGCGCCTGTTCGATCTGATGATGGCGAACCAGGACGATCTCGCCCGCATCATGACCGCCGAACAGGGCAAGCCCTTCGCCGAAGCCAAGGGCGAGATCGCCTACGCGGCCGGCTTCATCGAGTGGTTCGCCGAGGAGGCGAAGCGCGTCTATGGCGACACCATTCCCGCTCCCCTGCCGGGCCGGCGCATCATCGTGCAGAAGGAGCCCATCGGCGTCTTCGCCGCCATCACGCCCTGGAATTTCCCCTCGGCCATGATCACCCGCAAGGCCGGGCCGGGCTGGGCCGCCGGCTGCACCGGGGTGATCCGTCCAGCGAGTGAGACCCCTTTCTCCGCCCTCGCGCTGGGTGTGCTGGCCGAGCGCGCGGGCCTGCCGGCCGGTGTGTGCAACATCATCACCGGCCCCTCTTCCGAGACGGGCAAGGAGCTGTGCGAGAACCCCCTCGTGCGCAAGCTGTCGTTCACCGGGTCCACACGCGTGGGCGCACTGCTCCTCGCCCAGTGCGCGCCGACGGTGAAGAAGACCAGCATGGAGCTGGGCGGCAACGCGCCCTTCATCGTCTTCGACGACGCCGACCTTGATGAGGCGGTCAAGGGCGCCATGGCCTCCAAATATCGCAACACCGGGCAGACCTGCGTGTGCGCCAACCGTTTCCTGGTGCAGGCCGGCGTCTACGACACCTTCGCCCTAAAGCTGGCCGATGCGGTGGCGCGGCTGAAGGTCGGCCCCGGCATGGCGGAGGGCGTCACCCAGGGGCCGCTGATCAATGCCGCCGCCGTCGCCAAGGTGGAGGAGCACATCGCCGACGCGGTATCGAAAGGCGCCCGCATCGTCGCCGGCGGGCGGCCTCATGCCCTCGGCCACAGCTTCTTCGAGCCGACGGTTCTGGCCGACGTGTCGAAGGATGCGCTCATCTTTTCGGAGGAGACATTCGGGCCGGTCGCTCCGCTGATCCGGTTCGAGACGGAGGCCGAGGCGATCGCGCTCGCCAACGCCACGGAGTTCGGCCTCGCGTCCTACTTCTACAGCCGGGACGTGGGCCGCATCTTCCGCGTGGCGGAGGCCATTGAGGCGGGCATCGTCGGCATCAATGAGGGGCTCATCTCGACCGAGGTCGCGCCGTTCGGCGGCGTGAAGTCGTCGGGGCTCGGCCGTGAGGGCTCGAAATACGGCATCGAGGACTATCTGGAGATCAAATACCTCTGCCTCGGCGGCATCGACACGCCAGCCTGAAGCGGACGGGAGATACGCACATGGACATGAGTGGCGAACAGCGCATTCCGGCCCCCCGCGAGGTGGTCTGGCAGGCTCTCAACGATCCCGAAGTTCTGAAGCTTTGCATCCCGGGCTGCCAGGAACTGGTGAAGAGCTCCGACACCCAGATGAGCGCGAAGGTGGTGCTCAAGGTGGGGCCGGTGAGCGCGCGGTTCGAAGGCGCGGTGACACTCTCCGACCTCGATCCGCCGAACAGCTACCGCATCAGCGGCGAAGGACAGGGCGGCATGGCAGGCTTCGCCAAGGGCGAGGCGATGGTGCGCCTGGAGGCGGATGGCGACGGGACAATATTGCGCTACGAGGTCGAGGCCCAGGTCGGCGGCAAGCTCGCCCAGCTCGGCGCACGGCTCATCGACGCGACGGCGAAGCAAATGTCCGGAGCCTTTTTCAAGCGCTTCGCCCAGGAGATCGTCGCGCGCCGGGAGGGAGGGCAGGGGGATGCGCCAGCCTCGCCTGCGGTGTCCGGGATGGCGGCCAGCGCAAAACCCCATGCTATCCCATCGCCCGGGGTCTTTCCCGCCGCGATACCCGGGCCTCAGACAGGGGCAGGCGCAGTCCGTCTCGCTGGCCTCGGCATCGTCGCTGCTGCGCTCGTGGCTTCGGTCTATTTTCTGTCCGGATCCATGGTCAGAGGGCCAAACGGTCTAATCGGCGCCTCTCCCGACTTCGTCGCGGCGGTGATCCTCATCCTGACCGCAAGCCTAGGCTACCTCTTCGGCCGCCTCCACGGCGTTGTGACGACCGTCGTGACCATCAGGCGAGACGAAGGGTGAGCCCTCGCAATTGACCATATAGCCCGGACGGGCACGAACCTCTCTCTCGGCCGGCGCACGGCCTGGAACTCCTGATTGTGTGGCGGTCGCACGCTTTGCGCATTCCCGCTCCGGGGAGAGGATGCTCATGCGCGTTTCGTCAGGACTCCCGCAGCCGGCCGCAGGCCATCAAAGACGCAATCGGCGAGGGTCCCCGCCCACTCGGGCGTCAACGGAGCATGGGGGACAAGGATGCGGTACCAGATCGGCCCGTAGAGGGCGTCGATCACCACATCGAGATCGACGTCGGCGCGCAATTCGCCATTGGCCACGCCGCGCAGCAGGGCCTTCTTCGCCTCTTCCCGACGCGGCAGAACATAGCCGTCGAGGAGCGCCCGCAATGCTTCAGGGTCGCTCTGGCCCTGCGCGACCAGAGCGGAAATGGTGCGACCCACCTTCTGTCCGTAAACCTCGGCTACACGCATCATCTGGCTTTTCACGTCGGCGACCGCCGAGGCCGTCGCCGGATAGCCGATCTTTTGGGCAGTCTCCGCGAGAAAGCCGGCGATCGCCAGGGCCCCGCGGTTCGGCCACCAGCGGTAGATGGATGAGCGCGCGGTACCCGAACGGGTTGCAACGGCGTCGATCGTAAACCCCGAAAGTCCTTGCTCTTCGAGCAGCTCATTCGCGGCCTTCAGGATCGCGATCTTCACCTCATCACCTTGCGGGCGACCGCGGCGGCGAACGGTTTTATTGTTCGTGCTCAAATTTTGACGTCCATCATGGAGATTTTGCCCAGATTATCGCCCGGTCCTGAACTTGACAATCAACCGGGCTGATTAAAACTACACACTGTCGCTTTTATCCGGATCCAAGGAGCGAAGCCCACGGTGTGCGTCGGCCGGCGCCGCCTTCCTGTGAAGCCCCGAAACCGCCTGCACATGCGCAGGCATACGCAAACACAGCGAGGAAGCGCAATGACTGGCGTGCTCAGCCCCGAACAGGTCACGCATTTCAATTCCGAGGGATATCTCTGTCCGGTCCGGGCCATCGGCGCGGAAGAGGCCCGCGCCTATCGCAATAAAATCGAAGATTTCGAGGCGAGCTCCGGCGAAGAGGTGAACAAGCGCCTCAAGATCAAGGCGCATCTCGCCTTCCCCTGGCTCGTGGAATTGGCACGGCATCCGCGCATCGTGTCGGCCGTCCAAGCCATCCTCGGACCGGACATCCTGCTCTTCGGCTCGTCCGCCTTCGCCAAGAATGCGCGTGATCCGCGCTTCGTCTCCTGGCATCAGGATTCCGCCTATTACGGGCTGAACCCGCACCAGGAAGTCACCGTCTGGCTCGCTCTCTCACGCGCGAGCCGGGAGAGCGGCTGCATGAAGGTCATCCCGAAGAGCCACCTCGGCCCGGACCTCGTCCATGAAGAGACGTTCGATGCCGACAACCTCCTGGCACGCGGCCAGAAGGTGACGGTGGACGAGAGCCTCGCCGTCGACATGCCGCTCGAGCCGGGCGAGTTCTCCATGCATCACGAGCGCACGGTGCACGGCTCGCCCGCCAACATGTCCGATGATCGGCGCATCGGCATCGCCTTCTTCTACATGCCCGCCCATTGCCGCTCGATGCTGGGGCGCCGTTCAGCGCTGCTCATCGCCGGCGAAGACCGCCATGGCCATTGGGATCGCGACCCCGAGCCGCGTTTCGACCTCGACCCCGACAGCCTCGCCTTCATGGAGGAAGTCTGGGCGAGCTACCGCGACGACGCGACGACCGTTCAGGCCGCGCGCCTCGCCTGACCCTCGGCCCCGGCCGTGCCCCCTCCGGCCGGAGCCTCAGCCATCTGGAAGCCGCGTCCGTCTGCCCCTTGAAACCGAGAGCGCATTCCATGAAAGCCAGCATCCTTTTCAGCACAGCCTTGTCCCTTCTCTGCGCCGCCCCCGCTTTGGCCGATCCGGTCAAGGTAGGCGTCATCCTGCCCCAGACCGGCGTCGGTGCCGTGCTCGCCAAGCAGATGCAGGCGGCCATCGAGCTCGCCGTCGCCCACGAGGGCGGGAAGCTCGGCGGCCAGCCGGTGGAATTCATCTGGAGCGACAGCCAGGGCAAGGCAGATGTGGCCAAGCAGCTGGCGGACGAGATGGTGAAGTCGAAGCGCGTGGACTTCCTCGTGGGCCCGGTCTTCTCCTCGGAGATGATGGCGGTGCATGGCGGCCTCGCCCGCACCGATGCCTTCGTGATCTCCCCCATTTCCGGACCGGCGCCCATCGCCGGCAAGTCCTGCTCTGCGAACTTCTTCAACGTGTCGTCGCAGAACGACCAGCAGGCCGAGGCGCTCGGCGCCTATCTGGAGAAGCTCGGCGTCAAGCGCGTCTACGTCATGACGGTCAACAACCAGGCCGGCAAGGACATGGTTTCCGGCTTCAAGCGCAACTTCAAGGGCGACCTCGTGGGCGAGGTCTACACGCGCTTCGGCCAGGTGGACTTCGCCGCGGAACTGAGCGCGCTGCGCACCGCCGCCCCTGAAGCGACCTTCATCTTCTATCCCGGCGACATGGGCGTGCAGTACGTGAAGCAATACGCCCAGGCGGGCCTTGCGAAATCGACGCCGCTCTACACCGTGTGGACCGTGGACCAGGCGACCCTGCCCGCGGTCGGCGACGACGCCATCGGCGTGCGCTCAGGCAATGTCTGGAGCGTGGACCTGCCCAATGCGGCGAACGCCCGCTTCGTCTCCGATTTCAAGCAGAAGAACGGCTTCCTGCCCAACGACTACGCCGCGCACGCCTACGATTCCATCCTGCTCGTCTCCAGCGCGGTCAAGGCCGTGGGCGGCGATATGAGCCGGAAGGACGACATCCGCAAGGCGCTGCAGAAGGCGGACTTCGCCTCGAACCGCGGCAAGTTCGCCTTCAACACCAATCACTTCCCCATCGAGGATTATTATGTCCGTGAAGTGGTGAAGGGCGAGGATGGAACTCTCGTCACCAAGACCGTCGAGAAGGTGATGACCGACGCCAAGGATGCTTATTACCAGGACTGCCCGCTGAAGTGATTGCGGATCATCTTGAAGATAACTCCTGACACAGCGGGACGGCGGTCATGCAACTCCTGTTCGTCGAGCAACTCCTGAACGGGGTCCAGCTCGGGGTCATTCTGTTCCTGATGGCGGCGGGGCTCACGCTCACCTTCGGCATCATGAACCTCGTGAACCTCGCGCACGGCTCGCTGTTCATGCTCGGCGCCTATCTGGGCATCTCCTTCGCGCTGGTCATGGGCTCGTTCGCGGCCGGGTTCGTGGCGGCAGGGATCGCCACCTTCGTCATCGGCCTGATCCTGGAAAGGCTGGTGATCCGGCATCTCTATGCCCGCAGCCACCTCGACCAGGTGATGTGCACCGTGGGCCTCGTCTATGTGCTCAACGAGGCGACGCGGATGGTGTTCGGGCCGGAGCCGCTGCACGCGCCCATCCCCGCCTTCCTGACCGGTTCGGTGGAGCTCATTCCCGGCGCGCCCTATCCTGCCTACCGGCTGGCGATGATCGGTGCCGGCCTTGCCATCGCAGGCCTGCTTTATGTCCTCATCGGCCGAACGCGGATGGGCATGCTCATCCGCGCCGGCGCCAGCAACCGCGTCATGACGAGCGTTCTGGGCGTCAATATCGGGGCCATCTATGCCGTGGTGTTCGGTATCGGCGCGGCGCTGGCTGGCTTCGCGGGCTATATCGCGGCGCCCATCCTCACCGTCTATCCGGGCATGGGCGACAACGTCCTGATCCTGGCGCTGGTGGTACTGGTCGTGGGCGGCATGGGATCGGTGAAGGGGGCCTTCGTGGCGGCCCTGCTGGTGGGCGTCATCGACACCATCGGCCGGGCCTATCTGAAGGATCTGATGGCGCTGGTCCTCTCGCCGGTGGCCGCCAACACGGTGGCGCCGGCGCTGGCCTCCATGCTCATCTACATCCTGATGGCGGTGATCCTGTTCTTCCGGCCGCAGGGGCTCATCCCCGCCGCCGGTCTGCGCCGGCCCGAAGCGCCGCCGGAGGCGTCCGACATCGGCCCCAACGGCCCCGGCCTCCTGGCGCGCTGGCGCGTTCCAGCCATCGGTCTCCTCTGCGGCGGCTCCCTTTTGCTGCCGCTGGTGGCGGGGATCGCCGACCAGCCGTTCTGGGTAGACATCGGGCTGCGCGTCATCATCTTCGCCATCGCCGCGCTGAGCCTCGATCTCGTCCTCGGCCAGACCGGGCTGGTGAGCTTCGGGCACGCGCTCTATCTCGGCATCGGCGCCTATGTGGTGGGCATCCTCGCGGATGCCGGGGTCGAGAGCGGATTCGTCCAGTGGCCGCTGGCGATGGCGATCTCGGCGCTGCTGGCCGCGGCGCTGTCGGTGGTGGCGTTGCGTACCTCCGGCACCTTCTTCATCATGATCACCCTCGCCTTCGCGCAGATGATGTTCTACGGCGCCTCCAGCCTGTACGACTATGGCGGCGACGACGGCATGCACCTCGCCGTGCGGAGCACCTTCGGCGGACTGGTGGATCTCTACGATTCCCGGCAGTTCTATTATCTGGCCCTCGCCCTTCTGGTGGTGCTCGCAGGCCTCAACATCCGCCTCGCGCGGGCGCGCTTCGGCATGGTGCTGAAGGGCATCCGGATCAACGAGCGGCGCATGGAGGCGGCGGGCTTTCCCACCTTCCGCTACAAGCTCGCCGCCTGCGTGGTCTCGGCGGCGGTCTGCGGGCTCGCGGGCGCGATGCTCGCCAATGCGGCGGAGTTCGTCGGGCCCCAATATATGGACTGGACCCGCTCGGCCGAGCTGATGATCATGGTCGTGGCCGGGGGCCTCGCGACCCCGTTCGGTGCCATCATCGGCGCGCTGGCCTACCTTGGCATCGAGAAGTATCTCTCCGATCTCACCATCCACTGGCGGCTCGCCTTCGGCGCGCTGCTTATCCTCCTCGTCTTCCTCGGCCGGGGCGGGCTCAGCGCGCTGTTCGCGCCGGGCGCGGTGCGGCAGGCGGTTCCGGCGCACAAGGGATCATTCCGATGGGCAAGACCCTTCTTCAGACCGCGGGCGTGACCCGCAGGTTCGGCGGGCTCAATGCCGTCGACGGGGTGGATTTCGAGATCGCAGCGGGCGAGCTGGTTGCGGTCATCGGGCCCAACGGCGCGGGCAAGACCACCTTCGTCAACCTGCTCTCCGGCGCGCTCAGGCCCGACGCGGGCACCGTGACATTCGAGGGGCGGGACATTTCCCGCCTGCCGATGGATGCCCGCGCCCGGCTCGGGATTGCCCGCTCGTTCCAAATCGCCAGCATTTTCCCCGAACTAAGCGTCTTGGAGAACGTCGCGCTCGCCGCCCAGGCCCACGCCGGGCACAGCTTCCATTTCTGGCGGGAGGTGGCGGACGAGGCCCCGCTGCGCCGCAAGGCACAGGCGCAGCTCGCCGCCCTCGGCCTCTCGGACTGCGCCGACCGTCCCGCGTCCCAGCTCTCCCATGGCGAGAAGCGGCTGCTGGAGATCGCCATGGCCCTCGTTGTGGAGCCGCGGGTGTTGCTGCTGGACGAGCCCATGGCCGGGCTCGGCATCGCCGAGGCGCGCCGGATGATCGACTTCATCGCCGGCCTCAAGGGGCGGTTCAGCATCCTGCTGGTGGAGCACGACATGGAGGCGGTCTTCAGCCTTGCCGATCGCGTCTTCGTCCTCGCCTCTGGCGCTCGGGTCGCGGACGGGCCGCCGGAGGTGGTGCGCTCCGATCCACGCGTGCAGCTCGCCTATCTCGGCGGCGAAGGGGAGGACCTGTGATGCTGGAGCTGCGGCAGGTGGAAGCGGCCTATGGCTCGAGCCGGGTGCTGTTCGGCGTGGATCTTGCGATCGCCGAGGGCGAGGTGGTGACGCTGCTGGGTCGCAACGGCATGGGCAAGACCACCACGGTCAACGCAATCATGGGCCTTGTCTCCCTCACCCAGGGCGACATCAGCTTCCGGGGCGCGCGCATTTCCGGGCTGCCGGCCTACAAAGTGGCCCGCAACGGCCTCGCGCTGGTGCCGGAAGGACGGCAGGTGTTTCCCAACCTGACCGTCGAGGAAAACCTCGTCGCCACGGCGGCGAACCGCGGTAAGGTGCCTGCGCCGTGGACCCTTGAGGCCGTCTATGGGTTGTTTCCTGCGCTGGAACCGCTCGCCCGCCGCAGTGCGGGTCTCCTCTCCGGCGGCGAGCAGCAGATGCTCTCCATCGGCCGGGCGCTGATGACCAATCCTGGTCTTCTCATCCTCGATGAGGCGACGGAGGGCCTTGCCCCCCGCATCCGCAGCGAGATCTGGGATGCGCTGGTGCGCATCCGGGAACGCGGCCAGTCCGTTCTGGTGATCGACAAGAACATCGACATGCTTTGCCGCTTCGCCGACCGCCACCACATTCTGGAGAAAGGGCGGATCGTGTGGAGCGGCAGCTCCCAGGCGTTTATGTCTGATGAGGCCCTGCGCATGCGCTTCCTCAGCGCCTGACGGCGGTCTGGCGCCCACCGCCGCGATATGCCCGGCATCCGTTGCGGCGACTTGAAACCGCCGTGGCCGCCCGACGGCGGAGTCTGGTAACACGCGACCTCCTATCCCGCGCGCATCCCGCCGTCAGCTATGTGCTCCACCGGAAGGCGGTGCAGGGCGGCGCCCTACCCGCGGAATCGCTTCGCCAGCGCCTCGGCGTTGCGGGCGAGGAGGCCGGTGTCGGAGCCCACCGCGGTGAACACGCAGCCGGCGGCGATGTAGCGGCGGGCCAGCGCCTCGGCGCCCGTGAGGATGCCTGCGCGGTTGCCGGCCTTGACGATGCGACCGATCAGACCCTCGATGAGCGTGACGATCTGCTCGTTGTTCTGGTCGCCGAGATAGCCGATGGCAGCCGAGAGATCGCCGGGGCCGATAAACACCCCGTCCACGCCGGGCACGGCGCAGATGGCTTCCAGATTGTCCATGCCGAGCCGGGATTCGATCTGCACCAGAACGCAGATCTCCTCATGGGCGCGCTGGTGATAGTCGGCGATCCGGCCGAAGCGCGAGGCGCGGGAGGCGCTCGCGAAGCCGCGGATGCCGGCGGGCGGATAGCGCGTCGCCGCCACCGCGTCGGCGGCCTGTTCCGGCGTGTCCACCATGGGCAGCAGCAGGGTCTGCACCCCCGCGTCCAGCAGTCGCTTGATGGCGACGGGATCGTTCACCGGCGGGCGCACGATGGGCATCACGGAGGGGTGCTCCATGCAGGCCTGGAGCTGGCTGAGCACCATCGGCACCTCGTTGGCCGAATGCTCGGTGTCCAGCAGCAGCCAGTCGAAGCCGGCGCCGGCGAGGATCTCCACCGACACATGGCTGGCGAGGCTGCTCCACAGGCCGATCTGCTGCTGGCCGGCATAGATGGCGTGCTTGAAGGCGTTGCGAGGCAGGTCCAAGGGGCTGTTCCTTGTTCAGTAGATGGCCGGTTCGCCGGGGGCGGCGCCGAAGGAGGTTTCCAGGAAGTCGAAGTCGCAGCCGAGATGCGCCTGGCTGATGTGCTTGGAATACATCCAGCCATAGCCGCGCTCATAGCGCGGCACGGGCGCGGGCAAGGTGGCGCGGCGGCGCTCCAGCTCCTCGGCCGGCACCTCCATGTCGATGCGCCGGTTGGGCACATCGACGGTGACGAGATCGCCGGTCCGCAGCAGGGCCAGCGGCCCGCCCACATGGCTCTCCGGCGAGACGTGGAGGATGCAGGCGCCATAGCTGGTGCCGCTCATGCGCGCGTCCGAGATGCGGAGCATGTCGCGCACGCCCGCCTTCACCAGCGCCTTGGGGATGGGCAGCATGCCCCATTCGGGCATGCCGGGACCGCCGAGCGGGCCGGCATTGCGCAGCACCAGCACATGGTCGGGCGTCACGTCGAGGTTCTCGTCGTCGGTGGCGGCCTTGAGGCTGGGATAATCGTCGAACACCAGCGCCGGGCCGGTATGGACGCGCAGATGGGGGGCGCAGGCGCTGGGCTTGATGACGCAGCCCTCGGGCGCGAGGTTGCCGCGCAGCACCGCGAGCGCGCCCTCGTCATAGATGGCCTTGTCGAGCGGGCGGATCACGTCGTCATTGTGCACCTTCGCCCCCGCAATGGCCTCGCCCACAGTGCGGCCGGAGACGGTGAGGGCATCAAGGTGGAGGAAGTCCGCAAGGCGCCCCATCAGCGCCGGCAGGCCGCCGGCGAAGTAGAAGTCCTCCATCAGATAGGCATCGCCGCTCGGCCGCACGTTGGCGAGCACCGGCACCCGGCGGCTGGCGGCGTCGAAATCATCGAGGGTGATGTCGGCGCCGGCGCGGCGGGCCTGGGCGATGAGATGGATGATGGCGTTGGTGGAGCAGCCCATGGCCATGGCGACGATGATGGCGTTCTCGAACGCCGCGCGGGTCTGGATGCGGGCCGGCGTCAGGTCTTCCCACACCATGTCGACGATGCGCCGACCCGAGGCCGCGCACATGCGCATGTGACCGGCATCCGCCGCCGGCACGGAGGAGGCGCCGGTCAGCGTCATGCCCAGCGCCTCGGCGATGGCGGTCATCGTGCTGGCCGTGCCCATGGTCATGCAATGGCCGTAGGAGCGGGCGATGCCGCCCTCGATCTCGTTCCATTCCGCCTCGCCGATGTTGCCGGCGCGCCGCTCGTCCCAGAACTTCCAGGCGTCCGAGCCGGAGCCCAGCGTCTTGCCGTTCCAATTGCCCCGCAGCATGGGGCCGGCGGGAACATAGATGGCCGGCACGCCGGCGCTGGTGGCTCCCATCAGGAGGGCCGGGGTGCTCTTGTCGCAGCCGCCCATCAGCACCGCGCCGTCCACGGGATGGGCGCGGATCACCTCCTCCACCTCCATGGCCAGCATGTTGCGGTAGAGCATGGACGAGGGCTTGAGGAAGGTCTCGGACACCGAATGCACCGGCACTTCCAGTGGAAAGCCGCCGGCCTGAAGGACGCCGCGCTTGATGTCCTCCACCCGGTCCCGGAAATGGGCGTGGCAGGAGTTGAAATCCGACCAGGTGTTGAGGATGGCGATCACCGGCCGGCCGGCCCAGTCCTCCGGGGCATAGCCCATCTGCCGCAGGCGGGAGCGGTGGCCGAAGCTGCGCAGGTCGTCGGCGGCGAACCAGCGCGCGCTGCGCAGAAGGTCCGGTGTCTTCAGGCGTGTCATTTCTCAAGAACCCGTGTCTCAGGGACCGTCGGGCACCGGGCGAGACCGCCCGGCGCGAAGGTGAAGCGGGGGATTACTGGACCACGATGTTGCCGGCCTTCACCACCTCGCGCCAGCGCTGCTCCTCGGCAGCCTGGAAGGCAGCGAACTCGGCCGGGGTGTTGGCCACCACCTCGAAGCCCAGGTCATTGAATTTCGCCTTCACGCCGGGGTCGGCGAGGGCGGCCTTGAAGGCGTCCACCACCTTGGCCTTCACCTCCGGCGACAGGCCCTTGGGCGCGGCCGCGGCCTGCCAGGAATAGACATCGATACCGTCCACGCCGCCTTCCTTGAGGGTCGGGATGTCCGGGAACTGCGGGCTGCGCGCCGCGGCGGTGACGCCGAGTGCCTTCAGCTTGCCGGCCTTGATCTGGTTCGCCACCGCGCCGAGGTTCTGGAACGAGACGTCCGCATGGCCGGCGATGAGGTCGCTGATGGCCGGCCCGCCGCCCTTGTAGGGCACATGGATGCCGGAGGTGCCCGTCTTCTGCCAAAACAGCGCGGCGGTGAGATGGTCCGAGGAGCCGACGCCGGAGGAGGCGAAGGTCACCTTGTCCGGGTTCTTCTTCAGATAGTCCACCAGCTCCTTCACCGAGTTCGCCGGGAAATTGGGGTTGGCCACCAGCACGTTGGGCGTGCGCACGGCCACCGTGATGAGGTCGAAATCGGACTTGGGCGAATAGCTCAGCGCCGGATAGAGCGCCGGATTGATGGCGAAGACGCCGATGGAGCCCACCAGCAGGGTGTAGCCGTCCGCCGGCGCGGTCTTCACATGGGTCGCGCCGGTACCGCCGTTGGCGCCGGGGCGGTTGTCGATGACCACCGGCTGGCCGAGCGCGTCGCTCACCTTCTGCGAGGTGAGGCGCGCCGTGCTGTCGGAAGCGCCGCCGGGCGGGAAGGGCACCACCACGGTGACGGGCCGCTGCGGATAGGTCTCCGCCGCCGCGCCGGCGAGGGGGAGGGCGGTAGCGGCGAGCACGGCGAGAAGTGCGCCGCTGACGAAGGAGCGGGACGGGCGTTGCAGGCGGGTCATGGGTCCTCCCGGGGCCGTTGGGCAGCGCGGTTGCGGTGCGCGGGCTTCACGGGCGCTATCCGCCACCCGGCAGGGGGCAGGCGGATGCGCCGGCGGCGGTCGTTTCCTCGGCGGCCCCTGCCTGAGGCGGGGCCTTGCTCTTTTATGGCTCCACTAAAACTCTAATGCATCAGTGGCGTCAAGCGCGCGATTTGCTATCCTTCCGCCATGGATAGGATGAGTTGGGACACGACGACCTTGGACATGACGCGCAGCGCGCGGCCCTCCCGCGATCCCTCCCGCCATGCGGCGCCGCAGGTGTTCGATTATCTGCGCGAGCGGATCATCACGCTGGAGATGCCGCCGGGCACGCTGATCTCCCGCGCTGAATTGCAGGACCTGTTCGGCTTCTCCTCCACGCCGGTGCGCGACGCGCTGCTGAAGCTCCAGGAGGAGCAGCTGGTGGAAATCTTTCCCCAGCACGCCACCGTGGTGAGCCCCATCGATCTCGAGCTGGCCCGGCAGGCGCATTTCCTGCGCCGCTCCATCGAGCTGGAGGCTGTGCGCACGGTGGCGCTGGGCGAGGACCATGCGGCGATCGCCGCGCGGCTCGATGGAGTGATTGCCCTCCAGGACGAGCGGCTCGCGCGCGGCGACCTTCCCGGCTTCGATGCCGGCGACCGCGACTTCCACCGCGTTTTGTTCGACGCCACCGGCATCCACAGCCTGTGGCTGATGGTGCGCCGCTATTCCGGCCATATCGACCGCATCCGCCGCCTGCATCTGCCCATGCCGGGCAAGGCGGAGCGGGTGCTGCGCGAGCACCGGGCAGTGGCCGCCGCTGTGCGGGCCGGCGACGCCGCCGGGGCGCAGGAGGCGCTGCGCACGCATCTGTCCAACTCGCTCGCCTATGCGCCGGATCTCGTTGCGCTCTGGCCGGCCTACTTCCGCAGCTGAACGCGGCGCGTCGTCACTGTTAACCGCACCAGCCCGCCAGCCGGCACTTCGCGAGTAAGCTGGTGCGCACTGCGCCGGCCAGCTTCTTCGCATCCGCATTGGCGATAAAGTGCCCGGCGAATGCGACGGCATGGTCGGGCCGACCCTCGACCTCGGCTCCACATTCGACGGCGCGCGCGTCTACTGAATGAGCTACCCCAGATAACTCTCGATCACCGCGCGATCCCGGCGCAGCTCCGCGGCAGGGCCACTGAGGGCGATGCGCCCGCGTTGCAGGACGTAGGCTTCATCCGCCGTGTCGAGCGCCAACAAGGCGAGTTGCTCGACCAGAAGCACCGAGAGGCCATCGTTGGCGAGGCCGCGCAGCGCTCTCAGGATGGTTGTCACCACCTGGGGCGCGAGCCCCAGTGAGGGCTCGTCCAGCAGCAGCACCTTCGGCCGCATCATCAGCGCCCGGCTCACCGCGAGCATCTGCTGCTCGCCGCCGGAGAGGTTGCCGCCGAGGATGTGCTGGCGTTCCTTCAGCACCGGGAAGCGGGCGAACTCCCGCTCCAGTCCCTCGGCGATGGTGCCGGCGTCGAGGCCGGCGCGGTCGGCACCGATCACGAGGTTATCCCGCACCGTCAGGCCCGGAATGACCTGCCGGCCCTGCGGCACATGCACCAGCCCGGCGCGCGCCAGAAGGTGGGGCTTGATGCCGGCGGTCGGTCGGCCCTCGAAACGGATGGTCCCCGAGCGCGGGCTGACGATGTTGGAGAGGGTGCGCAGCAGCGTGGTCTTGCCGGCGCCGTTGGCGCCGATCACCGTGACCAGGCGGCCCGGTGCGAGGCGCAGCGACACGTCGTGCAGGATGCCCACCGGCCCGATGGCGACATCGATGTGATCGACCTCGATCATGCCACATCCTCCACGGCGCCGAGATAGGCGCGGATCACCTTCGGGTCCTTCTGCACCTCCGCCGGCGTGCCGCAGGCGATGCGGTTGCCGAAATCGAGCACCGTCACGCGGTCGGCGAGACCCATCACGAACTCCATATTGTGCTCGACCAGAAGCACGCTGATTCCGGCATCCCGCAGCTTTGCCACGATGCGCGCCACCTCCCGCGCCTCCTGCGGGTTCACGCCGGCCACCGGCTCGTCCAGCAGCAGGATGGCGGGCTTCTGGGCGATGGCGCGGGCCAGCTCGACCAGCTTGCGGTGGCCGTAGGACAGATCGCTGGGCTTCATGTCGGCGAGGTGACCGATGCCGAGAAAGCCGAGGATGGAGGCAGCCTCCGCGCGCTCGCGCGCCTCATGGCCGGAGCCGAGGAGAAAGGACAGCATGTCCGCGAACAGCCCTTGGCGCCGCCGCATCCCCAGCATCACGTTTTCCAGCACGCTCACGCTTTGGATGAGCTGGAGGTTCTGGAACGTCCGCACAAGTCCGAGCCGGGCGCGCCGATGGGCGGGAAGCTCGGTTACATCGACGCCGCCGATCCGGATGCGGCCGGAGGTTGGCGCGTAAAGCCCGGCCACCACATTGATGAAGGTGGACTTGCCCGCGCCGTTCGGGCCGATCAGCGCATGGATGGTTCCGGGCTCGACCGAGACGGTCGCATCGCGCAATGCCACCACGCCGGCATAGCTCTTGGTGACGCTTTCCACATCGAGCCGTCCGCCGGTGCCGCTGCGCCCGCTGATGGCGGGGTGGAAGGCAGGAACGGCTTCGGGCGCGGGACCGGCCTTCGAGCGGGGACGGCCGAAGAGGCCGATGGCGCCCTCGGGGAAGACGAGGAGCACCACAAGCAGGATGCCGCCATAGAGCATCAGCCCGATGTCATGCACGGCGGCGATCGCTTCCGCGATGCCGATCAGGATCGCGGTTCCCAGGAGCGGCCCGGCCGAGCGGCCGAGCCCGCCGATGACGGTGGCGATGAGCAGGGAGATGGTGAGGCGGATGTTGAACGCGTCGGAGGAGACAAAACCGCTCTGGTGGGCGAACAGAACGCCGGCCAGGCCCGCGAGCGCGGCGCTCGCGGCGAACACGCCGATGCGCCAGAGCGGCACGTTGAGCCCCACGGTCGCCGCGAAGGATTCGCTCTCCTTCACCGCGTTGAGGTGGCGGCCGATGGAAGAGCCAAACACATAGTCGCTGGCGATCTGCACCAGCAGGAGGATCCCGGCGGCCACCCAGAAGAAATAGGTCGGCCCCATGCGGAAGTTGCCGAAGTCGATCTGCGGCACGCCCATGAGGCCCATGGTGCCGCCGGTGACGCTCACCCAGCGCTGGGCCACGATCTCCACGATGAAGCCGAAGGCGAGCGTCGCCATGGCGAGGTAGAGCCCGCGTGTGCGAAGCGCCACTGCGCCCACCAACAGGCCGGCGAGCAGACAGGCAGCGAGCGCCACACCCATGGAGAGGGTAAGCGGCCATCCGTAGGTGGTCGCGAGAATGGCGGAGACGTAGGCGCCCACGGCGTAGAAACCGCCATGGCCCAGTGACATCTGTCCGGACAGGCCGAGCAGGATGTTCAGACCGATCACCGCGATAGCGGTGTAGGCGAAGGTCTGGCCCACATGGACGAAGAAGGGATTGGGCGCGACGAGCGGAAAGATTGCGATGACGGCGGCGGCGAGGCCATAGGCGGCGAGGCGTGGGATGCGGGGCATGATCGAGCCTCCTCAGCGCACGTCGGCACGTCGCTCGCCGAACAGCCCGGACGGGCGGAAGGCGAGGAGGGCCATGACGAAGAGCAGCGGGTAGAGATCGCCGAAGGCGCTGTCCCAATAGTTGGAGAAGGCCTCGGCGACACCGAACAGGAGCCCGCCCAGCAGGATGCCCACGGGATTGGTGAAGCCGCCGACCGCCGCCACCGCGAGCGCCTTGATCGTGAAGATCAGCCCCATGTGCGGATGCACCGACACCAGTGGCCCGACGAGCACGCCGGAGATGCCGGCCATGAGCGCGGCAAGCACGAATACCAGCACCACGACGCCACGCACATCGATGCCGAACAGGGAGGCCGCCTCCGGATTGAAGGCGACGGCATAGACCGCCTTGCCCCAGCGCGAGCCGAACAGGAACCAGTAGAAGGCGCCGACGACGACGAAGGCGGTGATGATGATGGCCGCTTCCTCGAAGAAGATGCCGACGCCAAGGATGTTGATGACGTTGTCCCGGGTCTTGGAAAACAGGGGCGGCGCATATTGCGCGGACTTGCCGAAGCCGAGCTCGACGATGTTTTGCAGGATGAGCGCCGCGCCGGCGGTGGTGAGCACCCAGGAATAGGCTCCGGCGCGATCGCCCAGCCGATCCAGGGGGCGGATGGCAAAGCGCTCCAGGAGATAGCCGAGCACGCCCATGATGAGGAGGACGCCCAGCACGGCGAGTGGGGCGGGCACCCCGGCGGTCAGCATGCCGATGGAGGCGAAGGCGCCCACCATCAGGAAATCACCCTGGCCGAAGTTCAGCCGGTGTGTCGCGAGATGGGTGATGAACAGGCCCTTGGCGGTGAGCGTGTAGATCGCGCCCATGGCGATGCCGCTCACGAGCAGCTGGAAGAAATTGAGCAGCGTCATGACGCCCCTCCCGCTCGGGGCGGATCGGACGGACGCACTGCGGATGGTCTCGTGGACATGCGTTCTCCCGGAAGTCTTTTCGGGCCGGTCTGGCGCCGGCCTCGTTGCCCGAACTCAGCGACCGGTGTCGTCCGGCGCAAACTGGGTGATGCCTGCGGTGCCGCCGCACACGCGCATCCGCGCGCCGAGCGGCGGCGCATCGGCGTCGTCGAGCGGCACATGCGCGAGCCGCCCTGTCAGGCGCACGCCGCAGTCGAGGTCCACCACGGCCACGGCATAAGGCCCGTCCGCCTGGAAGCGGGTGGGCGGGCGACGCACCAGCGTCCAGGAGACGAGCGCGCCGTCACCCTCCACCGTGACCGGCTCCATGTCCGGGCTGTGGCACATGGGACAGAGTTCGCGCGGGCCGGCATCGAGCCGCCCGCACGCGGCGCAGCGCAGGATCGCGACGGGGAGAGAAGCGGAAGACATGGGACGGGCGTGATCCTGATGGCGGCGGGCAAGCGGGCTCGACGGTGGGCTCAGCGGCCCTGGAAATCGGCTTCGCGCTTCTCGCGGAAGGCGGTGGTGCCCTCCACGATGTCCTGGCTCTGGCCGAGATCGAAGAAGGAGCGGGATTCCAGCCGCAGCGCCTCTCCCATGGGCATGCCGACGGCGCGGCGCATCACCTCCTTGGCGAAGCGGTGCGACAGCGGCGAGCGCTTCGCCAGCATCTGGGCATAGTCGAGGGTGAAGGCCACCAGCTCTTCCGCGGGCACAATGCGGTTGACGAGGCCAATGCGGAAGGCGTGCTCGGCATTCACCCGTTCGCCGGAGAGGATGATCTCCATGGCATGGCCGAGGCCCACGATCTGCGGCAGCCGGATCAGCCCGCCGTCGCACGCATGGAAGCCCCATTTGGCGTCCTGCAGGGCAAATTCCGCGTTGGGCGCGCAGAACCTGAGGTCGCAGGCGAGGGCCAGCTCGAACCCGCCGGAGATGGCGAAGCCGTTCACCGCAGCGAGGATCGGCTTGTCGATCTCCACCGAACGGGTGATGCCGCCGAAGCCGGGGCCATTGGTGTAGCGGGTGCGGAATTCCGGCGCGGGAGTGCGGGCGAAGTTGACCGTGTAGGTCTTCAGGTCGGCACCCGCGCAGAAGGCCTTGTCGCCCGCGCCGGTGACCACCGCCACATGGGCGCCGTCGTCCCGGTCGAAATCGCGGAACACCTCCACGAGTTCGTCATTGGCGGCAAAGTCCAGGGAGTTCATCACCGCCGGCCGGTCGATGGTGATGAGCCAGACCTTGCCGTGGCGGTCGCAGCGAATGTCGCCCATGGGAGTTTCCATTTCTGTTGCGAAAGCGGCGCGCGATCAGGCGTCGGTGGCGCGCAGGATATTGACGGTGCAGGCGACGCCCGTGCCGCCGAGATTGTGGGTGAGGGCCACCTTGGCGCCCTTCACCTGGTTTGTGTGCGCGCCGCGCAGCTGCAGCACGCTCTCATAGATCTGGCCGAGACCGGTGGCGCCGACCGGATGCCCCTTCGCGAGCAGGCCGCCGCTGGCATTGATCGGCCTGTCACCGTCCACGGCGGTGCGGCCTTCGGCGGCGTAGCCCGCTCCGGCGCCGCGCGGCATCAGGCCAAGGTCTTCCGCATCGATGATCTCGGCGATGGAGAAGCAGTCGTGCAGTTCCACGCAGCTCACCTCGTCGGCGGTGATGCCGGCCTGGGCGTAGGCGCCCTGCGCGGCCGCCACGGTCGCCTCGAAGGTGCACAGGTCCGGATGACCGGCGATGCGCGCGCTGCCGCGTGCCTGCGCCGAGGCCAGCACCTGGACCGGCTGCGGGACCACGTCTCGCAGCCGGTCACCGGAGACGAGGAGCACGGCGGCCGCCCCGTCGCTCGCCGGGCAGCAGTCGTAGAGGCGGAGCGGATCGCAGATCAACCGGGAGCTGCCGATCTCCTCGACGGAAAGGTCCGCCCCCATCTGGGCGAGGGGGTTCTTCAGGCCGTTGCCCTTGTTCTTGCGCACCACGGCGGAGATGTCGTCCCGCGTCGCCCCGTAGCGCTGCTCGTAGAGGCGCCAGGCGAGGCCGAAGAGGCCGGGGAAGGTGAGGCCGCTCACCCCATCGCTGCGGAAATCCATGGCGCAATTGAGCGCCGAGGTGACGGCCGCCGTGTCGGCATGGGTCATCTTCTCCGCACCCACGGCGAGGGCCATGTCGCACATGCCGGTCGCCACCGCGAGATAGGCATGGCGGAAGGCGATGCCGCCGGAGGCGCAGGCGCCCTCCACCTTGGTGCAGGGGATTTGCGGCAGGCCGAGGCCGTCCGCGACAAGTCCCGCCAGCACTTCCTGACCGAGAAGGGGGCCGGCGACGAAGTTGCCGAGATAGAGCGCACCAACCTCGCTTCGGTCGAGCCCGGATTCGCGGATCGCCGCATCGGCGGCGCGGATGGCGAGGGCCTCGATGGAAATGTCCGGATGGCGACCGAAGGCGGAGGAGCCGATGCCGGCGACGAAGACGGGCCTCATGAGGCGGCTCCCTGCTGCTGCGTCCGCACAGCCGCGTCGTCTTCCGCCAGCCGGCGGCGCAGCTCGGTCTTGAGGATCTTGCCGTAATTGTTCTTGGGGAGCGCCGCCTCGAAGCGGTAGCGCTTTGGACGCTTGAAGCGGGCTATGTTGTCCAGGCAGAGCTGGTCGAGCGCCGCCACATCGACTTCCGCGCCCGGCCGCACGGCGACGAACGCCACCACCTCCTCACCCCAGTCGGCATGCGGCGCGCCGATGACGGACACCTCCAGCACGCCTTCATGCCGCAGCAGTACTTCCTCCACCTCGCGCGGATAAATGTTGCTGCCGCCGGAGATGATGAGATCCTTGGAGCGGTCGCGCAGCGTGAGATATCCGCGCGCGTCGAGGCTGCCGACATCGCCTGTGTAGAGCCAGCCGTCGCGCAGGGCGGCGGCAGTGCCAGCGGGGTTGTTCCAATAGCCTTCCATCACGCAGTCGCTGCGGGTGATGACCTCGCCCACTTCGCCGAACGGCAGGTCGCGCCCGTCCTCGTCGACCACGCGCACCTCCTGCCCGGAGCGGGGAAAGCCGCACGAGCCCAGCACCGCGTCATCGGCCGGCGTGCCGTCCGCGTTCACGTGCAGCGCCTTCGGCAGGGCGGTGATGGTCATGGGGGATTCACCCTGGCCGAAGATCTGGCACAGCTTCGGCCCGATGACCCGCAGCGCATGCTTCAGGTCGGCGACGTACATGGGCGCGCCGCCATAGTAGATAGTCTTGAGGTTGGCGAGGTCCGCCGTCAGCGTTGCGGGATGATTGACCATGCGAGTGAGCATTGTGGGCGCTGCGAAGATCGAGACCTTCCGGTAGCGCGCAACGGCCTCCAGCACCGCCTCCACATCAAAGCCGGGCAGCACCACCTGATGCCCGCCCTTCAGCAGGAAGGGCAGGGCATAGAGTCCGGCGCCGTGGGACACCGGCGCGCATGCGATATGGGTGTCGTCGGTGTCGACCGCATCGACATCCGCATAATAGGCCAGTGACATGGCCAGGAGATTGCGATGGCTGAGCATCGCGCCCTTCGGCTTCCCGGTGGTGCCGGAGGTGTAGAACAGCCACGCCTGCTCCTCCGGCGCGGCGTCCGCGGAGGCGATGGGTTCAGCCGCGACAAGGCGGGCATAGGCCTCGGTGCCGGTTGAGATGACAGCGCGCAAGTGAACAGGGATGTCGGTCTCCGCCGTAAGCGACGAGTACAGGCCGGACGTAGTGACCAGCGCTTCGGCGCCCGCATCGGCGGCGATGCCGATCACCTCGCGCGGATGCAGCTTGGCATTCACCGGGACGGCACATAGGCCGGCGATCCAGCAGCCGAGGAGGCATTCGAAGAAGGCGCCTGTGTTCTCCATGAACAGCACGACACGCGCACCGCGCGCGAGCCCCATCGCCCGAAAGCCGCCAGCGATGCGGGCCGAACGTTCGGCGAAGGCCGCGTAGGTGAGCGTGCCGGCGGCATCGGTGATCGCGGGATTGTCCGGCAGCCGTCGCGCAGTCTGCAGGATGAGCGTGGCGATGCTCATCGGCCCTCCCTACCATTTAGTAGTTAATTTTACTCATGAGTCAGACTAGCTGTTTTGTGAGTTTTGTGCAAGCATGCAAGGCAGTATTAGTTCGAAGGTCGTCGGCGGTTCGGGTGCTTGTTCCGGAAAGTCGGTCCTTCGGAGCGCCGAAAGCAGGAACAGTCGGTTCATGAGTGAATCTCCCACCACGACGACTCGCGCCCCCGCGCCGGGGCGCGCGGCTTTCGATCGAGACGAGCAGCGCCGTCGCAAGCGCGAGGCGGTGCTTCGGGTGGCGGCGTCCGCCTTCAATCGCCGCGGCTTCGCCAAGACGTCCATGGACGACGTGGCCTCGGTTCTCGGCGTGTCGAAGCCGACGCTCTACCAGTATTTCAAGAGCAAGCAGGAATTGCTCTACGCCTGTCACCAGGTGGCCATGGACAACGGTGAGGCGGGTCTTGCGCTCGCCGCCGCCCATGACGGGACCGGCCTGGAAAAGCTCATCATCTACCTGCGCCGGTACATGGAGGGCATCTTCGGCGACCTCGGCAATTGCCCGGTGCTCACCGACGTGGATTCGCTGGCACCTGAAGATCGCGAAAACGTGGTTGCCCGCCGCAAGCGCATCAGCGCCGCCACCAAGGAGCTGATCGCCCTCGGCGTCGCCGATGGGTCCATCGGCCCGTGCGATCCGAAGCTCGCCAGCCTGTTCGCCCTCGGCGTGGTGAACTGGATTCCCGCTTGGTACCGGGATTCCGGCCCCAACACGCCGGAGCAGATCATGGAGAGCTTCGCTTCCCTGCTGATCTCGGGGCTCGCCGCTCCGGCCGCTCCGTCGAGCCGGCGTTCAAAAGCAAAACCGAAGCCCTGATCGGCCTCCCGCCCCGCAGCCGGGATGATCCGACGGCGGAGCGGCATCGGGCTGGGTCTCGTCTATTTGGGCGCGGGCACCACGGTGTCGCCCTTCCAGATGCCGAGGAAGATGTCGCCCTGGCCGAGGCATTCGTGATCGTTCGGCCCGAACGGCTTCGCCGGCGTGGCCGAGATCGCCTGGACGCCGTCGATGGTCTCGATGGCATCACGCAACTTCGCAGGGTCCGACTTGCCGACCTTGTCCACGGCGGCGAACATGATCTGCCCGGCGTCGTATCCGAGCGCGGCGACCACCGGCCAGCGATAGTCCTTGCCGTACTTCTCGGTCATGCGCTTGTTGAAGGCCTGCGCCTTGGGATCGGAGAGATCGAGCGCCTGGCCCATGGCCGTGCCCTGAATGGCCTCGACGCCGACGATGTCCTTCACCTTCAGCGAGGAGAGGCCCCAGTTTCCGGCGAAGGTCGGCTTGTAGTCGAGCCGCGGCAGCGGACGGTATGGCAGCTCGAACGACTCGTGGAAGTGCAGGATGAGATCGACGCCGGCATCGCGCATTTTGATCATCTGCGGAGTCAGGTCGTTGACACCCGGTGCCGCGGCCTCGACGGCGGCGAGCTCCACCCCGCGCGCCTTGAGGCCGGCCGTGGCCTCCTGCGCGGCGAAATTGCCGTAGCCGGTGGTGGAATGCAGAAGGCCGATCTTCTTGTAGTTCTTCACCGCCCAGTCGAGGATCGCGTCGATCTGGTACTTCTCGATCATCGAGCAGCGGAAGATGAAGCTCGGCTTCTGGTCGATGAATTTCGTGGTGATGTCCGTGGCTGCGGACGGGCCGGCAATGAGCGGCACGCCGGCGCGCTGGAGCACTGGGGCGAACGCCATGACGTTGCCGCTGGAGACCGTGCCGATGACGCCGGCGACGCCGTCGTTCTGGATCAGGCGCTGTACTACGGACACGGCGCGCTGGGGATTGGCCTCGTCGTCGTAGACGACCAGCTCGATGGGTGTCTTCCCGCCCTTGGTCTTGTAATCCTCAAGCGCGAGCTTGATGCCCTGCAGATAGCTCTCGCCGAAATCAACGATGGCGGGCGGTCCGCTGAGCCCCTCCACGACGCCGATCTTCACCGGCGTTTGGGCCAGGGCCGCGCCACTTGGGCCGAGCAGCAGCGCGAGCACTGTGGCGGCGCCTCGAAGCAGGACGCCTCTTGCCGATTCCGTCCGAACCATACCCATTCCTCCCCATACGCACTCATCGGTTTTGCAGTCCAAGGTGGCGACAAAACTCGTGAGTAAGTTTTATATCTTCTTAGTAGGGCTACCGGATCACGCCATTCTCCGCAAGGGGGAAGTGCTTCCGAACGCAAACCGGCCACATCGCGGCCCGAGCGGCCGCGTCCCTGGGCGTCGATAGCCGTCTGTTGGCGTCACTCAGATGTGTTGGCTTGATGGTGAGCACCGGCGGGTGCGGATCCTCAGGCGCTTGGCGCGTTGCTCCGCGCCATAGAAAGCTTCGACGGCCATCCGCCCGCGCGCGCGGCTCTTCGACTGACGCCCGTCCTCTTTCCGCATCCAGGCGAACTGGGCATGGCGGAGTGGAGCGAAGTCCATTTGGAGAAAGGCGAGGGGAGGGGCCGGCATCTCACATGAAGATGCGCCGGCCCATCGCAGTCCACTTGCTCGACAGACAATATATTATTGTCTGCCAATCCGTATGATTTGATTTTTTGCGTATGACAGGTGCCTGTCCCGTTCTAGGCCACGCCAACGGCGCGAGTGGTTGGCTCTTCGTCCTCGGCGTTCTTGTCGACGGCGTCGATGCCGACGGACATACCCTTGAACTCAGCATCGCCGTAGATCGTCGCGAATGCCGCGTCCGAGGCGTCACGACCCACGCCGATGCGGACCAGGCCCTGAAGGGCGGCCTGCCGTGTCGCGTCGAACAGATACCATTGTCCGCCGAGATAGGCCTCGAACACCGCGTGGAAATCGGGCGGATCGAGCTGCCACGCATAACCGCTGGCAAAGCGGGCGGGAATGTTGAGGGCACGGCAGAACGTGATGCCGAGGTGGGCGAAGTCACGGCACACACCGGCCCGCAAGACCATGGTGTCATACGCCGAGGTCTGGGAATCGCTGGAGCCGCGGACATAGTCGACGTGCTCGTGGATCCAGTTGCAGATCGCCGTCACACGGGTGTGGCCGGGTTCGATCTCTCCGAACTCGCGGCGGGCGAAGCGGCCGAGCTGGTCCGACTGGCAAAAGCGGCTTGGATACAGATAAGGCATGATGTCGAGCGGGAGGTCGCCGACCGGCAGCTCCTGGATGCTTTCGGGCGCCTCGTCGATCATGTCAACCTCGACGACGGCGTGGTAGCTGACGTGAAATGGCCCGGGAGAGGCGTTCACGCGGATGAACCGGCTTCCCCCCTCGTCATCAGCGAAGCGCTCGATGGCGAATGCGGGGTTGAGGCTGAGGCTTTCGACAATGATGCGCTGGCGATGCAGCGCGGCAGCCTCGACATTCAGAATGAATACGGCGGGAGACTTCACGTCGTATTCAAGGCTCGATCGCACGGCAAAGCGCATTTTCCGTCCCCATCGGTGGGCCTGAAGGCGGTGAGGAGACGCTTGGCGGGGCGTATTGTTCCGCTTCCGAAACGAATTACCTTCCGATACCGCCGAACCGTGCCCGGCAAGCGTCTGTCGGGAGTCTCTCGTACGACGGGGCGCCTCGCCGGCGCGCCGCCGGTGCGCGATGTCGAGGCGGCGAGGCGCAAGGGCTCGGTGGCGGCTTGAGGGCGGATTGGCTTGCCTGCCACCGTGTCATGGGGAAAGGCGGCTGCGGATAGCCCAAGTCACCCCGGGGGGCCGCGAGACGTTCGATCTCTGCAACGAGGCGCTCGCACGCCGGCGCTTCGGCACGCAGGGCATCCGCGAAGCGGAAGTGGATTTCAGCCTTCTGTCCGTGTCCCGAAGGACAACGCTGAGTCATGGCCCGCGACAAGGACACGTCCGGCCTCACCGCCGAGCGGCGGGCCTGGCGCATCGCCGGCCCCTGCGACGGCGGGCACGAGGGGAGATGCAATCCGTCTGCTCACCCCTGGTCGCCTCCGCCGACCGGCAGCACGGTTCCCGTGATGTAGGAGGCCTCGTCGGACGCAAGGAACAGGATGGCGGCGGATATCTCTCGGAGTTCGCCATAGCGGCCGAGATGGGTCGAGCGAACGGTCTGGTCTACCACCTCCTGAATCCACGCCTTGCCTTGCTCGGACGGCACGTCGGTGCCGCGGGGGATGCGACGCGGCGGCGCGGAGACCCCGCCGGGCGCCACCGCATTCACGCGGATGCCGGTGCCGGCGAGCTCGAACGACAGCGACGCGGTGAGGGCGTTCACGCCGCCCTTCGAGGCCGAATAGGGAATGCGGTTGATGCCCTTGGTGGCGATCGAGGAGACGTTCACGATGGAGCCGCGCTTCTGCGCCAGAAGATAGGGCAGCACCGTGCGGCAGCCCCACAGGGTGGGGAAGAGCGAGCGGCTGATCTCGGCGGTGATCTGGCGCTCGTCGAATTCCTGGAACGGCTGCATCCAGATGGCGCCGCCCACGTTCGTCACCAGCACATCGATCGCGCCGTACGTTTCGTTGGCCCGTGCCATCACGCGCTCATTGCCGGCCCAGGTTTCCAGATCCTCTTCCATGGCCACGACGCGCCCCGCGCCGTGCACCGCCTCGATCTGCTGCGCGATCTCACGCACGATGGAAGAGCGATCCACGATCACGAGGCGCGCGCCCTCGTCGGCGGCGTCCAGCGCCACCTGCATGCCGACGCCCTGCGCGGCGCCGGTGACGATGACGCTCTTGCCCTCGAAGCGCCGGGCGGGGGTCGGATCTGCCATGGCTGTCCTCCTGTGGAGGCCCGTTGCGGCGGGCCAGCCGTATTGGAAAGGTACCGGCCGGCGCGCACCGGCCGGTGTCATCAGTGCGCGGGAACGTGGTCGCGGTGAACCACCGTCTGCGGGGCGTTGGCGTTGTCCTTCACCAGCACCACGTCGAAGCGCGTACGGGCAAAGGGACCGTTGAGACCCGCGGCATGGATCTCATCCGGCGTATCGACCCGCTCCAGAGACACCACCAACTCATCGCGCGTGCCGAAGGCGAAGTCCGTGTAGAGATACTTGTCGCCGGTGAAGTTGAACTGGGTCGTCAGCTGGCGATGACCAGGCGCCGACACGAAGTAGTGCACATGGGCGGGGCGCTCGGCATGGCGGCCGAAAGCCGTCATGAGCTGACGGGTGGCGCTCTCCGGCGGGCAGCCATAGCCGTTCGGCACGATGGTGCGGGCACGGTAGCGGCCGTCAGCGTCGGTCTCGATGCGGCGGCGCAGGTTGTAGGGCGCCTGCTCGCCGTCGATGAAGGAGTACCCGCCCTTGGAATTGGCATGCCAGATATCGACGATCGCGCCGGCGATGGGCGCGCCGTCCTCGTCCGTCACCTGCCCCTCGATGATGAAGACCTCGCCGGCGTCGGAGCCATCATCCATGCGCGCCTCGCCCTTGGAGAGCGGGGCGCCTGCGACATAGAGCGGACCCTCGATGGTACGCATGGTGCCGCCCGAGAGTCCGGCGAGGCGCTCGGCCTCGTCGAGCCTGAGGTCGAGGAAGTGCTCAAGGGCGACACCGGGCACCATGAGGCCCAGCTCGTCGTTTTTCGCCGCCCGGCCGATGAAGCCAACGGCGGCCCAGAATTCGTCCATGGACACGTCGCACTCGTCGATCACCTGCATGATGCGGTACAAAAGCTGCTCCGACACCTGCTTGACGCGGGCATTGCCCATGTCGGTCCCGGCGCCGACGGCGCGGGCGGCGAGTTCCTTCTTCTGGGAATCGGGGATGAGATTGGCGGGCATAGCGTTTCCTGGTGTTTTGGTTTGATGGGGCAGGCGGGAGAAGCGTCCGGCGCGTCTACCGGGCGCCCGCGACGACGTGAAGGGAGCGCTCCGCGCGGTCGCGCCGGAAACGGTTGACCTGCTGCTCGCAGAGCGTGATGCCGAGGCCCGGCCCCGTAGGCACGGTGATGCCGAAATCGGCATACTCCAGCGGGGTCTCAAGGATATCCTCGGTCAGCAGCAGGGGGCCGAACAGCTCGGTACCCCATTCCATGTTGCCAAGGGTGGAGAACAGATGCGCGGAGGCGGCGGTGCCGACACCCCCTTCCAGCATGGTGCCGCCATAAAGGCCGATGCCCGCCGCTTCCGCAATGGCGGCGACGCGTCCGGCGGCGAACAGCCCGCCGGACTGCTCCACCTTGAGCGCGAATACGTCTGCGGCGGCCTGGGCGGCGAGGGCGAAGGCGGTCTCCGGGCCCGTCAGCGCCTCGTCCGCCATGATCGCGAGCGAGCTCTCGCGGGCGAGGCGGCCGAGGCCCGCGCTGTTGCGCAGCGCGACGGGCTGCTCCACGAGATCGACGCCGGCCTCCGCGAGCAGTGGCAACATGGCGGAGGCGGTGGCTTCGGACCACGCCTGGTTGATGTCCACCCGCACCGAGGCGCGTGCGCCGAGCGCTTTCTTGATGGCGGCCACATGGGCGACATTGGCGCGCGGGTCGCCCTTGCCGATCTTGAGCTTGAAAATGTTATGCCGACGCCGCGCCAGCATCTCCTCCGCCTCGGCGATGTCGCGGCCGGTGTCGCCGCTGGCGAGGGTCCAGGCCACCGGAAGGCGGTCGTGCTGACGTCCACCGAGCAATTCGGAGAGGGGAAGGCCGACCCTCTGCCCCATGGCGTCGAGCAGGGCGGTTTCCACCGCACACTTGGCGAAGTGGTTGCCCTGCACGCACGTTCCGATGGTCGCCATGGTGCGGCCGATGCGGCGCGCATCGCATGCCCTCAGGATCGGCGCGAAATAGGTGTCGATGGCAAGCTTCATCCCCTCGGGGCTCTCCGGCCCATAGGCGAGGCCGCCGATGGTGGTGCCCTCGCCGATGCCGACGATGCCGTCCGACATGCGCAGACGCACGATCATCAGCGTCTGCTGGTGGATGGTCGTCATGGCAAGCTGGTGCGGGCGGATGGTCGGCAGGTCGACGAGGAAGGTTTCGATATCAACGACTCTCACAGCCTCGGGCACGGTCTTGCTCCTGGGTCATCGGAGAGGAATGGCAGCGGGCGAATGGCCCGGATGAGTGAATCTCGATGTGCGAAAAGATGTCGGACTGAATTTGTGCTGCTGAATTATTTCCTGAAATTGAGATTGATACTTTCCGATTGATGGCCGCGGCTTGAATGCCGCGGCCCGTCCGGGGTGGTGATTGCGCTGCAATCGGATTGGCCGTCCTCTAGTGGGCGGCCGGCACCGGAACACCCTGCTCCTCGCCGGATGCACGAACCGTGAGGGTGGCCAGCGCGGCGATGGTCAGCGGGATGGCGAGCGCCATGAAGTAGCCGGAGGGACCCGCGCCCGTCAGAAGCTGACCGCCGATGGCGGAGCCGACGATGGCCCCCGAGCGGCCGATTCCGATTCCCCAGCCGGTGGCGGTGGCGCGAAGCTGGGTGGGATAGGCATTGGCGATCAGATAATTGAGCACGAGCTGCTGGCCGCCGATGCCGAAGCCGGCGAGCGCAATCAGCGTGAACACCACCGGCCAGCGGTCGCCGGCAAGGCCGAGGCCAATCGCGACGCCGATGCCCACGAGGAACATGCACACCAGCAGCTTGCGGGCGTCCACCTTGGGCAGGAAGGCCGAGAGCGGCAGCGCCATGGCGATAAAGGCGGCGTTGACAGTCACGGTGCCGTAGGCCGCCTGCGCCTTCTCGAGGCCCAGCGTCGTGAGCGCGGTGGGCAGCCACTGGAGCAGCAGGAACCACGCGATCCAGTTGAACAGGTAGATGGCCGAGATCGCCAGCGTCACGTTGCGGTAGCGGCTCTCGAACAGCCCTGCAATGGAGGCGCCGTGCGTCACCTTGGCGGGGTTCACGAGGCGCACGCCGTCGGGGATCCTCTGGCCGGTCATCTGCTCGATCAGCTTGCGGGCCTGGTTCTGGCCATCATTCTGCTTGCGGGAGACGAGATAGGCCGGGGATTCCGGCAGCAGGAAGTAGATCACGACCATCAGCGCCAGCGGCACCACGCCGCCCAGCAGGAAGATGCCGCGCCAGCCGAGCACCGGCAGCCAGCTCGCCGCGATGAGGCCGCCCAGCATGGCCCCGGCAGGCAGGCCGAGCAGCACGCCGGTGATCATGAGGCCGCGCTTGGAGGAGGTGCTGTATTCGCCGGCGAGCGCCAGCAAGGAGGGCGTCGCGCCGCCCATGCCGATGCCGATAAGGAAGCGCAACACGATGATCTGGGTGGGCGAGGTGGCGTAAGCGCCCATCAGCGAAAACACTCCAAACAGGAACACCGCGATGAGGATGGCCCTGCGGCGCCCGAATTTGTCGCCGAAACTGCCGAGGCCGATCGCGCCGAGCGTCATGCCGATGATGGATGCGGTGATGACCCAGGTCATGTCCGCCGCCTTCATGCCGAAGTCCTGCGCGATCGCGGGGCCGATAAAGGCGATCGACTGGGTGTCGAAGCCGTCGAGCAGCGCGATCAGGAAACACAGCACGACGACCGCCCAGCGGCGGCCGGTCATCGACCCAGCGTCGATAATGTCCTTGATGTCCCGTGTGACGGCAGTGGGCGTTGGCATGGGGTCTCCTCAGATGTTCTGACGTTTTGGAAAGGAGGTGGCTATGTCTCGGCGCAGTTCGGCGGCGAAGAGATGCACGGCGGGAAAAAGACGGCGAGCCGTGAGCCCGACATGCCGGCATTCGGCTCCGACGCCATGGCCTGCGGCGTCGCGGGTGTCTCGGCGCCGGCGGTGATGGTTGCGTGCGGGGCGATCGCCCAGAGGATGGCCTCGCGCCCGCGGGCATATCCGTCCCGGTCGATGGCGCGAAAGCCGGACGTGGCGATGCGGTTGGCGAACATGGCCCTCCCACGGCTTCGGCCGCGCAGTGTTCCAGTCGGGGGCCTTCGGCACCTCCGTCCGGACGTTTCTTCCCTGCGCGGCAAACTACGGCGCAAGAGGTCGGTGGGCTAAGACCAAATGAGTGTATATTCATACTTTCAGGGTATGTAAGACGATGCGAACGGCGGGGTATCGGGCAAAAATAGCGCTGAATTGAGTGGGTTGGCGCGGCGACCATACTTCTCAGGTATCGAAACGGGGCGGGACATGGACCTGCGGCATCTGCGCTACTTCACCACCGTCGCAGCGGAAGGCTCGTTCAGCCGCGCGGCCGAGAAGCTCAATATGGCCCAGCCGCCGCTCAGCCGGCAGATCCAGCAGCTGGAGGAGGAAATGGGCGTGCGCCTGCTCGATCGCGGGAGGCCGCTGACCCTGACCGAGGCTGGCCGCCATCTGTTCGAGCAGAGCGTGCAATTGCTCCAGCGGGTGGAGGAAATGAAGGCCACCACGCGGCGCATCGGGATGCGCTTGGTCTTCCAGTTCAACATCGGCTTCGTCGCGTCCACGCTCTACGACGCGCTGCCGGAGCTGATCCGTGAGTTCCGCATCCTTTCACCCGAGGTGCAGGTGCAACTCATGGAGATGACGACGCTCGAGCAGATCGCCGCGTTGAAGGACGGGCGCATCGACGTGGGCTTCGGCCGCCTGCGCTTCGAGGACGATGCGCTGGTGCGCGACGTGCTGCGGGAGGAAACGCTGTGCATCGCCGTCTGCGCGTCGCACGAGATGGCAGGGGCGAAAGTGCGCCCGCGGCTCGCGGACGTCGAGGCCGAGCCGCTCATCCTCTATCCTCACTCGCCGCGCCCGAGCTATGCCGATCAGGTGCTGTCCTTTTACCGCGATGCCGGTATCACGCCGCGCATCGGCATGGAGGCGCGCGATGTGCAGACCGCGCTGGGATTGGTGGCTTCGGGCGCCGGCATCTGCGTGGTGCCGGCCTCGATCCGCCGGCTGGGGCGCGGCGATGTGCGTTTCCTCGACCTCGACGAGCCCTTCTCGAGCCCGATCATCCTGAGCCACCGCCGCAACGACGGCTCCACCTTGCTGCGCCAGATGCTGCAGCTCACCGAGCGCCTCAAGACAAGAAGCTGACTTCTCCGTGCTCGGCCATTTCCGTGGGGCCGCGCCTGAGACAAACATGCGCGTGACCAGATAACCGCCCGCCCCGATGAACCACCTCACCCACACCGAACGTAGGGTCCAGCACCGCCGCGAACTGGCGATGCGGCGGTGCAGATCCTCGTTCGGCAGTGCGCCTCGGTGGCTGCCTTCACCTCCCTGGGCAGGACCGACGAAGTCATCCGCGATGCTGGTCCGGCTTCGCCTTCCAGACCCCGACGATGGCGCCGCGCATCTGTTCGAGTGTTCTCCGGCTACTTCACGAGCGGGCAGCCGCTGTCCTTGACCGGGATGTAGGCCTCGGTGCCGGGCACGGTCTCAAGGAGGGTGAGATAGTCCCAGGGGCCCTTCGAATCCTGGGGCTTCTTCACCTCGAACAGGTACATGTTGTTGAACACGCGCCCGTTCTCGCCGATCTTCGCGTCCTTCATCATCATGTCGGTCACGGGCGTGGCGCGCATCTTGGCGGCCACCTTGTCGGCGTCATCCGTGCCGAGCTCCTTCACCGCCTGGAGATAGTGCCGGACCGCGGAGTAGACGCCCGCCTGGTTCATGGAGGGCTTGCGGCCGGTCTTCTCCTCGAACTTCTTGGACCAGGCGCGGGTTTCGTCATTCATGTCCCAATAAAACGAGTTGGACAGGATGAGGCCCTTCGCCACCGGCAACGTCAGCGCGTGGATGTCGTTGATGTTGAGGAGCAGGCCGGCGAGCGTCTGGCCGCCCTGCGGCAGGCCGAACTCGGTCGCCTGCTTCACCGAATTGATGGTGTCGCCGCCGGCATTGGCGAGGGCCACCACCTTGGCACCGGAGGCCTGCGCCTGCAGCAGGAAGGAGGAGAAGTCGGACGTCGCGAGGGGCACGCGTACGCCGCCTTTCACGGTGCCGCCCATGGCCTTCACCGTCTTGGACGCCTCCTCCTCCAGCGAATGGCCGAAGGCATAGTCGGCCGTGATGAAGAACCAGCTCTTGTCGCCCTTGTTCACCAGCGCGCGGGCGGTGGCGGAGGAGACCGAGTGGGTGTCCCACGTCCACATGAAGCCGTAGGGGCTGCACGCCTTGCCGGTGAGGTCCACCGAGCCGGGGCCGGACATGAGGAAGATGCGCTTGCGTTCCTTGGTGATGGCCTGCACGGCCAGCGCGGCGGCGGAATTGGGCACGTCCGCGATCACGTCCACCTGCTCGGTGTCGATCCATTTGCGGGCGAGGCTCGCCGCCACGTCCGCTTTGTTCTGGTGATCGCCGACGATGATCTCTACCGGCACGCCGTTGATGGCGTTGCCGAACTCTTCCGCCGCGAGCCGCGCCGCCTGGGCCGAGCCCTCACCGTTGATGTCGGAATAGACGCCGGCGAGGTCGGACAGGAGCCCGATCTTGATCTTGCCGTCCGACATCTGCGCCGAGGCCGGTCCAGCGAGCCCGGCGACAGCCGTGCCGATCGCCGCGGCAACCATGAGACCCTTCATGCGGTTTCTCCCTGCTTTATGTTTGCCTGATCTTTTGTTTGTCTGATCCGCACTGAACGCGTCGACGCGCGCCTCGCACACCTCAGCGGGCGACGTAGCCGCCATCCACCGCCAGCGTCGTGCCCGTGACGCCCGAGCCCGCCGGCGAGCACAGGAACACGACCGCGCCGGCGATCTCCTCCGCCGTCACGGGGCGCCGGATGGGCTGGTTCTGGAGGAACACCTCCTTCACCACGTCCTCGGGCGACAGGCCCGTGACCTTCGCCTGGTCGGCCACCTGCATCTCGATGATGGGCGTCATCACCATGCCCGGGCAGACGGCGTTGCAGGTGACGCCCGTCTCCGCCACCTCGATGGCGATGGATTTGGTGAGCCCCACGAGGCCGTGCTTGGTGGCGACGTAGGCGGCCTTGTGCGGCGCGCCGACGAGCCCGAGCACAGAGGCAATGTTGACGATGCGGCCGAAGCGCCGCTCCGTCATGGAGCCGATGACCGCCTTGCTCGCGTGGAAGGCCGCGGAGAGGTTCACCGCGACGAGGCGGTCCCACTGCTCATCCGGAAAGTCCGCCAGCGCCGAGACATGCTGGATGCCGGCATTGTTCACAAGGATGTCCACCGGGCCTATTTCCGCGCGTGCCGCCGCAACCAGCGCGCGGACTTCGGTCGGCCGGCTCACGTCGGCCCCGTGATAGCCGATCTTCGTACCGGCGGACGCGGCGAGATCCGCGCGGACAGTCTCGATCTCGCCTGCGTCGCCGAGCCCGTTGAGCATCACGTTGCAGCCCTCGGCGGCAAGAGCCCGCGCGATGGCGAGTCCGATGCCGGAGGTGGAACCGGTGACGATGGCGTTGCGGCCTTTCATGGCGTGCTCTCTCATGTGTCGTGAACCTCGAACCGGCGCAGATGGTCCGCAAGGCGCGTGCGCACCGCCTGCGCTTCCGCGTCGGTCCAGTCCCGGAAGCCCCCGCCGGACTTCATGCCGAGGCGGCCGGCGGCGACCAGCTCTTCCAGTAGCGGAAGGGGGCCGGGCGTGCGATCGAGATCGTGAAGCACATAGCGGTGGACGCTGAGCGTCAGGTCCGTGCCGACAAGGTCGGCATTCTCCAGCGGCCCCAGCACCGCAAGGCGCCGGCCGAAGCTCTCCTTCACTACCTCGTCCACGGTCGCGGCATCGCAGACGCCAGCCTGAACCAGCGCGATGGCCTCGCGCCACATGGCGTGCTGCAACCGGTTGCCGATGAAGCCGGGCACGTCCCGGCGCACATGCACCGGCTTCTTTCCGATGCCGGCAAGGAGCGCCATCATGGCCGCGACCTCGTCCTCGCCGGTATCCTCCGCCTGCACCACCTCCACGAGCGGGATCTGGTGCGGCGGGTTCCACCAGTGCGTGCCCATGGCCCGTCGCCGGTGGGTGAGCCCCGCCATGATCTGCGTGATGGGAATGACCGAGGTGTTGCTGGCGATCAGCGCGTGAAGCGGGGCGGCGGCCTCGATCTCGGCGAACACCTGCTTCTTCAGCTCAAGATCTTCCGGCACCGCCTCGATGATCACGTTGGCACCGGCAACCGCCGCGGCGAGCGTGTCGGCGGGCGTGACCCGGTCGGCAGTGGCGGGGTCGGCTCCCAGCTCGTCGAGGCTCTTGCGGATGCGGTCGGGAATGCCGGCGCGCCGCGCCGGATCCGCGTCGTGAATGGAAACAGGCAGCCCGGCGCCAGCGAACGCCTGCGCGATGCCATGGCCCATCAGGCCGGCGCCAATGACGGCGATCCTCTTCGGCTGCATTTCATCCCGATGTCTTGCGCGCCCGCCAGTGCCGGCGATCTGTTTTGACTTTTCCTGCGCAAGGCGCGTGCCAGCGGAGAGGGCGAGGCGCGGAGGTCGCAAAATCAAGGCGTTGCGCGGGCTGTCCGGCCAAGCTCAATGCCGTTTTTGTCCAACAATCCGGACGCGTCAGCCGCGGCATTGACAGCATCAGGCGGCCCGGGGCTTACATCGACGGTTGACAGCCGGCGCTCCGGCTGATGTCCAGTTGAGCGACAGAGCTTTCCAGATAATTGGACACGCATCCTCCGGATGGCCGCCATGACCACCATCACCGACGAATGCTTCGCATCTGCCAGAGCCCTTCTGGGCGTGGTGGAGGGCATGATCGACGGGGCGACCCTGGTCGATCGCGAGTCCCGGGTCGTCTGGTTCAGCGAAGGCCAGCTGGCGCTACTCGGCAAGCCGGACCTTGCCGAACTCGTGGGGCAGGAGATCGAGCGCGTCATCCCCCATAGCCGGATGCGCGAGGTGGTGGAGACCGGCCAGCCCCATCCCCTGGACATCATCCAGTACGGCGATCGCTGGCTTCTGGTGACGCGGCTGCCTCTGCGGGACGAGACGGGCGCGATCATCGGTGCCATCGCTTTCGCCCTGAAGGACAGCATTCCCTATCTCAAGCCCATCGCCGAGCGGCTTCATCAGATGCAGTCGCGCCTCGCGCGGATGGAGCAGGCCTTCTCCGCCAAGCGGGCCGTCCGCTTCACCGCCGAGCATATCCTCGGCGCGAGCCCCGCCATGCGGCAACTGGCGCGCCTGCTGCGCCGGGCGGGCGAGGTCGGGTCTGCCGTGCTGCTCCTGGGCGAGACCGGCACGGGGAAGGAAATGGCCGCGCATGCCATCCACGCCGCCTCCAAGCGCATGAGCCGGCCATTCGTGGCCATCAATGTGGCGGCCGTGCCGGAGAACCTGCTGGAGGCGGAATTCTTCGGCGTCGCGCCGGGCGCCTTCACCGGCGCCGCCCGCCAGCCGCGGCCGGGCAAGTTCCAGATCGCCCATGAGGGCACGCTGTTTCTCGACGAGATCGGCGACATGCCGCTCGCCCTGCAGGCGAAGCTGTTGCGCACGCTGCAGGATGGAGAGGTGGAGCCCGTCGGCTCCAACCAGCCGTCGCGTGTGGACGTGCGGATCATCGCCGCCACCAGCCGCCCGCTGGCCGACATGGTGCGTGCGGGGACGTTCCGGCAGGATCTCTATTACCGGCTCAACGTGCTGCCCATCCACCTGCCGCCCTTGCGCGAGCGGGCGGGAGACGTGGAACTGCTCGCCACCCGCTTCAGCGAGCAGACCGCCGCCGCATTCGGCGTGACCGTGCGTCCGCTGACGGCGGCCGCCGTCGCGCGGTTGGCGCGCCACGACTGGCCCGGCAATGTGCGCGAGCTGTCCAACGTCATCGAGCAGATCTATGTCCGCAGCGATGGCGCGCGGATCGAGGCGAGCCATGTCGCGGACGTTCTCCCATCCGTCGCGGACGAGAGCGAGGCATCGCCGGTGCTTGATCTCGCCGGCGCCGTCGCAAGGCTGGAGCGCTCCATGATTGCCGACGCGCTAAAACAGGCTGCCGGCAACAAGCAGGAGGCGGCCAGACTGTTGGGTCTCTCGCGCAGCAGTCTCTACGCAAAGATCAAGCAATACGGGACCGCCTGACATCGACGACACGCTGGCCGGCGCTGTTCGCGCGCTGGCAGCAGCGGCCGCGCTCGCCATGTTCCGGTTCAAGCCGGGACTGCTCTCCCCGCTTGCCGCATACGGGTTGGCGGCGATGATGCTCGTGGGCAAAGGGCCCGGCACAGGGAACGGACCGCCCAACTCGCGGACGAGGTGGAAGGGCTGCGTGTCGCAGTCGCCGGCGTGCTGCTGCGGGCGCGGCTGGAGGTGACGGCGTAGGGGGATGGAGGGGCTTTTCCGCCGCACGCTTCATCCGAGCTTCACGGCCCCGATCTGCATGAGAACGCCCAGCCGGTCCACCTGCAACCATGCCCGCGTGAGCTTGCCTTGGCTGGCCTCGTAAATGGCAATGCCCTGCTGAACCGCAACCTTTCCGGTCGGGGCGAAGCCGGACAGCGGCCCAAGCTGCGCCGCCTCAAAACGCCAGCGGACGCAGGCCTTTTCGTCAGCTTCAAACAGATCCTCGATTTCGAAGCGTAGGTCGGGAAAGGCTGCGACCATCCGTTCGACAGTCTGCCGAAACCCGATCGGGCCCTGTTCGCCATTGGACCCCACGAAGGTGTCCGACAAATATTCCGGCAGGCGATCGAGGCGGCGCGGATTGAGGCAATCCTCATAGAGGGATCGCACGAGTTCGGCGGGAGTCATGGATGGGGCTCTCATTGACAGCATGTTGTCAATCACATACATGACAACCTGTTGTCAACGTGCATATGTGATGGGGAGGGCGTCCTGGATCGCAGAAAGAACGAAGAACTGAGCTGCCTGGTCTGGGACATCCTCCAAGCTGGCAACCGGCTGGTCGAGGCCGGCAACAGACTCAGCGCGCCCTTTGGTCTGACGGCTGCGCGATGGCAGGTGATGGGGGTGATCGTCCAGGAGCCTGCGACCGTCGCCGATGTGGCGCGGCGTCTCTCACAGACGCGGCAGAACGTCCAGCGGCTCGCTGATGACATGGTGCGCGCCGGGCTCGTGGCATACCATCCTAATCCGCGGCACGCCCGCGCCAAGCTGCTCGCCCCCACCGCCCAAGGCGCTGACGCTTATCGCAGGCTGATGAAGGCGCAGGCGAAGTGGATCGATGCCCTTTCGGCCGCCATACCGGCTGAAGATATAAAGACGGCGCGTGGCCTGCTGGCGGCGCTTGGCTCGGCGCTGGAAAGAAATGGAGACTGAATCCGGGTTGGCGTTCTCACCTGGTCGGATTGCCGGTCAGAATCCCCTACACACCGTCCGCCTTCATGGTCTCGACTTCGAGTGATCTCACGACCTTGCGCAACGATTCCAGATAGCGCGAGGCCGCGACCGCAGTCGTCATGGCCGACGCGATATAGACGACGCTGAGGCAGCCCAGAAGGCCTTGCGCCCCCCGGATCGGAACCGCGATCCCGGCCATCTTCGGCTCTTCCGTCCAGTTCATGTGGTTGTGGCCATACCCTTGCTGCGCCACCCGGGCGAGGAGATCGTTCACCGCCGTCCGATCACGGGCCAGCCGGCATTCCATCCGCGGCTGTCGGGCGAGGAAATCGATGATGCGTTCGCGTTCATCTTCGGGACAGAAGGCGAGGTAGGCAGTGCCGCTCGCCGTCTGGAGCATCGGCAGGCGCCGGCCGATCATGGAGCGGTGGAAGGAGAGCTTGCTGAAGCGGTGGGTGGTCTCGCGCACCACCATGGCGTCCACGTCGAAGGTGCAGAGATCCGTTGGCCAGCCCACCTCCCGCAGCAACTGCCCGAGCAAGGGCGAGGCGAGGGCGGAGATCCAGTGCTCGTCGCGAAAGCCCTCGCTCAGCTCGCGCACCCGAAGGTTCAGGCAGTAACGATCATCGGACTCGCTGCGCCGGACGTACCCCTCCGTCTGCATCGTCTCAAGCAGCCGCTGCACGGTTGTGCGATGCAATTTGGTCAATTCGGCAAGGCGCGCGACGTTCGCGCCCCCATCCGTGCGGTTGAGGGCATTGAGGAGCGCGAGCCCCCGGCTCAGGCCCCGGACGTTCTTGTAGCGGCTTGCCTCCGCCATCTGGTTTCGCCCCCGACTTTCCCGCCAGCATAGTCCAGGCGCAAAGCGCCCGGTGCGATGGAGCGATGCCCGGACGCCGCCCCCGGCAATGGACGCAAAAGCGCGCCAAACCTCAATCTTCGTGGCGCGCGGATCTCTCCAACGCTTTTCAAATTATCGCTGGAGAGTATTTGAAATCAACGATGTGCACCAGGTGCACACTCGGGTGGTTTGAAGTTCCGTCTCCGCCTCGGCCGCCCCTACAGTGCAGCCACTCAAAATGAAGAAAGCGACCTGGAGGGGGGAGCTGGCCACGCGCTGTCGTTGGCCCGCAGCTTCCAAGGTCGAGGGAGCCATCATGACCATCATGCTCAAGTGCCTCTCGCACACGCCTCTGCGCGGCCTCAACGATCCTGCGTCGGAGGTGATTGCGGAAGTCGATGCCGTGCTGGCCCGCGCCCGCGCCGAAGTGGAAGCATTCGATCCCGAGCTGATCGTGATCTTCGCGCCGGACCACTATAACGGCCTCTTCTACGATCTCATGCCCCCCTTCGTCATCGCAACGGCGGCGGAATCGGTCGCCGATTACATGACGTTGCCGGGTTCACTCTCGGTGGCGCGTGATCTCGCGCTCCAATTGACCCGCTTCGTCCTCGACCATGACGTGGACGTCTCGCTCTCGCACCGCCTTCAGGTGGATCACGGCTGCACGCAGACGCTCGAGGAACTGACCGGCAGCCTGACCCGCTATCCGGTGATCCCCATCATCATCAATTCGGTGGCGCCCCCCTTTGCGCCCTATCGGCGGGTACGCCGCCTCGGCGAGGTGGTCGGCGAGTTTATCGCCACCCTTGACAAGCGCGTGCTCATCGTCGGGACGGGCGGCCTCTCCCACGAGCCGCCGGTGCCGCTGCTCGAAGGCGCGCCGGAAGCCATCGAGGAATTCCTCATCTGCGGCCGGAACCCCACGCCGGAGGCGCGCGCGGCGCGGCAGGCGCGCACCATCGCCGCCGGTAAGATCTACGGCACGGAACTCTCCGCCCAGACGCCGCTCAACGCGGAATGGGACCAGGCCTTCATCGACCTGCTGCTTGGCGGAAAGCTCGATGCCGTGGACGACTTCAGCATCGAGGATATCTCGCACGAGGCCGGCCGCTCCACACACGAGGTGCGCACCTGGGTGGCGGCCTTCGCCGCCCTTGCCGCCGCGCGGGGCGGATACACCGCCCGCCGCGACTATTACCGCCCGATCAACGAGTGGATCGCCGGCTACGGCGTCATGAGCGCCGAGCCACGCTGACAGCGTGCACGCGACCCCAGCGAGGAACGCCAGGAGAATCAGCATGTTGGACAGATCGAGCTGCACCCCCACCGAAACCGAGATCGTCGCCCGCGCGACGGCCATGATTCCCTGGCTGCGCGAGCAGGCGGAGGCGGTGGAGAAGGCGCGCATGGTGCCGGCCGCCACCATTCAGGCATTCCAGGATGCCGGCTTTTTCCGCATCCTCCAGCCGCGGCGCTGGGGCGGCTACGAGACGAGCCCCAACGTGCTCAACAGGGTGCTGATGGAGCTCGCCCGCGGCTGCCCCTCCAGCGCGTGGAACGTCATGGTCCTCGGTGTCCACCCGTTCGAGGTGGGCCTGCTCGATCCGCGCTGCGGCGATGAATTGTGGGGCGAGGACCCGACCCGGCTCGTCTCCTCCTCCTATGCTCCCTTCGGCACCGTAACGGCGGTGGAGGGCGGCTATGTGCTCAAGGGCGAATGGCTCACCTCCAGCGGCTGCGACCATGCCGAAGGCGGCGCCTTCCTCGGCGGCCGCGTCATGGAGAATGGCGAGCAGGTGTTCCGCTCCTTCTGGGTGCAGAAATCCGATTTCGAGATCGTCGACGATTGGTTCGTCGTGGGTCTTGCCGGCACCGGCAGCAAGAAGCTGGTGGTGCGCGAGGCGTTCGTGCCAGCCTATCGCAGCCACGTCATCGCCGCCTATGGCGAGGCGACTCACGGCCACGTGGAAAACCTCTACAAGATGCCGTTTTTCTACGTGTTCTACGCGGCGGTGTCGTCCGTCATCGTCGGCATGGCACGCGGCATGGCCGATCTCTACATCGAGCACATGCGGCCGCGGCAGAACCTGAACCAGGCCGTCGGCGCGGCGGTGAACGACCCCTTCATCAAGGCACGGCTCGGCGAGGCCACCGCGAAGATCCTGGGGGCGGAAACCCGCATCCTGCACAACACCGACGAGGCGTGGAGCTATGCCGAGCGTGGCGAGCTGGTGCCCATCGACGTGCGCGTCCGCCATTTCGCCACCAACCAGTTCACGGGCGGCGAATGCTTTGAAGCGGCCCACATGATCTTCAAGAAGACGTCGACGCGCGGTGTCTGGCTCAACAATCCCATGCAGCGTCAGCTGCGCGACATCCTGGTGGGTGCCAACCACATCACCCAGAACCAGGACAATATCGGCGACCTCCTCGGCGGTCAGCTGCTCGGCAATCCCATGCCCGCCGCCAACCCTTTCGGCGTGCGCGCCTGAGCCCCCGGCCATGACACAGAACACCAACACACAGAACATCAACCAGCGACTCGACTGGGCGGCGAGCGAAACCCTGCGTCACCTGCCCACCGCCAGCCCGGACGATCACCGCACCGGCATGCGCCACCTCGCTTCCGGCGTCTCCATCATCACCACGTGTGACGGCGAGACCAAGATCGGGCTCACCGCCACGGCGGTGTGCTCCGTCACCGTCGATCCGCCCCGCATGGTGGTGCTGGTCAACAAGAAGGTGGCCGCCGCCGACGCGATCCTCGCCAGCGGCTCGCTGTGCATCAACGTGCTCTCGGCCGGGCAGGCCCATCTCGCCAAGGTGTTCGCCGGGATGGTGGAGGGCGTGTTCGGCCCCGCCCGCTTCGAGCATGGCACCTGGCAGACCCGCGTCTCCGGCGCCCCCGTGCTGGAGGGGGCGCTCGCCACCTTCGACTGCCGCGTGGTCAAGGTGTTCGACGAGAGCACCCACCACGCGTTGCTGTGCGAGGTGCTGGACGCCTCCGAGCCGCCGGGTGGCGAGCCCCTGATCTATGTGAACGGCGCCTTTTGCCGCGTCAGCCCCCTGGAATCCTGAGCATGAGCGAACCCTTCACGGAAGCGGGCACCAGCCGCTTCGTCCGCGTGCCCGAGGCTGGCGGCGAACTCTCCATCCATTACAACGACTGCGATCCCGGCGATGCCCGCGAGACCGTCGTGATGCTGCATGGCTCCGGCCCTGGCGCGTCGGGCTGGGCCAACTTCAACCGCAACATCGCGCCTCTGGTGGAGGCGGGCTATCGCGTGCTGCTGGTGGATTGTCCCGGCTGGAGCAAGAGCGACACCATCGTCTCCACCGGCTCGCGCTCCAACCTCAATGCGCGGGTGCTGGCGGGCGTGGTGGCGGCGCTGGGGCTGGAGCGCATCCATATCCTCGGCAATTCCATGGGCGGCCACAGCGCCGTCGCCTTCGCCCTCGACCATCCGGGCAAGGTCGGCAAGCTGGTGCTGATGGGTGGCGGCACGGGCGGGGCAAGCGCCTTCGCGCCGATGCCCACCGAGGGCATCAAGCTCCTGAATGCGCTCTATCGCACGCCCACCATCGAGAACCTCAAGGCGATGATGGCGGTCTTCGTGTTCGATCCCAATGATCTGACCGAAGACCTCTACCGCACGCGCCTCGAGAACATGCTGAAGCGCCGCGATCATCTGGATAATTTCGTCAAGAGCCTCGAGGCGAACCCGAAGCAGTTCCCCGATTTCGGCCCCCGCCTCGGCGAGATCTCCGCCCCCACCCTCGTCATCTGGGGGCGCAACGACCGCTTCGTTCCGCTGGATGCCGGGCTGCGTCTCCTTGCCGGCATCTCGAAGGCGGAGCTGCATGTGTTCGGAAATTGCGGGCACTGGGCCCAGTGGGAGCACGCGGACGCGTTCAACGCGCTGGTGCTCGAATTTCTTTCAAGGTGATTTGAGATGAGCGCAGCAGCAATTGTCGCGGCCGCCGAAAGGCTGGCCGAGGCGGTGCGCACGGCGACGCCCTGCGAGCCGGTGCGGGACCTGATCGGCCTCGACCTGAAGGCCGCCTATGAGGTCCAGTTCCTCAACACCAAACGGGCGGTGGAGGAGGGGAGGCGGCTCGTGGGCCGCAAGATCGGCCTCACCTCGCGCGCCGTCCAGCAGCAATTGGGCGTCGACCAGCCGGACTTCGGCGTTCTGTTCGCCGACATGGAATATTGCGACGGCGAGGAAGTGCCCTTCGCCCGCCTGCTCCAGCCGAAGGCCGAGGCGGAAGTCGCGTTCGTGCTGAAGGCGGACCTCGCGGCGGCGGACGTCACCCCCACCGAGGTGTGCCGCGCCATCGATTATGTGGCCCCCGCCATCGAGATCGTCGGCAGCCGGGTCAAGAACTGGGACATCCGCATCTCGGACACCATCGCCGACAACGCCTCCAGCGGCGTCTACGTGATGGGCGCTCCCATCCGCCGGTTGGAGGACACGGACCTCGCCGGCCTCGGCATGGTGCTCAACCGCAACGGTACCGCCGCGTCGTTTGGTGGTGGCGCGGCCTGCCTCGGCAATCCGCTCACCGCGGTGCTGTGGCTCGCCCGCACCTGCGCCAGGCTCGGAACGCCGCTGAAGGCCGGAGACGTGGTTCTCAGCGGCGCCCTCGGCCCCATGGTCCCCCTTGCTCCCGGCGATGTGCTGGAGGCGCGCATCGCGGGGCTCGGCACAGTGAAGGTCGCCATCGGAGCCCCCGCCACCACGGAGACGCAGGCATGAGCACGCCCAAGATCAAGGCCGCGATCATCGGCTCTGGCAATATCGGCACCGATCTGATGATCAAGATCATGCGGATGTCGCGCCATCTGGAGATGGGCGCCATGGTGGGGATCGACCCCACGTCCGACGGCCTCGCCCGCGCGGCGCGGCTCGGGGTGCCGGTGACCCATGAGGGCATCGCGGGCCTCACCCGCCTGCCCAATTACGCTGAGATCGGTGTGGTGTTCGACGCCACCTCCGCCAAGGCCCACATCGCCAACGATGCGGTGCTGCAGAAGGACGGCAAGAAGGTCATCGACCTCACCCCGGCCGCCATCGGCCCCTTCACCATTCCGGCCATCAATGGCGAGACCAATCTCGACGCGCCCAACGTGAACATGGTCACGTGCGGCGGCCAGGCCACCATCCCCATGGTCCATGCCGTGCGCCGCGCCACCGAGCGGGTGATCTGGGGCGAGATCGTCGCCTCCATCTCCTCGAAGTCCGCCGGTCCCGGCACCCGCGCCAACATCGACGAGTTCACCGAGACCACCTCGAAGGCCATCAAGGTGTTGGGCGGTGCCGAGCACGGCAAGGCCATCATCATCCTCAACCCGGCCGACCCGCCGCTCATCATGCGCGACACCGTCTTCACCCTCTCCCAGGGCGGCACGCGCGAAGCCATCGAGGCCTCCATCCTCGACATGGTCGAGACCGTGAAGGCCTACGTGCCCGGCTATCGCCTGAAGCAGAAGGTGCAGTTCGAGGAGATCGGGAACAACGCGCCGGTCCGCATCCCCGGCGTCGGCCCGGTCACTGGCCTCAAGACCACCATCCTGCTCGAGGTGGAGGGCGCCGCCCATTATCTGCCGGCCTATGCCGGAAACCTCGACATCATGACTTCGGCCGCCCTGGTCTCCGCCGACCGCTGGGCCGCCCGTTTCCTCGCGAAGGAGGCCGCGTGATGGCCCGTCCCAACCCGGACAAGCTCTATATCCAGGACGTGACCCTGCGCGATGGCATGCATGCGGTCCGCCACCAGTATTCGCTCGACACTACCCGCGCCATCGCCCGGGCGCTGGACCGGGCCGGGGTGGACGCCATCGAGATCAGCCACGGCGACGGCCTCACCGGCGCCACCTTCAATTACGGCTTCGGCGCCCATGACGACCTGGAGTGGATCGCCGCGGTTGCGGAGGAATGCAGCCGGGCGGTCGTCACCGTTCTGCTCATTCCCGGCATCGGCACGGTGCATGACCTGAAGGCCGCCTACGACGCCGGCGCCCGCTCGGTGCGGGTGTGCACCCACTGCACCGAGGCCGACGTGTCCCGCCAGCACATCGAGGCGGCCCGTGCACTGGGCATGGATGCGGCGAGCTTCCTGATGATGGCGCACATGATCCCGGCCGAGCAGCTGGCCGAGCAGGCGAAGCTGATGGAGAGCTACGGCGCGGAATGCGTCTACGTGACCGACTCCGCCGGGGCGCTGCTGCCGGAGGACTATACGCTTCGGGTGAAGACGCTCCGCGATGCGCTGAAGCCCGAGACGGAGATCGGCGTCCACACCCACCACAACCTGACGCTCGGTGTTGCCAATGCGGTGGCGGGCATCGAGGCGGGCGCGGTGCGGGTGGATGCGTCGCTCGCCGGCATGGGCGCGGGTGCCGGCAACGCGCCGCTGGAAGCGCTGATCGCCGTGCTGAACCGCAAGGGCATCGCCACCGGCTGCGACCTCAATATCCTGATGGACGCCGCCGACGATCTGGTGCGCCCGCTGCAGGACAGGCCCGTGCGGGTGGACCGGGAAAGCCTCTCGCTGGGCTATGCCGGGGTCTATTCCAGCTTCCTGCGCCACGCCGAGGCCGCCTCGAAGACCTACGGCGTCGACACCCGCGACATCCTCGCCGAACTCGGCCGCCGCCGCATGGTCGGCGGTCAGGAGGACATGATCGTCGACGTCGCCCTCGATCTCGCCCGGGCGACGGCCGCCGCCTGACGGCGCCTCACGAAAGTTCACCGCTTCCGGTCCCGCGCGGGACCGGGAGCACACACAGACGAACCGCGGGGCCTGCCGGCCATCGGCGGATGAACGAGACAGCGGCCGCAACAGGCCGCACCGGATGGGAGGAAAGCAAATGCCAGCCGAACTGAAATCAACCCCTGCCGGAAGCAGGGCGCTTCTTTACGTCTCGCTCGCCGCGGTGATCGAGGGCTTCGATCTGCAGGCCGCGGGCATCGCCGCCCCCAAGATCGGGCCGGCCTTCCACATGACGCCCCAGCAGATGGGGCTGTTCTTCTCCTCGGCCACGCTGGGCCTGATGATCGGCGCCTTGATCGGGGGCTACACGGCCGACCGCTGGGGCCGGCGCGCGGGCCTCCTCATCGCGCTGGTGGCCTTCGGCATCGCCTCCATCGCGACCATCCTGGCCACCTCCGTGGAGGCACTGGTGGTGCTGCGGTTCCTGACCGGCGTCGGGCTGGGTGGCGCGCTGCCGAACCTCGTCTCCATCGCCTCCGAGGCGGTCGGGCCGGAGCGGAAAGGACGGGCGGTCGCCCTCATGTATGCCGGCATGCCGCTGGGCGCGGCAGTGGCGAGCCTCGTCGCCCTGCTCGATCTGCATGGCGGGGACTGGCGCTCTATCTTCCTCGTGGGCGGCATTCTGCCCCTGCTGCTGGTGCCCTTCATCTACATGGGCCTGCCGCCCCTGAAGATGGCGCCGGCCCCGTCCGGCCAGAAGACGCCGTGGACCGAGGTCTTCCGGCCCGATGCGATGATCGCCACCCTGCTGCTGTGGAGCGCCTTTTTTCTCGGCCTGATGGTGGTCTACCTGCTCATGAACTGGCTGCCGCAGCTTTTGGTGGCGCAGGGCTTCTCGCGCAGCGAAGCCTCGCTCGCCCTCATCCTCTACAGCCTCGGCGGGGCGGTCGGCAGCCTCATCGGCGGGCGGGTGCTGGACGGGCGCCAGCGTGGCATCGCCATCGCCGCCAGCTTCGCCTTCGTGGCGGCCGCCCTCGCCATGCTTGGCCTGCTCCAGCCGGCGCTCGCCACCATGCTCTTCACCGTGACACTGGCGGGCGTGGGCGTGCTCTGCGTGCAGTCCATTCTCTACGGCATCGCGCCCCAATGCTATCCGGCGGAAATCCGCGGCACCGGCGTGGGCGTCGTGGTCGCCGTCGGGCGCCTCGGCTCCATGGCAGGCCCCCTGCTTGCGGGTGTCCTGGTGGCGCAGGGCAGCACGCCGGCCGATGTGATGCTGCTGCTGGTGCCCATCATCCTCGTCTGCGGCCTCGGCACCCTCGCGCTGGTGACCCGCCGGTTCCGGCCGGCCCTCGCCTGATGGTGCGGGCCTGCGCTGCCGCGACGCCGGGAGCGCAGGCCGACCGCGAGGGTTGCGGGCAAAGAAAAGGAGATCACCATGAAATTACTGCGCTTCGGACCCGAAGGCCGGGAAAGGCCCGGGCTCCTCGACGCCGGTGGCCGTATCCGCGATCTGTCCCATGAAATCGGCGAGATCGCCGGCGACGCGCTTTCGCCGGCCGGCCTCGCGCGCCTGTCGGCGCTCGACCATTCCGCTCTGCCGATCGTGGAGGGGACGCCGCGTCTTGGCTGCCCCGTCGCCCATGTGGGCAAGTTCATCGCCGTCGGCCTGAACTATGCGGACCATGCAGCTGAGGCCGGCATGGCTCTGCCGAGCGAGCCGGTCATCTTTTCCAAGGCCACCAGCTGCATCGTGGGGCCGAACGACGATGTGGTCCTGCCGCCAGCTTCCACCAAGGGCGACTGGGAGGTGGAACTGGGCATCGTCATCGGCACGCTTGCCCGCCACGTGCCGCAGGAGCGGGCGCTGGAGCACGTGGCAGGATATTGCCTCGTGAACGACGTGTCCGAACGCGAATACCAGCTGGAACGCGGCGGCACCTGGGACAAGGGCAAGGGCTTCGACACCTTCGGCCCCATCGGTCCTTGGCTCGTGACGCGCGACGAGGTTCCCGATCCTCAGGCGCTCGACCTGTGGCTCGACGTGAATGGCCGCCGCATGCAGGCCGGCAATACCCGGACCATGATTTTCGACGTGGCCCATCTGGTCAGCTACATCAGCCGCATCATGACCCTCCTTCCCGGTGACGTCGTCACGACCGGAACGCCGCCTGGCGTGGGCATGGGGCAGAAGCCGGCGCCCATCTACCTGAAGGCAGGCGACGTGATGGAGCTGGGTATCTCCCAGCTCGGCCAGCAGCGGCAGCAGGTGCGCGCCTGGCGCTGACCATCCATCGAACGCCCACGCCGATGGCGCGGGCGTTCGTGCCGGGAAAGGCACGTGCGGCGGCGGCAAGTCCGGCCGACGGCCCGATGTTGCCGATTCCCGAGGCCGGCGCCCGCATCACCCACGGCCGTGACGCAGGCCATGGGCCGGTTCGGTGGCCGCCCCCATCGCCGAGACCAATCCCTGGATCCATGAGCTGCTGAAGACGCGTATCGTCGCGGCTCACCTACCGTGATGTCCTCCGTAAGATCCCGAGGGTAGCCGACACAGCCGCGGAATTGCCGTAGTGCGGAGCATGGTGGATTCGTGCGCAACGGAGCGCGGTACTGCTTGGGTCGGTGATGCGCGTTCTCATTCTTGAAGACAATGCCCGCCTGCGCGGGCTGACCGCCGGTGCCCTGCGCGCCGCCGGCTTCGCAACGGACGCGTTCGAAACCCTCGCCGACGCCCGCGCCGCCATCCAGACCACCGGGTATGACTGCATCGTGCTCGACCTCGGCCTGCCCGACGGCGACGGCATGGACCTCCTCGAGGCACTGCGCCGCCGCGGTTCCTCAACGCCCGTCCTGCTGCTGACGGCACGGGACGACAAAGCCTCCGTGGTCCAGGGCCTCAACCGGGGCGCCGATGACTATCTGCGCAAGCCGTTCGACGTGGACGAACTGATCGCTCGCATCCGGGCCCTGCTGCGCCGGCCGGGCACCGCCTTCCAGACGGTCCTTGCGGAAGGCAACATCGCCCTCGATCCCACCGAGCGGCGGGCCATGGTGGACGGAACGGCCATCGACTTCAGCCGCCGCGAGGTTGGCGCGCTGGAGATGCTGATGCGATCGTCCGGACGCGTGGTGCAGAAGTCCGCGCTGGAGGAAGCGCTTTACGGCTATGACGAGGAAGTCAGCGTCAATGCCATCGAGGTGCTGGTCCACCGGCTGCGCAAGAAGCTTTCCGGTGCCGGCGCCAACCGGGAGATCGTCACCCTGCGCGGCATCGGATACCTGCTGGCGGAGGCTCGGCCGTGAGGATTTGGCCCCGCGACGTTTTCGGCCGGCTCGTGCTGGGCCTCGTCAGCGTGAGCCTCGTTGCCGTCGCGGTCGGCGCCTTCTACCTCTACACCCGCTTTCACAACACCCATTCGTTGTTCTTCGAGGGCACGCTGCAGGCCTTCATCGGCGACATTGCGGACGATATCCACCTGGTCGATGGCAAGCTCACCGCCGATGTGGATGCAACGACGCGCCAGCGCATTGCCGACGAATCCGGTCGCTACGTCGTGCTCGACGACAAGGGCCAAATTGTTGCCGCCTCCCCCGGGGTGACGGAACGCTTCACCTCGTTCCGCACCGACCGCCCCCTCTATTTCTGGATCCCCAGACAGGCGGAGGAGGGGGAATATTACGGACTGTCCGCGCGCATCCCCGACATGCCCGTCCCGGTCTATGTGCAGCTGATGTTTCCCAAGGGGCACATCATCTTTGAATCGGTGCTGCACGAGTTCATGAAGGACATCGCCTGGATCTGGCTGCCTTTCCTGCTCGCCATCCTCGCGGTCAACGTCATCGTGGTACGCATCGCCCTCGCGCCCCTCTCGCAGACGGTGGAGGAGGCGCGGGCCATCCAGCCGGGGGGTGCCGCAGCGCTGACCGAGAAGGGCCTGCCGGACGACCTGCTCGCCCTCGTGCGCACGGTGAATGCCGCCTTCGATCGCCTGCGGGAGGCCCATCGCCTGCAGGAGGAGTTCGTTGCCGACATGGCGCACGAGCTGCGCACCCCGCTCGCGGTGATGAAGGCCGAGCTTGCGACCATGAAGGACCCGCACGCCCGCATCCTGGAGCACGACCTCGGCGTCATGGCCCGGCTGGTGGAGCAACTGCTGGATCGCGCGCGGGTCGGACGCTTCAATCTCGAGGCGGGCAAGATCGTGGACCTGAGGGAAGTGGCGCGCGAAGCCTCGGCCTTTCTGGCGCCCCGCATCGTTGGCCGGGGCCGGATGATCGAGGTGATCGCGCCGGATATCCCCGTCCTCGTGGCCGGCGGCCGGGACGACGTGTTCCGGGCGGTGCGCAATCTGGTCGAGAACGCCCTCGAGCATACGCCGGACAGGGGGCTGATCTCCGTGGAGATCACCGCGGCGCCGTCCATCATCGTTCGCGATCAGGGACCCGGATTTCCCGAGCAGGTGCTGGACCGCGAGGCCCGCCGCAGCGGGCGGGTGCGCAGCGAGCGCCGGGAGGGGGTTGGCCTCGGCCTCTCCATCGTGGAGCGCACCATGATGGCGCACGGCGGCGATCTCACCCTGTCCAACGATCCCGGAGCGGGCGGGTCCGCGACCATGCGCTTCCCTGACGCCGGCTGGCTGCCAGCGGCGTGAGCGCTCACGCCGCCCGCGCGACGGCGATCAGGCCATCGACGCCGAATGGCAGGCGGTGACCCACGATGCGGATGTCGGCATCGCCGAAGCCCCCGTCGATAAGGAGGCGCCGCAGCCCGGCCGCGTCATAGGTCCGGTGGGTGTCCTCCCCGGCAAACGGCCAGCGCGCCATGGTGGATCGATCCGTCACATAGAGAACCGCAAGTCCGCCGGGCTTCAGCACCCGCCGCATCTCGGACGCCGCCATGCCCGCCGGATCGAAGAAATAGGCGACGTTGACGGCGAGCACCCTGTCGAAGCTCCCGTCGGTCCACGGCAGATCGCGGAAATCACCGTCCACCAGTTCGATCTGGCCGCCTGCGACGGCATCGCGGTTGCGCGCCGCCGCCAACCGGAGCATGGCCGGCGAGCCCTCGATGCCTGCCACGAGACCGCCTGGAACGCGCTCGGCCAGTTCCGCGATGCCGGCCCCCGGCCCGAAGCCGATTTCCAGCACGCGGTGTCTCTGGGCGGGGCCGAGGGCTTCGATCGCCAGCCGGTAGGGTTCGCGATTTGCGAGTGACATCGCCCGCCCCACCAGCGCGCCCCCGCCCCCCTCGGGGCGGGCGAGCTGGCGGCCGAGCCAGTGCCAAAGGCCGGAAAGCGCCGCCGCCCCTGGCGCCGCGCCTGTGAGCGGCCGCGCGTCCTTCGCCATCAGTGCTTGGCCTTGATCTGCTCAAGCTTCTCGGTGATGACCAGCCGGCGATTTTCGTCCCACAGCGCCCGGTCGGCGCGCACGGGAATGGCGAGCGCGTGGGTGAAGGCCTCGCGGGCCTTGGCATACTCGCCCTGGGTCATCAGGAAATCGCCGTAGAAATACCAGGCGTCGAGGCCGTCGGGCGCGGTCTTGGTGGCCTGCTCCAGCAGTTGGCGCGCCTTCGCCTTGTCGCCGAACGCCACCGGGAAGCCGGGCACCCGGTAGTAGAGCACGCCCAGGCTGGTCGGCGCGCCGGCGTCGAGCACGGTCGGGTTCATCCTGTACGCCTTCTCCAGCGTGTCGCGGGCGCGGGTGGCGAGCGACAGCGCCGAGATGGGATTGACCAGAGAGGCGCGCTCGCTGGTGACGATGCCGTCCCAGATAAGGACCTCAACCCGGTCGGGATACTTGGCGGCGAGGCTATCGGCATCGGCGCCGAGGACGGTCATCTGGTCGGTCTGCTTGTCGCCTTCCGGCACCGTGAACTTGATGGTCTCCCACCGGGTCTGGATCTGCTTCACCTGCCCGAGAACAGGATCATCGGCGGGGGCGGCGCCGGCGGAAACGGTGAAGGCGGCGGACAGCAGGGCGCCAAGGAAGAGGGTTGCGCGCATGGTTTTATCCTTATGGTTCGGATGTGGGGCTCAGGCGCTGGGGCGCGCGAGGGAGCGGTCGATGAGCCTGGGGAAGAGGCGCTGGAGGAGCACGAACAGGCGTTCGGGACCGGCGGGGTAGGCGGCATCGCGGCCAGCCTCCACAGCCCGCCAGATGTGGGCGGCGACCTTCTCCGGGGCGTCGAGCCGCATGCCGGTCTTGGCGATGAGATCGGTGAAGGCCGCCGCCGCATCGGTCTGCGTTGCGCGCGGCGCGGCATAGGTGACGGCAATGCCGCGCCCCTTCCACTCCCGCCGGAGTGCGCTGGAATAGCCGCGTAAGGCGAACTTGGTGGCCGAATAGGCAGCAAAGCCCGGATAGGCGATGTCGCCGAACACCGAGCCCACGTTCACCACCCGCGCCGGCCGCGCGGCGGCGAGCAGCGGGGCGAGGTCCCGCGTCAGCGCCATGGGGGCGATGACATTGGTGCGGAAGAGATCTTCCAGCGCCCCGTCGCCCATCTCCTCCACATCACCGCCATCGACCCGGCCGGCATTGTTGAACAGGAGGTCGAGTCGCCCCCACGCCTGCTTCAGCCCGGCTGCGATGCGGGCGCGGTCCTCCGGCCGGGTGAGATCGGCAGGGATGACGAGCGGGCGGGCCGAAGACGGCAGCGCCGCCGCCGTCTCCTCCAGCGCCGCCGCGCGGCGGCCGCACACCGCCACGGCCATGCCGCGCCGGCCGGCCTCCAGCGCCAGCGCCCGGCCGATGCCGGAGCCGCCGCCGGTGACGAGCACGCACTTCACATCACGCGGAAATGGCTCAGGCCGCATGGCTCAGCTCCGCGCGGGCGCCGAGCTCGCGGAAGATGTCGCCGTAGAGGCGATAGAACATCCGCGAATGATCGATGATGATGTCCTGGACGGACGGGTCCTCGATGCCATCCACCAGCGAGCGGAAAAAGGCCACGTGCTCCTGGTCGAGGCTGCCGTGGGAGGTGAGGTAGGAGAAGCCGGCGCCGCCCACGCTCCCGAACGCCCGCGCCAGCGTCGCCGCGAGCTGATCGGCGAGCAGAACCGACATGCCTTCCAGCACATGCACGCTGCCGAGCATGGCGTAGGGGCTCACATGCTCGATGGCGTAATAGGTGAAGCCCACCATCACCCGGCAAGCCTGGCCCGGCTGGCCGGTGCGCACCGCCTCGGCATCTCCGCCCATGGCGCGAATGTCGTCGAGGATCCACTTCTCGTGCCCGCGCTCCTCCTCCATGTATTCGAGGAGGGCCTCCTGATAGCGCTCGTCCTGCGTGCGCGAAGCCGCCAGCGCGAGCAGCGGGAAGGTGTGCTTCACGTGATGATAAGCCTCGGTGAGGAAGGCCAGGTAGAGTTCACGCGGGCCCCCCGTGCGCGGGGCGTTGGCGACGAGGGGGATGGCGAGGAAGCTTTCGCGCGCGGCCGCGGTCTCGCGGGTCAGGCGGTCATGGAAGCTCATGGCCGATGCCTTTCTGATGATGGTTGGGAAGAGGGTGTCAGACGGCTGCGGCCACGTCGGCGGCGAGCAGGCCGTGCGCCACGCGCCGGCGGATGCGCCCGTTATCGGTGAAGAGGCCGGCGGCCTTGGCCGCGGGCACATCGATGACGCGTACGCGCGCCGGCCGCGCATAGGCCGGCAAACCCGCGCACGTGGCCGCGACGCGGGCCTCCACCGCCGCGCGGCCCGCATGCGCGAACCATTCGGCGGCGGGGGGAACCGGCACCACCAGGGCTGCGAGCCCCTCCGGGTCCGCCGCGACGGCGCAGGCGGCGATGTAGGGATCGGCCAGGAGCGCGGTCTCGACCCATTCGGGGCTTACGTTGCGCCCGAGCGGGGTGACGATGAGATTGTCCTTGCGGCCGGAGATCGTGAGCCGGCCGTCGGAATCCAGCGCCGCAAGATCGCCGGTCGGCCATGGCCGGGCGGCGGGCGCACCACGCAGATAGCCGTCAGTGACGCACGGACCATCCACGTGGAGTTCACCATCCTCCACGGTGATCGTCAGGCCCGGCAGCGGCTCGCCGACCGTGCCCGCCACGCGCCGGCCCGGCCGGTTCACCGCCACCACCGAGCAGCATTCGGACAGGCCGTAGCCCTCGTGGACGGGAATGCCGAGGTTCCACGCGGCCTCGGCCACCTGGGGCGGCACGGCGGCACCGCCGACAGCGACGAAGCGCAGGCTGTCCGGGGCGCGGGCCCGCGCGGCGGCAAGCTCCGCCACCCAGAGCCGGAGCAGCTCCGGCACCAGCACGCCGGTGGTCGGCCGATGTCGGGCGAACGTCGCGGCGATGCCGGAGACCGCGCCGCTGCCGATCCGCTCCGAGACGGCGGTGTCGAAATGCACGCTGCCTCCCACGAGAGACGGAATGAACAGCGCGCAGATGCCCTCCAGCAGCAGGGAGAGCGGGAGCACGGAGAGATAGGTGTCGTCCTCCCGCGCGCCGATCGCGTCCGCCAGCGCGGCGGCGGACCACCCCACCTGGCCGCTCTCGTGCCGCACGCCCTTGGGGGCGCCGGTGCTGCCGGAGGTGTAGATGAGGGTGCCGTAGCCCGCGCGGAAGCCCGGCATCTCGCCCGGCACGCCGGTCACAGGGACCGCCTGACGGGCGATGCCTTCCGGAACGGCCTTCTCCCCGCCCGGTGCGACGAGGATCAGCTCGATGCCCGCATCACGCACCACATGTGCGATCTGGGCCGGGCTGAAGAAGCCGGGGAGCGGCACGGCGATGCGCCCCGCGGCCACCAGCGCCATCTGGGCCACGGCATAGGCCCGCCCGTTGGGCAGCAGCAGCCCGACGACTCGTGCAGTGGGAGGAAGCGCAGCGACAAGGCGCGCCGCGTCGGCCAGCAATCCGGCGCGGGTGATGGCGCCATCCGGATCGGTGAATGCGATGCGGTCCGGTGCTCGGCGGGCGTGGCCCGCCACGGACTCAAAGAACGTCCGCATGGTGCATCACCCGGCTGGCCGCAGACGGAAGGCGGACGGACGCCGCCTGCGCCCGGCGATAGGCGGCGAGCATGTCCACCCCACACACGCCGAAGACCTTGGGCTCGGTCTCGTAGTAGCGTCCCCAGGCATCGGGGTGGGGGACCCGGGCGGGATCAGCATCGCCGAGATAGATGGGGGACAGGCCGCGCCGCCGCACCAGAAGGCTGAGGCGGCGGGTGAGGGTGAAGAAGCACCAGGACAGGCCGTGGTCGCCACCGAAGGCCACGATATCGGCGATGAACGGCACGAGGTCGTGCGGCGCGCCGCTGGCGAGCGTCGTGACCTCATAGACATCCGCGCGGCGGAGCCTGCGCCCGGTGGCGCCGGAGAGCGCGGCCTCGACCGGCTTGTCCAGATAAAGCTCGGAGAAAAAACCTTCCTCGGCGAGACGCAGGCCGGCGGCGCAAAGGATGTCGCCCGCCGCGTTCCGCCGGCACAGGAGGCGCCGCGCGAAGGCGCCAACGTGGGCGCCATATTCGCGGGCATAGACGGATCGGATGAAAGCTTCGACCTCGGCGCGCTCGGCGTCGCCGGGTTCAACAATCTGTGCAAATCCCATGTCCGCTCGTCCGTGTTTGAAACTGTCACGGACGTTGCAAGGCTGAGCTTACGCCTCGCTTACAGGTGAACGGTCAGGGCGGGGAGAATTTGAGGCGCTTCTGGGGCGCGAGCCGGCGCCCAAGAGCCCGAGACCTCCGCCCGATCTGCAGAGGGTCATCGACCCATCTGGCGCCGGAAAATCAGGGTCGGCTTTTGCCAGCGGGCCACTCAGGAGCGCAACGGGAAAGAGATCCGAAGCACCCGATCAGTCATCGTCGCCATGCCCGGGCACCGGTTCGAGCCGTGCCGGATCGAACTTCGCCTTCAGCCGTGCGCCCTGCGCATTTGTCGCGCGCACCTTGTAGCAGCCATCGTCCGAACGGATGGAGAGCACCGTCCAGCCCTCGGCCTCCAGCTTCTTCTGCAACGCCTCACGCGGCTGCCAGTCGGCCAGAGGCACGTTGCAATCGCGGTCAGCGGCCGCCGGCGTGGCGGCGAGGCAGGCAAGGGCCACGCCGGCCAAGACATTCCGCAATGCGAGCCCCGAGCGATTCACCGCGCAAACTCCTTTCGGCGAGGCCCGATGAAAAGCACGCCAAGCTGACACCCACCTGAACGCACAGGAATATTCTCTCGCCCCATCGTCCTCCGGCCGCGCTAGATTGCCATGCGCCCCGCCGAGGTGACAGATGCGTATCCTCCTGATCGAAGACGATCCCGTCCTGGGCATGGCCGTGCGCGACCAGATCGTCGCGGACGGGCACGGTGCCGATTGGGCAACGCGCCTCGCCGATGCCGAGCACGCCGTCCATGCCGCGGCCTTCGACCTGATCCTCCTCGACCTGATGCTGCCCGACGGCCGCGGCTCGGACTTCCTGAAGCGTCTGCGCAGCTCGGGCGACGCGACGCCGGTGATGGTGCTCACCGCCCGCGACCAGATTTCTGACCGCATCGCCGCTTTGGATGCGGGGGCCGACGACTATCTGGTCAAGCCGTTCGACCTGTTCGAGCTGTCGGCGCGCATCCGCGCCGTGGGCCGGCGCTATGCCGGAAATCCCAACCCGCTGGTGACGCTCGGCGACATCGAGGTGGACCTCGCCGCCCGCTCTGTGCGCCGCGCGGGGCAGGCCATCGCGCTGACGGCGCGGGAATGGGCGCTGTTCGAGGCCTTCGTGCAGCGGCCGCACCAACTCATGTCGAAGCCGCAGCTGGAGGAACGGCTCTATTCCTTCGATGCGGAAGTGGAGAGCAACACCATCGAGGTCTATGTGGCCCGCCTCCGCAAGAAGCTGGGTGCCGACGTCATCGAGACCGTGCGCGGCATGGGCTATCGCCTCGGCACGCCGGGAGGCGGCGCGTGAGCGGAGGCTGGAGCCTGCGGCGGCGCCTCGGCCTGTGGCTCGCTGTGTCAATCGCCGCGCTGTGGCTTGCGGCGGCGACGGTTGCGGGGCTGGTGCTGCGGCACGAGATCGACGAGGTCTTCGACAGCGCGTTGCAGGAGGTGGCGCAAAGGGTGCTGCCGCTCGCCTATTCCGAGCTGCTCGCGCGTGAGGACGGGGCTGGTCCGCAACATATGCCGCCCGTGGGGCCGCATCGGGAATTCATCACCTACGTGGTGCGCGACGCGCAAGGGCGGGTGCTGCTCCAGTCCAGCGACGCGGAGCAGATGGCGATACCCGCAGGCCTCGCCCCCGGCTTTCAGAGCACCGCCCGGCTGCGCACCTACACGGAAGCGGCGGTGCGGGGCACTGTCATCGTCACGACGGCGGAGGAGCTGGACCATCGCGCCGCCGCGGTGTGGCGGGCGGTCATGGCGCTGATCTGGCCGCTTGTCGCCCTCGTGCCCATCGCGCTCGCCGGCGTCTGGCTCACGCTTCGCCTCACATTGAGGCCGGTGATCGCCTTCCGCCATGCCATCGCCGCGCGCGGGCGGGGCAATCTCGCACCGGTGCCGGAGCAAGGGTTGCCAGAGGAGATGGCCCCCGTCGCGGGCGCCGTGAATGCCCTCATGGAGCGCCTCCGCGGGGCGCTGGAGGCGGAGCGGGGCTTTGCCGCCAACAGCGCCCATGAGCTACGCACCCCCATCGCCGCCGCTCTGGCGCAGACCCAGCGGCTCGTGGCCGAGCTGCCGGAAGGGCCGGCGCAGGAGCGGGCGCGCACGATCGCGGGCGCGCTGCGCCGTCTTTCGCGCCTGTCCGAAAAGCTGCTGCAGCTCGCCAAGGCGGAAGGCGCCGGCCTGGTCGCGGAGGCCCCGGCACCGCTCGCGCCTGTGCTGCGCCATGTGATCGCCGACCTTGAGCGCCAGTCCGGGCGCGCGGCGGACATCGAGCTGAGCATCGCGGCGGAGGGCGGACCGGTGAGCGATCTCGACCCCGACGCCTTCGCGGTTCTGGCACGCAATCTCATTGAAAACGCACTGAAACACGGCGCACCCGACACCCCGGTCCGAGTCCGCCTCACCGCCGACCGGCTGGACATTTCCAACCACGGCGCCGTCGTTCCGGCGGAACGGATGTCTCTCTTGCTGCGGCCGTTCGAGCGGGGGCCGACGGGGGCGGAGGGCTCAGGGCTCGGCCTCGCCATCGCCGCCGCCATCTGCCGCGGGGCGGGGCTGGTGCTGGAGATTGCCTCGCCCATCCCGGGGGAGACGGAGGGCTTCAGCGCCGTCGTGCGCTTTACCGAACCTGAGAACCTGACAGCAAGCTGAACGCGATTCAGCAGGGGGTTCAGGCGGCTGTCAGGTTGGTTCGGGAGGGTGTCAGCGTCATCGAACGCCGGAGCCCCTCCATGAAGACACGCACCCTGATCGGGACCGCCCTCCTCCTCTCCACCGCTGGCCTCGGCGTGGCGCTGGCGGCGACCCAGATCGACCATCTCGATCTCCCCTTCCACAGCCGCGACGACGCCCCCCGCGCCGACGCCCGCCCCCTCCATCTCGCCGACAATGACCACCGGCGCGAGGGCAAGGAGCGCCACCACGGCCGCCATCACGACGATGATGACGACGACGACGATGACGGCCGCCCGGGCGCGCGTCCCGCCGCCGTTCCGCAGAACGGCCCGGCCGATCCGGCGGCGCCGGTGCCGGACAACGGCCTGTTCCAGGGCAAGGCCCGGCCCAAGGTCGAGGTGCAGTGACCCTCAGCCGATCCCGCGCACTTTCAAAGGACTAATCAGATGAAATTCGTTCTTCCCGCCGTGGCCGCCACCGCCACGTTGCTTTCGCCGGTGCTGGCCGAGGCACGGCAGGTCACCTTCGAGACCACCCTGAAGCCTTATGGCGGCAACGGCGCCTATGTGGTGCTCTACGTCACCGATGCGGCCGGCGCCTACAAGGGCACGCTATGGATGGCCGGAGGCAAGGCGAAATACTACCGCCACCTCTCCGACTGGCAGCGCGCCTCCGGCGGACGCCCCACCGAGATCGACGGCATCACCGGCGCCAGCATCGGCTCCGGCAAGACGCTGAAGATCACCCTCGATCTCGCCGATGCCATGATCGATGCCGGCTACCAGGTCCATGTGGACACGGCGGTAGAGGACGGGATGGACAATCCCTCCGAGGTGGTCGCCCCCCTCGCCGCAAGCGCGTCCGGCAAGCCTGTCGCCGGCAAGGGCTATGTGAAGTCCTTCACCGTCACCTTCTGATCTCCCTTCGGACATCCCCAAATGCTTCGCCGCCTCCATGGCCTGCCCGGCATCGTGCTGGCGCTCGCCCTTTCCGTCACCGCCCTCTCCGGCACGGTCCTCTCCGTGCAGCCGGCGCTGAACCACGTTGCCGCCCCCGCGATCCCGGCGTCCGCCAGCGTCGCGGACGTCGCGGGTGCGGTCGCCGCGCGCCATCCCGGCGTCAGCGCCATCCGGTTGCGGGCGGATGGCAGCCTCACGACGGCCTTCGATGAGGGCGGCACGCGCGGGGTGGAGCGCATCGACCCCGCCACCGGCGCGGGGCTGGGGCCTTATGCGGTGTCGGACACCACCCGCTTCCTCACCAATGTCCACCGCGCCTTCCTCATGGGCGATGCGGGGCGCGTGGGGGCGGCCATCGGCGCGCTGGCGATGCTTGGCCTCAGCGTCTCCGGCCTCATGCTGTTGGCCCGCCGGCTCGGCGGCATGGGCGCGTTGCTGCGACCCATCCGCGGCACCCCGGCGCAGCGCTGGCATGGAGAACTCGGCCGGCTCGCGGCGGTGGGCCTGCTCCTGTCCTCGCTCACCGGCCTGTGGATGTCAGCCGGCACCTTCGGGCTACTGCCCGAAACGGCGGCGACGACCCCCGCCGTCACTGCCAGCGGCGGCGCGGCGGCGCCCGTCGGGACGCTTGCCGGCCTGAAGACCGTGAAGCTTCAGGATCTGCGCGAACTCACCTTCCCCGATCCCGCCGACCCCACCGACGTCTTCACCCTCGCCACCGCTGATGGCGAGCGGCTGGTGGACGCCGCCACCGGCACCACCCTCGCGTTCACCCCCGCGACCGCGCTGGATCGGGTGAACGACCTCATGCGCACGCTGCACACCGGGCGCGGCGCCTGGGTGCTCGGCCTTCTACTCGGCCTCGCCTCGGCCATGGTCCCGGTGCTGGGCGCAACGGGTCTCGTCCTGTGGCTGCGGCGGCGGGCGGCGCGGCCGCGCATCGGCGCCAATGTCCCGGCGCGGGCGGCGGATACGGTGATCCTCGTGGGCAGCGAGGGCAATTCTACCTGGGGCTTCGCGGGCACCCTGCACGCGGCCCTCGCCGCCGCCGGCCACAAGGTCCACACCGCCGCCATGAACGATGTGAGCGCGGCGCATATGGCCGCCCCGCGCCTGCTGGTGCTCGCGGCCACCTATGGCGAGGGCGCCGCGCCCCAATCGGCCAAGCACTTCCTGTCCCGCCTCGCCAATCTGCCGGGGCAGCCGGCGGTGGCGGTGCTGGGCTTCGGCGATCGCAGCTTCCCCCACTTCTGCCGGTTCGCGCGTGATGTCGCCGATGCGCTGGACGCGCGCGGTTGCCCGCAACTCCTGCCCATGAAACGGGTGGATCGCCGCTCGCCCCAGGAATTCGCCCAGTGGGGCCACGATCTCGGCGATGTGCTGGGGCACGACCTCGTGCTCACCCATGTGGCGGAGCCGCCAAAGACCACCCGGCTGGTGCTCGCGGGGCGCGAGCTTTACGGCGAGGCGGTGGGCGCGCCCGTGGCGATCCTGCGCTTTCAGGCGCCCGTGGACCCGCGCACCGGCGCGCCCGGCCTTCTGCCCGCCTTCGAGGCCGGCGACCTCGTTGGCATCGTGCTTCCCGGCGAGGCCATGCCGCGCTTCTATTCGCTGGCCTCCTCCACCCGCGATGGCGTGCTGGAAATCTGCGTGCGGCTGCGCGAGGGCGGCCTGTGCTCCACCTTCCTGCACGCTCTTCAGCCCGGCGAGGGCATCGATGCCTTCATCCGGGAGAATCCCGCCTTCCGCCCGGCCAAGGGGCGCGGGCCGCTCATCCTCATCGGCGCGGGGGCGGGCATCGGGCCGCTCGCCGGCTTCGTGCGGGCCAATGCGGCGGGCCGGCCGGTGCATCTCTATTGGGGCGGGCGAAGCGCGGCGTCCGATTTCCTCTATGAGCACGAACTGGCCCAGCACCTCGCCGAACGGCGGCTGACGACCCTGCGCACCGCCTTCTCTCGGGACGCGGATGAGAGCGCCTATGTGCAGGACCGCATCGCCGCCGACGCCCCGCGCCTGCGGGAACTGGTGAGGCAGGGCGCGCAGATTCTCGTCTGCGGCGGCCGCGATATGGCCGAGGCCGTGACCCGCGCGCTGGAGCCGGTGGTGCGCCCGCTGGGCCTCGACCTTCCCACCCTCAAGTCGAGCGGACGCTATGTCGAAGATGTCTATTGATACGGGTCGGGATGCCACGGCGCTGCGGCGCCGTGCCCCGAGCGGACCGGCCATGGGCGCGCGCTGGTCCGCCACCTTCTTCGCCGCCGACGTGGACGAAGCGGCGCTCGCCCGCCGCCTTCAGGCCGCCGTGGAGCGGGTGGAGCAGCAGATGTCCACCTTCCGGCCGGACTCCGATCTCGAACGGCTGAATGCCGCGCCGATCGGTGTTTGGACCCCTATCCCCCGCGCGCTGATGCACGTCCTCTCGACCGCCCTCGAGATCGGGCGCCTCTCGGGCGGGGCGTTCGACATCGGGGTGGGCGATCTGGTGAAGGCCTGGGGCTTCGGCGTGGGGCGGACGCCGGATGGCGGACGCATCGCGGCGCTCGCCGGCCGGCCCTCCTTCGAGCCGCCCAAGACCTTGCAGCTCGATCCGGCCGGCGGCCGCGCCCGCCGTCTGGCGCCGCTCCGGCTCGATTTGGCCGGCATCGCCAAGGGCTTCGGCGTGGATGAGCTGGCCCGCGAGATGCGCGCGGCGGGCGTCACGTCATGGCTGGTGGGCATCGACGGCGAGATGCGCGCCGAAGGGCTGAAGCCGGACGGGCGGCCGTGGACGGTGGCCCATGAGCGGCCGTCTGCCGGCGAGCGGGACATTCTCGGCGTGCTGGAACTCTCAGGCGCCGCCGTCGCCACCTCGGGCAACTATCGCCACCGGGTGGAAGTGGGAGGCCGCGTGCTCTCCCACACCATGGACCCGGCGCGCGGCGCGCCGCTGGAGAACGACCTTTGCGCCGTCACCGTGCTCGGCGAGACCTGCATGGCGGCCGACGCCTGGGCGACCGCGCTGCTGGTGCGGGGGGCAGGCGAAGGCCCGGCCCTCGCGCGTCGCCTCGGCCTTGCGGCGCTGTTCGTGCGTGCCGACGGCACGGTGGAGGAGACGTTTCGCCCCGGCGGCGAGGCTCACCTCCCGGTGCGTGCCGCGTGATGCCGGGCGAGGTGGATGCGGTCGTCCAGCGTCGAGCATGCCACCGCCAGGACGATGCCGATGATCGCGCCGACCAGCGTGTCGAACACCCGTTCCGGCGCCATGGCCGTGCCCGCCGCGCCGGGGGCAGCGAGGTAGCTCATGAGCAGCGCCATGGGCGTGACCAGGATCTGCCCGAGGGCGTAGTTCGCGCCGATGATCATCTCGGTGGCGAATTGCAGGAAGACCAGCAGGGCGACCACGCTCCACACCGACGGCTCCTGGGAGAGGATCAGCCAGACCAGGCCCGCGCCCACCACGGTGCCGGCCATGCGCTGCATGGCGCGGCTCATGCTGATGTGCAGGTGCGTGCCCTGCATCACCGCCACGGTGCCCATGGCGGCCCAGGCGGGATGGGCGGCGCCGGCGAGATAGGCGGCGAAGGCCGCGATCGCCGAACCGAGGGTGATGCGCGCGGCGGCGATGAGGCGGTGGTCGAGGGGGCGGACCGGCTCTGCGGGGAAAGGCGCCTCGGGCGTCGCCTGCTGGCGCAGCGCTTCCGTCCCCGCGCAGATCAGCCACGTCAGTCCCGCCGCGAGCGCAGTGGCCGCAGCCCGCTCCACCACCTCCTGCCAGGAGGCCACATGGCCCATGGCGGCACCGGCTGCGAACACGAAGATCAATGCGCCGGGCGGGCCATATTGTCCGGTGTTGGCGACGAAGAAGAAGAACCCGCAGGCCAGCGCCAGAAGGCCCAGCTGGAGGGGATAGGGCGCGCCGAGCCAGCCCGCCGCCGACATGGCGAACACCGAGAAGGTCAGCCACAGGGCGCAGAAGAGGACGATGCGACCGCGCCCGGCCGCGGGGGCGAAGCGGCCGAACAGGGCTGCGAGCGTTCCCAGGGAGGCGAAGCCGACGAGATGCGGCCAGGGTGAGAGGAGGGCGAGGGGCAGGGCGATCGCCGCCGCCAGCGACGCCTGAAGGCCGGCCAGTGCGGCATTGCGCTGCCACGGCTGGGCCGCGAGGGCCCAGCTCTCGCGGATCTGATGCGGCTTCAGCAGATGGCGCGCGGCATCGAGCCGGCGGGTCGCGAGCGTCGCGGGCGCGGATTCGGGCGGGCTCATGGGGCGGTCGTCTCCCGACGCTGGACCTGAAGGCCTTGCAGCCGCTGCTCGATCCGCTCGAAATGCCGGAGCATGGTCGCGATCTCGGCGTCGGACAGGTCCGCCAGCATCTCCGCTTCCCCCTTGGCCAGTTCGCGGCGGATCTCGGCGACCCGCACCCGGCCTGCTTCGGTCAGATGGACCAGCCGGGCGCGGCCGTCGGAGGCGTCGACCCGTCGTTCCACGAGGCCCTGCCGGCACAGGATATCGAGCAGGCGCACGAGGCTCGACCCATCGATGCCCACCAGGGCCGCAAGTTCCTTCTGCGTGATGCCGTCCCCGGACTCCTGCAGATGCACCAGCGGCACCCAGGTGGCATCGGACAGCCCCGCCTCGGCGAGACGGGCATCGAGGGCCCGCCGCCAGCGACGGGCAAGCAGCGCGAAGCGCACGCCGAAGCGGGCGCGGGGTGAGGCGGGAGCCGGGGTCATGCCGCATCAGAAGCAGAATTTAATTTGCATTGCAATGCAAATTAAATTGAGCCGGGACTGCCAAGTGAGGGTTCCGGCTGGGGTCGGCGGGCTATTCCCCGTCCCCGGCCGCCTGCTGGCCACGGACCGCCAGCGCGATGGCGGCTGCGATGCCGCGCAGGGGCTCCGCATGGGCGGAAAGGGCTTCGTCCAGGGACAGGGCGGAGCGGATCCAGATCATCGAGACCACCGCCTCCACGCGATCATCGACCATGACCGGAACGGCGATGCTGGAGGTCTTCGGCCGGAACTCGCCGCCGTCGCGCACGGCGACGGCGCGGCGGCGCGTGTCCTCGATCATCCGCTTCAGCCACGCCTCGTCGAGGAACGGGCGATCCTCGGGATCGGGAATACGGCGCAGGTGATCGAGGATCATCGCCCGCTCCTCCTCCCGGCAGAAGGCCAGATAGGCCCGGCCGGCCGAGGTGCGCAGCATGGGCAGGCGATAGCCGATCATGCCCCGGTCGATGGAGAGCGGGCTGCGCGTGTGGGTGGTCTCGTGGATCACCATGGCGGCGTTCTCGTAGACCGTCAGGTCGAGTGGCCAGACGAGGCGCGGCCCGTGCTCGCCGAACACCGGCCCCGCCGCCTGGCACACGCGCGAGTGCGCCGCATAGCCATCGCCGAGGCTGGCGGAGAGGCGCGTGACCCGCACCTGGGCCGAGGAGGCGGAAAAGGCGACGTAGCCCTCCTCCTCCAGCGTCTGCAGCAGCCGGTAGACGGTGGGGCGCGGGATGTTCAGGGCGCGGGCGATGGCCGTTGCGCTGGTGCTGCCCACCGCATTGATGTGCCGCAGCACGGCGAGCCCGCGGCGCAGCGCGCGCACGCTGTCGGTGCGGTCCTGCGCCGCCGTCCGCTCGTCAGCCGGTCTCTCGCTCATGGCCCGTCTCGCTCATGGCCCGGCCTCTTCCCCGGCGTTCGCCCAGCCGGACGCGCCGGTCTTCCCCCATGCTATACGCGATCGCCATGCTGTGCCTAACAAGTGCCGTGCCAAGCAAGTGCCGGCCCAGCACAGTGCCGGGCCGGCCTGCTCGGGCCTCAGGCCCGCTCGGCGACGACGGGGTTGCGCAGCACGCCGATGCCGCTCACCTCCACCTCCACCACATCGCCATCCTTCATGAACAGCTTGGGCGTGCGCCGCGCGCCGACCCCGCCCGGCGTGCCCGAGACGATCACGTCGCCGGGCAGCAGGGGCAGGATGGTGGAGGTGTAGGCGATCAAGGTGGGGATGGGCGTAATCATCAGGTCCACCGTGGTGCGCTGCACCTCGGTCCCGTTGAGGCGGGTGGCGAGGCTGAGGCGGGTTGGATCGCCGATCTCGTCGGCGCTCACCATCCACGGGCCGAAGCCGCCGGTGGCGGCGAAGGTCTTGCCGGGCATGAACTGCGAGGTGTGGCGCTGCCAGTCGCGCACGCTGGCATCGTTGTAGCAGGCATAGCCCGCCACATGGGACAGCGCGTCGGCCTCGCAGATGCGCCGGCCGGGCTTTCCGATGATGACGGCGAGTTCGCCCTCATAGTCGAACTCGTCGGATTCCAGCGGCTTCACCAGCGCTTCGCCGTCCCCCACCTGGCTGCCGGCATAGCGCGCGAACAGCATGGGATTGGGGGTGACGGTACGGCCCGTCTCCACCACGTGGTCGTGATAGTTGAGGCCCACGCAGACGATCTTGTCCGGGTCGGGAATGACCGGCGCCAGCGTCACGTCGGCGAGGGCGAAATCCGCCGGCGCGCCCACAAGGGCGGCAGCGCGCTCAAGCCCGCCGGCGATGAAGGTGCGCAGCGTCGGCGCCTCGGGAAAGCGTCGGGCGAGATCAATGATCCCGCCGCTGGTCACGAGGCCGTAGCCGGCCTTGCCGGCGTGGGTGAAGGACGCGAACTTCATGGGGCAAGCCTTTTCCTTGAACGTTTCGGGATGTGAGAGAGATCAGGCGGCGGAGGCCTGCGCCGGGAAGGCGGGCGCCAGCGCATCGGCCATGGCGGCAAGGTCCACCGCGTCGGTTGCGCTGCCGGCCACGTAGCGATCCGGGCGGACGAGCACCGCCGCCGCGCCGGCCGTATCCAGCAGCGGGCCGAGGTCGGGACAGTCGGCGGTGCTGACGATGGCGATGCCGGCCGCCTCGAAGCGCTGGCGCACGCCCTCGGCGGCGTTGCGCCAGAGTTCGTCGCGGCACAGCAAGGCGAAGCGGTAGCCCACCGCGTCATCCAGCCGGCGCCCGTCGCCGAGGCGCGGCTGGGCGAAACGGCTGCCGGCTAGGTCCACCTGGCCGAGGGCGACGCCCGGTCCCAGCTGGGGCACCCGGCTGCGCAGGCGCACCACGCCGTCCGCGTCGCGGAAGGCAGCGTTGAGGGCGGCCTCGGTGCCGCAGGTGTTGATGAGGCCGCCGAGCCGCACCGCGGTCTCGATATAGGCGTGGGCATCGGGCGCCCGCTCGCTCTGGTAGGTGTCGAGCAGGCTGTCCTCCGCCTGCCCCTTCACCACCGCCTCGAGCTTCCAGGCGAGGTTCGCCACGTCGCGGATGCCGGAGCACATGCCCTGGCCCATGAACGGCGGGGTCTGGTGGGCCGCGTCGCCCGCCAGCAGCAGCCGGCCGCCGCGCCAGCGCTGCGCCACCGCCGAATGGAAGGTATAGACCGCCGCCCGCTCCAGCTCGGCCTCGTCGGGCCGGAGCCACGGCGCCAGCAGCGACCAGACGGTCTCGGGGTGCACCATGGCGCGACCGTCCTCATGCGGCAGCACGGTGATCTCCCAGCGGCGGCGGTCGCCGGGGCCGCGCACATAGGTGGCAGGCCGCGCGGGGTCGCAATACTGGATGGTGTGGTCGCCCAGCTCGGGCTTCGGCCGCCGGAGCACCGCGTCCACCACCAGCCAGCGCTCATGGAAACCGAGATCGTCCATGGACGAGCCGATGAAGCGGCGGACCAGCGAGCGGGCGCCGTCGCAGCCCACCACATAGCGGGCGCGGGCCTGCTGCAGGCGGCCGGTGGCGAGGTCCTCGTAGCGGACGCTCACCCCTTCCGCCTCCTCGACGAAGGCGAAGGCGTCGCAGCGCGTGCGCACCCGCACGCTGGCGAAGCGCCGGAGGCCGTCGCGCAGGGGCCGCTCCAGGTCCGGCTGGTGGAAGCGGTAGCTGGCGTGCCAGCCGAATTCGCTCACCTCCTGCGGGCGCGGCCAGTCCATCAGCAGCGCGCCGGTCGCATCGACGAAGCGCATCCCCGGATTGACCCGCAGCGACGGGACGATCTCATCGGCGAGGCCGATGGTCTGGAACACGCGCATCACCTCGTCGTCGAAATGCACGGCGCGTGGCAGGTGGTAGGCCTCGGTCTCGCGTTCGAGCACGAGGGTGGAGACGCCCTGAAGGCCCAGCAGGTTGGCAAGGGTCGCGCCAACGGGGCCGAGGCCGATGATGACGACGTCGAAACGATCCGGCGTGCTGCCGTTTGCCTCGGGCATGGTTTTCCCCGTGTTGTGGTCCGCCTGCGCGCAGATCCGATGCGATGAAGAGAGCCCGCGCCTCGACGCCTGCGTCGCGGGGCGGGTCCGGAAGGGTCGGCGGTCAGCCCGCCAGCCGGCTGTAGAGCCAGGGGCAGTCCACCACGTCCGGTGACCGGAGGCCGTTGGCGGCCGCCGCGAGGCGCATGTTGCGCAGCCGCGCGCGCGGCTCCTCGGGCAGATAGAGGCGCTCGTGCCCCCAGAAGCTCGGTCCGGCGAAGGTTTCGTGCGGCTCCCATGTGGCGGGATCGATCACCCGCCCGCCCCAGCCGTTCTCCACGAAGAAGCCGGAGGGCGAGTGGGCGTAGAAGGAGGTCATGAAATCGTTGGTGTGGCGCCCCAGCGTGTAGGCGAGGCGCCCCTCTTCCAGTTCGGCGAGGTCGTAGCCCTGGCCTACGTCGTCGAGATTGTTGAACTCGATCATGAAGTGGTGAAAGCCGGTCTGCCCGGAGCCGACCATGGCGAGGCTGTGGTGGCGCCCGTTCACGTGGAAGAAATAGAGCGGATAGGGGGTGAGCCCGTAGTCGCTGATGTGGAAGTCGAGCAGGTCGCGATAGAAGGGCAGCAGCGCGTCGATCCGCACCGCGTGCAGCACGGCGTGCCCCATGCCGAACGGGCCGGTGCGAAAGCCCGAGATGGGGCGGCCGGGCACGAAGGGATCGCTCGCCCGCATGGGGTTGAAGAACAGCTCCACGCTGTTGCCGTCGGGGTCGGCGAAGGTGATGAGGTCCTCGACAAAGCGCCGGTCGGCCAGCGCGCGGGTGCCGCGCGCCACCGCGACGCCGGCGGCTTCGAGGCGGGCAGCGAAGCGGTCGAGGTCCGCCTTTTCCGCCACCTCCCAGCCGATGGCGGCGATGAGCGGGCCCGGCTCGTTCACCACGAACAGCCGCTGGCGCTGGTCGTCCATGCGGAACGTCGTCTGGGTCCGCGTCGCGTCCACCGCCTGCATGGCGAGGAGGCCCGAGGCGAAGGCGTTCCAGTCGTCCATCCGGTCCGAGCGGATGCCGAGATAACCGAGCGCGATGACGCCCATGGGGTGGTTCTCCTGGGTGTGGGTTCCGGTGGCGGCGGGGCGCGGCCTCAGGCCGGCGGCAGCGCCGAGGCCGGACGGGCGGGGATGAGGAAGCTGCACCAGAAGGTCAGCGCCGCGGACGCCGCGATGTAGAGCGCGGGGGCCGCATTCATCCCGGTCTGCGCGATGAGCGCGGTGGCGGCCAGCGGCGCGAAGCCGGACAACAGCGTGACGCTCACGTTGTAGGACAGAGCGAGGCCGGTGAAACGCACCTGCGTCGGGAACAGGCCGGCGAGGATGCTCGGCCAGATGCCGCTCGCCAGCGAGAACACCAGCGACAGCAGGCTCAGCACCAGGACGATGCTGGCACCGTGGTTCGCCATCAGCGCGAACAGCGGAACCACCACGACCACCATGCCCAGCGATCCGGCCCGCAGGATGAGGCGTCCGGGCACGAAGTCCCCGGCCCAGCCGGCGAGGATGAGGCCCACCGAGCTGACCACCAGCGCCACCGTCATGGCCAGCGCCACGTCGGGGGCGGGATAATGCAGCGTCTTCACGAGGAAGGCGGGCACGAAGCCGTACAGCATGCCGTTGAAGCCGGCGATGATGGCGGCGATGCCCGCCGCGACCAGCACCGAGCGGCCGTGATGGCGCATCAGCTCGCGCAGGGGATGCCGCGTCGCCTTGCCGTGCAGGTTCACGAACTCCGGGGATTCCTCCAGCTTGCGCCGCAGCGCGAAGCTGACGAGGCCGATGACGCCGCCGAGCAGGAAGGCGATGCGCCAGCCATAGTCCGCCACATCCTGGGGCGGCAGCGCATACTGGATGCCGAGGTTGACCAGCGTCGCGATGAGCACGCCCACATTGACGCAGAAGATGATGAAGCCGCACGCGAGACCCGCCCGCCTGGGCGCCGCCTCCACCGCATAGGTCACCGCGCCGGGCAGCTCGCCGCCGAGGCAGATGCCCTGCACGAGGCGGAAGGCCACCAGCAGCAGCGGAGCCGCGATGCCCCAGGACTGGTAGTTCGGCAGAAGGCCGATGGCGATGGTGGCGAGCGTGGTGAGGCCGAGCGAGGCGACGAAGACGGGCCGGCGGCCATAGCGGTCGCCCAGAACGCCCAGCACCGCGCCGCCGAACGGCCGCGCCAGGAAGCCGAGGGCCAGAACGGAGAAGGAGAGGATCAGCGAGACGTAAGGATCTTCCGTCGGGAAGAATTGTGCCGAGATATACTGAACGAAGATGCCGTAGATGATGAAATCATAGAATTCGAGGGAGCCGCCGAGGCTCGCCAGGAAGATGATCCGCCATTGCCCCTTGCTGAGGCTCGGCGCGGCTTGTCCCGACAGGGGATAGGTGGCGTGTGTCATGGGTCCTCTGGGCCTCCGTATTTGTTCTTGGCTGTGATTTGACAACACGGCGTGCGGCCGCCACGGCTCCCGCCGCGTGCGGTCGATCAAGGGCGACACCGGCGAGGGCCGGAGCGATGCCGGGTCTCAATCCCGCAGGGCATTTCATCGGTCGCGCGCGGGATGGCAGCGCCGGAGCGCAGACCCGTGCCGCCATCGTTCCCGGCGGGCTCTATTTGAGAATGGAGGACGCGTTATCCGGTCAGCCTGCGATGCAAGCCGGTCGGCGCATGCTCTGGCGTTGAAGGGCTGCGGGTCTCAGGGGCAAGGGCGGGGCGCCGCTGTCGTCGTTCATGTCATCCTCCCGATATTTTTCTTGGATCCTGGTTAGGACCCCGGGAGGCTTGGCAACAGAGGATTGTCCCGAATGTCCGCAGGCCGGACATGCCGCTTGGTGGCCCGGGTACCGTAACGGCGGGCGTGGCGAGAGCCTCAGGGCTGCCTGGCCGGCAGGGCGATCAGGCGCGTGAGGGCCTGGTCATCGGCGAGGGCGGCCGCCTTCTCCTTCGTCGAGAGCAGCGCCAGCGCCTCCTCGCGGGAGCCGGCATCCTCGATCCTGGCGCGTGCGACGAGGCGATCGGGCCGAACGTCACCGGGCAGGCGCTTGCCCTGCGCGGGCAGGGCGTTGCGATGGAAGGCGAGAAGATCGGCATCGTCGGCAAGGCGCGCCACGGCTTCCGCCGGGCCATCGGTCCCGGCGAGCGCGGCACGCAGGTCCGTGGCCGCGCGCAGCACCGGCGGCGGCTGCTGCGCCTCCGGAGTTTCCAGAAGTCCGCCGGGCCGCCGCGGCCGGCTGGTCCACACCGCGAGCGGTACAGCGGCGAGAAGCCCGAGGATCACCGGCGACATCCACGCCATCAGCGGCCACGCGATGGCGGCGGTCGCGGCCGCGAAGCCGAGGCCGAGGAGCGTATGGGGCCAGAAGTGCCGCAACGCCTCGCCCCAGCCGAGACTGCCGTCGTCGCGCCGCTGCGGAGTCCAGCCGCCGTCCCGTCCCATGAGAATGCTCACCACGGCGAACGACTGGGACACCATGGTCACCGGCGCCATGAGGCCGGAGAGCAGGATTTCGCCCATCATGCCGAGGAAGGTCCGACCGGCGCCGCCGAAGCCGCGTCGTGCCGCGCCGTCGCCGAGCATCAGGGCGAAGGCGATGAATTTCGGCAGAAGCAGCACCGCCATGGTGCCCCCGAACACCCAGGCCGCGCGCACCGGGTCCTGCGCCGGCCAGACGGGGAACAGGGCGAAGCCGGAGGGGAAATAGTCCGGCGGCACGAAGCGCGCCTGGAGCGATGTGAGAAGGCCCGCGAGCAGCATCAGCAGCCACAGCGGCGCCGAGACGTAGGATCCGATGCCGGTGAGAAGATGGATGCGGCTGGCAAAGCTGAGCCCCCGCACCGGCAGCACGGCCGCGTGCTGCAGATTGCCCTGGCACCAGCGGCGGTCGCGCACGGCGAGATCGGTGAGGGAGGGCGGGCCCTCCTCATAGCTGCCGGGCAGGCCCGCCACCATGTGGACACCCCAGCCCGCGCGCACCAGCAGCGCCGCCTCCACGAAATCGTGGCTCAGGATATGCCCGCCGAATGGCTTGCGGCCCTTGAGATGCGGCAGGCCCGCCGCGCCGGCGAAGGCGCGGGTGCGGATGATGGCGTTGTGGCCCCAATAATTGCTCTGCGGCCCATGCCACCAGGCAAGGCCGTGGGCGATGAGCGGGCCAAAGAGGCGCCCGGCGAACTGCTGGAGCCGCGCGAACAGCGTGCGCCCGCCAACGATCACCGGCAGCGTCTGGATCAGCCCGGCGTCGGGGGTGCGTTCCAGCGCGTCGGCGAGGCGGACGATGCAATCGCCGGTCATCACGCTGTCGGCGTCGAGGATGAGCATGGCCTCGTAGGCGGCGCCGAAGCGCGTGACCCAGTCCGCGATATTGCCCGCCTTGCGATCCGTGTTCTGCGCGCGGCGGCGATAGAAGAAGCGCCCGCCGGTGCGGTGGCGCAAGGCCAGGAAGGCGGCCTCCTCGGCCACCCAGACATCCGCATCGGTGGTGTCGCTGAGGATGAAGACATCGAACAGGTCGGCCCGCCTGGTCGCCTCCAGCGAGCGCCATGTGGCCTCCAGCCCGGCGAACACGCGGTGCGGCTCCTCATTGTAGCAGGGCATGAGGAGGGCGGTGCGGATCGCCGGGGAGGGTAGGGGCGCGTCGGGATCGATGCCAAGCGCCTTGCGGCCCGAGAGGAGGCTGATGGCGCCGCCGAGCGCATTGGTGAAGGCAAGGGCGATCCACGCGAACAGGACGACGAACAGCACCAACACAACGCATTCCAGCGCGGTGAGGCCGCCCACGTCGAGCACCTTGTACATCTCGAAGGCGGCTAGTCCCGTCAGCGCAATGGCGCCGCCGAACACGAAGGCACGGCGGGCAACGAGGGACGCGCCAAGCCGCGTGCCGGAACCGACCTGCTCCGGCCTGCGGCGAAAATCCTGCGCCGGCATGGCGAGCGGCGCTTCCGGGGGAAGGGCGCCCTCCGGCGCCTGGCGCACATCCGGTCGGGTGTCCGTCAGGGCGTCCATCGGTAGAGCCAGGTTTCCGTGAGGGGCACGTCGCCCTTCATGAGACGCGCCCTCAGTTCCGACAGACCCGCGCCCTTCGGCTCGAAGGCGAAGGACAGGCGCGCCCCGGATACTTCGGGATTGGGCTGGAGCACCACATCGCGCGCCTCGCCGGCGCTGGCGGAGACGTCCACGCGCACACCGTCCAACGCCAGCCCCGCCATGGGACCGTCCACGAGATCGATGACGAACAGCCGCCGCTCGTCGCTTCCGCCCGCGCGGAAGCCGCCCACGCGACCGAGGCCGGGCGGGGTCGGCATGTCCCAGGTCCAGTGCAGGCGATAGGTGTAATTGTATTCGCTGCCCTTGCGCAGGGTGTCCTTGGGACGCCAGAAGGCGACGATATTGTCGTGGACCTCCTGGGGGGTGGGGATTTCCACCAGATGCACGGCGCCTTCGCCCCAGTCGCCGATGGGCTCCACCCACACGCTCGGCCGCTTCTCGTAGCGCGCTTCCAGATCCTGGTAGTCGAAGAAGGAGCGCTGGCGCTGCATCAGGCCGAAGCCACGCACGTTCGAGCCGGAGAACACGCTGATCTGCAGGCGCCCGGGATTGGCGAGGGGGCGCCAGAGCTGCTCGCCCGTGCCGTCGGTGATGGCAAGCCCCTCCGCATCGCGGACGGCGGGCCGGAAATCGTCGAAGCCGGCATGGTCGGCGGGCCCGAACAGGAACATGCTGGTGAGCGGCGCGATGCCCGCTTCCGTCAGGTCCGCGCGGGGGTAGAGGGCCATTTCCACCGTCATCACGGTGGCGTCGCCGGGGCGGATCGTGAAGCGGTGGGCCGCGGTGGCGCTCGGGCTGTCGAGCAGCGCGTGAACGACGATGGAAGGCACGTCCGGCCGCGGCTGCTCCACATAGAAGGCCTTGAACACCGGGAATTCCTCGCCCGAGGCCGAAGCCGTCTTCACCGCGAGCCCGCGGGCGGAGGTGCCGTAGCGCTGCCCCTTGGCGACGGCGCGGAAATAGCTGGCGCCCTGGAAGACCGCGATCTCGTCGAGATAATCGGGCCGGTTGAGCGGGCCATGCAGGCGAAAGCCGGAGAAGCCCAGATCGGCACCCGGATCGGGCGCCTTCAGCCCATGCTCGAAGCGGAATAGCCCGGGATCGTAGGCGATGCGCCGGGCGCGTCCCTCGGCCACCACGAAGACATCCACCTGATCGCGGAACAGGAAGCCCCGGTGGAGGAGCTGCATCTCGAACGGCAGGCGCTGGCCGCGCCACACCGAGCGGTCGGCATTGAAGCGGATGTTGCGGTAGTCGTCATAGCTGAGCTTGTCGAGCGGGGCGGGCAGGGACTGGTTGCCCTGCTTGTAAGGCTTCGCCGCGAGCTGGCGCGCCATGTTGCGCACCGTGTCGGCATCGAAGCGCTCGCCCTCCTGGGCCTGCGCCGGATGCGCCACGGCGGCCTGAAGCGCCGAAAGCGCGGCCGCGCCCAGCATGAATGACCTGCGGTCGAGCAATACGTCCCCTCCGCCCGGATGTTCGGACATGCCTCGGCGGCATCAGGAGAGGAAGCCGCGAAGGCGGTTCCGGGTTCCCCGGCGAGAGCGCGACATTGGGTCTCGCGCTCGGTTCGGCCGCCGCGCGGCCCGCTTCTCGCTGGAAGAGACCGGGTCACTGCCCTTGCGAGGGGCCTTGCGCGGCGGCGTCGGCGAGGGTGCGGATGCCCGGCCGGTAGGCCTTTCCCGTGGGGCCGGTGGGGAGCGCGGCCACCACATGGATGGCGTCCGGCACCTTGAACCGCTCGATGCGCGCCGCGCACCATGCGCGGAGGTCCTCGGCAGAGGCCGAACTTCCCGCCCTCAGCACCACCGCCGCGTGGAGCGCCTCGCCGAGGCGCGGGTCGGGCACGCCGGCGGCGAGGGCCTGGGCGACGGCGGGATGGGCGCACAGCACCGTCTCGATCTCGGCCGGCGCGATCTTGTTGCCGCCGCGCGAGACGATCTCCTTGATGCGGCCGACGATCTCCACCGAGCCATCCGCGCGCCGCCGCGCCACGTCGCCGGTGCGGAAATAGCCGTCGCGGAAGGCAGCCTGCGTCAGGTCCGGATTGTCGAGATAGCCGAGCATGCCGAAGGGGGTGCGGATGAGCAGCTCGCCCGCCGCGTCCGGCCCCGTTCCCGTGGCGCCGGCCGCAGGATCGTCCGAGATGAGACAGGCGATGCCCTGCGTTGGGCGGCCGATCGAGCCGCGCCCGCTCACCGCCTCAGCCGGTGTCAGGCAGAAGTCGCAGGAACCCGTCTCGGTGAGGCCATAGAGATCGAACACGCCCGCATCCGGCAGCTGCGCCGCGATGGCCCCGGCGAGATGCGTCCCCAGCCCTTCGCCGCCGGTCAGGATGGCCCGCAGGCGCGGTGCCGCCACCTCGCCTTCGCCGAACAAGGTGCGCAGCATGGAGGGGACGGTGGCGAGGACCGTGGCCTCGGGAAGGCGCGCCTTGAGGCCGGCGGGAGAGAACTTGCCCACCAGTTCGAGCCGCGCGCCGGTCTTCAGGGAGAGCAGGGCCACCCACAGGCCGAAGATGAAGATGAGCTGGAGCGGCAGCACCACCCTGTCGCCGGGGCCGAGGGCGAGCAGGGCCTGAAGCGCGTCGAGCTTGCCCGCGAAGCGGTCGTGGCCCAGCACCACGCCCTTGGGCTTGCCGGTGGAGCCGGAGGTGAAGACGATGAGCGCGGCGCCATGGAGCAGGGGCCGGGCCGACGGGGCAACCTCTGCGAGGCGCGACACGGCGCCATCGCAGACGAGGAACCGGGCGCCGGTCTGCTCGAGGATGGCGGCGCGGGTCATCTCCGCCGCGCCGGCATGGAGCGGCACCGCGACGCCGCCCGCCTGCCAGACGGCAAAGAAAGCCGCGAGGTCGGCTGCGCGATTGGCAACGCGGACCACCACCGGCTCGTCGGCGCCGAGCCCTTCCGCCCGCAGGCGTGCGGCGAGGCTGGCGGCTTCCGTTCGGAGGATGTCGGCGTTGTGCGTCGCGCCGCTGTCCTCGGCCACGGTGCCGGCCGCGTCATCCAGGATGCGGCAGAGCGCGCCCATCACGGCCCCCTCAGCCTTCGCGCGCCGGGAAGCGCGCATCGCGCCAGGCGATGGCGGCGCGCAGCCCTTCGCGGCGGGCGACGTCGAAGAAGGCGATCTTGTCGGCCGAGCCCGCGCCCTCGATGGAAAGATCGATCTCCAGCGCGCTTTCCAGCGCCTGCAACATGCCCTGCGTCTCCAATGCGCGGTTGAGGGCGCGCTTGGTCTCCTTCACGAGGCCGGGGTCGATGGCGCCGATGTGCCGGGCCACCCGCATCGCCTCGGCCTCCAGCCGGTCGGCGGAAACGACGCGGTTGATCATTCCGATCTCGGCCGCGCGCTGTGCGCTCACCCGGTCCTCGCCGAGCAGGATGATCTCCTTGGCGATCTTCGGCCCGACGATCCACGGCAGCAGCATCACCACGATGCCGGCACCGAACTTCAGCTCCGGCTCGCCGAAGAAGGCGTCGTCGGATGCGATGGTCATGTCGCAGGCGAGGGCCAGTTCGCAGGCGCCGGCGAGGCAGGCGCCGCGCACCATGGCGATGGTGGGCTTCGGGCAATGCCAGAAGCGCATCACCGTGTCGAAATCCTTGCGCAGCACGGGCCGCCACGCATCGACGCCCACCGGGCGCGCCTCCATCTGCGCCTTGAGATCGAAGCCGGAGGAGAAGGCATTCCCGGCGCCGCGCACGATCACGGTCTTCACGTCCGCATCCGCCTCGGCGCGGTCCATGGCGGCGTTGATCTCACCCAGCATCTCCTGGTCCAGCGCATTGGTGCGCTCGGGCCGGTTGAGGGTGAGCAGGGCGATGCCGTCGCGGGTTTCGTAAGCGATCTTGGTGAAGGTCATGGAAGCCTCGTGGAGAGGGGTCAGCGGCGGCCGCCGGCCATGCTCGCCGCCTCGGGCCGCAGGCGCAGGCGCAGCATGGCGAGGACGCCGAGGAAGGGGCCGATGGCGAGGATGAGGAAGGCGAAACGCCAGCCAAAGGCGTCCACCGCATAGGGCAGGAGGTGGATGCTCACCAGGGTGATGAGGAAGCCGACGCAGGTCTGCACCGTCAGCATGGTGCCGATGAGGCTGCGGTCGGACAGTTCGGTCACGGCGGCGGAGAATTGCGCGGAATCGGAGATCACCGTCACGCCCCACACCAGCGCCAGCGGCAGCACCAGCCAGATCGAGGCGCCGAACAGGAAGCCGATGCCCGCCGCGCACAGGCCGCTCACCGCCATGGAGAGGGCCGTGACGAAGGTGCGCCCGAGCCGGTCGGCCGCGAAGCCGCCGCCCAGCGCGCCCACGGCGCCGATGGCGACCACGCAGAAGGTGGCGAGGCGCGGGTCGAGGGGCGGGGCATCGCCATAGCGGGCGGCGAAGCTGGCGGCGAAGAAGGCGCCGATCCACGCCCACATGGCGTACAGTTCCCACATGTGGCCGAAATAGCCGAGATTGGCGAGCCGCAGCGCCGGCCGCCGGACCGCATCGAGGGCATTGGAGAGCCGAAGCGGCGGCGCCTTCGCATGGTTGGGGCCGATTTTGGCGAAGCGGATGAGGAGGGCGGCCACCAGCGCGCTCACCGCCGCGCCCGCCACCGGCGCGCGCCAATCCAGCCCGCCCACCGCCGCCATGGCATGGGGCGAGGCCGAGCCCAGGGTGAGGGCCGCCACCAGCATGCCGATGAGCAGGCCGAGATCGCCCTTAGCCCAGGTGGCGGCGAGCTTCATGCCCACGGGATAGACGCCCGCCATGCACATGCCGGTGAGAAACCGAAGCAGCGGCACCGCCGGATGGGTGGGCTCGAACAGGAGGATGGCGCCGTTCGCCAGCGCCGCCACGAGGGCGGAGACGGAGAACAGCGTCCGCAGGTCCGCGCGGTCGGCGAGGGAGAGCAAGGCGCTCAGAAGGGTGCCGGCGACGAAGCCCGCCTGCACGGAACTGGTGAGCAAGGCCTCCTGAAAGGGCGACAGGCTCCACTGCGCCCGGATCGCCCCCAGAGAGGCGGTGGTGGCGAACCAGGTCGCCATCGCCGCCACTTCCGCGACCACGAGGATCGCGAGGGAAAAGGCCTTGCCGTCCGTGCGGGCGGTTGTCGCCGGCGCCGTCACCTCAGCCGGCCTTCTTCAGCATGGGGCAGGCCTCGGGCGACATGGGCCGGAAGGCCTCGTCGCCGGGGATGGTCGCCACCAGCTTCAGATAGTCGTAAGGGCCCTTGGACTCCTCGGGCGTCTTCACCTGCCACAGGTACATGTCGTGGATGGTGCGGCCGTCTGCGCGGATGTGGCCCTTGCCGAACAGGGGATCGTCGGTGGGCATGGCCTTCATCTGCGCCACGACGGCGGCGCCGTCATGGGCCTTCGCCTTGTCCATGGCGGCGATGGCCTTCATCCAGTGCAGCGTGGCGGCATAGGTGCCGGCCTGGTTCATGGTCGGCATGCGGCCGTTGTTGCGCGCCCCGAACGCCTTGCCGAAGGCGCGGGTGCCGTCGTTCAGGTCCCAGTAGAAGGCGTTGGTGAGCATGAGGCCCTGCGCCGTCTTCAGGCCCAGCGAGTGGATGTCGGACAGGAAGATGAGAAGGCTGACGAGCTTCTGCTTCTGCGACAGGCCGAACTCCGCCGCCTGCTTCACCGAATTGATGGTGTCGCCGCCGGAATTGGCCAGCGCCACCACCTTCGCGCCCGAGCCCTGCGCCTGCAGGATGAAGGAGGAGAAGTCGGAACTCTGGAACGGCGCCAGCGCGCGGCCCATGACCTTGCCGCCGTTGGCCTTCACCACCTCGGCCGCATCGCGCTCCAGCGCATGGCCGAAGGCGTAGTCGGCCGTGAGGAAGTACCAGGAATCGCCGCCCTGCTTGATCATGGCGCGGGCGGTGCCGTTGGCGAGCGCCCAGGTGTCGTAGGTCCAGTGGACGGTGTTGGGCGTGCAGGCCTTGGCGGTGAGGTCGGACGTGCCGGCGCTCGCCACCAGGAAGACCTTGTTCTTGTCGCGGCTGATGTCGGCGACGGCGAGGGCCACCGAGGAGGTCGGCACGTCGACGATGGCGTCCACCTTGTCGAGGTCATACCAGCGCCGCGCGATGGAGGAGCCGATGTCCGCCTTGTTCTGGTGATCGGCGGAGACCACCTCGACCTTGAAACCGTGCTTTTCCGGATTGAAGTCCGCCACCGCCATCTGCGCGGCGGTTACGGAGCCGGGGCCGGCGATGTCGGAATAAAGGCTCGACTGATCGTTCATGACGCCGATGCGGAAGGTCGGTAGGTCTTGGGCCGAAGCCCTCTGGGCGGTCGTGATCGGGACGGCGACGGCGCACGACAGCACGGTCGCCGCAACGAGGGCAGCGCGCATTTCTTCTCTCCCGGCGTTTCCAGTGTCTTCTTTTTGCCGCGGCATCTCCGTCCGCGATCTGTAGAACCAAAGGCTCATTTGAAGATTTGTCAAACGAATAATTTTTGGTTGATTTGACGCCGCCGATCTGAGACCAAGGGACGACCAAGGCGTCCCGGAACGGATCAGATGGAACCGACCTACGGCCAGATCGTCACCACCAGCGCGGCGAGCCAGATCGCCGATCAGCTCCAGCAGGCCATCATGGACGGCCGGCTGAAGGTGGATGAACGTCTGCCCACCGAGGAGGAACTGGCCGCCCAGTTCGGCGTCTCGCGCCCCACCGTACGCGAGGCCCTGAAGCGGCTGGCGGCGCGCCATCTCATCCGCTCCCGGCGCGGCCCGACCGGGGGCACCTTCGTGACCGGCCCCTCGCCGGAAGAGCTGGCCACCAGCCTGGGCACCTCCGTGACCCTTCTCGTCGCCACCGGCGGCGTCTCGCTCGAGGAAATGGCGACCGCGCGGCTGGAGATGGAGGCGGTCTGCTGCCGCCTCGCCGCGCTCAACCGCACGGAAGCCCACCTTGCGGCGCTGGAGGCGGAGATCGCCCTGCAGCGCACCGCGAGCCTTTCGGATCAGGATTTTTGCGCCTCCGACGTGCGCTTCCACCGCACCATCGTGGACGCGGCGGGCAATGCTCTGCTGCGCTTCCTCATGAACGCGGTGGTGGAAGCGCTCATGCCGGTGAGCAACATGATCATCTTCCGCGTCCGCGACCGGAAGGAGATCGTCGCCCATCACGAGACCCTGCTTGCGGCCCTGCGCGACCGCGATGGCGAGGCGGCGGTGGCCGCCCTCGGCGGGCTCGTGCGCTACATCCGCGCCCAGTACGAGAAGGCCGAAGAGGCCCGCAAGGCCGCAAGGCCCTGAGCACGCCGCCTGCGCGGTCCACGCACATCACAGGGAAACGTCCAATGAGCACCGAGACCTTCCGCGCCCTCATGGCGCGCAAGACCGACGCCGGGCAGGCCATCGCTATCGAGACCATCACCGAGGCTGATCTCCCGGCCGGCGACGTGACGGTGGATGTCGAATATTCCTCCTTCAACTACAAGGACGGTCTCGCGCTGAAGGGCATGAGCCGCATCCTGCGCGCCCTGCCCATGGTGCCGGGCATCGACTTCGCCGGCACGGTGCGGGCCAGCGACAACCCCGGCTTCGCGCCGGGCGACAAGGTGGTGCTGACCGGCTGGGGCGTCGGCGAGAACTGGTCCGGCGGCTTCGCCGAGCGGGCCAAGGTGAAGGGCGAGTGGCTGGTGAAGCTGCCCGAAAGCCTCACCCCGCGCCAGGCCATGGCCATCGGCACCGCCGGCCTCACCGCCATGCTGTGCGTGGATGCGCTGGAGCGCTACGGCATTGCGGCGGGGGGTGATGTGCTGGTGACGGGCGCGGCGGGCGGCGTGGGCAGCGTCGCGGTGCGCCTGCTTTCGCGCCTCGGCTACAAGGCGAGCGCGCTCACCGGCCGCCCGGCCGAGGCGGACTTCCTGAAGAGCCTCGGCGCCACCGACATCGTGGACCGCGCCACCTATGCGGCAGCGGGCAAGCCGTTGGCCGGCGAGCGCTGGCACGGTGCGGTGGACACCGTGGGCGGCACCATCCTCGCCAACGTGCTCGCCGCGACCCGCTACGGCGGCGCTGTTGCAGCCTGCGGCCTCGCGGCGGCCACCGACCTGCCGACCACCGTCTTCCCCTTCATCCTGCGCAACGTCGCGCTGCTGGGCGTCGATTCAGTGAATTGCCCGACCCCGCGCCGCCTCGCGGCGTGGACCCGCCTGGGGGAACTCCTCACCGAGGCCGATTTCGATCTCGTCACCCGCGAGGTCGCGCTGGAGGACCTGCCGCAGGTGGCGGACGACATCATCGCCGGCGGCGTGCGCGGGCGCACGGTGGTGCGCATCTGAGCGGGCAAAGCGGGCGCGCCGCCGCGACGCGCCCGCATTGAGCCCGAGGGTCCCCTGCACTAGGGTCAGGTCTCCTGAATCGTCCGCCGCAGGGGGCTTGCGACGTGAATCTCGCCGGTATCGATCTGACGTTGTCCGCCAAGCTGTTCGCGGCGCTGTTCGCCATCATGAACCCGCTGACGATCATCCCGGTGTTCCTGAGCCTGACGGCGGACCGCTCCCCGGCCGAGCGGCGCAGCACCATGCTGGTGCTGAACGCGACGGTGGCGCTGGGCTGCCTCGTCTGCGCGCTGGGCGGACGCTTCGTGCTGGGCATGTTCGGCATCGACGTCACCCACTTCCAGCTGGCGGGCGGGCTCATCGTGCTGCTTCTCGCGCTCTCCATGCTCAGCGGCGAGGAGCACAGCGCGCATGCCGGCACGGAGGCGGAAAAGAAGACCTTCAGCTCGGCCTCCAGCATGGGCGTCTACCCGCTGGGCATTCCGCTTTCCATCGGCCCGGGCACGATGACGACCATCATCATCTTCTCGGGCTCCAGCGCCACTGCGGGCGGCGCGGCGGGGTTCTATCTCGGGCTCATCGGCTATGTGGTGTTCTTCGGCATTGCGATGGCCGTGGCGCCGGCCCTCTCCTCCATCCTCTCGCCGACCGCGCTGAGCATCTCCAAGCGCCTGATGGGCATCGTGCTGGCGGCCATCGCTATGGAGATGCTGAGCGACGCGCTCGGCCACCTCTTCCCCGCCTGGGTCGCGCACGCGGGCTGAGGCAGCGCGCTCAGAAGCTCGGCGGGGTGCAGGCGCTGATGACCTCGCAGGGGTTGGGGCCGATGCAGCGGAAGCGATGCGGGCGGCGGCTCTCGAAATAATAGGCGTCGCCGGGGCCTAGGATGCGCCGCACATCGTCGACCGTCACCTCCAGCCGCCCGGACAGGACGATGCCGCCTTCCTCGCCCTCGTGGACGAGCGGGACGACGCCGGTGTCCGCCCCCGGCTGGTAGCATTCCTTCAGAATCTGCAGCTTGCGGCCGAACAGCCGCTCTCCCACCTGGCGATAGGAGATGGCGCCCTTGCCGATCTCGGTGAGTTCCTCGGCGGCATAGAACGTCTGCTTCGGCGCCTCCGGCTCGAACGCGAAGAACTCCGCGAGGCCGATGGGGATGCCCTCCAGAATCCGCTTCAGGGCGCCGACCGAGGGGTTGGACGTGTTGGACTCGATCAGCGAGATGGTCGAGTTGGTCACGCCTGTCCGCTTGGCCAGCTCGCGCTGGGAAATGCCGTGCAGCAGCCGCAACTGGCGCAGCCGGTCCCCGATGTCCATGGCGGAAGCCCCTGTTGCACGTGTTGCGAATATCGAAATTACTGCCATTCGTGGTGAGGATTTTCAATGACATAGTGGCGTTCAGAAAACGACTTGTTCAGCCTCTGCAATTGGCCGATGGGAGGGCAGCCAAGAGGAGAACGGCATGACCCTTCACGTCCGGTCCAACCAGCCCAGTCTCGACAATTTCTGGATGCCGTTCACCGCCAATCGCCAGTTCAAGGCCGCCCCCCGGCTCCTGGCTGGTGCGAAGGGCATGTATTACACCGACATCGACGGCAACACGGTTCTGGACGGCACCTCCGGGCTCTGGTGCGTCAATGCCGGCCATGGCCGCACCGAGATCACGGAGGCCGTCGCGCGCCAGCTGGGCGAGCTCGATTTCGCGCCCACCTTCCAGATGGGCCACCCCGTTGTTTTCCAGTTCGCCGAAAAGCTCGCCGCCATTGCGCCGGGCGGGAAAGACGGCGGTCTTGACCGGGTGTTCTTCACCGGGTCAGGTTCTGAATCGGTGGATACGGCTTTGAAGATCGCCATCGCCTATCAGCGGGCGATCGGGCAGGGCACCCGCACCCGCGTCATTGGCCGGGAGAAGGGCTATCATGGCGTCGGGTTCGGCGGCATCTCGGTGGGCGGCCTCGTCAACAACCGACGAGTTTTCCCGCAGATCCCCGCCGACCATATGCGCCATACGCTCGACACCGAGCGCAACGCCTTTTCCAAGGGGCTGCCGGCCCATGGCATCGAACTGGCCGAGGATCTGGAGCGGCTGGTCGCGCTGCATGGCGCCGAGACCATCGCCGCTGTCATCGTGGAGCCCATGGCCGGCTCGGCCGGCGTCATCCTGCCGCCGAAGGGCTATCTGGAGCGCCTGCGGGCCATTGCCGACAAGTACGGCATCCTGCTGATCTTCGATGAGGTCATCACCGGATTCGGCCGCCTCGGCACGCCGTTCGCGACCGACTATTTCGGCGTCACGCCCGATCTCGTCACCACTGCGAAGGGCCTCACCAACGGTGCCATCCCCATGGGCGCCGTCTTCGCCTCGCGCAAGGTTCACGATGGCCTCATGACCGGCCCGGAGAACCAGATCGAGCTGTTCCACGGCTACACCTATTCCGGCCATCCGGTGGCCTGCGCGGCCGGTCTCGCGACGCTGGGCATCTATGCCGAGGAGGGGCTTCTGACCCGCGGGGCGGCGCTTGCCGAATACTGGCAGGAGGCCCTGCACGGCCTCAAGGGGCTGCCGCACGTGGCGGATATCCGCAACCTCGGCCTCGTCGGCGCCATCGAGCTTCGCTCGCGCGACGGCGCACCGGGCGCACGGGCCTATGACGTCTTCGTCGAGTGCTTCCGCAAGGGGCTCCTCATCCGCGTCACCGGCGACATCATCGCCCTGTCGCCGCCCCTGATCATCGAGAAGGAGCAGATCGACACTCTCGTCTCGATGATCGCCGACACGCTGAAAACCACCGCTTGATGCTGGAAGGCCGCCGCCGCAAAACCCTTGCGGCGGCTGGTCCGGTCAAACGGCCTTCAGCGTCTCCGCCAGGGTGGTGAGAAGGCGGTCTGCATCCGCCGCCGAGAAGACAAGCGGCGGGCGGATCTTCAGCGTGTTGGCGTGATATCCGGTCGCCGAGATCAGCACCCGGCGCTGGCGCAGCCCATCCACCACGGCGAGGGCTGTGGCGGAATCCGGCTCCTTGGTGGCGCGGTCCTTCACGAACTCGACGCCGATATAGAGCCCCGCCCCCCTGATATCGCCGATCCGCTCGTCGGAGCTGGCGATCTCCCGGATGCCATCCTGGATCATCCGTCCGATGCGGGCGGCATTCTCCTGCAACCCTTCCGACTTCAGCACATCGAAGGTCGCCCGCGCGGCGGCGATGGCGACCGTGTTGCCGCCGAAGGTGTTGAAATAACGCATCTCATTGCCGAAGCGCTCGATGACGTGGGGTGCCACCGCCACGGCGGCGACGGGGAAGCCGTTGCCCATGGGCTTGCCCATGGTGACGATATCCGGCTGAAGGCCGTGGCGCTGGAAGCCCCAGAGCCGGTCGCCGGAGCGGCCGAAGCCGGCCTGCACCTCGTCGGCGATCACCACGCCGCCTGCCGCCCGCACCACCTCGGCGATGGGGCCGAGAATGTCGGTGGGATCGGCATAGATGCCGTCGGACGAGAACAGGGAATCGGCGATGAAGGCGGCCAGCCCCTCGCCCCGCCGCTCCAGTTCCTCGATCTCGTATTTCAACTGGCGGATGAGCGTCGCCGCGATCTCCGCAGGGGCCATGCGGTAGGAATCCGGCCCCGGAATCCGCCGCACCCATTCACCCAGCGGCGACTTCTTCCCGAGCGAGGGCGACAGGCCGGCGGTGAGAAAGGAATTGCCGGTATAGGCCTCGGACGTGATGACGATGCCCTTGCGCCCGGTGTGGTGCATGGCGATCCGCAGCGCGAGGTCGTTGGCCTCGGACCCGGTGCAGGTGAACATGATGTGGCGGATGGGATCGCCGAAGGTCGGGACGATCTCTTCCGCGAAGTCCAGAATCCCGTCCTGCAGATAGCGCGTGTGGGTACACAGCGTCTGCATCTGCTCATGCACCGCCTCGACCACGCGCGGGTGGCAGTGGCCCACGGACACGACATTGTTGTAGGCGTCGAGATATTCGTTGCCGGCGCTATCCCACAGGCGGGTGCCCTTGGCGCGGCTGATCTCCACCGGGTGGGCGTACATGAGGCGGTAGGCCGGCCCGAGCAGTGCCTGCCGGCGCACGATCCTGTCCTGCGTCGCGGGATCGAGGGCGGAGAGGGTGGACGGATCGAAGCCATTCACCATCCCGACGTTGATCTTGCGTTCCTTCACCTCGGTCATGACGAAACGCCTCCTTCACAGGGCGGACTGAAAGCGGGGACGGACGGCGAGGAAGGTCTCGCTGACTTCCTCGACGGAGCCGCTGAGGAAATGGTCGAGCTGCGACCAGCTCTGGTGCGTGTTGCGCAGGATGTAGGTCGCATTGTCGGGAAACTGTTCCGCCCGCCAGGTGGTGATGAGGGCGCGGGCGATGACGCGGGCCATGACCATGTGGGGCAGAAGCAGCAGTTCGTCCTGCGTCAGGTCGGCGACGCTGAGGTAGCCGCGCAGAAGATCGCGCCCGGCATCGAACATGGCATCCGATCCCACCGGGCTGAGCTGGTTGAGAAGGGCGGTGGACAGGTCGATGACGATGGCGGTGCGCACCACGTCGCCGAAATCGATGATGCCGGAGATGAAGTGCGGCCGCGCGCGATCCACCACCACGTTGGAGCGGCTGAAATCATTGTGCAGCACCTGTGTGCGGCAGGCCGCGAGCCGGCCTTGCAGCGCGCGAAAGCGATCGAGCCCGCGTTCGAGCTGGCGGCGGCGGTCCCTGTCCGCGATGCGCTCCATGAGGAAGGCGAGCTTGGGCAGGTGCTGCACGTCCCAGGCGATCTCGCGGGTGTCATGAGGGTGGGAGAAGCGGGCCATGGCCAGCCGCAGGCGGGCGAGGCTCGCCCCCAGCTTCTCGCGCTCCTCGCCCGTCGCCTCGATCCGGTCGAGCGGCGTGCCGTCGAGATAGGTCAGCACCCGCACGAGCCGCACCTGCCCATGGCTGTCCTCGTGGGAGAGGAAGGCCTCGCCCGCCGCCGTCCGCACCACCCGGGGCACCGGCAGCAGGGGATCCGCCTTCGCCACGTGGTCCAGCAGTTCGGCCTGGAGCGAGATCTCGCGCGGGTCTTCGTCGGGATTGGAGAATTTGGCGATGTGACGGCCCTGCGCACCGCTGACCAGGAAGGTGTCGTCCTTCTCCGTGTCGAGCCGCGTCAAAGTCCCGGACAGGCTGAAATGACGGGTGAGCACCGCGACCGCTTCGTCCGGCGGAATGGAGCGGAAGGCGGTGGCCAGCCCTCCGGCCATGAGGAGGGAGGTGGATGCGGGGACAGGCGGGGTCGGCATTCGGTGTCTTTTCCTCGGGACAGGAGGGCGCGCGGCCGCATCGGCAGGGCGATGTCAGACCTTGGCGATCACGCGCTTCCTTCGGCCGGGAGCGGCAGGTTCCGCATCGGGCGACGTGCGTTCCGGGGCCTCGGCGCGGGCGGCTTCCCGATTGGGCGCGCCCTCGGTGAGATAGGCGAGGGTCATGTCGATGATGGTCGCCCGGTGCTGCTCCAGAAAATCCGGGCGCATCAGGTCGCGGTCAAAGATCATCGACAGGGTGAAGCGGTTGGAGATGTAGAAATAGCCCATCGCCGAGATGGAGATGTAAAGATCAATGGCGTCCACGCCCGGCCGGAACACGCCCTTGCGCTCGCCCTCCCGCAGGATGGCGTCCACAGTGCCGGCGAGGCGGCTGTAGAGCTGGCGGATGATCGGCGACTTGGCCACGTGGCGCCCGCGATGGATGTTCTCCGAGTTCATCATCACGATGACCTCGGGTTCCTCGATGAAGGTCTGGAAGGTCGCGTCACACAGGCGGCGGATGGCCGCCACGGGCTCGAGGCCGGTGAGGGGGATTTCCTCCTGCCGGCGGCGCATGGCCTCGTAGGTGCGCTCCAGCACCTTCACATACAGCTCTTCCTTGGAGGTGAAGTGATGATAGAGCAGGTTCTTGCTGATCTTGGCGCGGGCGATGATGGCATCCACCCGGGCGCCATCGTACCCCCGCCGGGCAAACTCCATCTGCGCAGCCGCGAGGATCTTGTCCTGCGTGCCGATGGAATCACGCTTGCGGGGTTTCTCGCTCACAACCGATACGTCCTTTTCGACCATGATCCCATGAGGATGCGCGGCACCGCTTCCGTCAACCGCAAACTGTGGCGCCAGGGCGCGGTGCGACGAAGGGCTCGCACCGTTCCAGGCTGATGCGCGTCGTCTCGGCGGCATCGCGGGTCCACCAGTCGAGCTTCGAGAAGATTTCGATCTCGAACGGGCCGTCATATTCAAGCGCGTCCAGGAGACGGCGATAGAAGGCGATGTCGATCACGCCGTCGCCCACCATGCCCCGGTCCTGATAGACATCGCGCGTCGGCACCAGCCAGTCGCACAGATGGAAGGTGAGGATGCGCGCCGCTCCCGCCGCCTTCAGGCCCGCCGCGAAGTCCGGGTCCCACCAGCAATGGTACACGTCGGCCACGATGCCGGTGCCCGCGCCCATGGCCTCGACCAGATCGAGGCAGTGGCGGAAGGTGTTGAGGCAGGAGCGGTCGGCCGCGAACATGGGATGCAGCGGTTCGAGACCGAGGGCGACGCCCGCCGCCCGGGCATGGGGCAGAAGCTCGGCCAGCGCATCCGCCACCCGGTTGCGGGCGGCGCCGATGTCCTTCTCGCCGGTGGCGAGGCCGCCGGGCACCACGACGAGGCAGGCCGCGCCCAGATCGTGCGCGGCGTCGAGCCGCCGGCGGTTCTCGTCGATGGCTGCCGCACGGGCGAGAGGATCGGCGAGGTTCACCCACGCGGTCGTGCACAGGCACGGCACGAACAGGCCCGCGTCGCGGATCATCCGCCCGGCCGCAGCCGACGCGATGCCATCCAGATACTGGTTCCAGACGCCGATGCCGCGCGCGCCATGGCGGGCGTAGGTGTCCACCGCCTCGGCGAGAGAGAGGGCGGGCGTGGTGATCTGGTTGATGGCAAAGCGGGAGAAATCGCCGGGCACAATGCTCATGATCCGTTCCCCGCCATGGCACTGCGCAGCGCCGCCGTCGCGTGGGCATCGACGGCGCCGTTCACCACCAGCACGCCGAAGCCGTCGCGGGCATAGGCGGGGCTGATCTTGCCGTCCAGCACATCCTCCAGCACGGCTTCCGGCGGGCGCGTCAGCGGATCGCCATAGCCGCCGCCGCCTGCCTGCTCGTGGCGGATGACTGTTCCCTTGCTCACGTTGCGGGTGACCTTGCTCGCCAGAAGCTCGAAATTCCCGGCCTCGGAGAGGAGGTTGCGCGAAAGCGCGCCTGGCTTGCCGCCGAACAGGCCATAGGGCGCATGGGCATAGCGGTCCGCGCGCAGCTGCATCACCGCCTCGTCGGCGAGAAGGCGATACTGGCGGACGACGCCAAGGCCGCCCCGCGTCCTGCCGGCGCCGCAGGAATCGTCGCGCAGGGCGTATTCCTCGATCATGAGCGGGTAGGTCGCCTCCATGATCTCCACCGGCATGTTCGACATGTTCTGCGAGGGGTTCGTCACCGCGTCGATGCCGTCCCGCGTCGCCCGCGCGCCGAGGGCGCCGTTGATCATGTCCACCACGATGAAGGGCTCGCGCGTCTCGGTGTCATAGCCGCCGAGGCAGACCACCGTGTTGCCGCCTTCGCCGGCCGCGCACACCCGCTCGGGCACGATGGCGGCGAGGGCGCCGAGCACCGTGTCCACCACCCGGTAGCCGGTCAGGGCGCGGGCGGCGACGGGGGCGGGGAATTCGGGATTGAGCACGCTGCCCTTGGGCGCGCTCACATCGACGCAGCGATAGAGCCCGGCATTGTTCGGCACATCGGGGTCCAGCACGCAGCGCACGGCGAGGTAGGTGGCCGACTTGACGAAGGAGAGCGTGGAATTGATCGCCCCCTTCACCTGCGGCGCCGAGCCTTCGAAATCCACGCCAATGTGGTCGCCCTTGACCGTGATGGTGACGTGGATCGGAATCTCGCTCTCGTCGAAACCGTCGCCGTCAATGTAATCGGTGAAGGCATAGGTGCCGTCTGGCCATGTGGCGAAGGCCTTGCGCACGAGGCGCTCGCCATAATCGAGGAATTCGGCGAGGAATTTTTCCACCAGCGGAATGCCGTATTTCTCGGTGAGGCGCAGGAACTCGCGCTCGCCAAGGGCACAGGTGGCAAGCTGCGCCTCAAGGTCGCCGATGACCAGATCGGGCAGGCGCACGTTCTTCGCGATGATGTCGAACAGGGTCTTGTTGCGCACGCCCTTGTCGAACAGCTTCAGGGGGGGAATGCGCAGGCCTTCCTGGAAGATCTCGGTGGAATCCGAGGCGTTCGAGCCCGGCACCCGGCCGCCCACGTCGCAATGGTGGCAGATCACCACGGCATAGCCGATGTGCTGCGCGCCATCGAAGATGGGCTTGAACATGAAGATGTCCGGCAGGTGCATTCCGCCGTCATAGGGGTCGTTGAGGATGATGACGTCGCCGGGGTTGAGGTCGTCCCCATAGTGGCGCTGGATCGCCTCCATGGCGTCCGGCACGGCGCCGAGATGCAGCGCCACCGTCTTGGCCTGGGCGAGGATGCGCCCCTGCGCGTCGCACATGGTGGCTGAATAATCGAGCACGTCGCGCACGATGGGCGAGCGGGCGGTGCGCATGACCGTGTAGGCCATGTCGTCCACGATGGATTCAAACGCGCTCTTGAGCACCGCGAAGGTGACGGGATCGATGGTCTTTTCGGTCTGGTCGAGCATGGCGCGATCCCGTCAGGCGAGGGTGATCAGGAGATTGGCGTGGGCGTCGGCCTCGGCGGTGGCGCCGGGGGGCACCACGACGGTGCTGTCCGCCCCCTCGATGACGGCGGGGCCGACGACGCGCGCCGGGCAGCGGGTGCGCACATAGACCGGCGTCTCGATGTGGCCCTGCTCCGCGCCGTAATAGACCTTGCGGATGCTCTCCGGCGCGCTCGAACCTTCGCCACGGGCATGGGCGGCGCGGAAGTCGATCTTGCCGGGCCGGAGGCCGCGGCCGATCACGCGGAGGCTCACCACCTCGATGGTGTCGGAGGAGGAGTAGCTGTAGATGGCCTCATAGGCCGCCTTGAACGCCGCGTGCAGCGCGTCCCGGTCCGCCAGATAGGGCACGGAGAGCGACATTTCCTGACCGCGGAAGCGCATGTCCACCTCGCGGGTCACGCTCATCAGGTGCTCGGCCACGTCCTCGCCGGCAAGGGCGGCGCGGGCATCGGCTTCCAGCGCGGCGAAGGCCGTCTCTGCCTCGGACGGCTGGAAATCGGCGAGCTTCACCGCGAAGGGGCGGATGAAATAGCGCTCCACATCGCCCGCCAGCATGCCCATGGCGGTGAACACGCCGGGCGAGGCCGGGACCAGCACGCGGGGCATGGAGAGGAGGCGGGCGATGTCCGCCGCATGCACCGGGCCGGAGCCTCCGATGGCGACCAAAGTGAAGTCGCGCGGATCGACGCCGCGCTCCACCGTCACCGCGCGGATGGCGCGGGCCATATTGGCGTTCACCACGTCGCGCACGCCGCAGGCGGCATCCTCCGGCGTCAGGCCGAACGGGTCGGCGAGGTCGCGGGCGATGGCGGCGCGGGCCGCTTCCACCGAGAGCGCGCGGGAGCCGCCGGCGAGCTGGGCGGGCAGGTATCCGAGCAGAAGATTGGCGTCAGTCACCGTGGGGCGCGAGCCGCCGATGCCGTAGCAGGCGGGACCCGGGTCGGCACCGGCCGAGACCGGGCCGACGCGCATCAGCCCGCCCTGGTCCACATAGGCGATGGAGCCGGCGCCCGAGCCCACCTCGGCCACGTCCACCGTGGGCACGCTCATCATGTATCCGCCGGCCTTGATGAAGCGGCTGGGCGTGGAGATGCCGGCGCGGAACTCGTATTCGCTCACTCGCGTCAGCTCGCCGTTCTGGACGAGCGAGGCGGAGGCGGTGGTGCCGCCCATGTCGAATACCACGAGATCCTTGATATCCAACGCTTCGCCGAGGCGCGAGCCGCCCACCACGCCGGCGGCCCGGCCGGAGGAGATGAAGAAGACCGGCTTTTCCCGGGCCGTGCCGGAGGAGGCGAGGGCGCCGTTGGAATTGCAGACGAGGAGCGGCGCGTCGATGCCGGCATCGGCAAGGCCGCGCTCCAGCCGGGTAAGATAGGCTTCGAGCACCGGCCGCACATAAGCGTTCACCACGGTGGTGCTGGTGCGCTCGTATTCCTTGGCCTCGGGCAGCACCGAGATGGAGCTTGTGACGCGCACCTGCGGGAAATGCCCGGCGATCAGGGTCGCGGCGCGCTGCTCGTGCGCGGGATTGCGATAGCTGTTGAGGAAGCAGACGGCGAAGGACGTGATGCCCGCATCCACCAGCTCCTGCGCGGCTTCCAGCACCGCCGCCTCGTCCAGCGGCACGAGGATGGTGCCATCGGCGGCGATGCGCTCGGCCACTTCCTTGCGGTAGCGGCGGGCGACGAGCGGAACCGGCTTTTCCCACTGGAGGTCGAACATGGACGGCGTGCGCAGCCGGCCGATCTCCAGCACGTCGCGAAAACCCTTGGTGGTGATGAGGCCGGTGGGCGCTCCCACCTTCTGCAGCAAAGTGTTGGAGCCGACGGTGGTGCCGTGCACCACCTCCGCCACGTCGCCTGGCGTCAGCCGGGCATCGGCGATGATCGCGGCGACGCCCTCCAGAACCGCTTCCTCGGGTGCCGCGGGGGTCGAGGCGACCTTGCGATGGAACACCGCGCCGCGTCCATCCGCGAGCACGAGATCCGTGAAGGTGCCGCCAATATCGACGCCGATGCGCGCGCCGGTCGCGGCGCGCTCCAGGCCGGTGAGTGTCCCCACGACATATCTCCTGAGTTATTGGACTGAATGGTTAGTTAGGATCGATATCCCCGTCAAGACATGAACTGCACAAACCATTTGCTGCGACTGGTGCATAAATCCTCTTGCATGACGTATTGGACCATATAGTCTCATTTCGATGCCGAAGAGGGGATCGCAATAATGAAAACGACGTCCATCGCCGCCCGCCTCGTCCGGGCCGTCGCCGCCGCCGCTCTGCTGGCTGGCCCGCTCGCCGCCGGCCCCGCCGCGGCGGAGGAGAAGATGACGATCCGTCTCGATTTCTCGCCCTGGGGCGTGCATGCGGGCATGCATCTCGCCAAGGAAAAGGGGTGGTTCAAGGATGCCGGCCTCGACGTGGACATCCAGGACGGCCGCGGCTCCGGCAACACGCTCCAATTGGTGAACGCCGGGCAGGTGGACGTCGGCCAGATCCAGGTCGGCCTCCTGCCGCAGGCGCGCGAGAACGGCTCCACCGCCAAGGCGTTCGCCGGCTTCGACAAGAGGACCGACCTCGCGGTCCTCGTCGACCAGGATTCGCCCATCGCCAAGGTCGCCGACTTCAAGGGCAAGAGCCTCGTGGTCTTCGCCGCGAGCCCCTGGGCGCCCTTCATCGACTACTGGCTGAAGCAGGGCGGCCTCGACCGCACCACGGTCAATGTGATGTTCGTGGACCCGGCCGCCGTGTGGGGCACCTACACCGCCAAGCGGGCCGATGGCCTCATGTCCACCGAGCCCTCCGCCATTCCCGTCGCCGCTGCCAACCGTCCCTCCAAGGCCATCCTTGCCGAAGATGTGGGCATCACCTTTCCGAGCTACGGCCTCATCGCCACCGAGAAGACCATCGAAGGCCGCAAGGAGGCGCTGAAGAAGCTGGTCGAGGTGCAGCAGAAGGCGTGGGCCTATATCCGCGACGGCCACATCGACGAGGCGGCCGACGCCATCATCAAGCAGCGCCCCAACGCCAAGCTGGACAAGAAGGTGCTGGCCGACCAGATCAAGCTCACCATCGATTTCTTCGACACGCCCAACACCAAGGGCAAGCCCATCGGCTACCAGTCGCCGGACGACTGGGCCAAGGCGGCGAAGTCGGCGGTGGACGCGGGCGCGATCAAGCCCGGCACGGACCCCGCCACCTACTTCACCAACGAGTTCATTCAGTGAACGCCCACGTCGCCTCGAGGACGGATGCCACGACGATGGCCTATCTCTCGATCTCCGGCGTCCGCAAGACGTACGGCTCCCCCCGCGGACCGGTCACTGCGCTGAAAGGCATCGGCCTTGAGGTCAAGGAGGGGGAGTTCGTCTCCATCCTCGGGCCGAGCGGCTGCGGGAAGTCCACGCTGCTCAAGTGCATCGCGGGGCTGGAGGACGCGAGCGCCGGGACGATCTCCGTGGACGGTCAAGCCCTCAAGGGGCCGCCCCAGAACATGGGCATCGTCTTCCAGCGCGACGTGCTGCTGGACTGGCGCACCATCCTCGACAACGTGCTCATCACCGCAGAGTTCGCCGGGCTCAAGGGTCCGGCGGTGCGGGAGCGCGCGCTGGCGCTGCTCGGGCGCTTCGGTCTCGGCGGATTCGAGAGCCGCCATCCCTGGGAACTCTCCGGCGGCATGCGCCAGCGCGCGGCCATCTGCCGGGCCTTGCTCTGCGACCCCAAGCTCCTGCTCATGGACGAGCCGTTCGGCGCCCTGGACGCCATGACGCGCGACGATCTCAATCTCGAGCTTGCGCGCATCTGGCAGGACACGCGCAAGACCGTGGTGTTCGTGACCCACGGCATTACGGAAGCCATCTTCCTCTCCGACCGGGTCGTCATGATGGACCGCAACCCGGGCCGGATCGTCGAGATCATCGACATCGACCTGCCCCGGCCCCGGCATCTCGCCATGCGCGAGAGCGCCGAGTTCGGCCGTTATGTCGCCCATGTCCGCCACCTCTTCGCCAGCCTCGGCGTGCTGAAGGACGATGCCCCATGATCGCCTCCGGGAACGGCACCTCCGGCGATAGCGCCACCGAGACCCTCGATCCGCCCATGCCCCAGCGTCTGCCCACCTCGCTGGTGGAGGCGGGCATGGTGGTGGGCCTGCTCGTCGCCGTGCTCATCGCGTGGGAGGCGGCGGTCTATATCTTCAAGCCGGCGCCCATCATCCTGCCAGCACCGAGCGTGATCTGGCAGGAGTTCCTGCTCTCGCCGGGCTATTTCCTCCAGATGTCGGCCTTCACGCTCTACACCACCCTCGCGGGCTTCGGCCTCGCCGTGGTGCTGGGGCTGGCGCTGGCCGTGGGCATCGTCCATTCCAAATTCATCGAGCGTACGGTCTATACGCTCCTCGTCGCGCTCAACAGCGTGCCGAAGGTGGCGCTGGCGCCGCTGTTCGTGATCTGGATGGGCACCGGCGTCGAGCCCAAGATCGCCATCGCGCTCATGCTCGCGCTGTTCTCCGTGGTCATCGACGCGGTGCTGGGCCTGAGGTCGGTGGATCCGGACATGGTGAACCTTGCGCGCGCCAGCCGCGCCTCGTCCTTCGACATCCTGCGCAAGATCCGCTTTCCCAATGCCCTGCCGAGCATCTTCGCGGGCCTGAAGGTGGCGATCTCCTTCGCGCTGGTGGGCGCCATCGTGGGCGAGTTCGTGGCCGGCTCCGAAGGCCTGGGCTTCGCCATCCTCACCGCGCAGGGACAGTTCGACACGCCGCGCGTGTTCGTCTGCCTCATGCTGCTCGGCCTCCTCGGTACGGCGCTGTTCTTCGTGGTCGAGGCGTGCGAGCGCCTGCTGCTGCCCTGGCACGTGTCGCAGCGCGGCGGTGGCGGCTCCGGTCACTGAGGTGGGGGCGCAGGGAAAGGCACCCCTTTCCGCCATCCTCGCCCTTCTGGCCACGGCCCTCCTGTGGGGCAGCAACCACGCGGCGGCGCGGGCGATCCACGACGCCCTGCCGCTGCCCTCGCTGGTGTTCTGGCGCTGGGCGATCGCTCTCGTCCTGCTGCTGCCCATCGCGCTGCCCGGTCTGCTGCGCGAGCGCCGCGCGATCCGCCGCAACGCTGGTCGCATCGCACTGCTGGGGCTGGTGGGTGTCGGCCTCTTCTCGGTGAGCCTCTATGCCGGCGCCTATCTGAGCCCGGCGCTGGAGGTCGGCCTCCTGAATGCGACGACGCCCATCTGGGTGCTTTTGATCGCCACCTTCGTCGGGCGCGCGCGGCCCCGCCTCGCACAGATCGTCGGCATCCTCATTGCGATGGCGGGGGTCACGCTGGTGCTGATGAAGGGGCTGCCCGCGGGTTTCGCGGGCTTTCATTTTGGCGCGGGAAATCTCTGCTCGATCACAGCGGCGGTGCTGTTCGCCTTCTACACCTACAGCCTCGGGCAGAACCCCATCGGCATTTCGGCCCTGAGCCTCACGGCGCTGACCGCGCTCGCCGGCTTCGTGCTGGTCTTCTGCCCCGTCTACGCGGTGTTCCTCTGTCTCGGCGGGCAGGATCCTTTCACCAGCGGGCTCAAGGTGGAGCCCGTGACCTTGACGGTGCTCTATATCGCGGCCGGCCCGACGCTGCTCGGCAACCTGTTCTGGATCTACGGCGCCGCACGGGTGGGCGCGGCGCGCGCCGGCCCGTTCCTCTATTTTTCGCCTCTGGCGACGGTCGCACTTTCCGCGACGCTCCTAGGCGAGACGATCACGCCGCTGCAGATGGTCGGCGGCGCAGCCATCCTCGCCGGCCTCTGGATCTCCACCCAGGCGGGAGCGGGACCTGCGAAGGCGGCGCCGGGCCCTTAGGCCCGGCGGTCTTATGCGAGACCCATGAGACGTGCGCCATTGGAGAGCACGCGGTCGCGCACCTCTGCGCTCTGCCGCTCCAGCGCGGCGAGGGCTTTTACGCCTTCCGCATCGCCGATCTCGAACGGGAAGTCGGTGCCGAAGACCACGCGCTCGGGGCCGACAAGCTGCAGCAGGAAGTCCAGCACGGTCGGGTGCGCCACCACCGTGTCGTAATAGAGCTGGCCGAGGTAATGCGAGGGCGGCCGGCTGATGTGCGCCCGGCACGCCGGGTTCGCCTCATAGAGCGGCGCCTCATAGGCGAGGTCCAGCCGGCCCACGAGCATAGGCAGCGTGCCGCCGCCATGGGCCAGCACCAGCTTCAATCCCGGATGGCGCTCCAGCACTCCGGAGAAGATGAGGCGGGCCACGCACAGCGCCGTCTCTGACGGCCAGCCCACGAGCTGAAGCATGGTGAAGCTGCCGAACGCAGGCCGGTCCACCCCGGAGGTGGGGTGCATGAAGACGACGCAGCCCTGCCGCGCGCACTCCGCCCACATGGCCTCAAAGGCCGGATCATCCAGCGGGCGCCCAGCCGCCGAGGTGGGCAGCGCGACGCCCATATGGCCCTCGTCCAGCGCGCGGCGGATGGCGTCCGCGCAGCGCTCCGGCTCGGCGATGGGCGGCACGGCGAGGCCGCCGAGCCGCTTCCCGCCCTCCCGCGCAGCGGCGAGCGTCTGCGCATTCAGCCGCCGCGCGAACGCGCCGTCCGCCGCCCATCCGGCGTGGGAGACCACGCGCGGCGGCGGCGAGACGAGCTGGAGGCCGATGTCGCGCCGCGTCAGGCTTTCGAGCCGACCCGCCGTGTCGAACAGCAGCGGATCGAGGGGGCCGTAACCGGCGAAGCGGAAGCCTTCGGGACAGGTCTCGATGCCGAAGGCGCCCTCCCGCGCGAGTTCGCCGAGGAAATCGCGCGAGAGGGCATGGGCGTGAACGTCGACGATCACGGGAAGGGCTTGCGCGGATAGACAACCGGCGCCGCCGCGATGGCCGCGGGATAGACCGGCACCGCCTTGCCGCCCTGCACCTGCGCGACCACGGCGGAGGCCTTCACGTCCACGCCGGCATCGTTGTACTTCACCGGGCCGAAGAAGGTGTCGGTGTCGAGCTGGAGCATGGCCTCGCGCACCTTCACCGGATCGATGCTGCCGGCCTTCTCGATGGCGAGCTGGAGCGACAGCGCGCCCGCCGTGCCGGCGGCGGTGATGTAGGTGGGCACCTCGCCGCCGAACTGCTTCTTGAAGCCGTCCACATAGGCCGCGCTGTCGGCGACCACCGGACCCTTGTAGGTGAGGGCCGGATCCCAGATCTGCACGCCGAACAGGTCTTCCGCCGCCGGGCCGAGAGCGTTGAGGAAGTCGGGGATACCCACCGCGAAGGCGAAGCCGATGAGCTTCGGGTTCACCTTCAGCGTCTGTAGCGTCTTGATGAGCAGGATGGAATCCTGGACGTATCCGGTGAGGATCAGCACGTCCGGATTGCTCTCCTTCAGCGCGGTGGCGACGGAGGAGAGGTCGGCCGAGCCCTTGGGATACTTGGTGGAATAGACCACCTTCAGGCCCTCGGCCTCGGCCTTCTTCTGCGCGGCGCCGGCGAACACGTTGGGGAAGAGGTCGTCGGGGCCGGCGATGGCGATGGTCTTGGGCGGGTCCTTCACCGTCTTCAGCAGCGCCAGCATGGGGTCGAGCGTGGTCGAGGCCAGCGGCGCGGGACAGAAGATGTATTTGTAGCCGCGCTGATAGAGGCTGTCGGCCGTCGCCATGGGCGTCATGGTGATGACCTTGTACTTCTCGCTGATCGCCGCCGTGGCGGTGGCGATGCCGGAGGAGTAGGGGCCGAGGATGAAGCCCACGCCGTCCTCGGTGATGAGCTTCTCGGTAAGGCGGGCGGAGGTCTGCGGCTTGCTTTCGTCGTCGTAATAGATGACCTCGACGGGCATCTTCTTGTCGCCGACCTTGATGCCGCCGGCGTCATTCACCAGCTTTTCCCAATAGGCATAGCCGTTCTTCAGCAAATGCCCCTCGCGGGCGAAGTTGCCCGTGAGGCTGACGGCGGCACCGATCTTGATCTTCTCCTGTGCCGCGGCCGTGCCCGCGCCCAGAAGGGTGGCGAGGCCGAGGGCGGCCACACTCTTCACCAGAGTTCGTCTGTGCATCATCTCGCTCCTGCTGGTCCCGGAAGGTTCGGTTTTCTTCGATTGTCTCAGGCGGATGCCGCGGTGCCGGGCACGAAGCGCCCGAAGCCCGGCGCGCCGACGAGCTTGCCGTCCTGCGCGACGATGGTGCCGCGCACGATGGTGTGGGTGGCCGCGCCCTTCGTGGCCATGCCCTCCCAGCTGGAGAAGCCGGTGCGCGAGAGCATGTCCTCGTTGCGGAAGACGCCTTCGCGGCTCATGTCGACGATGGTGAAGTCGGCATCCGCGCCGGGCTGGATCACGCCCTTCTTCGGGAAGATGCCGAAGCGCCGGGCCGGGGCCTCGGCGGCGAGGCGCGCCACGTCGTTGAGGGTCAGGCGCCCCTCGTTCACCGCATTCATGAGCAGCGGGATGTATTCCTGCGCGCCGGTGACGCCGAGCGGCACCGAGAACAGGTCCTTCCAGCCCGGGTCCACGTCGTCCTTGGAATGGGGCGCGTGCTCCAGCACGATCATGTCGGCGGTGCCGTCCTTGATGGCCTCCCAACCGGCTTCGGGGTCGTAGGCCCAGTTGTAGGTGCGCGGCCCCACCTTCTCCATCTGCGCACGGTTCATGAACATGGTGCCGAGCTCCAGCTCGCACGACACGTCCTGGCCGAGATCATACTTGGCGTGGTGGATCATCTCGTTGGCGCCCTTGGGCATGACGCCGAGATGCAGCACGTGCAGCTTCACCCCGCAGATGCGGGCGTAATAGAGCGAGGCCGCAAGGCCCGCGACCATGCCGTGGCCGTACATGTAGCCCTTCGAGAAGCTCTCATGATAGGCCATGGCATCGGTGCGGCCTTTGTCGATGTAGTCGCGGAAGGTCAGCCGCTTGCACCACTCGGGATCGTCGTGATGCACCGAGGCGACGAGCCCCATGTCCCGCGTCGCCTCATAAAGCTCGAACAGGATGCCGTGGTCGAGCACGCCGAGTTCCGAGATGTAGGGGTAGACTTCCTTGATGTGACGCGTGTTGAAGATCTTGATGCCGATGGCGCCCGCCTTCGCGAGAGCTTCCACCGTGCGCGGATAGAGCCCGCCGCCATAGAGCGCGTAGTCCACATGGGCCTTGGGCGCGACCAGCGCCTTCTTCATCTCGTAGTCTTCGAGCGTGGTCGGGTGGGGCGTGTTGTTGGTCATGTCGATGCACATGGTCACGCCGCCGACCGCCGCCGCCGCGGAGCCGGTCTGGAAGTCTTCCTTGTAGGTGTGCCCCGGCTCGCGGAAGTGGCAGTGGACGTGCCACAGGCCCGGCAGAACGGCGAGCCCCTTGGCGTCCACGCGCTTCGTCGCCTCCGTGAAGGGGCCGCCGATGGCGGAGATCTTGCCGTCGAGGACGGCGATGTCCGCCTTGAAGGAGGAGGAGGGGGTGTGGATCGTGCCGTTTTCGATCACGAGGTCATAGGGTCGGGACACGTCACGCTCTCCGAAAACGTCAGTTGAGGCCGAGATAGGCGGCGCGGATGTCCTCGCGCCGCAGAAGGTCTTCCGCCGGGCCGTCGATGGTGATGCGCCCGGTATCCAGCACGTAGCCGCGGGTGGCGATCTCCAGCGCGAGGCCTACGTCCTGCTCCACCAGCAGCACGGTGATGCCGCGCTCGCGGTTGACCTGGCGCACCGCGTCCGCGATGCGATCGACGATGACGGGGGCGAGGCCCAGCGACATCTCGTCGATGAGCAGGAGGCTCGGCCGCGCCATCAGCGCGCGGCCGATCGCGCACATCTGCTGCTCGCCGCCGGACATGAGGCCGGCGAGCCGGCCTTCCAGCCGTACCAGTTCCGGGAACAGCTTGAAGATGAAGGCGAGGTCGTCGTCCTCGCCCTCGCGGCTTGGGCGCGCGGTGGCGCCGAGCTTGAGGTTCTGGCGCACGGTGAGGCCGGCGAACAGGCGCCGGCCCTCCGGCACCATGGCGATGCCGCGCCGGGCGCGCTCATAGGGCTTCAGCGGGTTGAGGTCCGCGCCGGCGAAGCGCATCTGGCCCGCCCGCACCGGCACGAGGCCGGTGAGGGCGCGCAGCAGCGTCGTCTTGCCGGCACCGTTCGCGCCGACGAGGGCGACGATCTCGCCCTCGGCCATGTCGAAGCCGACATCCCACAGCACGCGGCTGTCGCCATAGGCCACCGCGAGGCGTTCCACGGAAAGAAGGCTCATCGCGCCCCTCCCGCTGCTGCGTGGGCCTTGGCGAAGCGCTGGCCGAGATAGGCCTCCACCACCTTGGGGTCGGACACCACGTCGTCCGGCACGCCCTCGGCAAGCTTGGCGCCGAAGTTCAGCACCATGATGCGGTCGCAGAGCGCCAGCACCGCCTTCATCACATGCTCGATCACGACCACGGTGAGGCCGGCCTGCTTGAGGCTCTTCACGAGGTCGATCATGCGTTCGATCTCCGTGTGGTTGAGGCCCGCCATCACCTCGTCGAAGAGGATGATGCGCGGCCCCATGGCGAGGGCGCGGGCCACCTCCAGCCGCTTGCGATCGGCGAGGGTGAGCTGCGGCGGCATGAACTCCGCCTTGGGCGCAAGTCCCGTGCGCTCCAGCGCGGCGTCGGCTGCGGCGAGCCAGGCGTCGCGGGTGCGCAGCCGCGCATGGCCGAACATGGCGCCGATGGCGACATTCTCCCGCACGCTCATGGCCTTGAATGGCTGCACGATCTGGAAGGTGCGGGCGATGCCGAGGCGGGAGAGGCGATGTGGCGGCAGGCCGGTCACGTCCTCCCCGGCGAAGCGGATCGAGCCGCCGTTGAGCTTGTAGACGGCGGAGATGGCGTTCAGCAGCGTGGTCTTGCCGGCGCCGTTGGGGCCAATGACGCCGAACACTTCGCCCTCCTCCACGCGGAAGGAGACGCCGGCCAGCGCCTTCACGCCGCCGAAGCGGATTTCGAGGTCGTTCGCCTCAAGCAGCGCCATGGCGCGACCTCCACCGCTGGATCAGGGAACGCCCGGCCACCAGCATCCCGTTGGGGGCGACGAGGCAGATGACGACGATGAGCACGCCGAACACGATCTGGTGCGCCTGCAGGAAGCCGCCCCACACCAAAGTGGAGAGGAATTCCAGCACGAAGGCGCCCAGCACCGGCCCGATCACCGTGCCCATGCCGCCGAGGATGAGCATCATGTAGGCCTTCACGCCGATGGCGGGATCGAACGCGCTGGCCGGCTCGATGAAGGTGATCCAATAGGCCCACACGCCGCCGGCAAATCCGGTGATGCCGGCGGAGATGGCCCAGGCCGCGACCTTGGTGGCGGTGGTGTCGATGCCCATCACCCCCGCCGCGCGCTCGCCGTCACGGATGGCGCGCAGCGCGTAGCCGAAGGGGCGGGTGAGGATGAACGCCGCCAGCAGGGTCGAGGCGACCATGCCGGCCAGCATCACCAGATAGATGGCGCGATAGAGCGGGCCCGGCGGCAGATCCGACAGCGGCAGCGGCAGGCCTTCCGCCCCGCCGGTGACGCCGCCCACCTGGATCACAAGCTGAATGGCGGCGAGGTTCAGCGCCACGGTGGCGATGGCGAAGTAATGGCCCCTGAGCCGCAGGATGGGCCAGCCGATGATGCCCGCCACCAGCGCCGAGAAGGCGACCGCCGCGACCAGTGCCACGGGAAAGGGCGCCCCCAGCGTCATGGCGACGCCTGAGGCATAGGCGCCGAAGCCGAAGAACACGGCATTGCCGAAGGCGTGATAGCCGGTGAGGCCGACGATGACGTTCAGCCCCTGCGTGACCGTGGCGTACATGAACACCGTGGTCAGCACGCGGAGCCAGTAATTGTTGAGGGCGAGGGGCGCGAGCGCGAGGACGACCGCGCCGGCGGCGAAGAAGGCCCAGAAGAGAAGCGCGCGGCGCCGCGCGCCCGAGAGGGAAGAGGGGGAGATCATGCGTGCTCCCCGAAGAAGGCGCGGCCGAACAGGCCCTGCGGACGCAGCGCCAGCACCAGCAGGAACAGGCCGAAGCCGACGATCTCCTGATAATTGGCGCCGAGGAAATAGCCGGCCCAGGCCTGCACGAGGCCATAGATGAAGCCGGCGACGATGCACCCTTCCACCGAGCCGATGCCGCCCAAGACGGTGATGACGAACACAGCGCTGAGGAAGGTGACGCCCATGCCCGGCATCACCGGAAAGAGCATGGAGGCGAGCGAACCCGTGGCGCCGGCCAGCGCCGCGCCGGCGCCCGCCGTGAGGGCGTAGATCCGCTCGGGGTTGATGCCCATCAGGGAGGAGACCTCCCGGTCGAGCGCGGTGGCGAGGATCATCTGTCCGGCGCGGGTGAAGCGCAGGAAGGCGAAGAAGGCGATGCCGAGGGCGATGGAGAAGCCCGCCGCGATGAGACGCACCACCGGCACCAGGATGCCGAACACCTCGATGGAACTCGCCGCATAGGACGAATTCACGGAGCGCACGTCGGAAGTGAATGCGATGGAGACCGCATCCACCATCACCAGCTCGATGCCGAAGGTCACCACCAGCGAGAGCAGCAGGCTGGTGCGGATGATGCGGTTCAGCACCAGCACCTGCAGCGCGTAGCCCAGCGCGAACATGGCGATCATCGAGATTGGGATGGAGGCGATCGGATCGAGCCCCGCGAAGCGGAACAGGCCGTAGGTGATGTAGGCCCCCAGCATGATGAAGCCGGTGTGGGCGAGGTTGATGACCCCCATGACGCCCCAGACCATCGAAAAACCGATGGTGGCGATGCCGTAGAGGCCGCCCAGAAGCAGCCCGTTGGCGGTGGCTTGCCAAAGCACCCGTTACCCCTCCAACTCATTGAAATTGATATAATTTATGCTTGACGGAAGGCTTATTTATACATATCTTATGCAAAATAAATTGAGTCATGCAACAACGATGTCTGAACGCAGCGCACAAAGAAATCGCACCCCTGCCGCAGGACGCGGCAGTCGCGCCCTGCCTCCCGTGGCCAAGGCGGGAATCTCCAAAGGGGGGTCGAGCGAGTTCGCCTATCAGGTGATCCGCGCCGAGATCGTCTCGCTGGCGCTCGCGCCGGGCTCTGACCTTGATGAGGCGGCGCTGGTGAGCCGTCTCGGCCTCTCGCGCACGCCGCTGCGCGAGGCATTGGTCCGTCTCGCCGGCGAGGGGCTGGTGCAGATCCTGCCCAATCGCGGCACGCGCGTCGCGCCCATGGGCTGGAACGACATTCGCGAGCATCTGGAGGCGTTCGACCTCTCCCAACGCCTCGTCACAAGATGGGCGGCGCTGCGGCGGACGGAGGCGCAGATCGTCGCCATCGATGCCCAGCGGGAAGCCTTCGAAGCGGCGACGGCGCGGCGGGATTCCGAGGCCATGCTGGAGATCAACTGGCGCTTCCACGCCGCCATCGCCGCCTGCTGCCGCAATGGCGTGGTGGAGCGCTTCTATCTCCAGCTGCTCACCACCAATCTGCGCATCTCCCGCCTCGCCATGACCTACGACTGTTTCGCGACCGAGGAGGCGTATGACGCGCACATCGGCAACATCATCCGCGAGCACCGGGAGATGGTGGAGGCGATCCGCGCCCGCGACGCGGACCGGGCGGACACGCTCGGCAGCTCCCACGCCGGGCTCGCCCGCAAGCGCGTTTCCGAATGCCTCACCCAGAGCATGCTGTCCGACATGGAGCTGCCGCTCGGCGGCGCGCCGGACAGCCCCGCCTGAACGCGAGAAGGAGAAGCCGGCATGTGCGAGGTGTGCGCCATCTTCGGCGCGGGAGAGCATTGGAGCGATTTCGCCCGGCAGCGTGATGATCGCTTTCCGTTCGAGGACATCCTGCATTATCGCGCGGAGCGCCGACGGCGCATCGCCATGCTGAATGCGCTGGTCGGCCCGCTCGGCCTCATCTGCGAGGATTGGGACGGGGAGGCGCTGGCGCTCACCGATGCGCGCGGCCGCACCAAGATCGCGCCGACGCTGGGCGATGTCTGGCCCATCGCGGAGAGCCTGTCGGGCCGTGGCATCGATCCCCTTGCCGAGGATTTCATCGCGCCCGCGCGGGAGACACTGGCCCATGGATGAGCGCCTGCCCCTGATCGTCGTGACCGGCTTCCTCGGCTCGGGCAAGACGACGCTCATCCGCCGCTTCATCGAGACCCCGGAGGGCGGCGATTCCGGCCTCATGGTCAACGAGTTCGGCGAGGCGGGCGTCGATCATCGCCTGCTGGTGCATGCCAGCGAGGCGGTGGAGCTGATCGACGGCGGTTGCCTCTGCTGTGCGCGCCGCTCCGACGTCGCCAAGGCGATGCACGACTTGGTGCGCATGGCCAAGGACAGTTCCAGAGCCGGCGGCGGCTTTCGCCGCGCCATCCTTGAAACGTCGGGGCTGGCCGATCCTGCGCCGGTCATCGCGACCCTCGCCCGCGACCCCTGGCTGAAGGCGCATGTGCGCCTCGCCTCCGTAGTTGCGGTGGTGGATGCGGTGGCGGGCCTGCGCAATCTTGAAAAGCGTCCGGAGGCGCGCCGTCAGGTGGCCATCGCCGATACGGTGGTCATCACCAAGGGCGACATGCGCGCCGCCGAGCCGATCGCCCGCCTCGCCGCCGCGGTGCGTGCCATCTCCCCTGACGCGCGCATTCTCGACATCCAGGACGAGACGTTCCGGCTGGGCGATGTGCTCGCCGGGCGCGAAAGCCTGCATGCCCCGCCGTCGCCGTTCCTGGCCGACGCGCCGGAGCATGATTCCGAAGTCTCCTCCTTCACGCTGCCCATCGCGGGCGCGCTGGACTGGCCGGCCTTCACACTCTGGCTGTCGGCGCTGCTCCATGCCCATGGCGACCGCATCCTGCGGGTGAAGGGGCTGCTGCGCACCACATCGTCGGACCGGCCTTTGGCCATCCACGGCGTGCAGCATGTGATGCACCCGCCGACGCATCTGGGCGTGGACGACGGCGGGCCGTCCTTCCTTGTGTTCATCGCCCGCGGCATCCGCAAGGCCGAGATCGAGCGCAGCCTCGCCCGCGCGCTCGAACTTTGTCAGGCGGGCACCGGCATGTCGGACCCCGTGCGGCAAGCGGCGGCCTTCCGCGAAGGCGCCGCCCCGGCCGCGTAGGCAGCCGGGGCCGGCCATCCTCAGGCGCGGTTATCGGCGACGGCGCTCCGCACCTCATGCTCGATGAGGTGCCAGATGCGCTCCACCAGTGCGCCGAACGCCTCGTGGCGCTTCACCTCCAGCGCCCGCGGGCGCGGCAGCGGGATCGGGATTTCCTCGCGCACCGAGCCAGGCCGGGCAGAGAAGACGATCACGCGGTCGGAGAGGAACACCGCCTCGTCGATCTGGTGGGTGATGAGCAGCACGGTGGTGCCGCTCTTCTGCCAGATGTTGAGCAGCTCCGTCTGCATGATCTCCCGCGTCTGGGCATCGAGCGCGGCGAAGGGCTCGTCGAGAAGCAGGATCTTCGGGTTCACCGCCAGCGCGCGGGCGACATTCACGCGCTGGCGCATGCCGCCGGACAGCTGGTGCGGATAGTGCTGCTCGAAGCCCTTCAGTCCCGCCATGTCGATGAAGCGCTGGGCGGTGGCGTGGGCGTCGCGCTTGGGCGTGCCCGCGATGGTGAGGCCGTAGGCGACATTGTCGATCACCGGCTTCCACGGCAGCAGCGCATCCTGCTGGAACACCATGGCGCGGTCGGCGCCCGGCCGCGTCACCGTGTGGCCGGAGACCTTCACCACGCCGGATGAGGCCGGCAGCAGGCCATCGATGATGCGCAGCAGCGTCGATTTGCCCGATCCGCTCGCCCCCACGATGGAGACGAACTCGCCTTCCCGGATGGAAAGGTTGATGTCGCGCAGGGCCTCAACGGAGGGCTTGCCGGCGCGCTCGAAGACCTTGTTGATGCCTTCGATGGAGAGAGCCTGTGCCATCCGGTTCACTCCTGCCGCCACGGTGCGAGCCGGCGTTCCAGCCACTCGAAGAAGATGCTGCCCATGAGGCCGAGCAGGCCGAGCATGATGACGTAGGCGAGCAGCGTCGCGGTGTCGAAGCTCTGCCCGGCGGCGAGGATCGCGAAGCCGAAGCCGGCGAACGAGCCGAAGAATTCGGCGATGATGATGGCCACCAGCGCCCGCGCCCAGGCGACACGGATGCCCGAGACGATGAACGGCACCGCGAAGGGCAGCGTCACCGTGGTGAACACCTGCCAGCGCGACGCGTTGAACGAGCGTGCCGCTTCGATGAGGTTCCTGTCGGTGGCCTTGAGGCCGGTCTCCGTCGTCACCAGCACCGGGAAGATGGTGAAGATGGTGACGAGCACGAACTTCGACGCGAAGCCCAGCCCCAGCCACGCGATGAAGAGCGGCGCCAGCGCCACCAGCGGCACCGAGTTCAACGCCGTCAGCATTGGCCCGGCGGTGAGCGCGAGCAGCCGGCTCGACGCCAGAGCGAGGCCGATGGCGACGCCGATCAGCACCGCCACCGGGAAGGACGCCGCCACCGCGCTCACGGTGGCGAGCGCATTGGTCCACAGCGCACCGTTGGCGCTCTCCTTGGCGAGCGCGCGGAACACCTCGGCCGGCGGCACCAGCAGCAGCTTGTTGGTGACCACATAGGTCGCCAGCACCTGCCAGACCGCCAGCACGAAGGCGAGCGAGATGAGCATCCGCAGAAGGCCTGCGGCACGCGAGCGCCCTTCGAGGAAATCGTAGACGCTGCGCCAGAAAGGGGCGACTGCGGTCATTCCGCCGCGGCCTTGTGCGCGTGGCGGGCGGTGGAGACGGCCTGCCTGCCGTAGCCCTTCTCGCCCACCACCTTGCCGTCCACATAGATGGTGCGGCCGCGCAGGATGGTGCGCACCGGCTTGCCCTTGAAGCGGCGGCCGGCATAGGGGCTCCAGCCGACGAGGGAGAGCACATCCTCGTCGCGCACCTCATATTCGGTTTCGAGGTCCACCAGCACGAGGTCGGCGTCGAAGCCGGGCTTGATTTCGCCCTTGCGGTCGAGACGGAACAGGCGCGCCGGGCGGGTGGAGGTGGCCTCCACCACGCGCTCCAGCGGCAGCTTGCCCTCGGTGGCGGCGGTGAGGAACATGGAGAGGTAGAACTGGGTCGAGGGCGTGCCGGTGTGGGCCTTCCAGCCGTCGGTCCAGCCGATTTCCTTCTCCTCGCGGGTGTGCGGGGCGTGATCGGTGGCGATGATGTCGATGGTGCCGTCGCGCACGCCCTCCCACAGGCCGGGTACGTTCTTCTCCGGCACCCAGTAGGAGAGCGCGTAGGAGCCGAGGCGCTGGATGGCGGCCCATTCGCAGCCGAGGAACAGCGCCCAGGGGTTCAGTTCGCACGTCACCTTCTGGCCGCGCGCCTTGGCCTCGCGGATGAGCTGCACCGAGCCGGCGGTCTGGGTGTGCAGGATGTGGAGATGGCAGCCCGCCGCCTTCTGCAGGCGCAGCAGGGTGGCGATGGCGGTCTCCCAGATCACCCCGTCATGGGCGGCATAGGCCTTGGCGTAGGCGAGGGCGTCGCGCTCACCGCGCGCCCAGAATTCCTGCTCGATCACGTCCATCAGCGCCTGGTCGTGGGGATGGATCATGAGCGGCACGTCGTGGGCGGCGGCGGCCTTCATGATCTCCAGGATCTTGCCGTGGTCGTGCACGCCGATGCCCGGCATGTGCGGATAGGAGCGGCCGGTATCCACCACCATGAAGAACTTGAAGGCGGCGATGCCGGTCGCGGCCATCCCAGGCACTTCCTCGAGGATGGTGGGGGCGGGATTGAAATTCCAGTCCACCACCGCGTCGCGCTCATAGATGGCGAACTGCTTCTCCAGGAGGTCCAGCGTGTTGGGCGGCGGGGTCACGTTGGGCATGGCCACCGAGGTGGTCACGCCGCCCGCGGCGCACTGGAGCGTCGAGGTGTAGATGGTGTCCTTGTACTCAAAGCCCGGCAGCGAGCCCTCGCGGTGGTGCGAGTGCATGTCGATGACACCGGGCAGGATGGCGAGGCCCTTGGCGTCGATCACCTCGGCGGCGGCCGGCTCCAGCCCCGGCTCGAAGATGCCGGCAATGGCCCCGTCCTTGATGCCGATGGAGGCCTCGAAGCGGCCGTCGGCGGTCACGACGAGGCCGTTCTTGATGATGGTGTCCACACTACTCTCCCGAGGACGAGGCCCGCGCGGGCCGATTAGAAAGCGAAAGGGCCGGCGGCGCGTCAGGACGCGAGGTCGAGCGCCACGGGACGGGTGCGGATCACGTCCAGCACCTCGGTCACGTAAGCCTGCGACAGGCCGCGGGTGATGAAGACGATGCGCGAGCCCGCCATCCCCTCCGGCCAGGCGGAAAGCTCCACCGGCGGCGAGAACAGCCGCTGCACGGCCTGCACCACCACCGGCTTGTTGCGGCCGGTGATGGCGAGGATGCCCTTCACCCTGAGCAGGTCGTCGCCATGGGCGATGACCAGCGCGTCGAGCCACGCCGAGACGTGCTCCCAGTGCAGAGGCTCGTCGAAGGCGAGGCAGAAGGAGCCGATGTCCTCCCGGTGCGTCACCGGGTCCGCCGCCTCGAAGGCTTCCGCGCGCAGCCAGGCGCGCACTTCGCTGGGGCGGGTGTCGGGATCGGCGGGGTCGATGCCGTCGAGCAGGGTGGGCTGGGCGAGATGCGTGAGCGAGGACAAATGCAGCCGCGCGCCGGGGGACAGGCCGGCGATGCGGGCTTCCAGCGGGGCCAGATCGGTTCCCGCGAGGTCCGCCTTGGTGAGCACCACCTCGTCGGCGACGCCCACCTGCTTGCGCGCTTCCGCGTGGCGGTCGAGCGTGCCCATGCCTTGCACCGCGTCCACCGCCGTCACCACCCGCCCGAGCCGATAGGTGCGGGCGACAGGAAACGTAATGAGCGCCTGGATGACCGGGCCGGGATCGGCCATGCCGGTGGTCTCGATGATCACCCGCGCGAAGGCCTTCACCTCGCCCCGCGCGCGCTTCTCGGTGAGGTCGCGCAGCGTCTCCACGAGGTCGCCCTTCACGGTGCAGCACAGGCAGCCGGTGGACAGCTCGATGGTGTTGTCCGAGCTGGCCGCAATGAGGGCATGGTCGATGCCGATCTCGCCGAATTCGTTGACGATCACGGCCGCGTCGCTCAGCGCGGGATCCCGCAGCCACCCGTTGAGCAGGGTGGTCTTGCCCGATCCAAGGAAGCCCGTGAGCAGCGTCACCGGCGTCCGCATGTCGCGAAAATGGGCCATGGCCGCAGCTCCTCGCGCCTGTCGGCTCACTTGCCCGCGATGTAGCTGGGGTCGTAGTAGCGCTTGAGGTCGAAGGCCTGGGTCTGGGGATCTCCACCCACCGCGGCGTCGATCTTGTAGAGGTTTTCAAGGCCGGCGGCCGGGACGGAGAGATCTGCGGGAACGGCCTTCTGCTCCTTCACGATGAAGGCGTAGGAATCTTCCACCACGTCGCGCGGCGTCTTGGTGTAGGCGGCGAGCACGTCGATGGCGGCGTCCCTGTTGGCCGGGTCGTCGATGAAGGCGGCCGCCTCCTTCAGCGCCTGCGTCACCGCGATGGCGGCGGGGCGCGTGGCAGGCGCCTCGCCCCAGGCCTTGTTCAGCACCAGCGGGGTCTGGACGTAAGGCTCGCGATAGACGTCGAGCAGCACGGCGCCATCACGCCCGGCCAGGGTGTCGAAGGGGGCGATCAGCAGCGCGCCGGCGACCTGCCCGTTGCCCATGGCGATGATGCGGTCGCGGGAATTGGCGATGGAGACCATCTGCACCCCAGCCGGGTCCACGCCCGCCTGCTTCAGCTGATACTTCAGCAGGTTGGCCGTGCCGCCCTTGACCGCGCCGGCGGTCAGCGGCTTGCCGGCGAGATCCTTCACAGAAGCCGTGCCCTTGGCGCCGTAGAGGCGCAGGATCGTCTTGTCGAGCACCGCACCGGCGATGATGACCGGGGCACCCTTGTCGATGGCGCGCACCGCGAGGTCGCCAAGGGCGATGCCCGCATCCGCGCTACCGGACGCCACCGCCTGCAGCAGCGCCGGGCTGTCCGACGCGCGCAGCTCGCGCACGGCGATGTTCCGCTTGTCGTAGAAGCCCTTGTCCATGGCGATAGCGTGCAGCCACAGCAGCGCGCTCGGGGCCAGAACGGCGAGCTTCACTTCGGTCTTCGGCGCCTGCGCATGGGCCCCGGCGAGCGGAATGCTGAGGGCGAGGGCAGCGGCAACGAGGCGGGGAAGGACGCGCTTCATCATCTCTCTCCGGAAGGGGGACGCGTCTTGCCGCGCGTCATCTGCCGAAAGAGTGCTCGAACTTTTCATCTCCTTCAAGCATAATTCGCAACAGGTAGGAATTTTGAGAAATTCCTACTGAATGATATAAAGTATCATTCTTGGGGAGGGCGAGGTTGGCCAGCAGGATTCTTCAGGTCATGGGACTGTTTCGCGGACGCCCCTGGCCGCTGACGGTGGAGGAGATCGCCCAGGAGACGGGCGTGTCCCAGAGTTCCGCCTATCGCGACGTGCAGGAGCTTTGCCGCGCCGGCTTCCTCGATCCCGTCATCGGCGCCGGCTACGTGCTCGGCCCCGCCTTCATCGAATATGACCGGCTGCTGCGGCAGGGGGACACGCTGATCCCCATCGCCTCGCGGGTCATGCACGACCTGCTCGACCAGACCACCCAGCGCGCGACGGCGATCCTCTGCCGGCGCTATCGCGACACGGTGATGTGCGTGCATCAGGAGCATGGCACCGCACCCCATCCCATCACCACCTATGAGCGCGGCGTCGCCATGCCGCTCTTCGCCGGCGCGTCATCCAAGGTGGTGCTAGCCCATCTCGACGACCGCTCCCTGAAGCGCATCTATCTCGACAACGAGGACACCATCCGCGCCCGTCTCGGACACGGCGACTGGAAAGCCTTCAAGGCCGAGGTGCGCGCCATCCGCCGCGACGGCGTGGTGGAGACGGTCTCGGAGGTCGCCGAGGGGCGCGCGGGCATCGCGGCGCCGGTCGTCGTGAACAAGCAGGTCATTGCGGGCGTCAGCCTCGTGCTCGCGGCGGAGGATCTCGCTGGCGCGTCCCAGGCCATCCGTGCCGCCGTCATCGATGCGGGACGGCGGATTTCGGAGGAGATCGCCGGCAGCGGCACGTGGGTGGCGCGCTAGATCGGCCTTAAAACAGAACGGGGCGGCTCCATCGTTGGAGCCGCCCCGGTCGAACTTCAAATCTCGTCGTTTCAGACCAGCGCGCGCGGATCGTGCCGGGCGAGGCGGGAGAGCAGATAGTCCACTTCCGCCCGCGCGGTGGCGGAGAGGGATGAGCCGGGCTTGCGCTGGGCGTCGGAGGCGATGAAGCCGCGCTTCATCATCACATATTTGCGCACCGCGAGGCCGACGCCCTGCTGCTGCTCGTAGCGCAGCAGCGGCAGGTGGGCGTCGAACAGGTCATGCGCCGCCTCCCGCTCACCGGCCTTCTGCAGCTTCACCACGTCGCCCAGCATCTCGGGGAAGGCGTAGCCGGTCATGGCGCCGTCCGCCCCGCGCTCCATCTCGAAATCGAGGAACAGCGCGCCGTTGCCGGTGAGGATGGAGATGGGGCGCATGGAGCCTTCCTTCTGGAAGGCGCGCAGCGCGGAGATCTTCTCGAGGCCCGGCCAGTCCTCGTGCTTCAGCATCACGCAGGAGGGGTTCTCCTGAACGATCTGGCGGATGACCTTGGGCGTCATCTGCACGGTGAGGGTGAGCGGATAATCCTGGATGACGAAGGGGATATCGTCGCCGATGGCCTCGATGGCCTGCCGGTAATAACCGGTGATCTGGTCGTCCGTGCGCAGGCTCGGCGGCGGGGCGATCATGACGCCCGCCGCGCCCTTGTCCATGGCGGCCCGCGCCAGCCAGCGCATGGCGGCGAGGCCCGGCGCCGAGACGCCGACGATGACCGGCAGCTGGCCGAAGCCGGCGATGAAGCGCGCGGTGACGGCGAGGGATTCCTCCGGCTCCAGCTTGGGCGCCTCGCCCATGATGCCGAGCACCGTCACGCCGGTGGCGCCGGCGGCGAGATAGCGCGCGATCAGGGTGTCGAGGGAGCCCTCGTCGATCTTCCCGTCCGGCGTGAACGGGGTGGGGGCGATGGGGAACAGGCCGGAGGCGCTGGCGTCGAGAAGCATGATGAAACCGATCAGATGCTGGCGATGAGGCCGCCATCCACGCGGATGACCGAGCCGTTGACATAGGACGAGGGCGTGCCGGCGAGGAAGGCCACCACGTTGGCATATTCCTGCGGGTCGCCGTAGCGGCCGACGGGGATGGAGGCCGTGCTTTCCGCCGACACCTCCTCCACGGAGCGGTTCTCTCGCTCGGCCTTCTTGGCGTCGAGGAACTTGATGCGGTCGGTGGCGATGCGGCCGGGCAGGATGATGTTGGCGGTGATGCCGTCGCGCGCCACCTCGCGGGAGAGCGTCTTCGACCAGCCCACCAGCGACAGGCGCAGCGCGTTGGAGATGGCGAGGTTGGGAATGGGCGCCACCACGCCGGAGGAGGTGGAGGTGATGATGCGGCCCCACTTGCGGGCGCGCATGCCGGGCAGCACCCGGTCGGCGATGGCGATCACCGAGAGCACCATGTCGTTGAAGCTCTTCGCCCAAAGCGCCGGGTCCTGCCCGGCGGCCGGGGTGGGGGGCGGCCCGCCCGTGTTGTTGACCAGCACGTCCACCGGGCCGAGCTTCGCCTCGATCTCGGCGATGCGGGCATCGATGCCGGCGAGGTCGGAAAGGTCGAACTTCAGCGCCATCGCCTCGCCGCCCAAGGCCGCGATGCGCTCCGCCACCGCACCGGCGGCGGCAAGGTCGATGTCGCCCAGCGCCACCTTGGCGCCTTCGGCCGCCAGCGTCGCCGCGATGGCGCTGCCGAGCCCGCCGCCCGCGCCGAGCACGAGGGCCGTCTTGCCTTTCAGTCCGAGATCCATGGGTCTTCCCTTCGTCTTGTTCGCGCGGGCCGTCAGTCGGCGATGGCCAGCCGGCCAGAGGCCGCCGTGCCGGCGGTCCGCGCGAGGTAGTCGGCCTTGCTGTACTGCATGTGATCGACGCAGAGCTGCGCGAGCGCCCAGCTGTCCGTTCCCTGCAGCAGCTCGATCATGATGTCGTGCTGGCGGCGGGAGAGCTGGAGCCCGGCGTGATCGGCGAGATTCTTGGCGCGCATGGGCAGGGTATAGCCCATGTAATCCTGCAGCGTGCGCACGAGATAGGGATTTCCGCAGCCCGAGAACAGCGTCAGGTGGAACAGGTCGTTGGTCTCGTGGATGCCGCGCAGATTGCCGGCGTCGGCATTGCGGCAATAATCGGCCTGGATGTCCTTGAGGCGGGCGATCAGCTCCGGCGGGGCGGGCAGGGGGATCATCAGAGCCGCCTGCCGGGTGAGCATCTCGCGCACCGCGTAGATCTGCTGCACCTCCTGCGCCGAATAGGAGCACACGGTGGCGCCCACGTTCTTCTCGCGCCGCACGACGCCGGTGCGCTCCAATTGCACCAGCGCCTGGCGGATGTAGTGCCGCGAGGCGCCGTAGCGCGCCATCAGCGTGTCTTCCACCAGCCGCGAGCCGGGGGCGAACCGGCCGAAGATGATGTCGTCCTCCAGCCGGCGCTGGACTTCGGCCTGCTCGTCGGCGCGGGATGCGGGAATAGATGCGGGAAGGGACGCTTCGCTCATGCGGCGCTCCTGTTCGCCGTCTCGAATCCGGAAAGCGTGTAGCAGTCTTCCACCAGCCGCAAGGTCTCCAGATTGTCCTCTGGCGACGTCTCGAAGGGCGCGCCGCTTCGAAGACACGCGACGAAATGGGCGATCGTCGCCGCATAGGAGCCGAGATAGGTCGCCTCGGGATCATAGTCCAGCCGCTCCGGCGCGGGGCCGGCGAGGCTGAGCGTGGACCCTTCGAGACGCAGGGTGCCGGCATCGCCGAGGATGGTCAGCCGGTCCGCCTGCTGGGCTGGCACGCCATAGGCGGCGAAGCTCGCGAAGATGGAGACGCCGGCACCATCAGCGGTGGAGAGCTGGATGACGGCGCCGTCCTCGCCCCGCATCGCGGTGCAGGTGCGGCTGAGGGCGGCGGCCTCCACCTTGAGCGGGCCGAGCAGCATGCGCAGCGTGTCGAGGTGATGGATCAGCACCTCCGCCACCAGCATGCGCCGTTCCTCGCGCATGAAGGGCTGGCGCTCCAGCGCCTGGAAGCGCCCTTCCGCGTCCGGGACGGTGCCGGAGGTGACGAGGGAGAGATGAGCGGCCCTCACCGGGCCGATGCGCCCGGCGTGGAGCCATTCGGCGGCCTGCCGATAATAGGCGCGGAAACGCCAGTTCTCATGCACCATCAGCCGCACACGGCCGCCGATGTCCGCCACCAGTTGCTCCGCTTCGGGCAGGTTGGGGGCGAGGGGCTTCTGGCACAGGATGGGCAGGCCGTGGCGCGCGGCGAGGCGGGCCAGCTCGGCATGGACGGCACGGGGCGCGGCGATGTCCACCGCATCGAGGCCGCCGGCGGCCAGCATCGCCTCGGCGCTGGTGAAGACGGCGGGGATGCCGAAGGCACTCGCCCGCTCGGCGGCGCGCTCGGCGGATGGATCGGCGATGGCCACGACTTTCGCGGCCTCGCCCAGCGCAGCCCAGCCCCTGAGGTGATGCTGGGTGACCCAGCCGGCGCCGATGAGCCCGACGCGGAGCGGCGTGGCCATCAGTGCGTCCTCCGCTGCACGGCGGCGCGCACCGCGGCGGCTCCGGTCTCCAGCGGAGCGATGGCGTCGCCCGTCTCCGCATCGAACAGATAGGTGGCGTCGGCCCGGAAGAAGAGCTCTACCGTCTCGTCCGGCGCGGCGGTGACGTGGCGGGGCAGGCGGGCGGTGATCTCGCCGCCGCCGGGCAGTTCCAGCAGCAGCAGCGTCTCCGCGCCCAGCGGCTCAACGGCGACGGTGCGCCCGGTGACGCGCCCGCCCGGCGCACCGTCGAGGGCCGCGGGATCGATCGCCATGTCTTCCGCGCGCACGCCGAGCGTCACCTTGCGGCCGTCGCGCGCCTGAAGCACGCCGTCGCTCCAGCGGGCGAGCGGCGCATCCAGCGCCGGGCTCGACGCGCGGCGGGTGGCGGCGGTGAGCGTCGCATCCATGAGGTTCATGGGCGGCGAGCCGAGGAAGCGGGCGACGAAGGTGTTGGCCGGCTGCCAGTACACGTCCAAAGGCGCGCCGATCTGCGCCACCTTGCCCGCGTTCATCACGCAGATGCGCGTGCCCATGGTCATCGCCTCCACCTGATCGTGGGTGACGTAGATCATGGTGGAGCCGAGGCGGTGGTGCTGCTTGATGATCTCGCTGCGGGTGTTGACGCGCAGCGCCGCGTCGAGGTTCGAGAGCGGCTCGTCGAACAGGAAGACCTGCGGCTCGCGCACCATGGCGCGGCCGAGCGCGACGCGCTGGCGCTGGCCGCCGGAGAGCGCGCTGGGCTTGCGCGTCAGCAGCGGTGCGAGGCCGAGGAGCGCCGCCACCTCCTTCACCCGCCGTTCGATCTCGGCACTGGGAATGGCCCGCCGGCGCAGCCCAAAGGCGAGATTGTCGGCAACGCTCATGTGCGGATAGAGCGCGTAGGACTGGAACACCATGGCGATGTCGCGGTCCTTGGCGGGCACGTCGTTCACCACCCGCCCGTCGATGGAAAGCGTACCGCCGGAGATGGTCTCCAGCCCCGCGATCATGCGCAGCGTCGTGGACTTGCCGCAGCCCGAGGGGCCGAGCAGCACCATGAACTCGCCGTCGTCGATGGTGAGGTCCACGTCCTCCACCACCACGGGGCCGCCGCCGCCATAGCGCTTCACGATCTTGTCGAGTTTCACCACTGCCATGGCAGCCTCACTTGATCGCGCCGGCGGTCATGCCGCGGATCAGCTTTTCGGAGAAGAAGACGTAGACGATGATCACCGGGATGACCGAGATCATGACGCCGGTGGCGATCATGCCGATGTCCTGGAAATGATCGCCCATGAAGGCGCGGATGCCGATGGGCAGGGTGCGCTTGTCCGGATCGGTGATGAGCACCACGGCGAACAGGAACTCGTTCCAGAGCTGGATGAAGTTCAGGATCAGCGTGGTGGCGATGGCCGGCATGCCCACCGGCAGCACGATGCGCCAGAAGATTTCGAGATCGCCGTAGCCGTCCATCTTGGCCGCGTCGAACAGGTCCTGCGGGATGCGGGCGAAGAAGCCTTCCAGCAGATACACGGTCAACGGCAGCTGGAGCGAGATATAGACCAGCGCCAGCCCGAACAGGCTGTTGTAGAGATTGTAGTCCACCAGGATCTGGTACAGCGAGATCAAGGTGATCTGCGGCGGGAAGATGATGGACGAGAACAGGATGCCGTAGATGATCCGGTTGCCCCGGAAGCGGTAGCGCGCCAGCGCATGGGCCGCCGCGGCACCGATGATCGTGAGCACCGCCACCGCGCCCACCACCACGAGGGTGGAGTTCCAGAAATAGGTGGCGAAGTCGGAATCCACCCATGCGGTGCGGAACTGGTCGAGGTGCATCGGGCTCGGCCAGGCGTAGGGATCGGCGCTGATCTCCGCCGTCGTGCGCACCGACATGGTGGCGAGCCACAGGAAGGGCCCGAGCTGGTAGATGGTGTAGACGCCCAGAACCAGCGCGAGGATGCCCCGCGAGAACAGGCGCGGCAGCGGCGCGCGGCCGGGGTTGGCTGCGAGGGTTGCGGCCATCTCAATACTCCAGCCGCTCGCGCGAGCCGAGCACGCGGTTGAGGATGATGACCGCGGCGCACACCACCAGGAACCACACGGTGGCGATGGCGGAGGGATAGCCGAGGTCGAAGGTGTTCCAGTTGAAGGCGCGCTTGTAGACGTAGGTGGAGACCGTCTCCGTCGCCCACAAAGGCCCGCCCTGGGTCATGATCCAGACGAGATCGAAGACTTTCATCTTGCCGATGAAGGACAGGATGTAGAGCGACAGCAACGTCGGCCGCAGCATGGGGATGATGATGTAGCGCAGCTTCGCGCCCCAGCCGCAATTGTCGAGGTCGGAGGCTTCCAGCACTTCCTTCGGCAAAGAGTGGATGGCCGCGAGGCACACCACCATGTTGAAGCCGGCCCATTTCCACGCATGGGTGACGATGACCGCCCCGAGCGCGAGGTTGGGATCGCCCAGCCAGGAGGAGGCGAGATCGCCGAGGCCCACGGCCCGCAGCATCACGTTCAGCACGCCCCAGTCGTAATTGTAGATCCACATCCACAGGATCGCGACGACCACGTAGGAGAGCAGCACCGGCGTGAACCAGGCGACGCGCAGGAAGCGGGCGAACGGCACGCCGGCATAGAGCGCGAGGGCGAGGAGAAGGCCGGTGGCGACATCAATGACGGGGGCGACGAAGGACCAGATGAAGGTGTTGCGCACGGCGACCCAGAAGGTCTCGTCGCCCATCAACTCGCGATAGTTCGCGAGGCCGACGAAGGTCGCGTCCATCCCCTCGATGGTGAAGAAGCTGTCAAAGATGGTGCGGAAGGCCGGATAGGCCGTGAGCCCGCAATAGACCAGCAGGGCCGGCCCGAGAAAGATGGCGAGGACCAGCCGCGTGGCGCGCCTGGGGTCGGCGAGGGTGGCCCGCGAGGAGGCTTTCGCCTCCCCGCTCTTGGCCGCGGTTCGGATGGAAATGGCGTCGGGCATCGCTCACTTCTTCAGGCAGGCGGCATCCATCTTCTCCGCCGCATCGGCAACGCTGATGAGGCCGGCGGGGAAGGCGTTGTTCATGACCTGGATGTAGGTCTCGGCGCACTTGGCCCGGTAGTAGAGCAGGGGCGTGCCGAAGAAATAGGTCACGTCCTTGTTCCGGGCATTCAGCTCGTCAAAATACGCCTTGTGCGGGCTGACGATCTTCGCCGGATCGGACTTGAGCCCGCTCTGCAACGAGACTTCGCTGATCCATTTGGTGCCGTTCTCGGCATTGGCCATGGATTTCAACAGCGCGCCGGCACAATCCTTGTTCTTGCCCTTGGAATACATGACGAAGCTGCCCGCCACTGCCAGCGTCTTGCAGTTCGGGCAGGCGCCCTTGTCCATGGCCGGGAACTTCATGATGCCCAGCGGGAAGTTGGCCGGCATGCCGCCCTTCTCCGGCGCCGCGAAGGCGCGGCCGGTGAACCAGCTGGGATCGGGGAAGGTGAGGGAGCCCGGAGAATTGTAGAAGTAGAAGTGGGATTCGCCGAGCTTCAGGGTGGAGAAGCTCTTGGGATAGGCGCCGGCATCCACCAGTTCCTTCACCCAGGTCATCACCTCCTGGACGCGGGGATCCTTGAACGACAGCTCGCCGTTGAGGAGCTTCATGTAGTCATCCGGCCCGAGCTTGCGCAGCAGCGATTCAAACAGCAGCTGGCCGCCGGGGAAGGGCCGGTCGCCAACGCCCTGCGACACCGGCGTGATACCGGCGGCGACGCCCTTCTTCACCAGGTCGGTGAACTGCGCCTGCGTGAGCTGGAAGGAGGCGGGCACGTCCACGCCGACCTTCTTCACGAGGTCCTTGTTGTAGTAGAGCTCGACCGTATAGGCCTCCACCGGCACGCCATAGACCTTGCCCTTGGAGGTCCAGGCGGGCTTGGCCCAGTCTTCGAGGCCGTTGAGGTCGATGTAGCCGTCGAGGGGCTCAAGGAAGCCACCGGCGAGGAATTCGGGCTGGTCCGGCTCCATGTAGAAGATGTCCGGGGCCTGGCCGGTGCGCACGGCTGACTTCGCCTGGGTGTAGATGTCCGCCTTGGGGATGAAGCTGAGCTTCACTGTGCATTGCTTGTTGGCGGCCTCGAACTCCTTCACCCGCGCCGTCACCCATTCCTTCTTGGCCGGCTCGTCGGGCCAGTTGCTCCACATGGTGATCTCGGTCTGCGCGAAGGCGTGGCCTCCGCCCATCGCCGCCGTCATGGCGATCGCCGCGCACAGGCCGCGACCCCACGACGCTTTTCCGACGCCTCGAATGCTCGTCATCCACGTTCCTCCCGCTAAGTCCCGTTATGCCCCGGGTTTGCCGGGAGACTGGGCGGCGGTCGGATTATTGTCAATAATGATTCCGAAGATCGGCGCAATTTTCGTCTCATCGCGCATATGAAGGCTTATATTATTGACAATCATGCGAGAGGGGGAAATTGTCCGCATTCAGGTCGGCGATGATCGGCACGAGGAAGGCGAGGATGGCGCGGGGACTGCGAAAAGGATTGACGAGCTACGGCGACGACGGGTTCGCGCTGTTCCTGCGCAAGGCCTTCATCAAGGCCATGGGCTATTCGGACGATGCGCTGGACCGGCCCATCGTCGGCATCACCAACACCTACAGCGACTACAACCCCTGCCACGGCAACGCGCCCCAGCTCATCGAGGCGGTGAAGCGCGGCGTGATGCTGGCCGGGGCCATGCCCATGGTGTTTCCCACCATCTCCATCCACGAGAGCTTCGCCCATCCCACCTCCATGTTCCTGCGCAACCTGATGGCCATGGACACGGAGGAGATGATCCGCGCCCAGCCTATGGATGCGGTGGTGGTGATCGGTGGCTGCGACAAGACCCTGCCGGCGCAGATCATGGCTGCGGCGAGCGTGGATCTGCCGACCGTGGTGGTCCCGGTCGGCCCCATGGTGGTGGGCCATCATCGTGGCGAGGTGCTGGGCGCCTGCACCGATTGTCGGCGCCTGTGGAGCGCGCACCGCGCCGGCGAGATCGACGAGGTCGAGATCGATACGGTGAACGGGCGACTCGCGCCCTCGGTGGGCACCTGCATGGTCATGGGCACGGCCTCGACCATGGCCTGCATCACCGAGACGCTCGGCCTCTCATTGCCCATGAGCGCGTCCATTCCCGCCCCCCATGCGGAGCGGGTGCGGCTCGCCGAACAGAGCGGCAAGGTCGCCGCGCGCCTCGCGGTGGAGGGTGGCCCCAAGCCGAGCGAACTGCTTACCCCCGCCGCCTTCCACAATGCGCTGGTGGTGATGCAGGCCATCGGCGGCTCCACCAACGGCATCATCCACCTCACCGCCATCGCCAACCGCGCCGGCGTGAAGCTGGAGCTGGAGACGCTGGACGCCATTGGCCGCGACGTGCCGGTTCTCGTGGATCTCAAGCCCTCCGGCGCCCACTACATGGAGCATTTTCACCATGCCGGCGGTGTGCCCAAGCTCCTGAAGCAGCTCGGCGATCTCATCGACCTCGATGCCCCCACTGTGCATGGCGGCACCCTGCGCGAGATGGTCGAGGCCGCCGAGGAGGTGCCCGGACAGGATGTCATCCGGCCCCGCTCCAACCCCATCAAGGCGCAGGGCTCCATGGTGGTGCTGCGCGGCAATCTCGCCCCCGGCGGCGCCATCCTGAAACAGGCGGCGGCGAGCGAGCGGCTGCTCCAGCATACCGGCCGGGCCGTGGTGTTCGATTCGGTGGCCGACATGGCCGCGCGCATCGATGATCCCGACCTCGACGTGACCGCCGACGACGTGCTGGTGCTGCGCAACACCGGCCCCAAGGGCGCGCCGGGCATGCCGGAGGCGGGCTATCTGCCCATCCCGAAGAAGCTCGGGCGGCAGGGCGTGAAGGACATGGTGCGCATCTCCGACGCGCGCATGAGCGGCACGGCCTTCGGCACCATCGTTCTGCACATCACGCCGGAATCGGCGGTGGGCGGGCCGCTGGCGCTCGTCGAGAGCGGCGACATGATCCGCCTCGACGTGGAAGGCCGGCGCATCGACCTTCTGGTGGCGGAAGACGAACTCGCCCGCCGCCGCGCCGCCCTCGCGGATGTTCCGGAAAAGCCACTGCCGGAGCGGGGCTACGCCCGGCTGTTTCAGCAGAGCGTGCTGCAGGCGGACGAGGGCTGCGACTTCGACTTCATGGTCCCGCGCTGAGGCGCGCGATCATGAGCGACGCCCCGCTCTGCCTGCCGCCGCGCCCTCTCACGGGCACGGCCTTGCGCATGCTGCCGGAAGGCGCTTGCGATACGCACATGCATGTGTTTGGCCCGCCCGAGCGCTACCCGCTGGTGGCCGGCCGCAACTACACGCCCCAGCCGGTGACGTTCGATGCCTACCGGCCGGTGATGGCGGCGCTGGGTATCGACCGCGCGGTGCTGGTACAGCCGAGCGTCTACGGCACGGACAATTCCGCGCTGCTGGATACGCTGCGGCGTGATCCCGAGCGCCTGCGCGGGGTGGTCGTTGTGGCGCCGGAGGTGAGCGATGTGGAACTGGTCGCGCTCCATGGGTCGGGCGTGCGCGGCATCCGCGTCAACCGGCGAAATCCCGGTGGGCTGTCGCTGGAGGATCTGGCGCGGCTCGCCGGGCGGATCGGGGCATTCGGCTGGCACATCCAGCTTCAGGTGGTGATCCGCGAAGGCTTCAGCCTCGCGCCCATCGTGCGGGCCTGCCCGGTGCCCGTGGTGCTCGACCATGTGGGCTTCCTCGCGCCCGGCCTGCCGCTCGCGGGCGGCCCGTTCGGCGAGGTGCTGGAGCTGGTCGCCGAGGGAAATCTCTGGGTGAAGCTTTCCGCGCCCTATCGCCTGTGCCGTCGGGGGCCGGACGGCTACGGCGCTCTCGTACCCTACGTGGCGGCCCTCGTCGCCTGCCGCAGCGACCGGATGCTCTGGGCCAGCGACTGGCCACACACCGAGCTGTTCGAGGCGATGCCCGACGACCTCGACCCCGCCCTTATGCTCGGCCTCGACGGCGCCGACGCGGACACCCGCCGCCGCATCTTCGTGGACAATCCCGCAGCGATCTACGGCTTCGACTGAGATGAGGCCAATATCTCGCCCATGAACTTCTCGAAGCGCGGATCGTCGGCATAGGCCACATTGATCCGCAGCGACGGCCGGCGCGGCTCGCTGTCCGGGTGGAACACCGCGCCCGGCGCGAGCAGGATGCCGCGCTCGGCGGCGCGGCGGGAGAGGGCGCTGTCGTCCAGCCCCTCCGGCAGTTCGCACCAGAGATAGAAGCCGCCGCCCGGCGGGCCGAAGATGGGCAGGCCGAGCCGGCCCAGCGTCGCCTGCGCCTGGTCCGTCGCGGCGGAGACGCGGCCGCGCAGGCGCTTGAGATGGCGGCGATATTGGCCGGAGGTGATGAGATCGTGGACGATGCGCTCCACATAACCGGACGAGTTCACGCTCGTCACCATCTTGAGCGCGCCTAGGCGCTCGATGAGGTCGGCGGAGGCGACCACATAGCCGCAGCGCAGGCTCGCCGAGAGGGTTTTCGCGAACGTGCCCACATGGATCACCCGCTCCAGCTGATCCAGCGAGGCGAGGCGCGGGTGGGAGGCGGGGAGGAGGTCGGCGAACGGGTCGCTCTCCACCACGAGAAGCCCGTGGCGGGTGGCGACCTGCAGCAGGCGATAGGCCACCGCCGGCGTGAGCGAGGCGCCGGTGGGGTTGTGCGCCAGCGACTGGGTAAAGAACAGCTTGGCGCCCGACTGCGCGGCCTTCTCTGCGAGGTCCGCCACGTCCGGCCCCTCGGGCGTACGGCGCACACCGAGCGTGCGCGCCTTGGCGAGGCGCAGCTTGCCGAAGAGGGGATAATAGCCGGGCGAATCCACCAGCACCGTGTCGCCCGGCTCCACCAGCATGCGCACGATCAGGTCCAGCGCGTGATTCGCGCCCTGCGTCAGCAGCACCCGCGCGGGATCGGCGGCGATGGCCCGCTCGGCGAGCAAACCGGCGATGGCCTCGCGCAGCAGAGGGAAGCCGAAGGGGCTGCCATAGCTTGCCGGAAAGGGGCGGCGGCCGGGACGGTTGATGGGCTTGAGATAGCGCCCCACCTCCGAACCTTCCATCCAGGACGGGGGCGGGCGGCCGTCGCCGACGCGCACGTCGTAATGCTGCTCCAGCTGCTCACGCAGCAGCCACACGCTGTCCACCGCCTCGATTACGGCGGGCGGGGCCGGGGGGCGCACCGGCTCGGCGCGGGTGCGCATCACATAGAAGCCGGAGCCCGGCCGCGCCTCGATGCGGCCCGAGGCGGCAAGCCGCTCATAGGCTTCCACCAGCGTGTTCCGCGACACGCCGTAGGCCGCGAAGGCGGCGCGGATCGAGGGCAGCTTCTCCCCCGGCCGCAACTGGCCCGCATCGATGCGCCGCGACAGCAGACGGACCACCGCGTCCACCCGCGTCAGGCTCTCGTCTTCCTGGAGAAGCTGCTCAATCGTACCCATGAAATGAAGGGTACGGCTGCATCGTTTCCAACGCAAAGTGTTCCTTGCCGTACCCTTCGCCGCAGCGGAAAGTCCGCCCCAACAGGCACGCCACGCGCGGCCGACAAGAGACAGGGAAGAAACGCCGGCTACCGCGCCACCTCTGGGGGCGGGCCTTGCTTTCGCGCCTGCCTCGCGTCCGCCGTCCGGCGCTGCCGCGACCACAGGAAGGCCCGAAGATGACCAGCGCCGCCGGCTCCAACCGTTCCTCCCGCATCGCCGGCTTCCACAAATTGAGCCCGCGCGACCGGCTCGACCTCGTCGCGGCCTTCGCTGGGCTGGACGAGGGGCAGGTTGCCCACCTCGCCAACATGGGCAATCTCGATCCGGTGCTGGCCGACAAGCTCATCGAGAATGTCATCGGCACCATGAACATTCCGGTGGGCGTCGCCACCAACATGAAGATCGACGGCGAGGACGTGCTGATCCCCATGGCGACGGAGGAATCCTCCGTGGTCGCCGCCGTCTGCAATGCGGCGAAGCAGAATTACGAGACGGGGTTCTTCACCTCGGTCTCGGGCAACCTGATGATCGCGCAGGTGCAGGCGGTGGAGGTGGCGGACCCGGCCGGCGCGCGCATCCGCATTCTGGAGAAGCGGGACGAGATCAAGGCAGCGTGCGATGCCTGCGACCCGGTGCTGGTGTCGCTGGGCGGCGGCTTCCGGGATCTAGAGGTACGCCTGCTCGATACGCCGTCGGGCACCATGGTGGTCACCCATCTCATCGTCGACACGCGCGACGCCATGGGCGCCAATGCGGTGAACACCATGGCCGAGAAGCTCGCCCCCTCCATCGCGGCGTGGAGCGGCGGGCGGGTCTATCTGCGCATCCTCTCCAACCTCGCCGACCGCCGCCTTGCCCGCGCCCGGGCGGTGTGGAAGGCGGCCGACATTGGCGGCGAGGCCGTGCGCGATGGCATGATCAGCGCGTACGAGTTCGCCGCCGCTGATCCTTACCGCGCCGCCACCCACAACAAGGGCATCATGAACGGCATTTCCGCCGTGGTGCTCGCCACCGGCAACGACACCCGTGCGGTGGAGGCGGGCGCCCACGCCTACGCCGCCCGCTCGGGCCGCTACACTTCGCTCACCACCTATGAGGTGGACAAGGACGGCAACCTTTCCGCCTCCATCGAGTTGCCGCTGGCGGTGGGGCTCATCGGCGGTGCGACGAAGGTGCATCCCACGGCGCGCGCGTGCCTCGCCATCCTCGGCGTCACCACCGCCGAGCGGCTTGCCCGCATCATCGCGGCGGTGGGGCTGGCGCAGAACTTCTCGGCACTGAAGGCGCTCGCCACCACCGGCATCCAGAAAGGCCACATGGCGCTGCATGCCCAGAACATCGCGATGATGGCCGGTGCCGTGGGCGAGGAGATCGACCGCGTGGCGCGCCTTCTCGTGGAGCGGGCCAGCGTGCGCATGGACGTGGCGCAGAAGGTGCTCGAAGAGGTGCGCGGCGGCTGACCGCGCGGGTTTCAAGAACAGTCAAAAGAACACACAGGGAGAAAACCATGCTCAGGACAACCCGGCTCGCGCTCGCCGCGGGCGCCGCCTTCCTCGCCGCGGCGCACTTTGCCGCGCCGACGCCCGCCCGCGCGGAAATCCCCGGCAACAAGATCCGTCTCGGCGTGCTGACCGATCTCTCGGGTTTTGCCTCCGATTCCACCGGCATGGGTTCGGTGGTCTCGGCGCGCCTCGCGGCCGAGGATTTCAAGAAGGAGCATCCCGGCATCGAGGTGGAGGTGATCTCCGTCGACCATCAGAACAAGCCGGACATCGGCTCGGCAACGACCCGCAAGTGGATCGCCGACGGCACGGTGGATGCGATCCTCGACGTGCCCTTCTCCTCCGTCGCGCTGGCGGTGCAGGAGGCGGCGCGCGGCTCGAACGTGGCCTTCATTGCCTCCGGCCCCGGAACGGCCCTGCTCACGGGCGAGAAGTGCTCGCCCAATACGGTGCACTGGACCTACGACACCTGGGCGCTGGCCCACGGCACCGCGCTGGCCCTGCTGAAGGCGAAGAAGGACACCTGGTTCTTCGTCACCGCCGACTATGCCTTCGGCCATGCGCTGGAGGCCGACGCCATGGCGGTGGTGAAGGCGGAGAACGGCAAGATCCTCGGCGCCGTGCGGCATCCGACGAACGCTTCGGACTTCTCTTCCTTCATCTTGCAGGCGCAGGCCAGCGGCGCGCAGGTGGTGGCCCTCGCCAATGCGGTGGGCGACACCATCAATTCCGTGAAGGCGGCCTCCGAGTTCGGCCTCACCCAGAAGCAGAGCCTCGCCGCGCTGCTGATGCAGCTCACGGACGTGCATTCTCTTGGCCTGCCGGTGGCGAAGGGCCTGTTCCTCACCGAAGGCTTCTACTGGAACATGAATGACGGCACCCGCGCCTATGCGGACCGCTTCGCGGCGCAGATGAACGGCCGCCGGCCCACCGCAAACCAGGCGGGCGTCTATTCCGGCGCGCTCCACTATCTGCGCGCCGCCGCCGCGGCCAACACCACCGAGGGCCAGAAGGTGGTGGCGAAGATGAAGGAGATGCCCTCCGACGATCCGCTGTTCGGCAAGGGCCAGGTGCGCGCCGATGGCCGGCACATCCACAACATGTACCTGTTCCAGGTGAAGACGCCGGACCAGTCCAAGGGGGCGTGGGACTATTACAACCTCGTCGAGACCATTCCCGCCAAGGACGCCTTCCGCCCCATCGCCGAAGGCAACTGCCCGATGGTGAAGGGCTGAGCCAGCGCGCTCCGCGCATCCGCCTAAGATCGTGCCCCGGCCTGTCCTCCAGGCCGGGGTTTTTTGTGTCGGTCAGGCGGGCGTGCGGCGGCGGATGCGGCCGGTCGGATCGGCGAGGCCGAGGAGATAGCGCCCGGCCTCCTCGATGTCGGCGACGATCTCCGCCTCGGCCGCGGCGCCGTCGCGACGGCGCAGCGCATCGAGGGCGGCCTGGTGATGGTCGGTGCCTTTCAGCAGCACCACATATTCGGGCACCACGAAGGACAGGATCGGCCCGCAGCGCAGCCAGAGATTCTCGATCATCTCGTTTAGAATAGGGATGCCGGCCAGCGCATAGATGCCGAAATGGAAGCGGCGGTGGACGTCGAGATAGGCGTCCAGCGCTCGCCGGGCGATCATGCCCCGCATGTCCACGAGCAAGGCGTCCAGCGCGTCGATGTCGGCCGGCGTCGCCTTTTGCGCGGCCTCGCGGGTGGCACGGCCTTCCAGCTCGCAGCGGACCATGGTGATGTCCACCAGTGCGCTCCTGCGCAGGTCCGGCACCAGCGCGGAATTGCGCGGCCCCTGTTCCAGCACGCCCTGCGCCACGAGCCGGGCGATGGCATCGCGCACCGGGGTGATGGACGTGCCGAACGTCTCCGCCAGCTGCCGCAGCACCAGCGCGCTGCCCGGCTCGAACCGCCCGGCGAGCAGCGCCTCGCGCAGCTGCGCATGGGCGCGATCCCACAAGGGCTCGCGGGAGAGCCGGGAAAGGTTGCGGTCGGCGACGGTGGCGTTCGTGTCCATCATCCAAGGGGAGCACTGGAAAAGCGCGTTGACAAGCAGCTTATATGTCGTTTGTTATAACAAATAACAAAAGGGAGACGCGCCAATGAAGCACAGCCTTGCCCTCGCCCGGGGCTTTGCCCCGGCCCTGGCCCCAGCCTTTGGGCTCGCAGCGACTTTGGGGGCGGTCCTCCTCGCGTCAGCCGGGAGCGCCACTGCCCAGGACAAGTTTCCGAGCCGCGAGGTGCGCCTCATCGTTCCCTGGAACGCGGGCGGTTCCAACGACATCGCCGCGCGCGTGCTGGCGCCGATCCTCGCCGAAAACGGCGTGCGCATCATCGTGGACAACGTGCCCGGAGGCACCGGCACCATCGGCATGGGCCGCGTCGCCAGCGCCAATCCGGACGGCTACACCATTGGCATGGGCACCTCGTCCACCCTCTCCATGATCGCCCAGAACAAGACGCCGCTGCGCAACGACCAGTTCGCCGGCATCGCCCGCGTGTCCAGCGATCCCTTGATGCTGCTGGTGAAGACGGACGGGGCGAAGGACGTGGATGCCTTCGTCGCCCAGATGAAGGCCAATCCCGGCAAGATCACCATCGGCACGCCGGGCAGCTACAACATCAACCACATCTTCGCGACCATGACCGCCAAGGCGGCGGGCGTGGACTATGTGAACGTGCCCTATCCGGGCGGCGCCAAGGTCATCACCGATCTCGCCGGCGGCCAGATCGACGCGGCGGTGCTGAAGCCGTCCGAGAGCATCGCGCAGATCAAGGCCGGCCAGGTGAAGCCCATCGCCATCTTCGACACCCAACGCCTCACCGTCTTCCCCGACGTGCCGACCATGAAGGAGAAGGGCTTCGACGTCTTCCCCTACGGCCCGGTGGTGCAGATGGCCTATATCGTCGGCCCGGCGAAGATGCCGCCGGAGGTGCGCAAGACGCTGGTCGAGGCCTTCCGCAAGTCCATCCAGGACCCGCGCTTCAAGACCTTCGCGGCCGAGAACGGCGTGCTGGTGGACGACCTCACCGGCGATGCGCTCGATGCCGAGGTGAACGCCGTCCAGAAGTCGCTGAATGCGGTCGCCACCCAGGTATTCAAGGGCGCGGAATAGCGCCCGGCAACGGCGCGGGCCTCGCATTGCCCGCGCCATTCTTTCCTTCCCGATCCATAAGAAAGGGCGCGACGTGAGCGTCATCAAGAGTGTCCGGGCCCACGTGATGGCGGCGCCCGTCGAGAAGCCGTTCACCTCGTCGCGGGGCTGGCTCTACAAGACGCGCGGCACCTGTCTCGTGGAGATCGAGACCGCCGACGGCATCGTCGGCTGGGGCGAGTGCTACGGCCCGTCCGCCGTCGCCAAGGCCTTCATCGAGACCCAGTTCGGCCCGCGCATCCTCGGCCGCGACCCGTTCGACGTGGAGGTGATCTGGGAAGACCTCTACAACCGCATCAAGGATTACGGCAACAAGGGCATGTCCATCGCCGCCATCAGCGGCATCGACATCGCCCTGTGGGACATCATCGGCAAGAGCTGCGGCAAGCCGGTGCACAAGCTGCTCGGCGGCGCCTTCCGCACCGAGGTGGATTGCTACGCCACCGGCCTCTATTTCATCGATTTCGACAATCTGGTGGGCGAGGCGGTGGAAGAAGCCACCGGTTATGTGGACGAGGGCTTCAAGGCCATCAAGATGAAGATCGGCCTCGGCAACATCACCAAGGACTACGAGCGGGTGAAGGCGGTGCGCGACGCCATCGGCCCCAACATCCGCCTGATGGTGGACGCCAACCACGCCTTCTCCGTGCCCGTCGCCATCCGCCTCGGCCGCAAGCTGGAAGAGTTGGACGTGGAGTGGTTCGAGGAGCCCATCTCGCCGGAAGACATCGACGGTTACGTCGAGGTGGCCCGCGCCCTGGACATGGCGGTGGCCGGCGGCGAGAACGAGTTCACCCGCTGGGGCTTCCGCGACGCTATCGTGCGCAAGGCCATGGACATCGTGCAGCCGGACGTGTGCGCCGCGGGCGGTCTCTCCGAGTGCAAGAAGATCGCCACGCTCGCCTCCACCCATGGCGTCGAGTGCGTGCCCCACGCCTGGGGCTCGGCGGTGGGCATCGCCGCGACGCTCCACTTCCTGGGCTCCCTCGCCGACCAGCCGCCGAGCCTGTTCCCGTTCGAGCCGCTGCTGGAGTTCGAGCAGTGCGAGAACCCGTTCCGCGATCACCTCGCCAAGGAGCCCATCGTGCAGGAGCGCGGACGGGTGAAGATCCCCACCGCTCCCGGCCTCGGCATCGAGATCGACCGCTCGGTCATCGACCGCTACCGGGTGGGTTGAGCCATGCGCTTCGTGAGCTTCCGCCACGCCGGCGAGGACCGCGCCGGCGTGCTTGAGGGCGATGGCGCGGGCGCCGATGACGTGGTGTTTGACCTCGCCCATCCGGCCATGGCCGATGCCCTCGGCGGTGTCGCGCCCCATGTCCATGCCCTCATCCTCGCCGGCCTGCCGGCAATGGTTGAGCGCATCGTCGCCCACGGCCTTGCCGAGGCCGCGCGGCTCCCGGCGCGCGAGGTGGACCTGCTGGCGCCCTATGTGCCGCCGCGCATCTATGCGCTCGCCTTCAATTATCGTGACGCTTTGGCCGAGCGGGGCATGGCGGCGCCGGCCGAGCCGGTGCTGTTCATGAAGCAGGCCTCCACCGTGGTCGGGCCGGGCGCGCCCATCCTTCTGCCGCCGGATATCGGCGGCTGCACCTACGAAGTCGAGATCGCCGCCATCATCGGCCGCCGGGCGGAGAAGGTGGGGCGGGAGGACGCGCTCTCCCACGTCGCCGCCTATGCCGTGTTCAACGACATCAGCGCCAGCGAGATGATCAAGCGCGACGGCGGCTTCACCCGCGGCAAGAATCTGCCGACCTTCGGACCTCTGGGCCCCTTCCTCGCCAGCGCCGACGAGATCGCCGACCCGCACGCGCTCGCCCTCTCCCTCGACGTGGACGGCACCCGGCTGCAGGAGGGCGTCTCCGCCGACCTTGTGTTCGACATCGCAGATCTGGTCTCGCGCCTCTCGCAGGCCCACACGCTGGAGCCGGGCGACGTGATCGCCACCGGCACGCCGGCCGGCGTCGCGGGCATGCGCAAGCCGCCGGCCTGGCTCCGGCCCGGCTCCGTGGTGCGCGCCCGCGTGGAAGGGCTCGGCACCCTGGTCAATCCCATCGTGGAAGGTGCGCCCTATGGTCCGTGAGCGGCCGATCGTCTTCGCCACCAATGCGCTGCATCCGGACGGCGCGGCGCTGCTGGAGGCCGTTGCCGAAATCGTCGTCGGCCCCGACACGTCCGACGGCACTTTGCGCCGGCTCACCCGCGAGGCCGACGCGGTGATCGTGCGCGCCAAGCTCCCGGAGGATGTGTTCGAGGGCGCGGATCGCGTAAAGGGCGTGGTGCGCCATGGGGTGGGGCTCGATTTCATCCCCGTCGCAGCGGCGACCGCGCGCGGCATCCCGGTCGCGAACCTGCCGGGCAGCAACACGCAGACCGTCGCGGAATACGTGTTCTCCGCCCTCTTCCATCTGCGCCGGCCGCTGGCGCGGATCGATGCGCGCCTGCGCGCGGAGGGCTGGAATCCGGCTCGCGGGCTGGGGGACGGCACCAGCGAGATTGCGGGCTCGACCCTCGGCATCATCGGGCTCGGCGCCATCGGCCAGCGGGTCGCGGCCATCGCGCGGGCCGGGTTCGGCATGCGCGTCATCGGCGCGTCGCGCTCCGGCGGGGCGGTGGAGGGCATCGAGGGCGTCGATCTGGAGGCCCTGTTCGCCCAGAGCGACGCGGTGGTTATCGCCTGCCCGCTGACGCCGCAGACGAAAGGCCTCGTGGACGGGCGGCTGCTCGCCCGCATGAAGCCCTCCGCCGTGCTCATCAATCCGGCCCGCGGCCCCATCGTGGATACGCAAGCGCTCCTCACCGCCCTCAAGGCGGGGTGGATCGTGGGCGCGGCGACCGATGTCTACGACACCCATCCCGTGCCGCCGGACAGCCCGCTCTTCGACCTGCCGAACCTGCTGATGACGCCCCACCTCGCCGGCATCACCGCCACCTCCATGCGGGCCATGAGCATCGGTGCCGCCGAGGAAGTGCTGCGTGTCCTGAGGGGCGGGGAGCCGCAGAACCTCGTCAATCCCGCCTATCGCGCCGCGCGCGCCTGATCCGCGCCGCCAGAAAAACCGAGAGAGCCCCATGCGCATCGCCTCCGTCCGTGCCGTCCCCGTCTCCTTCCGCGTGCCCGAGGGCCAGAACGTCACCCTCGGCATCGGCCGGGCGGTGAAGCGCGATTCCGTGCTGGTGCGGGTGGAGACGGACGAGGGCATCGTCGGCTGGGGCGAGGCCCATCACGGCCGCTGCCCGGGCGCGGTGGCGAAGCTCATCGACACCACTTTGTCCGAGCTGGTGCTGGGCATGGATGCGCTGGACGTGGTGGGCGTGTGGCAGAAGGTCTACCGGATGCAGCTCGCCAGCCACGGCATGGGCGCAGCAGCGGCCCTCGCCTTGAGCGGGCTCGACATCGCCCTCTGGGACATCCGCGGCAAGGCGATGAATGCGCCCATCCATCGCCTGCTGGGCGGGGCGCCGAGGAAGATCAAGGCCTATGCCGGCGGCATCTCGCTCGGCTGGCAGGATCCGGCGGCGCTGGCGGAGGAGGCGCAATCCTACGTGGCGCAGGGCTATCGCGCCCTGAAGCTGCGCGTGGGCGACACACCCCGCCGCGACATCGCCCGGGTGGAGGCGGTGCGCGCCGCGGTGGGGGACGAGATCGACATTCTCGTCGACGGCAACACCGGCTGCTCGCTGGACGACGTGCGCCGGGTGATGCCGGCCTATGAGGCGGCGAAGGTGGGCTGGTTCGAGGAGCCGTTCCCGCCGCACGATTACCGCAGCTATCAGGACGCCGCGAAGCTCGGCACCGTGCCGCTGGCGGCGGGGGAGAACCACTATACCCGCTTCGAGTTCACCCGTCTGATCGCGGACGGCGCCGTCTCCTTTGCGCAGCCGGACCTCTCCAAGGCCGGCGGCATTACCGAATGCCAACGCATCGCGGTGCTCGCCTCCGCCTGGAAGATGTCGGTGAACCCGCACACCTCCGCCACTGGCATCAACATGGTGGCGACGCTGCACCTGATGTGCGCGGTGGACAACCCCGGCTATTTCGAGGGCGACGTGGCCCACCACAACCCGTTCCGCGACGAGGTGTGTGGCCTGCCGTACCAGCTTTCGCCGGATGGCACCGTCACCTGCCGCGAGGGGCCGGGCCTCGGCATCGAGGTCGACGAGGCCTTCCTTGCCGCCCACCCGCTCATCGAAGGCCCATGCTACGTGTGATCGCTTCTCACCTCACAGGAAGCCGGTGGAGATCCACGGCACGGCGGCGACGATGATGAGGCCGATGAGCAGCGCGATCATGTAGCCCACGATGGGCTTCATGCCCGCATCTGGGCTGATGCGGCTGATGGCGCAGGCGGCGTAATAGCCGACGCCGAAGGGCGGCGCGAACAGGCCCATGCCCATGGCGAGGATGACCACCATGGAATAGTGCACCTCGTTCACCCCCACCTGCTTGGCGATGGGGAAGAGGAGGGGGCCGAACAGCACGATGGCGGGGATGCCCTCCAGCACCGAGCCCAGCACCACGAACGCCACGATGGAGACCGCGAGGAAGCTCGCCGCCCCGCCCGGCAGGGCACGCATGGCCTCGGCCAGTGCGTTGGAGAAGCCGGACTGGGTGAGCGCCCACGCCATGCCGGTGGCGGCGCCGATGATGAACAGGATGGCGCCGGAGAGCGCCGCGGTATCCACCAGCATTGGGAACAGGCGGCGGAAATCGAACCGGCGATAGATGAGCAGGCCCGCCACCACCGAATAGACGATGCCGATGGTGGAGACCTCCGTGGCGGTGGCGACGCCCTCGATCACCGCCGCGCGGATGACGAAGGGCAAGGCGATGGCAGGCACGGAAATGATGAAGGCGCGGCCCACCTCGCCCCAGCTCGCCTTGGCGACGCCGCTCAGATCCTCGTCGCGATAGCGCCACCACACCACCGAGCACAGGGCAACGGCGAGCACCAGCGCCGGTAGCAGGCCGCCGGTGAACAAGGCGGCGATGGACACGCCCGTGACCGAGCCGATGGTGATGAGCACGATGGACGGCGGAATGGTCTCGGTCTGCGCACCGGTCGCCGAGAGCAGCGCCACAAGGTCGCCGGGCTTGGCGCCGCGCTTGGTCATTTCCGGAAACAGCACCGGGGCGACGGCGGCCATGTCGGCGGCCTTGGAGCCGGAGATGCCCGAGACGAGATACATGGCGCCGACGAGCACGTAATGCAGGCCGCCGCGCACATGGCCGAGCAGGCTGGCGAGGAAGGCCACCATCGCTTTCGCCATGCCGGTCATCTCGATGAGCTGGCCGAGGAACACGAACAGCGGCACCGCGAGCAGGATGAGGTGACCCATGCCCTCGTCGAAGCGGCCGATCACCACCATGCTCGGCGTGTGGGTGGAGAGCGAGATGTAGGCGAAGGTGGCGAGGCCGAACGAGAAGGCGATGGGCACCGCCATCAGCACCATCACGCCCACGCCGAACAGGAAGAAGATCAGGAGGTTGTAGTTGCCCAGCGTCCGGAACACCGGCCCGAGCGCGTAGAAGCCGCCGACGATGGCGGCGACCACCAGGATGGCGATCACCGCGTCGCGCCCGGTGGCGTGCTGGGCGAGCTTGAGCAGCCCCACCATCAGCATCAGCGCCGTCCCCACCGGAATGGCGGCGGCCCGCCAGGTGTTGGGAATCTCCAGCGCCGGCATCACCACATAGGCTTCCTCCTGCGCATACTCGATGGCCGGGTGGAGGATCATCAGCAGGAAGGCGACGGCGGCGGCGATGGCGATCATGTCGAAGAAGGCGCGGGCGCGCGGCTTCATCATGCCGACGATGGCCGTCATGCGCATGTGCTCGCCGCGGTTCAGCGCGATCACCGAGCCGAACAGGGAGAGCCAGAGGAAGAGCATGGAGGCCAGCTCATCCGACCAGATGAGCGGCTTGTGCAGGGCATAGCGGAAGATGACGCCCGCGAGCAGCACTAGGATTTCCGCCACCACCAGCACCGCGGCGGGGATCTCCGTCAGCCAGCCGAGGATGGCGCTGGCCTTGACCGCCCACACGCGTCCGGTGACGTCCGAATGGTCATGGGTGTGTAGCGACATGGAAACCCCTTGGCACGGTGCAGGCTTTTTCGCGTCCACGTCCGGAGTGCCGACTCAAGACGTTGCGCTGAACCGTCCCCGAAGATTGATGCGGGCTCAAGAGGGTAAGCGCGCGATCAGCCCGCACCGCACCGATCTAGGGGGCTTGCCCCCGGCATTTTTTGCGTTCCGGCCCCGAGGGAAGGCGTTCGTGCTGCAATCGCACGCAAAGCTCGCACTGCAGCATGGCGTCATCCTCGCGCGTCATCGGTGGCGCCGGCGAGGGAGACGCGGCGGCGATGAATGCAGGTGGGAGCGCGTGGAAACACAGGGAAACAAGAAGAAATTAATGTTCGGCCTGTCGGTGTCTGTAAAAACAGGAAACTACAAGAATTCGCTCATCTACGCCGTCTGATCGACGAAGGGGCGTGCATATTGATTTACACTTCCTGACATGTGCCGACTTCGGTGGAGACTATGAAGCAGGTATGTTTGGCACAGGGGCGGAGGTTCGTAATTCTGGTGCCCTATGCGTCATTGTGCAGTCGCCATGGCCTGCGCCCTGCTGGCATTTCCGATCTTGACGGATGGTGGGAAGGCCGCCGAGCGCGGCGCGCAGGCGGAGTCCGGGGATGAGGTGCTTTTCCTGCGGTGCGCCGGCCCCGCGGCGCCGTCGGCCTCGGACACCTTCAGCTTTTCCAAGGCCTACAAGGTCGATCCAAAGGCGGGTGAGGTCTTTGCGTTCGATGGAGCGCGCGACGTCTTCGTCGCTGCCGGCCTGTGCGCGGTCGGTCCGGATATCATCAGCTGCCAGGATGAGAATCCAGGTGCGGCCCAATATCAATCGATCACCATCCATCGGGCCGACGGCGCGTTCAGGCGCGAGATCACCGTCCGCGATGTCCGCATCACATCCGAGGGCGCCTGCCGGAAGAGCCTGTGATGGGGCTTACCAGTCATACCGCCTGCTCGGAGAGCCGGCCCAGCTCGCGTGAGACGAGATCGCGGTAGACCCCCGGCCGGCGCATCAGCTCCTCGGGCGGGCCGCTCTCCACCAGCCGACCGCCGCGCAGCACCAGGATGCGGTCGAACTTGCGCAAAGTGGAGAGGCGGTGGGCGATGGTGATGACGGTGCGGCCGGTCATCAGCCGCTCCAGCGCAGCGCGGATCGCCTCCTCGGCCTCGGTATCGAGCGCCGATGTCGCCTCGTCGAGGATGAGGATGGGCGCGTTCTTGAGGAAGGCGCGGGCGATGGCGATGCGCTGGCGCTGCCCGCCGGAGAGCTTCACGCCCCGGTCGCCGACGATTGTGTCGAGCCCCTGCGGCATCTCCTCGATGAAGGGCAGGCAGCGCGCCGCCACCGCGGCCTCCCACACCTCGTCGTCATCCGCCTCGGGCCGGCCGTAGCGGATGTTCTCGCGCAGGCTGCGGTTGAGCAGGGCCGTGTCCTGCGGAACCAGCGCGATGGTCTGGCGCAGGCTCGCCTCGGTGCTCCGCGCGATGTCCTGCCCGTCAATGAGGATGCGCCCACCATCGAGCGCATAGAAGCGCTGGAGCAAAGCGACCAGGGTGGACTTGCCGCCGCCGGAGGGTCCCACCAGCCCCACGCGCTGGCCGGCCTCGATCTCGGCGCTGAAATTCTCGAACACCCGCCGACCGTTGGGAAAACCGAAGGAGATGTTCTCGAAGCTGACGCGCGCCCCGGCGGGCACCAGTGCGGATGCCTCCGGATGGTCGCGCATCTCGTGCGGGGAGAGCAGGGTGGACAGCGCCTCGGACAGGCGGGCGAGGTGCTGCGTCACGTCCACCAGCGCCACGGCGAGATCGCGGGTGGCGCTGAGCACCGAGATACCGAGGGTACACACCAGTACCACGTCGCCGGCGCTGGCCTGCCCGCTCTGCCAGAGGGTAATGGCCCAGGCGAGGAGGCCGATGGTCATCACCACCACCACGCCGGCATGGAGCAGGCGCAGGCGCTCCAGATAGATGAGGCTGCGGCGGCGGGCGGTCATCTCCTCGGCCACCGTCGCGTCAAACCGGCGATGCTCGCGGGAGATGGCGCCGAAGGCCCGCACCAGCGCCATGTTGCCCACCACGTCCACCATTTCCCCGTCCACCGCCGCCGCCTTGTCGGCGAAGGAATGGTGCAGCGGCTTGCCGGCGGCGGCGATGCGGAACATGACGAACATCACGAGGCCCGCCACCGCCACCAGCACCGCCGCCATCTCCACGCTGACGAGGGACAGGAAAAGGATGGCGCCGAAGGTGGCGACGCAGGGCGGCAAAACGTTCCACACGAACATGTTCTCGATCTGGAACACGGCGTTGGATGTGGCTGTCACCCGGCTGGTCAGGACGCCCGGAAGCCGCTCGGTAAAATAGCCGGGAGCGTGGCCGGTGAGGTGGCGGAACAGGTCCGACCTCAGATCGCCGGTCACCGCCACGAAAGCATAGGCCGCGCACAGGCTGGCAACCCGCCAGAGCAGGGTATCGGTCGCGATGAAGCCGACCAGCACGGCGAAGGCGGTCCACGGAGCGACGGCGCCGGGGGCGGGGGAGGTGGAGAGCGCGTCCACCAGCAGCTTCACGCCATACTGCGTGCTGACGGAAGCCGCGACCGCGCCGAGCACCGCGATCAGGATCACGGCATGCAGCAGCCGGTGCCGCGCCACATATCGCCCGAGGAAGGCGAGGGGCCTTTGCGCGTAGCAGCAGAGGTCCACCGGCGCGGCTTGAGCGCGGCTGGCGCCCGCCTGCGCGGCGCGGCGGCGGAGCCAGGACGATCCCAGCAGATGGGGCGGCGTGGGGCAGGCCTGCCCCTCGGATTGCAATGTGGTCACAGGCCCTCGCGCGGTTCGGGACAATGGGTCCGGAAGGTTCTGGCGCTCTTGACGCACGAACCCGGAACGCTGCGGGGCCGTGTTCGTTTCCCACCGGTGACGAATTCGCTGCACTGCGCCATCCGGCGTGGGCACGGCGCCGCTCTCGCGCGCGGCGCGTCAGGAGGGCAGGCATGGAAAACCACGAGCGGCAGCAGGGGCCTGCGCTGACGCAGTTCATCGGAGATACGGGCGCGCGGCCGGGTCGCGATGCCGCCCGGGCCATGCAAGGGTGGCTGCGGCATCTTGCCCTTGCAGCCCTCCTCCTTCCGGGGCCGGCGCTGGCGCAACCGGCGGCGCCGGCCGAGCCTGCGCCCTCCGCATCCCCGACCCCCGTACCCGTCGCCCCTGCGCCACCGCCCGCCGCGCCGGCGCGGCCGACGGTGGAGACGCCTGCCGTGGTGCTCGATGGAAGCGTGGCCGAAACGCTCCTCGGCAAGCCGGTGAAGGGCGCCAGTGGCGACGACATGGGGCGCGTGGTGGACGTGATGGTGGACCGCGCCGGCACCATCCGCGCCGCCATCATTGATTTCGGGGGGTTCCTCGGGGTGGGCACGCGCAAGATCGCCGTGGACTGGCGGGTGCTTCACTTCCCCGCCTCCGGCGCCATGGAGGCCATCGGCGCCGATCTCTCCCGCGACCAGCTGCGGACCGCACCGGTCTACAAGCCCGGCGAGCCGGTGGTGATCGTCGGCCGGGCCGACCCGACGCCGGCGGCCGCGCCCCGCCCGGCCGCCGTTGTCCCTGCGCCTAAACCGGCAGCGCCGGCCACACCGCCCCCCGCCGCTCCGGCCGCCAAGCCGTAAGACGCACGGTGGCAAGGCGCACCGGCATGACCGACGTGATCGACGCCCCACCAGGCCAGAGGGACGATGCCGCCTCGCGTCCGATCCCGCACGGGGCGCCTTCGCCCCAGCCTTCGCCGCCCGCCTCGGCGCGGAGCCGGCACGGGCTGGACGGGCTGGTGTTCTTCATCGCCGATGTACAGACCGGCTTCGGGCCGTTCATCGCCGTCTTCCTCACCACGCAGAAATGGACGCAGGCGGATATCGGCCTCGTCCTCACCATCGGCTCGCTGGTGAGCCTCGGCGGGCAGATCCCCCTCGGGGCGTTCGTGGACCGGTTGAAGGCGCTGCGCGCGGCGATTGCTGTCTCCCTGATTCTGATCGGCGGGGCGGCGCTGGCCTTTGCGCTGTGGCCGGTGTTCGCGGTGGTGGCGGCCTCGCGGGTGGTCCACGCCGTCGCCAGTTGCGTCGCCGGGCTGGCGCTGGTGGCGATGAGCGTCCGGCTCGCGGCGCCGGGGCAGGTGGGGGAGCGGCTCGGCCGCAACGCCGCCTTCGCCTCGGCCGGAACCGGCATCGCCGCCGCCGCCATGGGGGCGGTGGGCTACTATCTGTCGAGCCACGCGGTGTTCTATCTCACCGCGCTCATGGTCATCCCGGCGCTGCTTGCCCTCTCGCGCATCCGCGCCGAGGAGGTGGCGGCTCCGCCCCGGCCGGAGGGGGAGGACGCGCGGGGCGCCCGCACCGGCGGGCTAGGCGCCGGCCTTCTCGCCCTCGCGCGCAATCGCCCGCTGGTGATCTTCGCCGGCTGCGTCATGGCGTTCCACCTCGCCAATGCGGCCATGCTGCCGCTCGCCGCGAGCATGCTCACCATGCGCTCCAGCGAGGCCGCCACCGTCATGGTGGCGGCGGCGATGGTGGTGCCGCAATTCACCGTCACCGTGCTCTCGCCGCTGGCGGGGCGCCTCGCCCAGAGTCTCGGGCGGCGGCCGGTGCTGCTTGCGGGGTTCGGCGCGCTGGTGGTGCGGGGGCTCTTGTTCGCCACCGTCACGGAGCCGGCGGGGCTGGTGGCGATCCAGCTTCTGGATGGCCTCTCGGCGGCGGTGTTCGGCGTGCTGGTGCCGCTGGTGGTGTTCGATCTCGCCCACAAGAGCGGCCACTTCAACCTGGCGCAGGGCGCGGTGGGCTGTGCCATGGGCATCGGCGCGTCCATCAGCACGCTCCTGGCGGGCATCGTCGCCGACCGCTTCGGCAGCTTCGCCGCCTTCGAGATGCTGGCCGCCCTGGCCGCGCTCGGCTTCCTCGCGGTGCTTCTCGCCATGCCGGAGACCCGGGGTCGGGCGGGGGAGCCTACTTCCGAAGCCCCACCCGGTGGCGGGACATGATCTCGTTCATCTCCGCCCGCAGGATGCCCATGGTCTCGGACAGCCGCATGGCCATCTCCTGGATGGCCGCCTGCGCGGGATCCTGCAGCACCAGCTTCTTCGCCTTCTCGATGCAGTAGCCGGTGAACAGCGCGTCCTGCTCGGGGCCGAGGGCAAGGCCCGCCTTGAGCGTGCGGACCTCCGCCGCGTCGCTGCGGTGGGAATTCACCTTCGGCGCATAGAGCGAGGCGTGCCGCCGCCAGTATTCCGCCTCCGCCACCTGCCCGGCCATGAGCACGACGATGGCGTCGGCCACCCGCCGCCGGTCGGCTTCGAGCGAGAGGTCGAGGGGCAAGCTTTCCGCGTCGGCAAAGCGCGTTTCCCCGCTCAGCCCGTCGGGCGGGCGCAGCAGCGCCTCCGTCACGTCCCGCTTGAGGAGAATGGCCACCAGCGCGTGCCCCGCCTCATGGACCGCGATGGCCTTGCGGCGGATGCCGATGGGTATCTCGTGGGCGGGCGTCATGGTCATGGGCGGGTTCGCGACAAGGGACGTGAGCCAAGCATTTCCCGTACCAGTCGCAGTCTGGCCCGCCGTCCGCCTAGCGGGCGCGCTGCACCACCTCGCCGTCTTCCTTGGTGAAGCTTTCCGGGGGCGTCTCCAGAAGGTCGAGCACAAGTTCCGACGGGCGGCACAGGCGCGTGCCCTTGGGCGTCACCACGATGGGACGATTGACGAGGATGGGGTGTTCGACCATGGCGTCGAGCAATTGCGCGTCCGTCACGCCGGGCTCGGACAGCTTCAGCTCGGCGACGAGGGGTTCCTTGGCGCGCAGCAGGTCGCGCAGGGGCGCGCCGGTGGCGGCAGCGAGGTCCGTGAGCTGCGCCCGGGTCCATCCGGCCTTCAGATACTCGACCACCGTCGGCTCGATGCCGGCGGCGCGGATCATGGCGAGGGTGTTGCGCGAGGTGCCGCAGCGCGGGTTGTGATAGATGGTCACCGGAAAATCGCTCATCGAATTGATCTTTCGCGGAAAAGCCAGCCGCACAGGGCCGCGGCGGCGAGGGCGCCCGCCAGCTGGGCGAGCAGGAAGAGGGGGACGGACTGCGGCGCGATGCCGGCGAATGTATCGCTGAGGCTGCGCGCCAACGTCACCGCCGGATTGGCGAACGAGGTCGAGGCCGTGAACCAATAGGCCGAGGTGATGTAAAGCCCGACCACCGCAGGCACAATTTCCGGCCGCGCCCGCGCGGTGGCGATGGCGAGCAGAAGCGCCGTTCCAAGCATTTCCGCCGCGAGGCGACGCGGCAGATCGAAGGCGGGCGCGGCTTCGCGGGCGAAAGTCGCGGCAGGCGGGATGATCTGGTTCATGAGGCCTATGGTCCCGGGGGCGGCTTCGGGGCGCAGGCACCGGCTTCGACGCCGGCGGGCGCGCACAGTTCGGGCCGGCCCTCGCAGCACTGGTCGGTGAGGAATCCGATGAGATCGCCCACCGTCTCGAACTGCGCCGCATAGATGATCGAACGGCCGTCGCGGCGCGACGAGACGAGCCCCGCATGGGCGAGCACGGAAAGGCTGGCGGAAAGCGTATTCGCGGGAATGCCGAGCCGGCGGGCCATTTCGCCGGCCGCAAGCCCCGCCGGTCCCGCCTCCACGAGGAGGTGCAGCGCGCTGAGGCGGCCCTCATGGGCGAGGGCGGAAAAGACCGGGACGGCCTGCTTTAATTCCATATTTCATGAATAATGGAAGTCTGGCCCTTCCGCAACAGCCGGACTAAAAGAAGCCTCGAGAGACGAAGGCTGTGCTGCCTAGCGTTTAATCAGCGCTCATATGTCGGGCTTTGCAGTCGCCGGCTCTCGTGCGAATCAGAAGATGATTTCAAATCATTCCAGTCCGGCCTCCGCGCCTGCCCCAGATGCGCGTCGCCCGGCCGGGGAGTTGAGTGACATGATGAGCCACACGGCCGAGCTTTCCGAGGACACCGTTCGTTCCACTTTGGCCAAGGTGCGCACGCCCGAGGGCGTGGCGCTGTCCGTCTCGCCGGCCTTGTCCGGCGTCGTGGTCACGTCGGGCAAGGTGTATCTCTCCATCAACATCGATCCGACCCAGGCGCGGGCGTGGGAGGATGTGCGCATCGCCGCCGAGAACGCGGTGAAGGCGCTGCCGGGCGTTGCCTCGGCTCTCGTCACCCTCACGGCCGAGCGCAAGCAGGCGCCGGCGGCCCCGGCCGCGCACAGCCACGGCCACGGTCACGGGCACGCCCATGGAGGAGCCCCTGCGCCGCGCGGCATCGCCGTGCCGGGCGTTGCCTCCATCATCGCCGTGGCCTCGGGCAAGGGGGGCGTGGGCAAGTCCACCACCTCCATCAATCTCGCCCTTGCGCTGCGCGATCTCGGCCTGAAGGTCGGCCTGCTCGATGCCGACATCTACGGCCCCTCGGTCCCGCGCCTCACCGGCGTCGCCCAGAAGCCGGAGACCACCGCGGACGGCAAGACCATGCTGCCGCTGGAGAATTTCGGCCTTCAGCTGATGTCCATCGGCTTCCTCGTGGAGGAAGACACGCCGATGATCTGGCGCGGCCCCATGGTCATGTCCGCCATCTCCCAGATGCTGAAGGACGTGAAGTGGGGGCCGCTCGACGTGCTGGTGGTGGACATGCCCCCCGGCACCGGCGACGCACAGCTCACCATGGCGCAGCAGGTGAACCTTGCCGGCGCGGTCATCGTCTCCACCCCGCAGGATCTGGCGCTCATCGACGCCCGGCGCGGCGTCGCCATGTTCGAGCGGGTGAACGTGCCCATCCTTGGCGTGGTCGAGAACATGTCGCACTTCGTCTGCCCCCATTGCGGCGGGCGGTCCGACATCTTCGGCCATGGCGGCGCCCATGCGGAGGCGGACAAGATGGGCGTGCCGTTCCTCGGCGAGATCCCGCTCCACATGCGCATCCGGGAAATGTCGGATGCCGGCCTGCCGATCCTCGTCTCCGATCCCGACAGCCCGCAGGCGGACGCGTACCGACACGTGGCGACCGGCGTGAAGGCGGCCCTGGACAAGGCCGCCGCCCAGACCCGGCAGGCGCCGCGCATCGTCATCGAGTGAGCCTCGGGCGGCACCTGCCGATGCGGTGCCGTGATTTTGAGCCGCCGGGGCATTTTTTCCCCGGCGGGCTGCGTTTCATCCCTTCCTCTGCGTTGAGCCGGAGGGGCGGCTGCTCTAAAAGCGGTACGACGGCCCGCCTTTAGAAGCGGCGCTGCGTTGAAAGAGCCCCAGGGAGTTCTCCATGAAACGCCGTGAGTTCCTCACCGCCGCCAGCGCGGGTGTCGCCGCTTCCGCAGCCGTGGCCATGCCGGCGATCGCGCAGTCGGCGCCGGAAGTGAAGTGGCGCTGCACGTCGTCCTTCCCCAAGTCCCTCGACACCATTTACGGCGCCGCCGAGCTGATGGCGAAGCAGGTGGCTGACGCGACCGACGGCAAGTTCCAGATTCAGGTGTTCGCGGCGGGCGAAATCGTCCCCGGCCTGCAGGCCCTCGACGCCACCACCAACAAGACCGTCGAGATGTGCCACTCGGCGTCCTATTACTACGTGGGCAAGGACCCGACCTTCGGCCTCGGCACCGCCGTGCCGTTCGGCCTCAACGCCCGCCAGATCAACGCCTGGTTCCTGTTCGGCAACGGCATGAACCTGTTGAACGAGTTCTACAAGAAGTACGGCGTCGTGATGTTCCCGGGCGGCAACACCGGCGGCCAGATGGGCGGCTGGTTCCGCAAGGAAATCAAGACGGTCGAGGACCTCAAGGGCCTCAAGATGCGCATCGCCGGCATCGGCGGCCAGGTGCTCGCCAAGCTCGGCGTGGTGCCGCAGCAGCTCGCGGGCGGCGACATCTATCCCGCGCTGGAGAAGGGCACCATCGACGCGGCCGAGTGGGTCGGCCCGTATGATGACGAGAAGCTCGGCCTCTACAAGGTCGCGCAGTATTACTACTTCCCCGGCTGGTGGGAGGGCTCCGCCGCCCTCAACTTCTTCGTCAACCAGGACAAGCTCGCCGAGCTGCCGAAGAACTACAAGTCGATCCTCACCGCCGCCATGGCGCAGGCCAACGAGAGCATGCTCGCGAGCTACGATGCCAAGAACCCGGTGTCGGTGCAGAGCCTCGTGAAGGCCGGCACCCAGCTGCGCCGCTATCCCAGCGACGTAATGGACGCCGCCTACAAGGCCTCCCAGCAGCTCTATGAGGAAATCGGCGGCAAGAACGAGGACTTCAAGAAGATCTACGAGGACATGAAGACGTTCCGCAACAACGCCTATCTGTGGTGGCAGATCGTCGAGTTCACGTATGACGACTTCATGGTGCGCGCCCGAACCCGCGGCTGATCGGGCATCACATCAAGGCAAAGCCCCGGAGCGTCGCTCCGGGGCTTTTTTCTGTGCTCAGCCCGTTCAGCGCGTGCCGCCGGGCGTCGCCTGCGTGCGGCCGCCTTCCTGCGCCGGGCCCTTGTGCGGATCCTGGCCGGGCGCCATGCCCGAGCGCGGCGTGACGGTTCCGGTGGTGTCCATGGCCGGGCCGTTGCCGGTGGACGAGGCGCCCGGCGTAGCCTGGGTACGGCCTGCCTCCTGCGCCGGCCCCTTGTGGGTATCCTGGCCGGCGGACATGCCCGAGCGCGGGGTGGACGGCACGCCCGGAGTCGGGGCGGTCATGCCGCTGCCGCTCGGGCCGGGGGTGGCCTGGGTGCGGCCACCTTCCTGCGCCGGGCCGCTCTGCGTGTTCTTGCCGGGCGCGGTGCCGGACTGCGCGCCCGCGGCGCCGGTCATGGCGATGAAAGCGGCGGCGGCGACGGGGATGGCGTACTTCGCGATGCTCATGCGGGGTCTCCCTCCAATTGACTGCACGGCATGACAACCGCGGAAACCGCATTTCGGTTCAGTCGATTTTGAGCCGGCGAAAGCGAACTTGCCGCGGCCACGTTGCATTCGCGCCGCCCTCTGCCTAGTGTCCGCGCGCCTGAGGCCCCCTCGTCCCGCGCCGCCGGGGAGGGCACGCCGGGGTCACGTTGCTGCGAGCTTTCTTGAAATGATCGACCCGAGCCTTCCCGCCCACATGCGCCCCGACCGTTCGTTCCAGGCGCTGCTCCTGACCCTTCAGCGATTCTGGGCGGACCAGGGCTGCGTCGTGCTCCAGCCCTACGACATGGAAGTGGGCGCCGGCACCTTTCACCCGGCGACGACGCTCCGCGCGCTCGGCCCGAAGCACTGGAAGGCCGCCTATGTGCAGCCCTCCCGCCGCCCCAAGGACGGCCGCTATGGCGAGAACCCCAACCGGCTCCAGCATTATTACCAGTTCCAGGTCATCCTGAAGCCTTCGCCGGAGAACCTGCAGGAGCTGTACCTGCAATCGCTGGCGGCCATCGGCGTGGACCTGAAGCTGCACGACGTGCGCTTCGTGGAGGACGACTGGGAGAGCCCGACGCTCGGCGCCTGGGGCCTCGGCTGGGAATGCTGGTGCGACGGCATGGAGGTGTCGCAGTTCACCTACTTCCAGCAGGTCGCGGGCTTCGAGTGCTCGCCGGTCTCCGGCGAGCTGACCTACGGCCTGGAACGCCTCGCCATGTATGTGCAGGGCGTGGAGAACGTCTACGACCTGAATTTCAACGGCCGCGAAGGCGCCGAGAAGACCACCTACGGCGACGTCTTCCTCCAGGCGGAGCAGGAATATTCGCGGCACAATTTCGAGGCCGCCGACACCGCCATGCTGTTCGAGCAGTTCCGCATGGCCGAGGCGGCCTGCCACAAGTATCTGGCGTTCGGCGACAAGGGCGAGACCCACGAGATGGCCCTGCCGGCCTACGACCAGTGCATCAAGGCCTCCCACGTCTTCAACCTGCTCGACGCGCGCGGCGTGATCTCCGTGACCGAGCGGCAAAGCTACATCCTGCGCGTGCGCGAACTGGCCAAGGCCTGCGGCGCGGCCTGGCTGAAGACGGCCGGCGGCGGCGCTGCTGCCTGAGGGGCTGAGCGGTAAGGGATTGCCCCGACCGCCGCGCGGGTGATAGCTCAAGCGGAGCCGCAACTGCCCGTCCGGACACGCCATGACCGCCACCGATGCCGGGAGACGCGACCTGCCCGGCCTCACGCCGCCCGAGGAGGCGGGGCCAGCGGGGGCGTCGCCGCGCCTGCTTGCGGCGGGGGGCATCGGCAATCTGCTGGAATGGTACGACTTCGCCTCCTACGGCTTCCTCGCCCCCATCTTCGCCCGCACCTTCTTTCCCGCCGAGGATGCGCTGGTGGGGCTCATCTCCGCCTTCGGCCTGTTCGGCGCGGCCTTCCTGATGCGCCCGCTGGGAGCGATCCTGTTCGGCCATGTGGGCGACCGGTTCGGCCCCCGCATCGCCCTCATCGCCTCGGTGTCGGTGATGAGCTGCGCCACGGTGGGCATCGGCCTGTTGCCCACCTACGCCACAGCCGGCTTTCTCGCCCCTTTGCTGCTCCTTATCCTGCGGCTGCTGCAGGGGCTCTCCATCGGCGGGGAATACACCACCTCCTCCATCTATCTCGCCGAGCACGCCGTGCCCCGCCATCGCGGCCTCACGGCGGCCTTCTCCACGGCGGGCGGGCAGACGGGGACGCTGCTGGGCTCCGGCGTGTGCGCAGTGCTGAGTGCGGTTCTCTCGGCTGAGGCGATGCTGGCGTTCGGCTGGCGGGTGCCGTTCCTGCTGGGAGCGGTGCTCGGCATCATCGCGCTGCTGCTGCGCCGGCCCCGGCCCGGCGACCGGGGCGGCAGCAAGGCCAAGGGGCTGCCGCTGAAGCGGGCCTTCCGCGAGGCCGGCGGCGCCATCCTCGCCGCCATGCTGGTGACGCTTTTCGTCGGCGCCGACACCTATCTCCTGTTCGTCTACCTGCCGACCTATATGGAGCAGGAGGCCGGCCTCGCCCCCGCGACCGCCCTTGCCTTCACCACCCTCGCGCTGATCGTGTCGGTCACCTGCTGCCTGCTGTTCGGCGCCCTGTCGGATCGTATCGGCCGGCGGCGGATCGTGGCGACGGGGCTGTCCGGCTTCGTCCTTCTGTCCTGGCCGCTCTTCCTGCTGCTGCGCGGCGGCAGCCCGATGGAAGTGCTGGCCGCTCAGATCGTTTTCTCGGTGCTGGCCGCCGCGGTGACGAGCCCGCTGCCGGCGCTGCTGGTGGAATTGTTCGAGACGCCGGTGCGCTGCAGCGCCATGGGCTTTGCCTGGAATCTCGGCATCGGCGTCTCAGGCGGCTTCGCGCCCATGCTCGCCACCTATTTCGTGAAGGGCCTCGGCCTCACCATGGCCCCGGCGGTCCACCTGATGCTGCTGGCGGCCGTCGCGCTGGTGGGCGTCGCGGCGCTGACCGAACGGCGCGGCCGGGTGCTGGACGCGCCTTCCGAATAGACCTAACGCTTGAGCTGAGCGGGGGCGGAATCCATGAGCAGCATAGCGCATACGCAGGCGGACGACTTCTCCGGAGGCATGGCGCCGCAGGGCGCGCCCGTTCTCTCCCGGCGGCTGATGGCGGCCGGCATGCTCGGCAATGTGCTGGAATGGTACGACTTTGCCGTCTATGGCTTCCTCGCCAGCATCTTCGCCCGCAACTTCTTCCCCGAGACCAGCCCCACGGCGGCCATGCTGTCGGTGTTCGGCGTGTTCGCTGCCTCCTTCCTCATGCGGCCGCTCGGCTCGGTGCTGTTCGGCCACATCGGTGACCGGATGGGCCGGCGCGCGGCGCTCATGTCGTCCGCCGCGCTCATGAGCATCTCCACCTTCTGCGTCGGGCTTCTGCCCACCTATGAGACGGCCGGGGTGCTCTCCGCCGTGCTCCTTCTGGTGCTGCGCCTCGCGCAGGGGCTCTCGGTGGGCGGGGAATACATGACCTCCGCCGTCTTCCTGGCCGAGAACGCGCAGGTGCGCTGGCGCGGGGCGGTGACCTCGCTGGTCATCGTCGGCTGCAACGGCGGGATGCTGCTGGGTTCGGCGGTGGGGGCGCTGGTCTCCGGCCTCATGTCGGCGGACGATCTCGCCGCCTGGGGCTGGCGCATCCCCTTCCTGCTCGGATGCCTGCTCGGCGGCTTCGCGCTGATCCTGCGCCGGACGGTGGCGCGGGACGTAAAGCCGGTGCATCGGCCCACCCTGCCGGTGGTGGAAGCCTTCCGCGAGAATGGCGGCAGCATCCTGCGGGCGACGCTCATCAACATCGTGCTGGGCATCGCCTATTACCTCTCCTTCGTCTATCTCGCCACATGGCTCCAGCAGCAGGAGCATTTCACGCCCCATGTGGCGCTGGAGCTGAACGCCGTGAGCATGGCGGTGGTGATGGCCGGCTGCCTCGGCTTTGCCGCGCTCTCCGACCGCATCGGCCGAAAGCCGCTGATCGTCGGCGGATTTCTGTGCCTTGCCGTCTTCACCTGGCCGCTGTTCCTGCTGCTGCAGTCCGGCTCGACGGGGCTGGCGCTTTTGGGACAGCTCGGCTTCGCTGTGATCGTCTCCATCTATGGCGGGCCCATCGCGGTGGCGCTGGTGGAGATGTTTCCCCGCCACACCCGCTGCACGGCGGTGGGGCTGAGCTGGAATCTCGGCCTCGGCCTCGGCGGCGGCACGGCCCCCATGGTGGCGGTGCTGCTGGTGAGTCTCACCGGCGATGCCATGGCCCCGGCCTTCTACATGATCGGCGGCGGCATCGTGGCCTTCCTCGCCGCGCTGGGGCTCAAGGAGATGCGCGGCCGGTCCCTCGACTGAGCCCGCCCCCTCGACGCGGCGGCCGAAACGAACTAGCACAGGCCCCGAAATTCACCCGCCGCGCGCAAGCGCCAGCCTCCCCGCATGGGGAGGACGAGCCCGAACCGATGCCTGATCTTCTGCTCGAACTCTTCTCCGAGGAAATCCCCGCCCGCATGCAGGCCCAGGCGGCCGACGCGCTGAAGAAGCTCGTCACCGACGCTCTGGTGGAGCGCGGCCTGCTCTATGAGGGCGCAAAAGCCTTCGTGACGCCGCGCCGCCTCGCGCTGGCCGTCCACGGCCTGCCCGGCCGTCAGGCGGACCAGAAGGAAGAGAAGAAGGGGCCGCGCGTGGGCGCGCCCGAGCAGGCGGTGGCCGGCTTCCTGAAGGCGGCGGGCCTCGCCTCCCTCGATCAGGCGACCATCCAGTCCGACCCCAAGAAGGGCGATTTCTACGTGGCCGTGGTGGAAAAGCCCGGCCGCGCCACCACCGAGGTAGTGGCCGAGATCGTGCCGGACATCATCCGCAAGTTCCCCTGGCCGAAGTCCATGCGCTGGGGAACCGGCACGCTGCGCTGGGTGCGCCCGCTCCATTCCATCGTCGCCACCTTCGGGGCGGAGGGGGACGAGCCGGAGGTGGTGCATTTCTCCGTGGACGGCATCGAGGCCTCCAACGTCACCCGCGGCCACCGCTTCCTGGCGCCCGAGCCCTTCACCGTGAAACGGCTGGACGACTGGATGGCGAAGCTGGAGGCCGCCAAGGTTGTGGCCGACCGCGACCGCCGCAAGGAAATCATCCTCAACGACGCCAAGGACCTCGCGCTCGCCGCCGGCCTCGAGCTGGTGGAGGACGAGGGGCTGCTCGACGAGGTGTGCGGGCTCGTGGAATGGCCCGTGGTGCTGATGGGATCGTTCGAGGAGCGCTTTCTCGACATTCCGGACGAGGTGATCCGCGCCACCATCCGCGCCAACCAGAAGTGCTTCGTGCTGAAGGACCCCAGGACCGGGCGCCTCGCCAACCGCTTCATCCTCATCTCGAACCTCGTCGCCTCGGACGGCGGCGCAGCCATCGTCGCCGGCAACGAGCGCGTCATCCGCGCCCGCCTCTCGGACGCGAAATTCTTCTGGGACACGGACCGGCTGAACGGCCTCGCCAGCCGCATGCCCAAGTTCCAGTCCATCACCTTCCACGAGAAGCTGGGCTCCCAGGCCGAGCGCATCGAGCGCATCGTCCGCCTCGCCAAGGAGCTCGCCCCCAAGGTCGGCGCGCCGGTGGCGCTGGCCGAGGAGGCCGCGCTGGTGGCGAAGGCGGATTTGCTCACCGAAGTGGTGGGCGAGTTCCCCGAGCTTCAGGGCCTCATGGGCCGCTATTATGCGCAGGGCGAGAACCTGCCCCCGGAAGTCGCCGCCGCCTGTGAGGAGCATTACAAGCCGCAGGGGCCCAACGACCGCGTGCCGACCGCGCCGGTCTCGGTGGCCGTGGCGCTGGCCGACAAGATCGACACGCTGGTGGGCTTCTGGGGAATTCGTGAACTGCCTTCCGGTTCGAAAGACCCTTATGCGCTGCGTCGTGCCGCTCTAGGCATCGTCCGGATCATAGTTGAAAATGGACTTTATTTGAAACTGAGATCCGAGTTTGCTAACCAAGCGCGTGAAAGGTTGTATCTGCATCGGGTTACTGACGGTCATGTCCAGCTTAAATTCGGGACGTATGTTCGACCGGAAATGTATGGGAATCTGACCGAGCAGCAAATCCAGGAATTTGTGGAGGAGATGAAGCGTGTTCACTCAAGCGATATTTCGAGTGAGCTCTTTTCTTTTGTTGTTGAACGCTTAAAAGTCTACCTCCGCGACCGTGGCGCCCGTCACGATCTCGTCGATGCCGTCTTCGCCCTCGAAGGGCAGGACGACCTCCTCCTCGTCGTCCGTCGCGTGGAGGCGCTAGCGGCCTTCCTCGCCACCGAGGACGGCAGGAACCTCCTCGCCGGCTATCGCCGCGCCGTGAACATCCTGCGCATCGAGGAGAAGAAGGACGGCCGCGCCTTCGCCGGCCCCACCGTCGCCGCGCTGCTCAAGGAGCCGGCCGAGGAGCACCTCGCCGCCGCCATCGACGATGTGAAGGCCCGCGTCTCCAAGGCCGTCGCTGCCGAGGATTTCGAGGCTGCCATGACCGCGCTGTCGGACCTGCGCCAGCCGGTGGATGCCTTCTTCGACGCCGTGACGGTGAACGACGCCGATCCCGCGCTGCGCGAGAACCGCCTGAAGCTGCTCGACGAAATCCGCGCCGCCACCCGCGGCATCGCCGATTTCGACCGTATCGAGGGGTAGGGCAGGGGGCTGTTGTTTCCCCCAGCACAAGCGCGTCCCCTCTCCCCTTGCGGGAGAGGGTTAGGGTGAGGGGTAAATATCGCCGCCTGCCAGTCGGTCGTCTTCCCTCGCGAAGCCGCCGCTGACCCCTCACCCCCGCCCTCTCCCGCAAGGGGAGAGGACGTTCGGCCGGTTCTCGCGCAGACACCTCCCTCGTATCCCGGCCGACTGCAACGCCGCGTAGCGGCGTGGAAGGAGAGCCGGGACCCAGCGCAACGAGTTCCGCGCAGCGGGCAAACCCCGAGAAAGCCGGATATTGAAGCGCCGGCGGCGGGCCCTTGCGTTGGGGCCGGGGTCTGCGCTCCGGCTGCGCCGTCGCTGGTCCGGGGCACGAGAGCGTTCCGCGCCCCTCATTTGACAATCCCGCCCACCCTGCCTTTAGTGGCGGCGTCGAAGGTCCCGTGGTCCCACACGGGCGTAAAAGGGAATGCGGTGCGGGGGTGAAGAGCCTCCAATGCCGCGGCTGCCCCCGCAACTGTCGGCGGTGAGCCCCTGCCAGACGCCACTGGAGCAATCCGGGAAGGCGGCAGGGGCGGTGATCCGCGAGCCAGGAGACCTGCCTTCGACGAGGTCCGCGCCGGGCGGGGTGCTCCGGTATTGCGTCCCTTCGAGCCCGTACGCGCGGGCGCTCGCACCCGTGGACGTTTCGGTGGAGCGCGGCGCGATTCCCGACAGCACAGCACCCGAGCCGGGCGGCGAAAGCCCGGACATCGGCTGCGCGGCCCAAGCTACGCCAGAAGCCGCCCGCGAAACCGCTCCCGCCGTCACCCTCCTCATCTGCACCACCTGCCGCGCCGCAGGCAGCGAGGCCCCACCTGACGCCGAGCGCGACGGCGCGCGCCTTCTTGCCTCCGCCTGCGCCACGTCCGTCCCCGAAGGTGTTGCAGTTGAGGGCGTTTCTTGCCTCGCCAATTGCAAGCGCGCGCTCTCTGCCGCCATGGTCCGCCGCGACGGCTGGACCTATGTGTTCGGCGACCTCGCCCCCGACAGCGCCGCCGACCTCATCGCCGGCGCCGCGCTTCTCGCCGGCTCGGAAGACGGCCTGATGCCCTGGCGCGGCCGGCCGGACGTGCTCAAGCGCGGCATGGTCGCGCGCATTCCCCCGCTCACCCGCAAGGAGACCCGATGACCTCGCTCGCCCGCGTGCCCTGCACCATCGTCACCGGCTTCCTCGGCGCCGGGAAGACGACGCTGATCCGCCATGTGCTGGAGAATGCCGGCGGCAAGCGCCTCGCGGTCATCGTCAACGAGTTCGGCGACGTGGGCATCGACGGCGAGATCCTGAAGGGCTGCGGCATCGAGAGCTGCGACGAGACCAGCATCGTGGAACTCGCCAACGGCTGCCTGTGCTGCACCGTGGCGGATGATTTCGTGCCGGCACTGGACCAGATCCTCGCCCGCGCGCCGAAGGTGGACCACATCCTCATCGAGACCTCCGGCCTCGCGCTCCCGAAGCCCCTCGTGCAGGCCTTCCAGTGGCCGGCCATCAAGGGCCGGGTGACGGTGGACGGCGTGATCGCGGTGGTTGATGGCCCGGCGCTGGCGGAAGGCCGTGTCGCGCCCGATCTCGCCGCGCTCGATGCGCAGCGGGCCGGGGACGAAAGTCTCGACCATGACGACCCGGTGGAAGAGGTGTTCGAGGACCAGATCGCCTGCGCCGATCTCGTCGTCCTCTCCAAGTCCGATCTGCTCGATGCGGCCGGCTTCGCCACGGCGGAGCAGGCGGTGGCCGGCGCTTTGCCGCGCGCGGTGAAGCTGGTGCGCGCCGCCGGCGGCAAGGTGGACCCGGCGGTGCTGCTCGGCCTCGGCGTCGGCGCGGAAGACGTCATCGACGCCCGCCGCACCCATCATGACGACGAGGAAGACCACGACCACGACGAGTTCGAGAGCATCGTCCTCGCTCTGCCCGAAATCGCCGATCCCGCCGCGCTGGCGGCCCGCGTGGTGAAGGCGGCCGAGACGCCGGACGTGCTGCGCGTGAAGGGCTTCGCCGCCGTCGCGGGCAAGCCGCTGCGCCTGCTGGTGCAGGGGGTCGGCCCGCGCGTGTCGCACCATTTCGATCGCGCGTGGGGCGCGGACGAGGCGCGGCACGGGGCGCTGGTGGTCATCGGCCTCAAGGGCTTCGACCGCGTGGCGGTGGAGCAGGCCATCCTCGGCTAGCCCATGCATATCCTCGCCACCACATCGACGAGCCTGGAGGCGTTGGCCGAGCCGGTCGACCTCGCCCAGCCGCCCGGCGACATGGTGGCCCTCTCCTTCACCGACAGCGACCTCATTGCCCTCTCCGCCGCGTGGCGCGCGCGTGGTGGTGCGGCTCCCAGCCTGCGCCTCGCGCGGCTGAAGGATCTGCGTCACCCCATGTCGGTGGATCTGTGGGTGGAGAAGGTCGCGGCCAAAGCGAAAGTGGTGCTGGTGCGCCAGCTCGGCGGGCTGGACTGGTGGCGCTATGGCGCCGAGCAGCTCGCCGCCACGGCCCGCGCCCGCGGCATCGCCCTTGCGCTGCTGCCGGGCGAGGATCAGGACGATCCCCGCCTCGCCGCCCTCTCCACGCTGCCGGAAGCGACGCTCGCGCGCTGGCTCGGCTATTTCCGCGCCGGGGGGCCGGACAACATGACGGCCCTGCTCGCCGCCATGGGCGACGCGGCGGGCTTTCCCGCGCCCTGTCCCATCCCCGCTCCCCGCCCCGTGCCTTCCACCGCCTTCCACCGCCCCGGCGCCGGCCTCGCCACGCTGGAGGAGGTGCGCGCGGCGGGGCAGGGACGGTCGAACGCGCTCATCCTTTTCTACCGCTCGCAATGGCTCGCCGCCGACACCGCCGCCGTGGATGCGCTGGCGGAAGCGCTGGAGTCGCGGGGCATCGCGGCCCATTGCCTCTTCGTCCCCAGCCTGAAGGCGCCGGAGGCCCGCGCCGCCGTGCAAGCGGCGACGGCGGCGCTCGATCCCGCCATCCTCCTCACCACCACCGCCTTCGCGGCGGGGGATGCGGCTGAACTCTTCCCGGAGGGCGGACCACCCGTGCTTCAAGCAGCGCCCGCCACCACGGCGCGGGAGGCGTGGGCGGGCAGCCCGCGCGGCTTCTCGGCGGCGGACCTCGCCATGCATGTGGTGCTGCCGGAGCTGGACGGGCGCGTGCTGGCCGGCGCGCTCTCCTTCAAGGATTTCGCCCCGCCCGATGCCGACCTCGCCTTCACCGCCGCGCTCAACCGGCCGGAGCCGGAGGCGGTGGCCCATGTGGCCGACCGCGCGGCGGCACTGGTGCGCCTCGCCGCGACGCCCCCCGCGGAGCGGCGGCTCGCGCTGATCCTGCCGGATTATCCCGGCGCGGAAGGCCGCTCCGGCTATGCGGTGGGCCTCGACGTGCCCGAGAGCGCGCGGCGCATGCTCGGAACGCTCGCGGCAGCCGGCTACGGCACCGGACGCGTGCCAGATGATGCAAAGGCGCTTCTCGCCTCCTTCCGCCCCGAGCCGGCGCTGACGCTGGACACCTACCGCCGCCTCTTCGCCGCTTTGCCAGAAGCCGCGCAGGCCGCCGTCACCGCCGCCTGGGGCGCACCGGAGGACGATGCGGATTTAAGCGACGGCGCCTTCCGCTTCCGCCTCGCCCGGTCCGGAAACATCACGCTGGCTTTTGCGCCCGATCGCGGCGCCAGCCTCGACCGGCGGGCGGATTATCACGACGCCAGCCTGCCGCCGCGCCATGGGCTGCTCGCCTTCGGCCTGTGGCTGCGAAACGGGCTCGATGCCCATGCGGTGGTCCATCTCGGCGCCCACGGGACGCTGGAATGGCTGCCGGGCAAGGCGGTGGCGCTCACACCGGCCTGTTTCCCGCAGGCCGTGATGGGGGCGCTGCCGGTGGTCTATCCCTTCATCGTCTCCAATCCCGGCGAGGCGGCGCAGGCGAAGCGGCGGCTCGCCGCCGTCACCATCGGCCATCTGCCGCCGCCCCTCGCGAGCGCGGGCCTGAGCGAGGCCGAGCAGCGGCTGGAGCGGCTGGTGGATGAATATGCGCAGGCGGACGGGCTCGACCGCCGCCGCCGCGAACGTCTCGCCGGCCTTATCGTCGAGACCGCTAGCGAAACCGGCCTCGCCGCCACCGCCGGGGTCTCCGCCGCGACCGACCCCGACGAGGCCCTGCGCCGCATCGATGCCTGGCTGTGCGACCTGAAGGACCTCGCGGTGAAGGACGGCCTGCACATCTTCGGCGCCGCGCCGGACGACGAGTCCGACCCGCTGCGCGCCGCCTCGGCGGACGCCGAAACCCGCGCGCTGCTCACCGCCCTCGACGGTCGCTTCGTGCCGGCCGGGCCAGCCGGTGCTCCGGCGCGGGGGCGGCGGGACGTGCTGCCCACCGGGCGCAATCTGTTCACCGCCGATCCGCGCACGCTGCCCACCCCCACCGCCTGCGACCTCGCCCGCAAGGCGGCGGACGAGGCGCTGCGACTCATCCTGCAGGAACAGGGCGACTGGCCCCGTGCGCTGGTGCTGGACCTGTGGGGCAGCGCCAGCCTGCGCACGGGCGGCGAGGAGATCGCGCAGGGCCTCGCCTTCCTCGGCTGCCGGCCGATGTGGGAGGCGGCCACCGGCCGTGTGACGGGGGTGGAGGTGCTGCCTCCCGCCGTGCTCGGCCGCCCGCGCATCGACGTCACCTTCCGCATCTCCGGCCTGTTCCGCGACATCTTCCCCGCCCAGATCGCGCTGCTCGATGCCGCCGTGCGCGCGGTGGCGGCGCGCGACGAGGAGGGGAGCGAAAACCCGCTCGCCGAGGCTCGTCGCAAGGGCGAGGACCTCTCCCGCCTGTTCGGCTCGGCCCCCGGCGCCTATGGCGCGGGCATCGAAGCGCAATTGCAGCGCGGCGCGTTCGAGACGCGGGAGGAGCTGGGCGCCGCCTATCTCGCCGCCGCCTCCCACGCTTATGGCGGCGCGGACGGGATGGCGCGCCCGGCGCCCGGCCTCTTCGCCGCGCGGCTCGCCGAAGCGGATGCGCTGGTGCATGGCGCCGACGATGCGGCCCGCGATCTGCTCGATGGCAGCGAGGATGCCGCTTTCATGGGCGGCTTCGCGGCGGCTGGCGCGGCGCTGGGGCGATCCGCCCATCTCGTGGTGCTCGACACCACCGACCCCGACCGTCCCCGCGCCCGGCCGCTGAAGGAGGCGCTAGCGCGGCTTGTCCACGGCCGCGTCTCGGCCCGCTTCATCGCCGGCCAGATGCGCCACGGCCCGCGCGGCGCATCGGAACTGGCGGAGACGGTGGACCGCCTCGTCGCCTTCGCCGAAACCACGGAGCAGGTGCCCTCCGCACTGCTCGACCGTCTCCACGCGGCCTATCTGGGCGATCCGGCGGTGCGCGCCTTCCTCCTCGCGCAGAACCCCGATGCCGCCCGCGCCATCGCCCGCCGCTTCGCCGATGCCCGGCGGCGCGGCCTGTGGCATGCGCGGCGCAACGATCTCGATAGCGATCTCGACGCGCTCCGCGCCGAAGCGGGCCGGGAGGCCGCGGAATGACGCCGATCCCCCCCACCCGTCGCGGTGCCTGCCCGGCCTTCCTCGCCCCCATGGAGACCGGGGACGGGCTCATCCTGCGCCTCGTCCCCGCCGATGGCCGGCTCTCCGCGGCGCAACTGCGTGGTCTCGCGGACGCCGCCCGCCGCTTCGGCAACGGGATGATGGAGGTGACGGCGCGCGGCAGCCTCCAGGTGCGCGGGCTGACGGCCGGGTCGGTCGGCCCCCTGCAGGTGGCGGTGGTCGCCCTCGGCATCACCCCGCGCATCGGGCTGGCGGTGGATGTCTCGCCGCTGGGCGGGCTCGACCCGTCAGAGATTGCGGACGGACATAAGCTCGCCGCGGAGATCATCGCCGGGGCGCAGCCGCTGGCGGGGCAATTGGGGCCGAAGGTGTCGGTGGTGGTGGAGGGCGGCGGTGCCGTCAGCCTCGCCGGGCAGAAGGCCGATGTGCGGCTTGTCGCGACGGCGCCGGGGCACTGGGCGCTGACCATCGGCAATGGGCCCGCGCGCACGCTGCCCGAAGCGGAGGCCGCGACCGAGGCACTGGCTGCACTTTCCACCATCGCCGATCTCGGCCGCGCCGCCCGCGCCACCGATCTGCCCGGCTGCGGCGGCCGGGCGCGCCTCGCCGAAGCCAAGGCGCCGCTGGGGCGCATTCCGCTCGCCGACGGCACGCTGGCCTTCGGCTTCGGCCTGCCGTTCGGGGCCGGCGATGCCGCGCAGTTCGAGGCCATCGCCGTTGCGGTGGACGCGGCCGGCGCGCGCGATCTTCGGCCCGCGCCGGAGCGCACGCTCATCGCCACCGGGCTTTCGGACGGCGCCGCCGACACCTTCGCGGCGCGGATCGCCGCCCTCGGCTGCATCACCGCTCCGGGCGATCCGCGCGCGCGCATTGCCGCCTGCGCCGGGGCGCCGGCCTGCGCCTCGGCCCACATCCCGGCCCGCGCGCTGGCGCCGGTTCTGGCGGAGGCGTTCGCGCCGCTGCTGGACGGCACGGTGTCGCTCCACCTCTCCGCCTGCACCAAGGGCTGCGCCCATCCCGCGCCGGCGAGCCTCGCCTTCGTGGGCATGGACGCGGGCGTCGCGCTGGTGCATGACGGCCCGGCCTCCGGCGCGGCGCGCCCGGTGCGGCCGGCGGCGGATTTTCCCGCCGCCGTCGGCTCCCTCGCCGCGACGCTGGCGGCCCGGCGCGCGCCGGGCGAAACCACCCGCGCGCTCCTCGCCCGCCTCGATCCGGCGGGCCTGTGGGCGGGCGCGGCAACGAACAGAACAGACGACGTGACGAGCCGCGCAGAATGACCCTTCCCCTCGATTACGTGCGCGACGGCACGGCCATCTACGAGCGCTCCTTCGCCATCATCCGCGCGGAAGCCGACCTCTCCCGCTTCTCGGCCGAGGAGGAGGACGTGGCGGTGCGCATGATCCACGCCTGCGGCCTCGTGGAGGCAGCGCGGGACTTCGTGTTCGGCCCCGGCGCGGTCGCCGCCGCGCGCGCCGCGCTTCAGGCCGGCGCGCCGATCCTGTGTGATGCGCAGATGGTGGCTCACGGCATCACCCGCGCGCGGCTGCCCGCCGGCAATGAGGTGATCTGCACCTTGCGCGATCCGGCGGTGCCGGCGCTGGCGGAAAAGCTCGGCACCACCCGCTCCGCCGCCGCGCTGGAATTGTGGGGTGACCAATTGGCCGGATCGGTCGTCGCCATCGGCAATGCGCCGACCGCACTCTTTCACCTGCTGGAGATGCTGGATCGCGGCGCGCCCAAGCCGGCGGCCATCCTCGGCATGCCGGTGGGCTTCGTGGGGGCGGCGGAATCCAAGGATGCGCTGGCGGATGATCCGCGCGGCGTGCCGTTTGCCATCGTGCGCGGGCGCCTCGGCGGCAGCGCCATCACCTCCGCCGCTGTGAACGCGCTTGCGAGGGCCGGGCTGTGAAGGGGCATCTCATCGGCGTGGGCGTCGGCCCGGGCGATCCCGATCTCCTCACCCTCAAGGCGGTGAAGGCGCTGCAGAGCGCGGACGTGGTGGGCTATTTCGCCAAGGCCGGCAATGTCAGCCACGCCCGCACGGTGGCCTCGGCGCACTTTCCGGCCGGCGCGGTGGAGCTGCCGCTGCTCTATCCCGTCACCACGGAAATCCACCGGCATGATGACGCCTATCGCACGGCCATCGGCGCCTTCTACGACGCCTCCGCCTCCGCCGTTGCCGAGCATCTCATGGCCGGGCGCACGGTGGCGGTGCTGAGCGAGGGCGACCCGCTCTTCTACGGCTCCTACATGCACATCCATGTGCGTCTCGCCGGGCGGTTCCAGACGCAGGTGATCCCCGGCGTCACCGGCATGTCCGGCTGCTGGTCCGAGGCCGGCGCACCCATTGCGCAGGGCGACGACGTGCTGATGGTGCTGCCCGGCACGCTTGACGAGGCCGAACTCGCCCGCCGCCTCGCGGAGGCGGATGCGGCGGTCATCATGAAGGTGGGGCGCAACCTGCCGAAGATCCGCCGCGCGCTCGCCGCCGCGGGTCGGCTCGACCGGGCCGTCTATGTGGAGCGCGGCACCATGGCCGACTGCGCGCTCGTTCCCCTCGCCGAGCGTGCGGAGGGGCCGGCGCCCTATTTCGCCATCGTGCTGGTGCCCGGCTGGGAGCGCGCGGCGTGAGCGGGCGGCTCACCGTGGTCGGCCTCGGCCCCGGCGCGGCGCGGCAGATGACGCCGGAGGCGGCCGAGGCGGTGGCGGCGGCGGATATCCTGTTCGGATACATGCCCTATCTCGCCCGTCTGCCGGAACGGCCGGGGCAGGAGCGGCGCGCCTCCGACAATCGCGAGGAGATCGGCCGTGCGTCCGCTGCCCTTGAGGCGGCCGTGGCCGGGGCGAAGGTGGCGATGGTCTCGGGCGGCGATCCCGGCGTGTTCGCCATGGCGGCGGCGGTGTGCGAGGCCATCGAGCATGGCCCGGACGAGTGGCGGGCGCTGGACGTCGAGATCGTGCCCGGCGTCACCGCCATGCTGGCGGTGGCGGCCCGCTGCGGTGCGCCGCTGGGACACGATTTCTGCGCCATTTCCCTCTCGGACAATCTGAAGCCCTGGCCGCTGGTGGAAAAGCGCCTCGCGCTCGCCGCCGAGGCGGGCTTCGTGATCGCCCTCTACAATCCCATCAGCAAGGCGCGCCCCTGGCAGCTCGGCCGCGCGTTCGAGCTGCTGCGGGAAAAGCTGCCGGGGAGCGTGCCGGTGGTGTTCGGCCGGGCGGCGGGGCGGGCGGACGAGCGCATCGCGCTCGCGACGCTGGCGGAGGCCGATCCCGCGCGGGCGGACATGGCCACCTGCGTGCTCATCGGCACCGCCGAGACCCGCATCGTGCCGCGCGAGGGGATGTCGCCCCTGGTCTATGCGCCGCGCTCGGCGCCTGCGCCGTGAGTGAGGATGCCGTCGAGCCACGCCTCGGCCTCGGCCGGGCGCTCCACGGCGGGCACGTCCGGCACCGGCGGACGGGCGATGAGGATCACCTCGATGCCCAGCGCCCGCGCCGCCGCCATCTTGCCATAGGTGGCGCTGCCGCCACTGTTCTTGGCGACGATGGCGTCGATGCCATGGGCCTTGAGCAGCGCGTGATCCTCCGCTTCGCCGAACGGCCCGCGCCCGAGCACATAGTCCGCCTGCGGCACGGCGAGCGGCGGCGTGACGGGATCGACGCTGCGCACCAGAAAGGCGTGCTGCGGCGCCGATTCGAAGGCGCGCACCTCGTTGCGGCCGAGCGCGAGGAAGACCCGGTGGGGGGCCTCCCCCAGCGCCGCCACGGCGGCCGGAACATCCGCCACCTCGCGCCAGCGGTCGCCCGCCTGCGCCTGCCACGGCGCGCGGCGCAGCGCGAGGAGAGGCACGCCGGCCGAAGCGCAGGCGAGCGCCGCGTTGAAGGACATGCGCGCGGCATAGGGATGCGTCGCGTCGATGACGGCGGCGATGGCCTCCGCCTTGAGATAGTCTTCCAGCCCGGACGGCCCGCCGAAGCCGCCGACGCGCACCGGCACCGGCTGCGGCGCCGGGTTTTCGGTGCGGCCGGCGAGCGAGAGCGTGACGCGGATGTCCGTGCGGGGCGCGAGCCGGGTCGCGAGCGCGCGGGCATCGCCGGTGCCGCCGAGGAGAAGGATGTGGGGTTTCATGGCTGAGGCAGGGGTTTCCATCGCCGCCGACACTGCCCCGGCCGGGCGCTGGCTGTCCATCGTCGGCATCGGCGAGGATGGGGCGCAGGGCCTTTCCCCCGCCGCCTGCGCCGCCATCTCCGCCGCCGCCATTGTGTTCGGTGGGGCGCGCCACCTGGCCCTCGCCGGCGATCTTGTGACAGGCGAGGCGCGGGCGTGGCCGAGCCCCTTCAGCCTCGACGGCGTGCTGGCCGTGCGTGGGCAGCGGGTGTGCGTGCTCGCCTCGGGCGACCCGTTCCTCTACGGCGTCGGCGCGAGCCTTGCCCGCCATGTGCCGGCGCAGGAGATGGCGGCCTTTCCCGCCCCCTCCGCCTTCGCGCTCGCCGCCGCGCGGCTCGGCTGGGCGCAGCAGGAGGTGGACCTCCTCTCCCTCCACGGCCGTCCGCTGGCGCGGCTGCGGCCCTTCCTGCAGGACGGCGCAAAGCTGCTGCTGCTGACCTCGGACGGGGAGGGGCCGGCGCAGGTGGCCGCCTTCGCCACGGCCCATGGCTGCGGCGCCTCCCGTCTCACGGTTCTGGAAGCCTTGGGCGGGCCGGCGGAGCGCATCCGCAGCGCCACGGCCGAAGCGTTCGACCTGAACGACGTGGCCGCCCTCAACGTGGTGGCGCTGGAGGTCAAGGCCGCGCCCGACGCGCCCGTCCTACCCCTCGCGGCCGGCCTCGCGGACGATCTGTTCGAGCATGACGGGCAGATCACCAAGCGCGAGGTGCGCGCGCTCACCCTTTCCTCCCTCGCCCCGCGGCGGGGGGAATTGCTGTGGGACGTCGGAGCGGGGGCGGGCTCCATCGCCATCGAATGGCTGCTGGCGCATCCCTCCCTCTCGGCCATCGCCATCGAGGGGAATGGGGAACGCGCCGCCCGCATCGGCCGCAATGCGTCGCGCCTCGGCGTGCCGCATCTCAAGATCGTCGAGGGTGCGGCACCGGGCGCCCTTGCGGGATTGCCCACGCCGGATGTGATCTTCATCGGTGGCGGCGCCAGCGAGCCGGGCGTGTTCGACACGGCTCTCAAGGCGCTGAAGCCGGGCGGGCGGATGGTGGCCAATGCGGTGACTTTGGAGACCGAGGCGCTGCTGATCGCCGCCCACGCCCGCCTCGGCGGCACGCTGACCCGCGTTTCGCTGGCGCGGTCGGTGGCGGTGAAGGGCATGACGGGCTGGCGGCCGGCCATGCCGGTGACGCAATGGTGCTGGGTGAAGCCCGGTGAGACGCCGGACGCGGGAGAGGGCGCATGATCGTGGCCGGCATCGGCTCGAAGCGGGGGGTGTCGGTGGAGGAGGTGATCGCCGCCTTCGACGCCGCCCTCGCGCGCGCCGAGCTTGGGCGGGACGACGTGTCCCTCGTCGCCACCCCGGCGATCAAGGGCGGGGAGGCCGGCATCAGCGAGGCGGCGGCGCTGCTCGGCCTGCCTCTGGTGCTGGTGCCGCAGAGCCAGCTGGAAGCCGCCTCCAGTCGGGCGAAGACCCATTCCGAGCGGGTGGTGGCGCTGCTGCGCGTGCCCTCCGCTGCCGAAACGGCCGCGCTGGCGGCGGCGGGGGCGAACGGCCGGCTCATCGGCCCGCGCCTCGCCCTCGGCCCCGTCACCTGCGCGCTGGCGCGGCGGGAGGGCGTGGTGTGACCGTCCATTTCATCGGCGCCGGCCCCGGCGCGGCGGACCTCATCACCATGCGCGGGCGCGATCTCATCGCCCGCTGCCCGGTGTGCCTCTATGCCGGCTCCATCGTGCCGGCGGAAATGCTCGGCTGGTGCCCGCCGGGCGCGCGGATCGTCGATACCGCGCCGCTCGACCTCGACCGGATCGAAGCGGAATATGTTCGCGCCTTCGAGGCCGGCGAGGATGTCGCGCGGCTGCATTCGGGCGACCTCTCCGTCTACAGCGCGGTGGCCGAGCAGGTGCGGCGGCTGGAGCGGCGGGGCATTCCCTATACGCTCACGCCCGGCGTGCCGGCCTTCGCGGCGGCGGCCTCCGTGCTCGGGCGGGAACTGACGGTGCCGGAGGTGGCGCAGAGCCTCGTCATCACCCGCGTCTCCGGCCGCGCCTCGGCCATGCCGGAGGCGGAGAAGCTGGCGACGTTCGCGGCCACGGGGGCGACGCTCGCCATCCATCTCGCCATCCATGCGCTGGATCAGGTGGTGGCGGAGCTGGTGCCGGCGCTCGGCGCCGACTGCCCGGCGGCAGTGGTGGCGCGGGCGACGTGGCCCAACGAGCGGGTGGTGAGGGGCACGCTCGGCGATATCGCCGAAAAGCTCGCCGCCGATCCCATCCCGCGCACGGCGTTGATTCTCGTGGGGCGGGCGCTCGCGGCTGAGGATTTCCGCGAGAGCGCGCTCTACGACCCGGCCTATGTCCGCCGCTTTCGCGGGGGCGGTGAATGATCCGCCGCTCAGCGTTGCGCGGGAGACAGCGGCGCGCGGCCCACAAGGGTGCCGTCGCGGTCGAAGACGGTGATTTCCAGCAGCACATCCGCCCGGTCGAGGGCGCGGGCGGCGGTGGCCCAGGCGGCGCGGGCGACGCAATCACCGAGCGGGACGCCGGCTGCACCCGCGATCTGGAAGGCCTCCGCCACCATGTTCGCCCCGGCGATGCGGGCACAGAGATCGGCATCCGCGCCGGCCTCGGCGGCGAGGCGGGCGAGGGCGGGAAGATCAGCGCTGCCGCGCTTGGAGTGCAGATCGAGGAAGCCCTGCGCGAGCTTCGTCATCTTGGCGACGCCGCCGGCCACCGTCACCTTGGGCACCGGGTGCGTGTGCAGATATTTCAGCATGCCGCCGACGAAATCGCCCATGTCGATGAGGGCCACCTCGTCGAGCCCATGCAGCTTCGCCACCGCCGCCTCGGAGGCGGAGCCGGTGGCGCCGGCCACATGGTCGAGCCCCATGGCGCGGGCCACATCGATGCCGCGATGGATGGAGTGGATCCACGCGGCGCAGGAATAGGGCACGACGATGCCCGTGGTGCCGAGCACCGACAGGCCGCCGACGATGCCGAGGCGCGGGTTGAGCGTCTTCAGCGCCAGCGCGGCGCCATCCTCGATGGAAATCTCCACCTCCGCATCGGCCGCGACGCCATAAGCGGCGGCCACCTCTGCGATGCCGGCGGCGATCATGCGGCGGGGCACGGGATTGATGGCCGGTTCGCCGGGCGGAATAGGCAGGCCCGGCCGCGTCACCGTGCCGACGCCTTCGCCGGCCTTGAAGGTGACGCCCGCGCCCGCCGCGCCGCGCCGCACGGTGGCGCGGACGAGGGCGCCGTGGGTCACGTCCGGATCGTCGCCGGCATCCTTCACGATGCCGGCGGTGGCGCTATCGGCGTCGCGCGCGTGCATGGCGAGGGCGAAGGCCGGGCGGGCGCCGGAGGGCAGCTCCACCTCTACCGGATCGGGAAAGGCGCCCGTGACCAGCGCCGCAAACGCCGCCTTGGCCGCGCCGGCCGCGCAGGTGCCGGTGGTCCAGCCGCGCTTCAGCGGCCTGTCGGGTGCGTCGTCGGCGGTGTCGCCCGTGCTCATGGGGTTGGTGATAGCGGGCTCGGTGCCGGCAAGGAAGGGTGCGCGTCATGAGGGATACGCCCCGCGGCCTCCTCGTCGCCGCCCCGCGCTCGGGCTCGGGCAAGACAACGGTGACGCTGGCGCTCCTCGCGGCGCTGCGCCGCCGGGGGAGGGCGGTGCGGGCCATCAAGTCCGGGCCGGACTATATCGACCCCGCCTTCCACGCCGCCGCCACCGGCCAGCCGGGGCTGAACCTCGACAGCTGGGCCATGCCCCCGGCGCTGCTGGACCATCTCGCCGGGCTGGCGGGGGAGGGGGCCGAAATCGTCATCGGCGAGGGGGCCATGGGCCTGTTCGACGGGGTGGCAGTAGAGAAGGGCCGCACGGGCGCGGGGGCGGATGTGGCGGCCCGGCTCGGCCTGCCGGTGCTGCTGGTGCTGGATGTTTCCGGGCAATCGCAGACGGCGGCGGCGGTGCTGCGCGGCTTCATCGGGCATGATCCGGCCGTGCGCATCGCCGGGGTGGTGCTGAACAAATTGGGCAGCGAGCGGCACGAGCGGATGATCCGGGAAGCGGTCGCGCCGCTGGGCGTGCCGGTGCTCGGCACGGTGCCGCGTGCGGCCGACATCGTGCTGCCCGAGCGCCATCTCGGCCTCGTGCAGGCGGGCGAGACCGACGATCTGCCGGCCCGCCTCGCCGCGCTGGCTGATCTTGCCGAGGCCCATCTCGACCTCGATGGCATCATCGCCGCCGCCGCGCCGCTTCAGGCCGGGGCGGGGGAGGGGCAAGGGGACAGCAAGGCGCTGCTGCCGCCTCCGGGCCAGCGGATCGCGCTGGCGCGGGATGCCGCCTTTGGCTTCGTCTATGCCCACATGCTCGCCGGCTGGCGCGGGCAGGGGGCGGAGATCGTGCCCTTCTCGCCCCTGGCCGACGAGGCGCCGGATGCCTCCTGCGACGCGCTCTGGCTGCCCGGCGGCTATCCCGAGCTGCAAGCCGGTCGGCTCGCGGCGGCGGAGCGCTTCCGCGCCGGGGTCCATGCCTTCGCGGCGGCAGGCAAGCCGGTGCATGGGGAGTGCGGGGGCTATATGGCGCTGGGCGCCGGGCTGGTGGACGCCGAGGGCGCGCGCCATGCCATGCTCGGCCTGCTGGCGCTGGAAACAAGCTTCGCGAAGCGCCGCATGAATCTCGGCTACAGGCAGGCGCGCCTCCTCGCCCCCTCGCCTCTGGGGCCGGAGGGCGCCTTGGTGCGCGGCCACGAATTTCATTACGCGACCGTGCTCGATCGCGGGTCCGACCAGCCGCTGGCCGATCTCTCGGATGCCGAAGGCCGCCCGCTCGGGCCGGCGGGCAGCCGCCGGGGCAGCGTCACCGGCAGCTTCTTTCACGCCATCGCGCGGGGGTGAGGCTCAGGAATTGCCCGTGCGCACCGCGACCGTGGCGATGCCCGCCCCGATGAGTAGCGAGCCGCCCGCCTTGTTGATGGCGCCGATGACGCGCGGGCTGCGCACCGCCCGGCGGGCGCGGGAGGCGGCGAGCGCGTAGCCGAGCGCGTTCAGGAAGGCGAGGGTCAGGAAGGTCGCCTGGAACACCAGCAATTGCGGCAGGAAGTCCGCCCTGGGGTCGAGGAACTGGGGCAGGAAGGCCACGAAGAAGGTGATGCTCTTGGGGTTCAGCGCCGTCACCAGCCAGGCATGGGCCATCATCTTCACGGGCGCGGAGCGTTCCGTGCGTGGCGCCGCATCCAGCGTCCCGCCCGCGCGCCACAGCTTGAGGCCGAGATAGACGAGATAGGCCGCGCCTGCCCATTTCACTGCGAGAAACAGGCTCGCCGAAGCGGACAAGAGCGCGCCCACGCCGAGCATGGAGAGGGTCATGGCCGTGAAATCGCCGAGCGCGACGCCCACCGCCATGGGCAGGGCCGTCCGCCAGCCCTGCCCGAGGGCGTAGGACACCACCAGCAGCACGGTGGGGCCGGGGATGACGAGGAGCACGGCCGACGCCGCGGCGAAGGCTGCCCACGTTTCCAATGCCATATCAAGGCTCATGGCCCGCTCCCTTCCGCTGCGACAGAGGCGCAAGGATGGACGGTGCGCAAGGCGACGGTCAACCGTCGCCTCCGCAGCCCGAAGCAGGCCCCAGCCGGGCTCGGTGCTTATGGCCTTGCGGGGTCCGGAGCCCTCACGCCCCCTTGGCGGTCAGCGCCAGGATGCGCTTGGCGACGAGCACCGCGAACGGGATGGCCACGACCGCGCCGGCACCGGCGGCGATGGGGATGAGGCGCATGTCCTGCCCGGCAAGAGAGGGAAGGGCCAGGACGGCCAGAATCGCGGCACCCGCGAACACGGTCGCGAGCATGAGCCAGACGAGAATCGCGATCTTGAGCATGACAAAGCTCCCGCGGGCAGACGCTCAAGTTCTAGCGCCTTCCCCAGCGGCGCCTTTGACGCCGATCAACAGAAGATGGCCGGTGAATATCGCATGCGTTCAGAGCATGACCGGATTGGCCGAAGCAGCGTTATAGTCTCCAGAGGCGCGCCGGTCCGCCGGGCCGCAAGCACGCCCGGTTCCCCACGGGAGGGACGCGATGCAGTGCCAGAACAAGGAAGACGATTTCCGCCAGGCCGTGCTCGACATCGTCGGCCACAAGGAAGGCCAGGCCATCATCATCCAGGTGGTGGGCGGCAACACCATCACCGGCTTTGCCCCCCTGAGCGTCGGCAAGGACTATCTGCGCTGCCAGGTGGCGGCGGGAATCGGGCAGAAGGAGCAGATCGTGCCCTTCCACTCCATCACTTGCGTGCGTTGAATTTTTGCGTGCGCTGAGTCCCCTGCGTGCGCTGATACCTCGGCACTGGCCCGGACACGGCTGATCGTATATCCCACGGGCGCCGCCGCGCCCGTCACGAGCGCGCGCCCTTCGGCATGCCACGGCCGGAGGCAAGAGATCCAAGGAGCACGCCATGGCCGCCACCCAGCCCGCCTTCACCTCCGAGCCCCACCGCTTCACCCTGCTGCGCGACAAGATGCTGATCGGCGGGGCGTGGGTGGATGCCGACGGCGGCGAAACCATCGAGGTCAACAATCCGGCCACCGGCGAAATCATCGGCACCATCCCGAAGGCCGGCGCCGCCGAGACGCGCCGCGCCATCGAGGCCGCCGCCGAGGCCTTCAAGACCTGGCGCGCCACCACCGCCGCCGAGCGCGCGGCCAAGCTGCACAAGCTCGCCGACCTGATCCTCGCCAATGCCGACGAGCTGGCGCTCATCCTCACCACCGAGCAGGGCAAGCCGCTGGCGGAGGCCAAGGGCGAGGTGGGCGGTTCCGCCGCCTATGTGCGCTGGTTCGCCGAGGAGGCCCGCCGCCTCTATGGCGACGTGATCCCCTCGCCGTGGCCCAACCGCCGCATCCTCGTGACCAAGGAGCCGGTGGGCGTGTGCGCGGCGGTGACGCCGTGGAATTTCCCCTCCTCCATGCTCTCGCGCAAGATCGGCGCGGCGCTGGCGGCCGGCTGCACCGTGGTATGCAAGCCCTCGGAGCTGACCCCCTATTCGGGCCTCGCCTGGGGCGTGCTGGCGGAGATGGCGGGCATCCCGGCCGGCGTCGTCAACATCGTGGTGGGCGACGCCCCGGCCATCGGCGGCGAGATGACCTCCAACCCGGCGGTCAAAAAGGTGACGTTCACCGGCTCGACCCCCGTGGGCAAGCTGCTGATGAAGCAGTCCGCCGACACCATGAAGAAGATATCGCTGGAGCTGGGCGGCAACGCGCCCTTCCTCGTGTTTGACGATGCGGACCTCGACCTCGCCGTGGAGCAGGCCATCGCCTCCAAGTATCGCAACGTGGGCCAGACCTGCGTCTGCGCCAACCGCTTCTATGTGCAGGCCGGTATCTATGACGCCTTCGCCGCGAAGTTCGCGGAGGCGTCCAAGAAGCTGAAGGTGGGCAACGGCGTGGACGCGGGCGTGGTCGCCGGCCCTCTGATCGACGAACGGGCGCTGGCCAAGGTGGAGCGGCTGCTGAAGGACGCGCTGGACAAGGGCGCCACCGTGCTCACCGGCGGCAAGCAGCCGGCGCTGGGCGGTACCTTCTTCGAGCCCACCGTGCTCGCCAATGCCACGCAGGACATGGCCTTCGCCCGCGACGAGATTTTCGGCCCGCTGGCGCCGCTGTTCAAGTTCGAGACGGAGGAAGAGGCGGTCTCCTATGCCAACGCCACCGAATACGGCCTCGCCTGCTACTTCTTCACCAAGGACCTCGGCCGCGCCTTCCGCGTCTCCGAGCAGCTGCAGTATGGGCAGGTGGGCGTGAATGCCGGCGTCATCACCACCGAGGTGGCGCCCTTCGGCGGCGTGAAGGAGAGCGGCGTCGGCCGCGAGGGCTCCAAGTACGGCTGCGACGACTACCTGAACATCAAGTACGTCTGCATGGGCGGGGTGTGAGGGGGGCGTTTCAGCACCAGCGCTCGCAACTCTAACAAGCCTCATGCCCGGCCTCGTGCCGGGCATCCACGTCGGGCCGATTGAAACGGCCATCGCGAATGTGTTCCCGGCCACACCACGTGGATGGCCGGGACAAGCCCGGACATGACGGAAGTGGGGTATCGACCGGGGCTCTGTCAGCCCTGGCAGATTCTTCCCCTCACGCCTCGAAATTGAAGGCGATGCCGATCCGGTTCCAGGCGTTGATGGTGGCGACCGCGACGGTGAGGAACAGGGCTTCGTCGGCGGAGAATTCCTCCAGCACCGCCTCCCAGGCGTCCTGCGAGGCCGCGCCGGTGCCGAGCAGCGTCAGCTCCTCGGCCCAGGCCAGGGCCGCCTTTTCCCGCGCGGAGAAGGCGGAGGCCTCCTCCCAGGCTGCGAGCAGGTCCAGCTTCTCCTGCGCGACGCCGGCCTTGCGGGCGACGCCGAGATGGAACTTCAGGCAGAAGGCGCAGCCGTTGATCTGCGAGGCGCGCACCTTCACCAGTTCGGTCAGCCCCTTGTCGAGGCCCGTGGCGTCCACGCCCTTGGTGAGGGCGGCAAGGCCGGCATAGATGTCCGGCGCGCGCTCGGTGAACGCCTTGTAGGTGGGGCGGGCGAAATCTTCGGACATGGGAACCTCTTGGGGATCAGCTCTTGAGCCGGTAGCCGGTGCGGAACATCCAGCGCACGATGAGGAGGCAGGCGATGAGGAAGGCGAGCGTCATGGCCGCGCTCACCTCCACCCGCACGTCCGACGTGCCGAAGAAGCTCCAGCGGAAGCCGGCGACCAGATAGACGACCGGGTTGAACAGGGTGATGGTGCGCCACACCGGCGGCAGCATCTCCAGCGAATAGAAGGTGCCGCCGAGGAACGTCAAAGGCGTGATGACCAGCATGGGGATGAGCTGCAGCCGCTCGAACCCGTCCGCCCAGATGCCGATGATGAAGCCGAAGAGCGAGAAGGTGACGGCGGTGAGCACCAGGAAGGTGAGCATCCAGAACGGGTGCCGCACCTCTATGGGCACGAACAGCGCGGCCGTGGCCAGGATGATGAGGCCGAGCAGTACCGATTTCGTCGCCGCCGCGCCCACATAGCCCGCGACGATCTCGAATGGCGAGACCGGGGCCGACAGCAGCTCGTAGATGGTGCCGGTGAAGCGCGGGAAATAGATGGCGAAGGCCGCGTTGCTGATGGATTGGGTCAGCAGCGTCAGCATCATCAGGCCGGGCACGATGAAGGCGCCGTAGGGCACGCCCCCCACCTCCGACATGCGCGAGCCGATGGCCGAGCCGAACACGACGAAATAGAGCGAGGTGGACAGCACGGGCGAGACGATGCTCTGGCCGATGGTGCGGCGCGTGCGGTTCATCTCGTAGGTGTAGATGGCGCGGATGGCTTGCAGGTTCACGAGCGCCTCACCAGGCTGACGAAGATGTCCTCGAGCGAGCTTTGCTCCGTGTGCAGGTCGCGGAAGGCGATGCCCTCGGCAGCCAGCGCTTCCAGAAGGTCGGCGATGCCGTGGTCGCGATCCTCGGTGCCCTCGACGCTGGCCGCATAGCTGTAGGTCAGGCAGGCGCCGCCATCGGACAGCGTGAGGTTGAACGGAGCAAGGCGCTCCGGGATCGTGGCCAGTGGCGCGGCTAATTCCACGGATAGCTTCTTCTTGCCGAGCGTCTTCATCAGCGCGGCTTTCTCCTCCACGAGGATCAGCTCGCCGCGATTGATGACGCCCACCCGGTCGGCCATCTCCTCTGCCTCTTCCAGATAGTGCGTCGTGAGGATGATGGTGACGCCGGAATCGCGCAGCTCGCGCACGAGGCGCCACATGTCGCGGCGCAATTCCACGTCCACGCCGGCGGAGGGCTCGTCGAGGAACAGCACCTCCGGCTCGTGGGCCAGCGCCTTGGCGATAAGCACGCGCCGCTTCATGCCGCCCGAGAGGGTCATGATGCGGGAATCGCGCTTCTCCCAGAGCGAAAGGCTGCGAATGACCTTCTCTACATAGGCGGGGTCCGGCTTCTTGCCGAACAGGCCGCGGGAGAAGCTCACCGTCGCCCACACGCTCTCGAAGGCCTCGGCGGTCAGCTCCTGCGGCACGAGGCCGATGCGCGAGCGGGTCTCGCGATACTGGGAGACGATGTCGAAGCCCGACACGGTGACCGTGCCGGCGGTGGGCTTCACCAGGCCGCAGACGATGGAGATGAGGGTGGTCTTGCCCGCCCCGTTGGGGCCGAGAAGGGCGAAGATCTCGCCCCGCCGGATATCCAGCGAGACATTGTTGAGGGCCGTGTGGCCGGTGGCGTAGGTCTTGCTGAGCCCTGAGACGCTGATGACGTCTGAGACGGGGATGGCGTTCGGCATGGGCGCCTTATAGCGCGTTCCGCCCGGGCGGGGACCCGGGCGGATGTAAATTCTAAATTCACGGGGACGTCCGAAACGGCTCCGGAGAAACGGCTCGGCTCAGGTCTCCTGAATGGCGCTGAGCAGCCACGGGCCGGCGCCGAAGGGACCGCGCTCGCGCACGAAGGTCCAGATCTCCGTGGTCTCGCCGACGCCGGGATTGCCGGAGACGACGCGGCCGGTGGCGCGGTCCACCATCTGGTCCTTGATGGCGTAGCGCATGGCCACGGTCGCGTAGTCGCGCATGCCCTCGCGCCAGGCCTCGGCCACGTCGCCCTGCAGCAGCTTCACGTCGGAGACCTGATTGCGCTGGCCCTTCTCCGCATTGGCGCGCAACTCGTCGCCCAGGAAGCCGAACATCTCGGGCGTGGTGTTGGCCTTCAGCTCGCCCTGATCCTCGCGAGAGAAGGCGGTCTGGATGGTGGAGAGCAGGCGCTCGAACGTGTCGAGGTCGGCGGGGAGCACGCCGATCTCGTCGGTCTTGCCGCCACGGGCCGGAGGTGCGGCGGACGGCTGGGGCGGCACCGAAGCGCCGGCCATCCCGCCGCCCATTCCACCGCCCAATCCGCCACCCATGCCGTAGCCGGGCATCGGGCCATTGTTCATCGGACCACCGGGCGTGGGGCCGCCCGCCATGGAGCGGCCGTAGCCGGCGGCGGCGGGGGTGGGGTTCCGGCCGCGCAGCAGGCGCATCACCAGGAAGATCACACCGGCGATGAGGGCCACCTGCAGCAGCAGCCCCAGAAGGCCGGCCATGCCGCCGAGGCCGCCGCCGAACAGCATGCCCACGAGGCCGCCGATGAGCAGGCCGCGCATCAGCGCGCCGCCGAAGCCGTTGCCGAACATGGAGGGACGCGCCGCCGTCTGCGGCCGGGCGCCCGGATTGGTCGCCTGCGGGCCGGGCTGCGGCGTAGTGGAGCGCTGGATGGGCGCGGCGGTGCTCGGTGCGGTCTGGGTCGGCGCCGGGGTCGTGTAGGTCCGGGTGCCGCGGCTGCCGAAGGAGCCGCCCTGACGGGCATCCGCCTGATCGGCGACGACGAGGCTCAGGGCCAGCGCGACCGCCACCGCCGCAATCCCGGAAACCTTGCGCGAACCCATCCAAGAACCCTTGCTGTTGCTGGACATCTGACCTCGATCCTCCCGCGCGGCGACTTCCGCACCGCTGCGTTTCCCGACGGAGATAGGGAGCCGCGCGGGGATTTGCGAGGGGTGGCGGCGAGAGAATTTCCCTTACGTCATATCGGCCGTCCTGCCGACCGCGACGATGCTGCCGCGGCGTGAGGTCGTGCTTTCCCGCCGGTGGATCGCACTGCTAAGGTCCGCCCGCCCCCGGACGACCGAGTTGCGGAGATCGTGATGCCTGCCTTGGAGATGCGTGCCTTGGAGATGCGTGCCTCGGAGATGCGTACCTCGGAGATGCCTGCCTGCGAATCGCGCGTCTCGCGCCCCGGCGCCCGTCACAGCCTCGCCGCCGCGCTCTTCGCCATTCCCCTGCTGGCCGTTCCCCTGCTGGCCGGCGCCGTCCTCGCCGCGCGTCCCGCGACGGCGGAGCCGCTGGGCGTCACCGTGCGCAACGAGAGCGTCAACGCCACCTGCGCCGAGACCGACAACGTGACGCTGAAGCTGGTGTCGGACAAGGTGCAGAAGTTCAACATCAGCGTCCGGCACCCGGCCTATCTCGGCATGCTGCTGGTGGACAATACCGATCCGGATTGGGAAACCTGCGACATGTCCGGCGACCCCATCGTGCCGGCCGATCCCAAGGCGCCGCAGCCGCCCACCGCCGCGCCGAAGCGCATCACCATCTTCGAGACGCCGGACATGTGGGTCACCGGCTTCGTCTTCCCCACCTTCTGGCGGGCCGCGACCGTGCCGGTGCGCATCGGCGGGGACGTCACGCAGGGCCTGCACATGATTCAGCTCTGGGTGCGCGCGGAAGGCAAGGCCGAGGAGGTGCTGGTGATCTATCCGCCGGACGGCTACATGCGCGCCCGCCCCATGTCGCCGGCGCACATGCGCGATACCGCCTATGGCTCGTCCTTCCTCGTCGGCCCGGTGGAGCAGGCGGAACGCCCCATCGTGCGGCTCAAGGAGGTGGATTTCGCCCCGCAGACCCGCACCTTCACCCTCCATTTCGCCGCCGGCGGCAAGGCGCGGATGCAGGTGGTCAAGGCCGGCTCCGACGAGGTGCGCCTGGAGGTGCAGCTCGACGGCACCCCGCCCGGCACCTTCGCCGCCTTGCGCTCCATGTATGTGACGGAGGGGAATGCCGATGTGGCCCGCGTCAGCTGGCGCAGCCTCGGCAGCGGCAAGAACGGGGCCGGCGGCACCATGGGCGAGGCGCCGGTGCTGTCCTTCGCCGACGCGCAGAACGTCTCCATGCTGTGGGCGGGCCGCCTCGTGCCCTCGCGTCACAACACCAGCGCGCCGGATTTCATCTTCGACGGCTTTGCGGGGCGCTGAATCTACCTTATGGTACCGTGGTTTGTCGCAATTTGCGATTCATGCGAAAACCATAACGCGCGATGCAACTTGAATGGCATGGCGGCTCACGCGTAAGTCGCGTCCGTGGCGAGGATGGGAGGGATCTTCCGCCGCGGTTCAGCGCGCCGGTCCCGGCAGGGAGCGGCCGGCCCTCATGCAGGTGAGATGCGCCCGCACACGATGCAGCCCGCGGGGCCGCCGACGGTGATGCCGCCGGTCCCCGGGGCCCAACAGGACAGCCCCGCCGGACCGGACGTCGCGTCCGTGCCGCAGGAGATCGCTGTGCCGCCGGCGGCGACCACGCCGCGCGGTTCCGCCGCCTCCGTCCTGGCCGATCTCCTCCTGTTCGCCCTGTTCTATGGCGGCGTCGTCATCGCCTTTACCGAGATGGGGCGGCGCCTTGGCGTCTATCCGGCGATCTGGCCCACCAATGCGCTGGCGGTGGGCGTCTATTTCCTCATGTTCCGGGATGCGGTGGGGCGGCTGTCCGCCGTCGTCGCCCTCGTCTCCGTCGTTGTCCAGCTGGCGGCGCTGGGACAGGACATCGGCTCGGCGCTGGCCGCCGGCTGCGCCAACGGGCTGACCTTCGCGCTGGTGGGCTGGGGCTGCGTGCGCGCCGGCATGGAGCGGGGCGCGCTGCGTAGCGTGCCCATGGTGGTCAGCCTCGGCGTGGTCGCGGTGGCGGGCACCCTTCCGGGCGCGCTCATCACCGCCTTCGTCCAGTTCATCGAGAACAACGGCACGTTCGTGCCGCTGCTGCTGCGCTGGTGGATCCCGGAAATGGCGAGCGTGGTGCTGCTGCTGCCGCCCTTCCTGCTGTGGCACGGACGCAAGGAAGACCTCACCACGCGCGGCACCGAGGGCGTGCGCCCGAAATTCTCCCGCGAGGAGGAACTGGGCTTCGCCAGCCTTGCGCTCGCCACGACGCTGGCGGCCAGCGCCTATTATGGCGAGCCGTTGCTGCGCGACCTCGGCGGCGCCATCCTGTTGTGGTTCGCCTTCCGCCTCGGCCTGTTCGCCACGGCGGTTGCCTCGTGCGTCTATGCGCTGGTGGTGCTGGGGCTGGGGATGGCCCAGGCGTGGCCGCAGCAATCGTGGGGGCAGGATTCTCCCGATCTCGTCGCCGCCATGCTGCGCCTGCAGGCGCGCCTCGTGCTGGCGATGATGCCAGCGCTGCTCATCGCCGCCATCATGGCCCAGCGCAGCCGGCAGCAGCGCGAGGTGCAGGAAGACCGCCGCCGCCTCGCCTACGCGCTGGAAGGCGCCAACGACGGCATCTGGGACTGGCACCTGCCGTCCGACGCGGTGTTCTTCAGCACCCGCGCCCACCGGATGCTCGGCCTTGAGCCCGACGATGCCCGGAAGAGGCTCTCCGATTACGGCCAGATGATCCACCCCGAGGATCTTCCCGCCGTCGCCAAGTCGCTGAAGGATCACGCGGAAGGACGGCACCTGCTGTTCCAGGCGGAAATGCGGGCCCGGCACCGCAACGGCAGCTGGCTGTGGGTGCTCGTGCGCGGCAAGATCGTCGAGCGCGATCCGGTGGGGCGGCCGACCCGGGCGGTGGGCACTGTCACCGACATCTCCCAGCGCAAGCATCTGGAAGCCGCGCTGGAGCACGCCGCCTCCCACGACCCGCTCACCGGCCTCTCCAACCGCGCCGGCTTCGACCGGGCGCTGGAGCAGGCGCGCCGCCGCCTCGTGCGCGACGGCGCGCTGTTCGCGGTGGTGCTCATCGACATCGATTATTTCAAGTCGGTCAACGACCAGCACGGCCACATGGCCGGCGATCTGCTGCTGACCACCGCAGCGCGGCGGCTGCAGTCGGCGATCCGTGCCGGCGACCTCGTGGCGCGCTATGGCGGCGACGAGTTCGCCATCATCGCCGCCGGCAAGAGCCGGGACGAGTTCGCCGCCATGGCCGAGCGCCTGCACCGGCACCTGTCGCGGCCGGTGGAGGTGGAGGGGCTGGTGCTGCCGTCCTCCTTCTCCCTCGGCATGGCGGTGGCAGACGACCGGACGCTGGATGCCGCCGCCCTCATCGCCGAGGCCGACACGGCCCTTTATGCGGCCAAGGATGCCGGCCGCGGCACCTGGCGCGCGGTGGGCATCGCCGCCCGCACCGCGGAGGAAGCCGCCCACGAGACCCCGCGCCGCGCGAGGTCCCCCCACTCCGGCCTGCGCGTCGACCGCCGCCCGCCGCAATAGCGAGCGGCGTCCCGCGCTCAGCCGATCGCCATCACCGCCTCGGCGTCCAGCACGCCGCCGGCGCCGCCGGTCACGACCTCCTCCAGCCCCTTCGCCTCCACCGCGAGGTTTTCCGCGAAGAAGCGGGCCACGGCGATGCGGGCGGCAAGGCGCGGGTCCGTCGCTCCGCCCGTCCGCTCCGCGTAGGCGGCAAGCGCCGTGCGGGCGAGGAAGGCGCCGCCGGCCGCGCGGGCGTAGAGGCGCAGATAGGGCGTGGCGGCTGCGAGCGCCTTGGCCGGCTCGTCCGCCACCCGGTCCAGCATCACCCGCGTCGCCCGGGCGAGGGCGTCCACCGCCTCGGCGAGGCGCAGGCCGGCATGGCCGAAGTCCGGCGCGTTGAGGGCGGAGACCTCCTCCGCCGTCTCGCGATAGTCGGCGATGAGCGCGTTCACCACGTCGCCGTCTTCCTGCGTGAGCTTGCGGGTGACGAGATCGATGGCCTGGATGCCGTTGGTTCCCTCGTAGATGGCGAAGATGCGGGCATCGCGCAGGTGCTGGGCCGCGCCCGTCTCCTCCACATAGCCCATGCCGCCATGCACCTGGATGCCCAGCGACGACACCTCGATGCCGGCGTCGGTGGAGAAGGCCTTGGCCACCGGGGTGAGCAGGCTCGCCTCCGCGAGGGCCGCCGCGCGGGCGATGGGATCGGGCAGGAGGCGCGAGCGGTCCAGCGCGTCGGCGGTCTTCAGGCACAGCGCGCGGGCGGCGTCGGTCTCGGCGCGCATGGTGAGCAGCATGCGCTTGACGTCCGGGTGGGCGATGATGGGGGCGGACCCCTCCACCCCCGGCGCCTTGCCCTGCTTGCGGTCCCGCGCATAGGCGAAGGCGCGCTGGGTGGCGCGCTCGGCCACCGCCACGCCCTGCACGCCCACCGCGAGGCGGGCGTTGTTCATCATGGTGAACATGCAGGCGAGGCCGCGATTTTCCTCGCCCACGAGGTAGCCGACGGCGCCCTCGCCCTTCTCGCCGAACGCCATGGTGCAGGTGGGCGAGCCGTGGAGGCCCAGCTTGTGCTCGATGCCGGCGCAGACCACGTCGTTGCGCGCGCCGAGGCTGCCGTCCTCGTTGACGAGGAACTTCGGCACCACGAACAGGGAGATGCCCTTGGTGCCGGCGGGCGCGTCCGGCAGGCGGGCGAGCACGAGGTGGACGATATTCTCGGCGATGTCGTGCTCGCCGTAGGTGATGAAGATCTTGGTGCCGAAGATGCGATAGGTGCCGTCGGCCTGCTTCACCGCCTTGGCGCGCAGGGCGGCGAGGTCCGAGCCCGCCTGCGGCTCGGTGAGGTTCATGGTGCCGGTCCAGGTGCCGGCCACCATCTTGGGCAGGAAGGTGTGCTGGAGCGTGGCCGAGCCGTGGGCGGTCAGCGCCTCGACGGCGCCGAGCGTCAGCACCCCGCAGATGCCGAAGGCCGGGGAGGCGGAGTTCCAGAATTCGGTGAGCGCGGAGGTGACCGAGGTGGGCAGGTTCTGGCCGCCGAACTCCTCCTCCGCCGCGACGCCGCTCCAGCCGGCCTCGCTCCAGGCCTCATAGGCGGCGCGCATGCCCTCCGGCGTCGTCACGGCACCATCCTTCACGGTGCAGCCCTGCTTGTCGGCCACGCGATCGAAGGGGGCGACGACGGAGGCGGCGAACTTGCCGGCTTCCTCCAGCACGGGGTCCACCACGTCGAAGGAGAGATCGACGAGGCCCTGGGCCATCAGCTCGGGGAGTGAGGTGGAGGTCTTGAGGAAATAGGAGATCTCTTCCACCGGCGCGCGATAGCTCACGGAACCCTCCCTTAAGGTTTGGGGGCGCCGGCTTGACCGCTCCCGACGGGCACGCTCTAAGCACGGCGATTGCCGGTCTCCCACATCGCGGCGCCGGCCGCTGACGTCAAGAGGCGCGCCCTGACCCTTTGGTCGGGGGGCGCGGGTTCCAAGCCATGGCCGTGACCGCTCCCGATCGCCCCACGAGGCTCCTCGACGCCCATGCTCCGGGCGCGGTGGATGAGGCCGCGCGGCTTCTGGCGGCGGGCGGGCTGGTGGCCTTCCCGACCGAGACGGTCTACGGCCTCGGCGCCGATGCCGCGAACCCGGATGCGGTGGCCGCCCTCTATGCCGCCAAGGGGCGCCCGGCCTTCAACCCGCTCATCGCCCATACCGCCGATGCCGAAGCCGCCCGCCGCCTCGGCGCCTTCAACGCGGACGCGGCGCTTCTGGCCCAGCGCTTCTGGCCGGGGCCGCTGACGCTCATCGTGCCCTTCACCGGCGGCGACGGCGTGTGCGACCTCGCCCGCGCGGGGCTCGACACGGTGGGCCTGCGGGTGCCGTCCGATCCCCATGCCCGGGCGCTGCTCGCGGCGTTCGGCGGGGCGGTGGTGGCGCCCAGCGCTAACCGCTCGGGCCATGTCTCGCCCACCGAGGCCGGCCATGTGATGGACGACCTCTCCGGCCGCATCGATGCGGTGCTGGACGGCGGGCCGACGCCGGTGGGGGTGGAATCGACCATTGTGGATTGCACCGGCGCCGATCCCGTGCTGCTGCGCCCCGGCGGGCTCGCGCGGGAGGAGATCGAGGCGGCGCTGGGCCGGCCTTTGCTGCTCCCCGTCTCGGAGAGCGACGCCGCGCCCTTGGCGCCCGGCCGCCTCGCCTCCCATTACGCGCCGCGCGCCGCGCTGCGGCTCGATGCCCACGCGGTCGCATCCGGAGAGGCGCTGCTGACCTTCGCCGGCGCCCGCCCGCCGGGCAGCGAAGGGGCGGCGACCGTCCTCGACCTCAGCCCCTCAGGAAGCCTCACCGAGGCGGCCGCCCGGCTCTATGGCGCCCTGCGCGCCCTCGATGCGGCGGGCGTTCCCGCCATCGCCGTCGTTCCCCTGCCGCGGGAAGGGCTCGGCGAAGCCATCGCCGACCGCCTCGCCCGCGCCGCCGCACCCCGACCCTCCCAGAGCGAGTTGCCGCAATGACCACCCAGACGCTCGATGTCGACGGCCTCACCATCGCCATCGGCCACGCCTCCGACGCCGACACCGAGGCGCTGGCCGCGCTGTGGGAGCGGGCGGGCCTGACCCGGCCGTGGAACGATCCCCATGCGGACATCGCCCTCGCCCGGCGCGGGCCGCATTCCACCATCCTGGTGGCGCGGGAGGGCGGGAGGATCGCCGGTTCGGCCATGGTGGGTCACGACGGGCACCGGGGCTGGGTCTATTACCTCGCGGTGGAGCCGGACCTGCAGGGCCGGGGCCTCGGCCGGGCGCTGCTGCGCGCGGTGGAGGACTGGCTGCGCGCCCGCGCCATCCCCAAGCTCATGCTGCTCGTGCGCCCGGACAACGAGAAGGTGCGCGGCTTCTATGCCGCCGAGGGCTATGTGGAAGAGCCGCGCATCGTCTTTTCCCGCCGCCTCGACGGGAATTGAAGGCAGGTGTTTTTGAGGCTGCCGCACCCAAAGGGATGAGGCCATTGGGGCCTTCGGCGGCAATAGTCTTGATCCGGCGCAACATCCTCCCGGTGCTGCTGGAATATGGTATGGCACAATAAAGAACGTAAAGATTGCGCCAAGGGAGGGCGTTCCTGTCCATGTCCACGCTGCTCGTCACCCATCCCGCCGGTCTCAGCCACGCGACGCCCGCCGGTCATCCCGAGCGCGCCGACCGGCTCCGCGTGCTGGATCGCATCTTCGAGCAGGAGAAGTTCTCCCACCTCGTGCGCGATCTCGCGCCGCGCGGCGAGCGGGAGGACATCATCCGGGTGCATCCGGCGGACTTCGTGGACGCCATGGGCGAGGCCGTGCCGCAGGACGGGCTGGTGCGCATCGATTCCGACACCATCCTCTCGCCGGGCAGCTGGGAAGCGGCCCTGCGCGCCGTGGGCGGCGCCTGCTTCGCGGTGGACGAGGTGATGGAGGGCAAGGTCTCCAACGCCTTCGTCGCCATGCGCCCGCCGGGCCACCATTGCGAGACGCGCAAGCCCATGGGCTTCTGCCTGATGAACCAGGTGGCCATCGCCGCCCGGCACGCGCAGGCGAAATACGGCCTTCAGCGCGTCGCCATCGTGGATTTCGACGTCCACCACGGCAACGGCACGCAGGAGATCTTCTGGGCCGACGACAGCGTGCTCTACTGCTCCACCCACGAGATGCCGCTCTATCCCGGCACCGGGGCGCAGGGCGAGACGGGCGCGGTGAACACCATCGTCAACGCCCCGCTGCGCTCGGGCGACGACGGCGCGGTGTTCAAGGAGGCGATGGAGACGCGCATCCTGCCGCGCATCACCTCGTTCGCGCCGGACTTGATCCTGATCTCGGCCGGCTTCGACGCGCACGTGCGCGATCCGCTCGCCTCGCTGCGCCTCGTGGACACGGATTTCGGCTGGATCACCCGCCGGCTGATGGAGATCGCCGACCAGAAGTGCGAGGGCCGCGTGGTCTCGCTGCTCGAAGGCGGCTACGACCTCGAAGGCCTCGCCACCTCCGCCGCCGCCCACGTCACCGCGCTGATGCACGGCTGACGCCGGGGCGTCCCAGTTGCGGGGCGCATGACAAAGGCCCGGGAGGCTTGCTCACGGGCCTTTGGTCAAAGCCGAAAACTACTGCCGATAGTGCTGGATGCGCGTGGTGCGCAGGCCGGGCAGGCCGTGGCGGTCGATGGAGGCCTGCCACGAGAGGAATTCATCCACGGTGAGGGTGTAGCGCTTGCAGGCCTCCTCCAGGGAGAGAAGCCCGCCGCGCACGGCTGCCACCACCTCCGCCTTGCGGCGGATGACCCAGCGCCGCGTATCGGGCGGCGGCAGGTCGGCGATGGTCAGCGGTCCCCCGTCCGGCCCGATCACATATTTGACCCTCGGACGATAGGCATCCGTCATGTCTACGCACCTGTTACTCAAACCAACTTCGATGAAGATGGCAGGTGCCGATGAAGACTTTGCTAAAGCACGGAAATAAAAGGATTTTTACTTGTCTTAATGGGGGCTGAACAGGTTCTTCCCGAAGCGTAAACACGCGGCCACGCTTTCGCAATTTGCGAAGCGGGCACGTTTTCCGGTCAGCATGTTGAAAAGAAAGGCGGCTTGGGCGGTGCCGTGGTGCTGCGCGGGCGCGCGGAGCGGCCGGGGATTCAGCACTTGTTCAGCTCTATTAATGGATCACGAAGTAATGATTGGCGGTGGGCGAGGCGCCGTGTGCGCTGCAATATGCGTTTTGTGGGCCTGGCCTGTGCCGGGCGGGTTCGGGGCATCGCCATTCTTCCACCGCCGTCATGCCCGGGCTTGTGCCGGAAGTCGGCTGTTGCCGACTTCCGCTCCCGAGAACGGAACCCGCGAACACGCGGGTTCCGGGCATCCACGTCGGGCCGATGGGACGGTGGGCGGAGGCTGATTCCCGGCCGATCCACGTGGATGGCCGGGACAAGCCCGGCCATGACGGTGGTTGGGGGCGGTCGGTTCCCCGGACCAGCGACGGCGACAGTCGGAGCGCCGAGCCGGGGGCCAGCGCAAGAGTTCCCGCGCAGCGGGCAAAACCTGGGAGCGTTGGGATCGGGAAGCGCCTGCGGCGGACTATTGCGCTGGGCCCCGGCTCGCATTCCGCTGGCGCTGCATGCGTCCGGGGCGCGAGGGCGGTGAGGGCCGCCCCCCCCCCCGGTCCTCAGGCCTAGGCCACGCCCCTGCCGCCCGTCACATAGGCGCGCCAGCCGCCGAGCGCGGTGATCTCCTCCGCCTCTTCCACCGCATGGGCCTCGCAGAGAAAGCCGGGCACTTCCGAGCCGTCCTCCAGCCTGAGCTTGCCGACCCCCAGCGGCGCGGGGATGGCGGCGACGAAGCGGCCGAAGGCGGCGGGCTCCAGCGCCCACACCTCCACCTCCAGCCCCGGCCCGGAAAAGCCCGGGGCGCGCACCACGCCGGGCTTGCGGGGCGTGGTGTCGGGCAGCACGAAGAGGCGATAATCGGGCGCGGTGCGGCAGCTCTTCACCAGCACGCCGCCGGCGCCGGTCAATTCGCCGTTGAGGGGCATGCCCGAGAGATGCGCGCCCACCACGGCGATGGGCACGGCATCCGGCGGGAGCGAGGCGCGAGGGCCGCTGAGCGGGGTCTCGTTGGTCATCTTGGTCCTCACACGGTTTCGAGCACGGCCACCACATCGCCCGAGCGGACGGTGCGGCCCGGGGCGGCGCGGATCTCGCGGACGCGGCCGGCGGCGTGGGCGGTGATGGAAATCTCCATCTTCATGCTCTCGATGATGGCGATGGTGTCGCCTGCGGCGACCACCGCTTCCTCCTCCACCAGCACCTTCCAGACATTGCCCGGCACGTTGGCGGAAACGCCGAAGCAGCCGTCCGGCATTTCGCCCTCGCCGAGCATCCCGGCGCCGTCCTCGACGACGAAGCTATCCAGCCCCTCCGCCTTCCACCGCGCGCGCTCGGCCTCGAAGGCCGCCTGCTGGCGGGCCTTGCCGGCGGCGATGGCGCCGGCATTGGCGGCAAGGTTCGCGGCATAGTCCGCGTAGGAGAAGCGGCTCTCCTCGATGCGCACGGGATAGGCGCCGTGGGGAAACGCCTCGCGCGCCTCCATCAGTTCCTGGTGCGAGACCGGGAAGAAGCGGATCTCATCGAAGAAGCGCAGCAGCCACGGGTTGTCTTTGAAGGCAGGCGTGCGGCGCCACGTGTTCCACATCTGGATGGTGCGGCCGAACAGCTGGTAGCCGCCCGGCCCCTCCATGCCATAGATGCACATATAGGCGCCGCCGATGCCCACCGCGTTCTCCGGCGTCCAGGTGCGGGCCGGGTTGTATTTGGTGGTCACGAGCCGGTGGCGCGGATCGATGGGGGTCGCCACGGGCGCGCCGAGATAGACATCGCCCAGCCCCAGCACCTGATAGCTGGCGCCGAAGATGATGTCCTTCACCGCCTGCTCGTCTTCGAGCCCGTTGATGCGGCGGATGAACTCGATGTTGTCCGGGCACCAGGGCGCATTGGCCCGCACCAGCTCCTGATACTTGCGCATGGCGAGCTGCGCCTGCGGGTCGTTCCAGGAGAGGGGCAGGTGGACGATGCGGCTCGGCACCACCACGTCCTCCGCCGCCGGCAGGCCTTTCTCAATCTCCGCGAGGGCATCGAGCAGCCTGGTGCGCGGCAGGCTCGCGCCGTCATAATGAATCTGGAGCGAGCGGATGCCAGGGGTGAGGTCGATGAGGCCGGGGAGCTTCGCCTGTTGCACCGCCTCGGCCATGAGGTGCGCGCGCAGGCGCAGCGCCACGTCGAGGTGCATGTCGCCGAACTCGACGAGGAGGTTGTCGTCGCCCTGCCGGCGGTAGACGACGCGCACCGGCCCGTCCTCATGGATGGCGAGGATGGGGGAGGAGGTCTCCTCCGGCGCGCCGACGATGGCGGGGCCGGCGATGGGGTCCTCCGGCCGGGGCAGGGGGGTGAAGCGCACGCGGTCGCCGGGCTTCAGTTGGCCCATCTTCCACTGCTCGTCTCGGGCGATCACCGCCGGGCAGACGAAGCCGCCCAGCGAGGGGCCGTCCGGACCGAGGATGATGGGCATGTCGCCGGTGAAATCGATGGCGCCGATGGCATAGGCGTTGTCGTGCAGATTGGAGGGGTGGAGCCCCGCCTCCCCGCCGTCCGTGCGCGCCCAGCGGGGCGTCGGCCCCATCAGGCGGACGCCGGTGCGGGCGCTGTTGAAATGCACCTCGTAGGTGGCGGAGAAGAGGTCGGCGATGTCTTCCGGCTGGAAGAAATCGGGCGCGCCGTGGGGGCCGTAGAGCACGCCGATCTCCCAGTCGCGGGTGAGCGGGGCGGGGGCGGACACCGTGGCGGCCGGCGTGGTCGGACGCGCGGATGCGGGGGCGAGGTGCAGCGCATCCCCCGCCTTCAGCGTGCCGGTGGCATGGCCGCCGAACTGGCCGAGGGCGAAAGTCGCCCGCGAGCCCAGCACTTCCGGCGCCTGGAAGGCCCCGGCCACCGCGAGATAAGCCCGCTGGCCGGCCCCCTCGATGGTGCCGATGGCGAGCATCTGCCCGGCCTTCACCGGGATGGCGGCATCATGCGGCACCACGGCGCCGTCGAGCTTCGCCGGCATATGGGCGCCGGAGATCGCCACCATTGCATCGTCATGGAAGCGCAAGGTGGGGCCGTTGACGGTCATTTCCAGCGCGCACGCCACTTCCGCATTGCCCACGAGGGCATTGGCGCGGCGGAAGGAGTGCTCATCCATGGGGCCGGACGGCGGCACGCCCACGTGCCACAGATTGAGCCGCCCCGGCAGTTCCTGAAGGCTCGATTGCGCGCCGGGCACGACGACTTCCACGCTGGAGGGCCGGAAGGCGAAATCCTTCAGCGCGGTGGTCGCCACCTTGCCGGAGGCGAGGAGGTCGGACGCGGCGATGGCTGAGAGATACTGAAGGTTCGTCTCGATGCCGCGGATGGAAGTCTCGGCGAGCGCCTTCTGCAAGGCGGCGATGGCGCCCGGCCGGTCGTCCGCCTTGACGATCACCTTGGCGAGCATGGGATCGTAATAGGGCGTCACCTCCGTGCCGGTCTCGATCCAGCCGTCGATGCGCGCCCACGCGGGGAATTTCACTTCCGTCAGCAGGCCGGCGGAGGGCTGGAAATTGGCGTGGGGGATTTCCGCATAGACGCGCACCTCCATGGCCGCGCCCTTCGGCGTGAGCGGGCCGGCGGAGCCGATGGGGTCTTCCCCCGCCGCCTGGCGGATCATCCATTCCACGAGATCGATGCCGAACACCGCCTCGGTGACGGGATGCTCCACTTGCAGGCGGGTGTTCACCTCCAGGAAGTAGAATTCCTGCCGCGCCGGGTCGTAGATGAACTCCACCGTCCCGGCGCTCTCGTATTTCACGCTCTCGCCGAGCTGGACGGCGGCGGCGTGGAGGCGGGCGCGCACGGCGTCGGAGAGGAGGGGGGCGGGGGTCTCCTCCACCACCTTCTGGTTCCGCCGCTGGAGCGAGCAATCGCGCTCGCCCAGTGCCACGACCTTGCCCTTGCCGTCGCCGAAGATCTGCACCTCCACATGGCGCGCCTCCGACACGAAGCGCTCCAGATAGACGCGGGCATCGCCGAAGGAGGCGCGGGCCGTGCGCTGGACGCGCTCGAACACGTCGCGCAATTCGTCGGGCGTATGGCAGAGCTGCATGCCGATGCCGCCGCCGCCGGCGGTGGATTTCAGCATCACCGGATAGGTGATGGCCTCCGCCGCCTTGAGCGCCTCCTCGGCGCTGTCGAGAAGGTCGGTGCCCGGCAGCAGCGGCACGCCGCTCGCCTTCGCCAGCTCGCGCGCGGTGTGCTTGAGGCCGAAGGCTTCCAGATGCTCCGGCTTCGGGCCGATGAAGGCGATGCCTTCCTCCGCGAGGCGACGCGCGAAGCGCACGTTCTCGGACAGGAAGCCGTAGCCGGGATGCACCGCCTGAGCCCCCGTCGCCTTGCAGGCGGCGATGACGGCATCGACGTTGAGATAGCTTTCGGCCGCCGGCGCCGGGCCGAGGCGCACCGCCTCGTCCGCCTCCAGCACGCCGCGGGTGAAGCGGTCGGCATCCGAATGCACGGCCACGGACTGGATGCCCATGGCCCGCGCGGTACGGATGACCCGCCGCGCGATCTCGCCGCGATTGGCGATGAGGATTTTCGAGAACATCTCAATCCTCCGCGCCGAACACGAGCACCTGAATGGGTGTCGGGTTGAAGCCGTTGCAGGGATTGTTGATCTGCGGGCAGTTGGAGATGACGAGGAGCACATCCATCTCCGCGCGCATCTCCACATAGTCGCCGGGGCCGGAAATGCCGTCCACGATGGCGAGTTCCCCGGTGGGCTCCACCGGCACGTTCATGAAGAAGTTGATGTTGGGCACGATGTCCCGCTTCGTCATGCCGTGCTTCGCCACTTCGAGCACGAAATTCTCGCGGCAGGCGTGCAGATACTTCACCTGATGGCCGAAGCGCACCGTATTCGCCTCGCACGAGCAGGCGCCCGCCGAGGTGTCGTGCCGGCCGCAGGTGTCGGCGGTCACGGTCAGCATCAAATTGCCTTCGGTGGAGATCAGCTTGGTGCCGGTGGAGACATAGGCCGAGCCCTGCACGCGCAGCGTATCCTGCGAGGAATAGCGCTCGGCGAAGTCATCGGCCTTGTAGAACAAGGTATCCACCGCCTGCTGGCCTTCGAGATCGACGATGCGCACGCTCTCGCCCTTCTTCACCAGACAAGAGAAGGGGGCGTTGGCGGGCACGAAGTAATCGCGCAGCGCGGAGGACGCATCGCGGACGGGAGAAGCGAAGAACTGGCTCATGGATGCCTCCCTCAGCGCGCGTTGTTCTCGAAGCCGCGGACGGCCTCGATGGTGGCGGTGCGGCACAGATCGTCCGCGCCGGGGGCGGGCGGCTGGAAGCGGATGGCCTCCACCGGGGGCGGGGCGTAGTCCGGCGCCGGATCCATGGGATGCGGGCAGTTGGAGAGGGCGACGATGAGGTCCATCTCCGCGCGCAGATCCACGAAGTCGCCGGTCTGGCGGGCGTCCTCGATCCAGCGGAAATTGCCCTCCGCGTCCGTGCGCACGGGGGCGAAGAAGGTCAAAACGGGGGGAATGTCCCGCTTGTCGAGGCCGAGTTTCAGCGCCTCAAGGATGAAGTTGTCGCGCGTGTTGCGCAGCACTTTCTCGCCATAGCGGGCGCGGTTGGAGGCGGGGGTGGAGCCGCCCACCAGCGCGTCATGCATGCCGGTGGTGTCCTCGACCATGGAGAACATCACCCGGCCCATGTCGGAGAACAGCACGCGGCCCTTTCCGAGGGCGGAGGTCCACTGCACCTTCACCGTGTCGGCATAGTTCAGCCGCTCGGAGGCGTCCGCCGCCGACCAGGCGATCATGGAGACCGCCGCCGGGCCGTGCGCCAGATGAATGCGCAGCGCCTCGCCCGCCTTCAGCGGCGTGGACCAGTACCAGCCGCCGGGGATGGTCTCCGTGTGCAGCACCGCGCCGGGCATGATGGAAGCCGAGCCGCGCAGGGTGGGGCCGGGCAGGGCCTTGGGCGCATGCTGCTGGCCGGCCGCCTTCAGCTCCTCGTAGCGGCGCTTGTTCTCTTCGATGAACTTCTGGGTTTCGACGCTGACGGTCATGGCTGTCTCCTCAAGCCGTCTTCAGCGCCGGGTCGTCCCGGCCGGTGCCCGAGGAAATGGCCGGGTCGTCCCGGCCGGGGGCGGTGGATTTGAGCTTCAGCTGGCCCGCGATGCGTTTCGGCCAGACCTCGATGTCCTTGGCGATGGTGGCGCCATAGCGGGCCTTCTCCTCCGGCCGGTTGCGGCGGCGCTCGAAGGCGATGATGCGGGTGGCGAGGGTGAAGGCCTCCTTGAGGTCGTGGGTCACCATCACCACGGTCATCTCGCAGGTGTTCCACAGCTTCAGCATGAGCTGGTGAATGTCGGCGCGGATGCCGGGATCGAGCGCGCCAAAGGGCTCGTCCAAGAGCAGGATCTTGGGCTTCCTCATGATCGCCTGCGCCAGCGCGAGGCGCTGCTGCATGCCGCCGGAAAGCGCCGCGGGATACTTGTCCTCCGCCCCCTTGAGGCCGACCTCCTCGATGAGGGCGCGGGCCTCCTCCTGCGCCTGCCGGCGGCGGGCGCCGAACAGGCGGCCGGTCAATGGAGCCTCGGCCATCTCGGCGGAGAGCAGCACATTGCCCAGCACGGTGAGGTGCGGGAACACCGAATAGCGCTGGAAGACGACGCCCCGGTCGGCGCCCGGCTCGCGGGCGATGGGCTGGCCCTCGATGAGCACCTCGCCGCGCGTCGCGGTTTCCTCGGAGAGGAGGATGCGCAGGAAGGTGGTCTTGCCGCAGCCGGAGGGGCCGACGAGGGCGATGAAGGAGCGCGGCGCGAACTCAAGGCAGATGTCCTCGAGCACGATCTGCTCGCCATATTCCTTCCAGAGATGGCGCACGGAAATGGCGGTCATTTCGCGCCTCCGAACCAGGGGAAGAGGGCGCGGCGGGCGCGGGCGAGGCCGAAATCCATGGCCACGGCAATGAGGGTGATCCAGGCCACGTAGGGCAGGATCACATCCATGGCGAGATAGCGCCGCACGAGGAAGATGCGATAGCCGAGGCCACTATCCGAGGCGATGGCTTCCGCCGCGATGAGGAAGAGGAAGGCCGGGCCCAGCGACAGGCGCAGCCCGTCCATCAGGCGGGGCAGGATCTGCGGCAGCACCACGCGGACCATCATCTGCCAGGTGGAGGCGCCGAGCGTCTGCGCCTTGATCATCTGCTCGCGCGGCAGTTCCTCCACCCGCATGGCGAGGTCGCGGATCAGGTAGGGCGCGATGCCGATGGTGATGAGCGCGATCTTGGATTCCTCGCCCAGTCCCATGACGATGAACAGGATCGGCAGCAGCGCCAGCGGCGGCACCATGGACACCATGGCGACGAACGGCGCCAGCAGCGACCGCACGATGGGCAGCATGCCCACCAGCACGCCGACGATGAGGGCGATGATTGTGGCGATGGCCAGCGCCGAGAGCAGCCGCTCCATGCTGGCGAAGGTGTCGGTCCACAGAAGGTAGTCGCCGGTGCGGGCATCGGCGGTGAAGGCCATCTTCACGATGGCATTGCCGAGGGAGGGCAGGCTCGGCAGCAGCTTGTCGTCCGGGTTCTCCGCAAGGCGCTGCGCCGAGCCGAGGATGTAGGCGAGGACGACGAGGGCGAACGGGAGGACGGCAAGGAACAGCGCCGTTCCCCGATCCGGCCTGACATTGATGAGGCGCATCAGCGCTGCTCCTGAAGGGTGGAAGACGGCGGGCGGGTGATGGCCGCCCGGCCCGGAGAGTGATGAAGGAGAGGCGCCTCGCGCCCCGGCCGACTGTAGCGCCAGCGCAAGGAGAGCCGGGGCCCAGCGCACGGGTTCGCCGAAGGCGGCTCCTGCCAGCCGCGCTGGCAGGGTATCGCCTGCTGCGCAGGGCTTTCTCCTGGATCCCGGATCAGCGCTCAGGCTGCGCCTTCGCTTGTCCGGGATACGAGGGAGTCCCTCACAGCTTCCCGTCGGCGACCAGCGCCATCCAGGTGTCGGTGAAGCGCAGCTTCACGTTCTTGGCGTCGCCGAGCACCTTGCCGCCGGGCAGCTCGATGCCGATGGCGTCGGCGGACTTGGCGCCGGAGCCGAGCAGTTCCTTCTCGAACAGGAACTTGCGCACGCGGTCCATGGTGGTGCCCACATCCGGCGAGCGCACGAAGGCCACAGCCTCGGGCGCCTTGGCGAAGAGGCGGGTCGCGGCGAGCTGGCTGTCGAAGCCGGCGAGGTCGGTGCCGGAGGCCTTGCCCATGGCCTCGCGCGCCGCCTTGCCTTCCGGCGTGTCGGCGGTGAAGAGGGCGGTCGTCTCGTACCAGATGCCCACCAGCGCCTTGGCGAAGTCCGGATTGTCCTTCAGCACGGCGGTGTTGGCGACGAGGAGGTCCATGATCTCGCCGGGGATCTTGGACGAGTCAAACACCGCGTGGGCGTTCTTGTCGGTGAGGATTTCCGACACCAGCGGGTTCCAGGTGACCACCGCCGAGACCGCCTTGGTCTTGTAGGCGGCGACCATGTCGGCATCCGAGGTGTTCACCACCTTCACGTCGCGCTCCTTCAGCTTGATCGATTCAAGCGCGCGGGCGAGCAGATAGTGGGAGACGGAGAACTCGACGAGGTTGACCTTCTGCCCTTTGATGGCGGCGAGGTCCTTCTTGCCTTTCAGGATCACGGCGTCATTGCCGTTGGAGAAATCGCCGACGATGACGGCGGTGGTGTCCACGCCGCCAGCGGCGGGTACGGAGAGGGCATCCATGTTGGTCACGGTGAGGGCGTCGAAGGCGCCGGCCGTGTACTGGTTGATGCTCTCCACATAATCGTTGAACTGCACCACATCGATCTTGATGCCGTACTTGTCGGCCCACTTCTTCACGATGCCGGTGTCGTTGGCGTAGCCCCAGGGCATCCAGCCCACATAGATCGACCAGGCGACCTTGAATTCCTTCTTCGGCGCGGCTTCGGCCGGGCCGGCGCCGAGCGCGAGGCCGGCGACCGCCGCGAGGCCGAAGGCCCCCGCGAGCGCGGATTTCAGACGGTGAAGTTTGGACGAAACCGGAGTGCGCATTCAAATTCCCCTTCGCTTCGACGATTGGGAATTGGCGAGACCAGTGCCGCCAATTCCTTGGCCACTGAGGTCTCCCGGGCTTTTATCCCGCCGTGCACCCGCGCCGGATGTCTCCCGTCGCGGTGGCAGCTCTCGGACCAGCGCATCGCTCGGATGCCGGAACCCTAGCCACCAACTCGACATGATTAAAAGCAACGGGCGTGCCAAGAGGCGGCTCGTGAGTTTTCAACGGCTTGACGGAGGCGCTCGCGAAACGCCTGCGCCTCGGCTGGGCAGTAATGGGCCAAATATTGTGCAGAAGCGGCGGATTGCGCGCGCATTGCATACATGCGCGGGCTCGCCATCCGCTGCGCCCCGCGCCATTCTGAGGGGCAGGGAGGCGGGGCGATGATCGACCGGCGCGCATTTCTGAAGGGGGCCTTTGCGGCGGGAATGCTCGGCCGCCCGGCCTTCGCCGCGGGCTATCCGCGCCTGCCGTTCGAGGCCTTGCAGCAGATGGCGGACGCGGAGGTGGCGAACGCCCGCGCGCATGGGGCGCGGCTCGCGGTGGTGCTGGGCGTGGTGAACCCGCGCGGCAACGGGCAGCTCTTCCTCGCCCAGGCGCCGGACCTCACCCATCCCGGCGGGCGACCCCTGACGCTCGATGGCGGGACGCCCTTCGCCATCGGCTCCATCTCCAAGGTGTTCACCGCCTGCCTGCATTATCAGGCGCATGGCCCCTTCAAGGGCAATCTCGGCGACTGGCTCGCCCCCCGCGCGCTCTCGCCGGGCCTCGCGCGCATCCCCCTCGCGGATCTCGCGCGCTACCAGTCCGGCATGGCGCAGGACAATCAGGGCGGGGTGCATCCGCCCGGCGTGATGGCGAGCTTCCAGACCCTGTTCCCCTATCTCGCGACGCTCCAGCCGCCGTTCGCGCCGGGGAGCTGCTATTCCTATTCCAACCTCAGCTGGTCGCTGCTGGCGCTGGCCGGCTCTGGCGCGGCGAAGGGCAGCATGGTTGATGCGGCCGAGCGCTACGACCGCGCGCTGAAGGCCTTCGGCGCCGGCATGGGCATGTCCGCCACCGGCATCTTCCGGCCGCAGATGAAGCCGCGCCTGCCCATCGGCTATCGCAAAAACTGGCAGCCCTTGCTGCCGCGCGCCGACTATGCGCCCACCCGCCTCACCGGCGTCGGCGCGGGCGGCATCGTCTCCACCGGTGCCGACATGCTGGCCTTCCTGAGGAGCAGCATGGGCCACGGCGACGGCGGCATGGAGAATGCGGCGCTCGCCAATCAGCAGGGCAACATCTTCGCGTCTCCCCGCTGCGGCGGCGGGAAGGCGCCGCGCACGGCCTATGGCTGGATCCTGCACGATGTGGCCGACGCCTCCGGCCCGCTCACGCTCGTCACCAAGGATGGCGCGGTGGCGGGCTTCACGGCCTGGATGGGCTTCCTCGCCTGGCAGGGCACGGGCGCGCCTTCGCCCTACGGGGTGTTCGCGCTGGTGAACGGGCCGGGCGCTGCCGGCCTCGGGCTTCGGGCCATGCGGCGCATCTTGTCCGCGTAAGCCTCGCCAATCGGCTCCACCTCAGGTAATCGCCACAGGGAAACCGGAGGCGGAATGATGCGGGGATTGGTGGGGCTGGCGGCGGCGGTGGTCGTGTTCGCGGCGCTCTACGTGACGGACGCGCTGCTGGCGCCCGTGGTGTTCGCCCTGTTCGTCATCGCCGTGGTGCATCCGCTGCTGGCGCGGCTGGAGGCGAAGCTGCCCAAGATGGTGGCCGTGCTCGGCACGCTCCTCATCACGCTGGCGGTGGTGGGAGCGGTGTCCTCGGTGGTGGTATGGGGCTTCAGCCATGTGGCGACCTGGGTGTTCCAGAACGCCTCCCGCTTCCAGCGCCTCTATGGCGAGGCGGCGGTGTGGCTGGAGGGCCATGGCTTCGTGCTGGCGGGCCTGTGGGCCGAGCATTTCGACGTGCGCTGGCTGCTGCGCGTCTTCCAGGATCTCTCCGGCCGCCTGCAGGGCATGGCGAGCTTCCTCGTCTTCACCTTCATCTATGTGCTGCTGGGCCTGCTCGAAGTGGACGCCATGAAGAGCCAGGTCAAGCGGCTCTCCCGCTCCGGCCGCGCGCCCTTCCTCGCTCCGGCGCTCGCCGACATCGCCCGCAAGATGCAGACCTACATGGCGGTGCGCACGCTCATGAGCATCGCCACCGGCGCGGTGGTGTGGGCTTTTACGCTGACCGCCGGGCTGGAACTGGCCCTCGCCTGGGGCGCCATCGCCTTCGCGCTGAACTACATCCCCTTCATCGGCCCATTCGTGGCGACGCTGCTGCCCACGCTCTTCGCCCTCGCCCAGTTCGAGAGCTGGGAGATGGCGGTGTTCGTGTTCGTCAGCCTCAACATCATCCAGTTCCTGTCGGGCAGCTATCTGGAGCCGCGCCTCGCCGGCAAGGCGCTGGCGGTGTCGCCGGTGCTGGTGCTGCTGGCGGTGTTCTTCTTCGCCTTTCTGTGGGGCATCGCGGGCGCCTTCATCGGCGTCCCGATCCTGATCGCCGCCCTCACCCTGTGCGCCCACCACCCGGATACGCGCTTCGTGGCGGAGCTGTTCTCCGGCCGGGTGGCGACGGAGGAGGGGGAGAAGGCCGCGTCGTGAACGCATGCCTTCGGGCGTGACGCGCAGCAGCTGTTCTCTGTCATCCCCCGGCGCGTCCGGGGGATCCACCCCTCCGCCCGGCGGCTCTTTGGGATTCCGGGCACCGCCACGGCGGCGAAGTGGATGCCCCGGACAAGCCGGGGCATGACGGTGTTCGCGAACGGGGCGGCGCAACAGCCGATCTGGTTCCTAATTCCCTCTTGCCGGCGGTAGGCCGGCGGCGACGCGCTCTTCCAGATAGGGGAAGAAGGGATTGGAGGACATGCGCACCAGCATGTCCACGCCCACCACCAGCGCTCCATATTCCCCGCGCGCCGCGATGTCGCCGAGGCGGATGCCGAACTTTTCCGCCGGGTCGGGCGCGAGCCCGTAGAGCCCGTCCGTCAGGGGGAAGGGCACCGCCACGTGGGAGAGGGAATAGACATCGTCCGGATAGATGGCGGTGAGCGGCCGCACCGTTTCCTCGGTGGCCCCGGCCGGGGTCTCGCGCACCACGGTCGCCGCCGAGCCGGGCGCCGAATTGCCGATGACGGCGGTGCGGAAGCGGCGGGGGGCCGGCGGCAGCAAAGAGGTGATGGCGGTGTCGGACTGGCGCGTCAGCAGGTCCTCGAACTGGCCCGACCGGTTGATGTCGATGAGCACCAGCTCGCTGCCATTGTCGTCCAGCCGCGCGTGCAACTGCTCGATCACCGCCCGTGCGCTCACCGTGTGGTCCAGCACCGACTGGAAGGTGAGCACCGGCGCGAGGCCGGTGAGGCGGCCGGCGCGGGCGTGGCGCTCGATGTTCGCCTGCAGCGCCTGCGTGAGCAGGAAGGACTGGCGCGCGGCATGGACCGGGAATGAATTGTACTTGAAGGGGTTGAACTCGGGCACGATGTTCAGCCACGCCGCCTTGGCGAAGGCCGGGAAGATGGCCGGCAGGCCGGCGAGGCCGGCGAAGCGGGCAAATTCCGTCACGCCCACCATGGGCGACATCAGCACGATGCGGTCCGGCCGCACGAGGGCGGGGTCGTCCAGCGCGTCGAGCGCGTGCATCAGCGCCAGCGCGCCGCCGTTGGAATAGCCGACGATATGCACCGGCTTGCCCGCCCCCACCCGCGCGCGGGCCTCCCGCATGGCGAGGCGGGTGGCGGCAATCCAGTCCTCATGGTCGATCTCAGTCAGCGATCCCGGCACCGTGCCGTGGCCGGGCAGGCGCAGCACGATGGCGATGAAGCCATGGTCCGCGTAAAGCTGCGCCAGATGGCGGTGGCTGTAGGGCGAATCCGTGAGCCCGTGCAGGAACACCGCCGCCCCCACCGGCTCTCCCTTGGGCTGGAGCACATAGGTGCGGTTGAAGTCCTGCGCGAAGCGGGGCGGGTAGATGGGGCTCGCGGCGAAATAGCGGTTGAAGCGGACGCGGTCCTCCGGGTCCACCTTGTCGGTCACGTTGGCCTTCACGCCGGCGAAGGCCCTGTCCTCGGCGGCCATGTAGGCGGCGAGGTTTGCGGTGGCCATGGCGCTGCGGCTCATCTCCGGCGGATGGTAGGTGTGCCAGGCATCGAGCGGCGGGCCGCGCTGGGAATCCACCGCCCGCACCACGAAGATCGTGGCGACCACGGCGAAGACGAGCAGCGCGACAATCTTCGCCGTGCGCTTCGCGCCCCGCCACATCAGCCCGAATGCCCCCATCCGCTCCGTCCCCCATTTGCCGCAGGCCCCGCGACCCTACAGGCCGCAGGCGCCGGGGAACAGGCGTCCCTCAGACGCCGAGATAGCGGCCCACCAGCGCCGCGTCGCCCGCGAAGTCCGCGGCCGGGCCGGAATGCACCACGCGCCCCTTCTCCATCACCGCCACCCGGTCGCACACCTGCGCCAGCGCCGGGACGTGCTTGTCGATGACGATGAGCGACAGGCCCTCCCCCTTCAGCACGGAGAGCACCGCCCAGATCTCCTCGCGGATGAGCGGGGCGAGCCCTTCCGTCGCTTCATCGAGGATGAGCAGGCGTGGATTGGTCATCAGCGCCCGGCCGATGGCGAGCATCTGCTGCTCGCCGCCGGAGAGGCGGTTGCCATAGTTGCGCCGCCGCTCGCCGAGGCGGGGGAAGAGGGCGTAGACGCGCTCCAGCGTCCAAAGCGGCAGGCCGGCGCGGCCGGGGGCGGCGGTGGCGACGAGGTTTTCCTCCACCGTGAGGGTCGGGAAAATCTGCCGCCCCTCGGGCACCAGGCCGAGGCCAAGGCGGGCGATCCTGTGCGGCTTCAGCCCGCGCAGGGCCACGCCGTCGAAGGTGAGCGTGCCGCCGGTGGGCGGAAGCAGGCCCATGAGGGCGCGGATGGTGGTGGTCTTGCCCATGCCGTTGCGCCCCACCAGCGCCAGCGCGCCACCCATGGGCACGGCGAGGTCCACGCCGAACAGGGCGGGCGTGCCGCCATAGCCGGCGGTGAGGCCGGTGATGGTGAGCAGCGGCGCGGTCATGCGCCGTCCCCGAGATAGGCGGCCTTCACGGCCGCATCGGCGCGCACGGCGTCCGGCGTGCCACAGGCGATGATGCGCCCGTTGACCAGCACGCTGATGCGGTCGGCGAGGCGGAACACCGCATCCATGTCGTGCTCCACCAGCAGGATCGCGCAGCGGCCCTTCAGGCGGGTGAGCAGCGCCACCATGGCGGCGGATTCCGCAGGCCCCGTGCCGGCCATGGGCTCGTCCAGCAGCATGAGGCGCGGGCGGGCGGCGAGGGCCATGGCCAGCTCCAGCGCCCGCTTCTCCCCATGGCTGAGGGCGGCCGCTGCCACCCCGGCGCGGGCGCCGAGCCCCACCTCATCGAGCAGGCCATGCGCCTCCTCCCGCGCCGCGCGGTCGGAGGCGGCCGGGCGCAGCAGGCGGAAGGTGCGCCCGCGCGCGGCCATCACGGCGAGCGCCGCGTGCTCCAGCGCGGTGAAGCGGGGGAATATGGAGGTGATCTGGAAGGCCCGCGCGAGGCCGAGCCGGGCGCGGCGATGGACGGGCAGGCGGGTGATGTCCGCCCCGTCGAAGTGGATGGTGCCGGCATCGGGCATCACCTCGCCAGCGATCTGGCCGACGAGGGTGGTCTTGCCCGCGCCGTTGGGGCCGATGAGGGCATGGATCTCGCCGGGCAGAACCGCGAGGTCCACCCCGGCAGTCACATGCAGCGCGCCATAGGCCTTCGCGAGGCCGGCGATGTGGAGCAGCGGCTCAGCCATCGCGCCGCCCTCCGAGCAGGGTTGCGATGCCGCCGCGCGCCAGCACCAGCAGCACGAGGAGGGGGCCAAAGATGATGCGCCAGTGTTCGGTGAGATGGGCAAGCCCATCCTCCAGCAGCACCACGCCCAGCGCGCCGAGCACCGGGCCGAGGGCGCTCATGGGCCCGCCCGCCACCACCATGACGATGAATTCCGCCGAGCGGTGCCAGGAGAGATAGGCCGGGCTCACGAACTCGGTGAGATTGGCATAGAGCGCGCCCGCGAGCCCGGCGAAGGCGCCGGCGATGACATAAGCAACGAGCCGATAGGCGTAGGGGTCCACCCCCAGCGCGCGCAGCCGCCGCTCATTGTCCCGCCCTGCCGCCAGCACCCGGCCGAAGGGCGAGCGCGCCAGCATGGCGCAAACAAGCACGGTGAACGCGAGCAGGCCCAGCACCACATAATGGAAGGTCTTCGGGTCCTTCAGCCAGCGCATCCCCGCCACTGTGGAGCGGGCGGCCAGCGTCAGGCCATCGTCCCCGCCATAGGCCGACAGGCTCTGGGTGACGAAGAAGGCCATCTGCCCGAAGGCCAGCGTGATCATGATGAAATAGACGCCGCGCGTGCGCAGCGAGATCGCCCCCGTCACCAGCGCGAACAGGCCGGCCGCCGCCATGGCCGCGGGGAAGGCGACGAGGGCGTCGCGCACGCCCTCTTCCATCAGGATGCCGACCGCATAGGCGCCGATGCCCATGGTCGCCGCATGGCCGAAGGAGACGAGCCCGCCCTGCCCGAGGATGAAGCCGAGGCTGACGGCGGCGAGGGCGAAGATCATGGCCCGCGCCACCAGCGTCAGCATCGCGGTGTCGGCGAAGGCCGGCACGGCGGCGAGGGCCGCGAACACTGCGAGGGCGAGGAGGGCGCGCGTCATGCCGGCGCCGGGAACAGGCCGCGCGGGCGGAAGAAGAGGATGGCCGCCATCAGCACATAGACGCTCATGGAGGCGAGCGCCGGCCCGGCCGCGCTGGCGGCGGAGGCGGACAGGACGAGCTTGAGAATGTCGGTGAGGAACGAGCGGCCGAGCGTGTCGATGAGCCCCACCAGCAGCGCCGCCACGAACGCCCCCCGCATGGAGCCGATGCCGCCGATGACGATGACCACGAAGGCGAGGATGAGGAGATTGTCCCCCATGCCCGGTTCAACGGACAGGATCGGCCCCGCCATGGCCCCGGCGAAGGCGGCGAGCATGGCACCGAAGGCGAAGATGCGGGCGAACAGGGCATTGATGTCCACCCCCAGCGCCGAGACCATGGGCGCGTTGGTGGCCCCCGCCCGCAGCAGCATCCCCGCGCGGGTGCGGGTGACGAGCCCATAGAGCAGCCCCGCCACGCCTAGGCCCGCGCCGATGAGGACGAGCCGGTAGACGGGATAGTTCAGCCCATCCATCAGCCGCACCGAGCCGGACAGCGCCTGCGGCATGGGGATGGCGAGGGGCGCCGAGCCCCACACCATGCGCACCGCCTCGCTCACGAACAGGATGATGCCGAAGGTGGCCAGCACCTGATCGAGATGGTCCCGCCCGTAAAGCTGGCGGATGACGAGGCGCTCCAGCAGCAGCCCCAGCACCAGCGCGGCGGCGAGCGCCAGCGGCAGGCCCAGCCAAAAGCTGCCGGTGAGCGCGGTGGCCGTCACCATCAGATAGGCGCCCAGCATGTATTGCACGCCATGGGCGAGATTGATGACGTCCATCACCCCGAACACCAGCGTCAGCCCCGCCGCCACGAGGAACAGCAGGATGCCGAGCTGGAGCCCGTTGAGCATCTGGACGAGGAAGAGGGTGAGGGTCATGGGGAAAGGAGCTGGACCGGGATGGCTCAAGGAGAATGCGCCACCGCTTCAGGACCGTCATCCCCCGGCTTGTCCGGGGGATCCACGGCACGGCGGGGCGGGTGACTTCATGGCCGGCAGCAGAATATCGGCGGGGTGGATGCCCCGGACAAGCCGGGGCATGACGGCTATTAATCAGGAGGCCGCGCCCCGGACAAGCGACACCGCGGGTGGAGCGCTGATCCGGAGGCCAGGAGAGAAGTCGGCGAAGCCGGCGAAATCCGTCCCGGCCTCGGGTCACGCCGCCTGCGGCGAACCTTTGCGCTGGACCCCGGCTCGCATTCCGCTGTCGCTGCATGCGTCCGGGGAACCAGACACCCGCCAATCATCAGCCGGGGTGCGAGACGAAGTGAGGCGAGGCCTCACTTCATCTCGCACTTTTCCGCATAGGCGTCGCCATAGTTGGAGAAGACCTTCTCCTGCACCATGGTCTCCACCTTGCCGTCCGGCCGCTTGCCCACCTTCACGAGGTAGAAGTCCTGGATGGGGAACTGGTTGGTGTTGAACTTGAAGTTGCCGCGCACGCTCGAAAAGTCAGCCTTCTTCAGTGCCGCGCGCACGGCGGCCTTGTCGGCGGTCTTGCCGCCGGTGGCCTTCAGGGCGCTGTCGATGAGCTTGGCCGCATCATAGCCCTGCGCGGCGTAGAGCGCGGGGATGTAGCCGTATTCCTTCTCGAAGGCCGCGACGAAGGCCTTGTTGGCGGGCGTGTCGAGGTCCGGCGCCCAGGCCGCGCCGGAGAAGAAGCCCAGCGCTGCCTCGCCGGTGGCGGGGAGCGTCGTCTCGTCCACGGTGAAGGCGGAGAGGAAGGGCGTGGTGTCGGCGAGGCCCGCCTGCCGATACTGCTTCACGAGGTTCACGCCCATGCCGCCGGGCATGAAGGTGAAGACGGCATCGGGCTTCGCGGCGGCAATCTTGGCCAGTTCGGCGGAGAAATCGAGCTGGCCGAGCTGGGTGTAGATCTCGTCCGCCACCTCGCCCTTGTAATAGCGCTTGAAGCCGGCCAGCGAATCCTTGCCCGCCTGATAATTGGGGGCGATCAGCACAACCTTCTTGAAGCCCTTGTCCTGCGCATACTTGCCGAGAACCTCGTGGTTCTGGTCGTTCTGGTAGGAGGCGGAGAAGAAGAAGGGGCTGCAGCCCGCGCCGGCGATGGTGGAGGGGCCGGCATTGCCGGAGATGAGGAAGGTCTCGTTGGCCGTAACCGGCTTCGCCACCGCGCCCATCACGTTGGAGAAGACGACGCCGGCCACGAAGTCGACCTTGTCGCGCTCCAGAAGGCCCTTCACCTTCTGCACGGCGATGTCAGGCTTCAGCTCGTCATCGACCACCACCACCTCGGTCTCCTGCCCGCCGAGCTTGCCGCCAAGCTCCTTCACCGCCAGCAGGAAGCCGTCGCGCATGTGCTGGCCGAGCACGGCGGACGGGCCGGAGAGGGTCGAGACCAGCCCCACCTTCACCGGATCGGCGGCGGCCGCGCCGGACAATGCGAGGGTGCCGAGGAGCGCGGTCGAGGCGAGAAGTCCCTTGAAACCCATGGCGGTGAAGTCCCCAGTCGTTCGGTCTGACGTCGTTGGTCTGACGTGGCGGCACCCTTGCAGAGCCGCGCGCGGCAGACAAGCCGGGATGTGGGAGTGGGCGGTGGAGGGGGCCGCTCCCCGGACAAGCGACACCGCAGGTGGAGCGCCGATCCGGGGCCCAGCGCAAGACTCCCGCGCAGCGGGCAGAACCTGAGGATGGTTGGATCATGCAGCGCCTTCGGCGGTCCGTTGCGCTGGGCCCCGGCTCGCATTCCGCTGGCGCTGCATGCGTCCGGGGCGCGAGGGCGGTTCTCGGGCGGGCGACGGCCCCGCACGTCTCCTACGCCTGCCGGAACCTTGCCCTGATCCGCCGTTCCAGCTCGTCGCGCACCTCGCGATAGGCGTCGAGCCGCTGCTCGCGGTTGCCGCCTTCGCCGGTGGGGTCGGGGGTGGGCCAGTATTCCACCTTGAGGGCGTTGGTGCGGGTCAGCTCCAGCGCGCGGTGGTGGGCATCGGGCGAAAGCGAAATGGCGAGGTCGAAGTTCAGCCCCTCATATTCCTCGAGGTCCTCGACGCTCTGGGGCCGGTGCTTCTTCACGTCGAGGCCGATCTCCTCCATCACCGCCGTGACGAAGGGGTCGGGATCACCTGCGATCACGCCGGCCGAGCCCACATAGATGGACTTGCCGAACAAATGCCGGGCGAGCGCGGACGCCATCACCGAGCGCACCACGTTCTGTCCGCACATGAAGAGAACCGATTGCGGCCGCGCTGAGCGCTGGGGCGCCGCAGGGGGCTCCATCGTCGCTCAGCCTTTCCAGTGCAGGGCGCAGATGAGCGTGAACAGGCGGCGGGCGGTGTCGAAATCCACCACCACCTTGCCGTCGAGGCGTTCCTGCAGCAGCGTCGATCCCTCGTTGTGGAGGCCGCGCCGGCCCATGTCGATGGCCTCGATCTGGCTCGGGGAGGCGGTGCGGATGGCGTTGTAATAGCTCTCGCAGATCAGGAAATAGTCCTTCACCACCTTGCGGAAGGGGGTGAGGGAGAGGTGGTGCTGCACCACCTGGTCGCCGCTCTCGCGCTTGATGTCCAGCACGAGGCGGTTGTCGGCGAGCGAGATGAGAAGCTGGTACGGCCCCTCGCCGGGATCGCCGCAGGGCAGGAAGCTGTTGTCCTCGATGAGGTCCCAGATGGCGGTGGCGCGCTCGTGCTCGATGTCCGGGCTGCCGGCGTGGCCGATGGAGGCGTCGTCGAGGGTCACGGCGCAGAGGCGGGCCGTGGGGCTCCTCTCCGGCTTGTCGCTCATCCTATTCCCCCGTCATCTGTTGCTGCGGATGGAGACCGACCGCCCGTGCGCGTCCAGCCGCTCCACGGCGGCGAGGCGCACGGCGGCCGGCCCGAGCTTTTCCAGCGCGTCGGCATCGAGCTTGAGGATGGACGTGCGCTTCATGAAGTCCAGCACGCCGAGGCCGGAGGAGAAGCGGGCCGAGCGGGCGGTGGGGAGCACGTGGTTGGTGCCGCCCACATAGTCGCCGATGGCCTCCGGGGTCCAGGCGCCGATGAAGATGGCACCCGCGTGCCGCACCTTGGCGGCCAGCGCGTCGGCATCCGCCGCGTGGATCTCCAGATGCTCGGGGGCGATGCGGTCCACCAGCGGGATGGCGTCGGCGAGGCTGTCCACCAGGAAGATGGCGCCATGGTCGCGCCAGGAAGCGGAGGCGATTTCGGCGCGCGGCAGGGTGGCGAGCATGCCCTCCACCGCCTTTTCCACACGATCCGCCAGCTCCGGCGAGGAGGTGATGAGGATGGACTGGGCGGCGGTGTCGTGCTCCGCCTGGGCGAGGAGGTCGGCGGCGATGAAGTCGGCGCTCGCGTCGCTGTCGGCGAGGATCAGCACCTCGGAGGGGCCGGCCACCATGTCGATGCCGACCTTGCCGAACACCTGGCGCTTGGCCGCCGCGACGAAGGCGTTGCCGGGGCCGACGATCTTGTCCACGGGGCGGATGGTTTCCGTGCCGTAGGCCAGCGCGGCCACAGCCTGCGCCCCGCCCACGCGATAGACCTCATGCACGCCCGCAAGGCGCGCGGCCGCCAGCACCAGAGGCGCGATCACGCCGTCGGGGGCGGGCACCACCATGACGATGCGCGGCACGCCGGCCACCTGAGCGGGCACCGCATTCATCAGCACGGAGGAGGGATAGGCCGCGGTGCCGCCGGGCACATAGAGGCCCACCGCGTCCACGCTGGTCCAGCGATGGCCGAGGGTGACGCCGGCCGCGTCCACATAGGTCTCGTCCGCCGGCTTCTGGCGGGCGTGGTGCGCCTCGATGCGCGCCTTGGCGAAGTCCAGCGCCGCTCGGGTGTCTTCCGGGATGGAGGCGAGGGCCGCGTCCAGCTCGGCGTCGCTTACCCTGATGCCGAGGGCGTCGAGGTCCACCCGGTCGAAGGTGCGCGACAGGTCCACCAGCGCCCGGTCGCCGCGGGCGCGGACGTCGGCGATGATGGCGGACACCTTGTCCTGCACGTCCACGGACGCCTCGCGCTTGGAGCCGAGGAAATCGATGAAACGCTCGGGGAAATCAGGCTGGCTGATGGTCAGGCGGATCGGCATGCCGCCTTGCTAGAGCAGGTTCGCGCGCGAGGGAAGCCCCAAGCGGTGCGGCAGGCCCGGCGACGCAACCGTGCCGCGCCGAGCCGCCCATCCGCGCGGCGTCGGCGTCAGTGTGGGGCGGGGCTCGCGGTGGCGAAGGCATCCTTCGGCCAGAGCGGACGGGAAAACAGATAGCCCTGCCCGAGCTGGCAGCCCTGCCCGCGCAGGAAATCGGCCTCCGCCTCGGTCTCCACGCCCTCGGCGACGGTGATGAGGCCGAGCGTGCGCCCGAGGCTGATGATGGCGGCGATGATCTTGCAGCTCTGCGCCTCTGTGGCGATGCGTCGCGTGAAGGAGCGGTCGATCTTGATCTTGTCGATCGGCAGCTCGTTGAGGTGGCGCAGGCTGGAAAAGCCGGTGCCGAAATCATCGAGGGAGATGCGCACCCCCGCGGCCTTGAGGGCGGCCAGCGAGCGGCGCGCGGTCTGGAAGTCCAGAAGCAGGCCCGTCTCGGTGATTTCGAGTTCGATCTGCTCCGGAGGTATGTTCAGCTGCTTCAGCAGATCGAGGATGCGCCGCGGCGGGTGCGGGTCCACGAGCTGGACGGGCGAGAGGTTGACCGCCACCGGCAGGGCGGTGCCGCATGCCGCGATATCCTCCCCCACCCGGCGGAGCGTTGCGGTGAACAAAGGGTCGATCAGGCCTTCGTCCTCGGCGATGGGAATGAACTCGGCGGGGGAGATAAGGCCGCGCTTGGGGTGCTGCCAGCGGGCCAGCGCCTCGCATCCCACCGTCTCGCCGCTCTTCAGGTCGATCACCGGCTGGTATTGCGCCACGATCTCGCCGGTCTCCAGCGCCCGGCGGAAATCCATCTCCAGAAGCCGGCGCTCGCGGCCGCGGGCATCGAGGCTCGAATCGTAGAGCGCGTAGCAATCCTTGCCCGCAGCCTTGGCCTGCCGGAGGGCCTTCTCCGCCGCCTGCAGCAGCACCGTCACCGACGACCCGTCGCGCGGGTATTTGCTGATGCCGATGCTCGCCGTGATGTCGACACGCGCGCCGTTGCAATCGAACGGTTCGCGCAGACGCGACAGGATGCGGCTTGCGAGGCGGAACAGCTCGTCGGTCTCGTCCGCGCCCATGGGAAAGAGGACGGCAAACTCGCCGCTGCCCAGGCGTGCGACCATGCCGCTGCGGTGGGGCACCGAGACGAGGCGCGTCGCCAGCTGGCGCAGGACATCATCGCCGGCACCATGCCCGTGTGCCTCGTTGACCGAACGCAGAAGGTCCACGTCGACCACGAGGAGGGCGAGGCGCGTGCCCCTGGCATGGGCGTCCTTCAGCGCGCGGCTGAAATCCGCTTCGAATTGAATGCGGTTGGCGATGCCGGTGAGGCTGTCGAACGCGGAGGCGTCGTCGGCCTGCTTCTGCGTTTCCCGCTGCTGGAGCACCAGCCGGCGCAACTGGTGCTCGCGAACGATCAGTAATGCGATGAGCGCGAGGGTCGCGACGGTCCAGCCAGCGAAAACCTCATCCAGATGCCACTCTTCGTGTGCCTCGCCCAGGGTGAACAGGGAATGGACGAGGTGCGCGCGCAGGAGGGCAAGATAGGCCGCGATCGATGCGAGAAGGATGCTGCCGTAGATCAAAAACCAACGACGACGGAATGGAGAGTCTGGAGGCCGCGGGGACATGGTTATACGAATGCGATCCTCTGCCAGTCTCCGGCCTGCCATCGAAGGCCAGGAGTCGAACTCCATCCAGGAGTCGAACTCCATCACGCGGCAGGCAGGTCTCAGCAAGCTTAGCCGTGGCCGGGCAGTTCGCAAGCCTCATCAGCTGCTTGTTTAACAGCTTACGGCGGAGACCCGTCGCCGGATCACCTGCGTCTTCAAGTGTCGGGAGCGGGAAATACCGCCGTTCAACCCTGTCCCGTGCTACCGCCGACGCCGGCCGCAGGGGTGGCGACCTCGGGATGCTTTGGTGCATGGGTGCAGCCCCAGGCGGGGCCGAGATCCCTGAGGCCGGCCTCGATGCACTCCACTTCGAGCCGCACCTCGGCACCGCCGGAGAAGGTGAGATAGACGAAGCCCGAGGGCGCATCGCCGGCCATGAAGGTGACGGCGAGGAGGTTGAGCACGCCGGTGCGCCGTGCCTCTTCCATGCCGCGGCACTTCACGTCCCGCACCCGCTCGAAGTGCAGGCCGGTGCGGCGCCGCACCGTCTCGTTGGCGAGCACCTTCTGGTCCCAGTCGAAGCGGTTCAGCACCAGGGCAAAGCGCTGGAGGCGGGGCAGGAAACCCATGTCCACCGTCTTCACCACCGCATCCTGAAGATGGGCAGAGAAAATGGCGAGGTCTTCCTCGTCGAGGGCGATGAGTTTCAGGTTTTCCATGGCAACGCAGCCTCTTGGGCAGCCTCTTTGGGGCGTGAACCGCAGATAGCGACGCCACCCGTCTGCCGCAAGGGGCGCACGCGCAGGGCGGTTGTGCGCCGGCCGCGTTTCGAGCCGCGGCCGGCGCCAGCGCCCTACGCCGCGCGGCGGTCGTGCCTTCCTTCCCGCACTTCCTCGATGATCTTGCGGCTGAAATCCTCAAGATCGCCGGGGTTGCGGGAGGTGATGAGGCCGTTGTCGGTGACGACGGAGGCATCCTCCCAGCGCGCGCCGGCATTCTCCACGTCCGTACGGATGGATTTGTAGGAGGTCATGCGCTTGCCCTTCGCGAGGCCCGCCTCCACCAGCAGCCACGGAGCGTGGCAGATGGCGGCCACCGTCTTGCCGGCATCGTAGAAGGACTTGATGAGGCCGATGGCCGCCGGCTCCACCCGCAGCAGGTCGGGATTGATCTGGCCGCCGGGCAGGACGAGGGCGTCGTAGTCGTTCTCCCGCACTTCGGCGAGGGTCTTGTCCACGGGCACCGCGCGGCCCCAGTCCTTCTTGTCCCAGCCCTTGATCTCGCCGCGCTCGGGCGAGACGACGTGAACCTGCGCGCCGGCCTCCTTGAGCCGGTCGCGGGGCACCTCCAGCTCGGACTGCTCGAAGCCGTTGGTGGCGAGGATGAGAATGCGCTTGCCGTCCAGAGGACCGGGCATGTGAGCCTCCATGTTTGAGTTTCGCGCGGGCGGCCCGTGGCCGAGGCCCGCAATTCCGGCGCGCCGCGTGCGGGCCGGTTACAGGGACAATGACGAGGGCGGGCAATCGTTCCGGGGGCGGCCTGCGGTGCCCTTCACGCCCCCTTGACGGCGCGGGCCGTTCGGCGCTTTATCCGCCTGCGCAGCTTCTGCTGCGCCGTAAGCGTCCGACGTCAGGCAACGCATCCAACTCCGGTCCCGGCCGGTCGGATGCGCGTTGCGATCCGGACCTCCGGGACCATCCGAAGAAGGATGGCCCGATGGCCTCTTCAAAGCCTGCTTCCTACAAACTTCTCCGCAAGCTGCCGGCACGCTATGCCGGCTTCGTCATGCCGCTGGTGCTGTCGGTGCTGATGACCTTCGTGGTCTCGGCCATCGCCACCGGGCGCAGCCTCGGCTTCGGCCCGGACTTCCTCGCCACCTGGCCGGTGGCGTGGGGCCTCTCCTGGCTCGTGGCGTTTCCCACCCTGCTGCTCGTCCTGCCCGTGGTCCGGCGCATCGTCGGGCTCCTCGTGGAGGCGCCGGCGCGGTAGGCCCAAACGAAAACGGCAGGCCGAGGCCTGCCGTCTTTGCGTTTGGGATGAGCGCCGCTCAGTTGTCGAGGAAGGAGCGCAGCTTGCGCGACCGGCTCGGGTGCTTGAGCTTGCGCAGCGCCTTCGCCTCGATCTGGCGGATACGCTCGCGCGTCACGGAGAACTGCTGGCCGACTTCCTCCAGCGTGTGGTCCGTGTTCATGCCGATGCCGAAGCGCATGCGCAGCACGCGCTCCTCGCGGGGGGTGAGGGAGGCCAGAACCCGGGTCGTCGTCTCGCGCAGATTGCTCTGGATCGCGGCGTCGATGGGCAGGATGGCGTTCTTGTCCTCGATGAAGTCGCCGAGGTGCGAATCCTCCTCGTCGCCGATGGGCGTTTCGAGGGAAATGGGCTCCTTGGCGATCTTCAGCACCTTGCGCACCTTCTCGAGGGGCATGCCGAGCTTCTCGGCCAGTTCCTCGGGGGTGGGCTCGCGGCCGATCTCGTGCAGCATCTGCCGCGAGGTGCGGACGATCTTGTTGATCGTCTCGATCATGTGGACCGGGATGCGGATGGTCCGCGCCTGGTCGGCGATCGAGCGGGTGATGGCTTGGCGGATCCACCACGTGGCGTAGGTGGAGAACTTGTAGCCGCGGCGGTACTCGAACTTGTCCACCGCCTTCATCAGGCCGATGTTGCCCTCCTGGATGAGGTCCAGGAACTGCAGGCCGCGGTTGGTGTACTTCTTGGCGATGGAGATGACGAGGCGGAGGTTCGCCTCCACCATTTCCTTCTTGGCCTGGCGGGCTTCCTTCTCGCCCTTCTGGACCATCTGCACGATCTTGCGGAACTCGGCGATCTCCAGCCCCGTCTCGGTGGCCAGGGCGTGGATGTCGCCGCGCAGTTCGTGGATGGTGTCCTTCTCGTGGGCGACGAAGCCCTTCCAGCCCTTGGTGCCGAGCTTGGAGACGCGCAGCACCCACTTGGGGTCCAGCTCCGCGCCCATGTAGTTCTTCAGGAAGTCGTCGCGGGAGACGCCGTAGCTGTCGGCGAGACGCAGCAGGCGGCCCTCATAGCCCACGAGGCGCTTGTTGATCTCGTAGAGCTGCTCCACCAGCGCGTCGATGCGGGCCTGGTTGAGCGACAGGCTCTTCACGTCGCCGACCAGCTCTTCCTTGAGCTTCTTCGCCTTGCGCTCCTGCGCGGGCGAGAGGGTCTCGTTCTTGAGCTTGGATTCGACGTTCTGGTCCTGCAGCCGGCGCAGCTTGGTGTAGCTGGAATGGATGCGGTCGAAGGTCTCCACCACCTTCGGCTTGATCTCCGCCTCCATGGCGGCGAGGGACATGGAATTCTCCATGTCGTCTTCCTCGCCCTCGGGGCCGGCGCCGTCGCCGAGCAGGCCGTCCTCGCCCGCCTCGGGGGCGAGCGCCGCCTCCTCGCCGAGGGCGGCGGGCGGGTTCTTGCCTTCGGGGCCGGCGTAGGTGGCTTCGAGATCGATGATGTCGCGCAGCAGCACGCGGCCTTCGGTCAGCTCGTCGCGCCAGATGATGATGGCCTGGAAGGTGAGGGGGCTCTCGCACAGGCCGGCGATCATGGCCTCGCGGCCCGCCTCGATGCGCTTCGCGATGGCGATTTCGCCCTCGCGGGAGAGCAGCTCCACCGAGCCCATCTCGCGCAGGTACATGCGCACCGGGTCGTCGGTGCGCTCGGCCGGCTCGGACTTGGTCTCGGCGCGGGCGACGGCGCGCGGGGCGGCCTCCGTCAGCTCGCCGCCTTCGGCCTCTTCCGGCTCGTCCGGCGTCTCGGTCTCCTCGGCGCCCTCTTCGGCCTCGGCTTCCTCGGCCTCGATGACGTTGATGCCCATGTCGTTGAGCATCGCGAGGGTGTCCTCGATCTGCTCGGAGGTGACTTCCTCGGAAGGCATCACCTCGTTGAGCTGCTCGTAGGTCACGTAACCGCGCCGCTTGGCGTTCTTGATCATCTTCCGCACAGCGGCGTCGGACAGGTCGAGCAACGGCCCGTCGGGGGCGTCGGTCTCCTTTTCCGGGGCCTCTGTGGCTTCGGAAGATTGCTTCGCCATCGACTTCTCCTGCTGATCCCGCCGATTTCCAACAGCAGAACGGCGGCGCGGCTCCTCGGCCTCGCCACCTTTTGCCCTTGAACCCGGGAGCGGCCTTTTTGACGCCATCCCGTTAAACCAGCCTGAACGCGCTTCCAACCCCTATGGTCGTCGGCGGCAGGCTGCCTTCCGTCCCGTGGGCCGGAGCGTCCCGCATGCACCCGCCACGCGGGCCATGCCAGAGGCTCTTGGCCAAATTGTGCCGCTTCGGCTTCAAATTCCTACAGCGACCGGACCGCCGAGCGGCCCGAAGATGCACCGAACCCTTCCACCAGCGCCTCGGTTCCGTCGATCGCCGACAGGCGCTCGCGGACATCCCTGAGCCAGGCGAAATTGGCCTCGCTCGGGTCCTCCCCCAGCGTGCGCTCGGCTTCCTTCAACTCTCTAGATAGCGCGTGAGCCTTGCGATGCAAGGCCGTGCGCTGATGCCACCAGAGCCGGACATCGGCTTCTGCGGTATCCGAATAAGCTGGCCAGTCGTGCCGGGGGTTGGCGAGGGCCTTCACCCGACGGGTCAGGGCGTCGAGATCGGAGCGGCCGAGATGCTCGGCGAGGGCGTCCGCATCCAGCCCCTCCAGATGGGCCTCGATGAGGGCGCGGCGCAGCCGGTCGGCCTCCGGATTGGCGAAGGGCAGGCTCGAAACCTCCTCGCCCGCCTCGTCCAGCAGGAAGGGGTGATTGATGAGGCAGAACAGCAGCAGCGCCTCGTTGCGGGGCAGGGCGGCCATGGGGCCGCGCACCAGCGCGCTCCTTGCAATCTCCTGTCCGCGCGGGGCCAGCGGCGGGGCGGAGGGCTTGCCCGGGAATTTTCCGCCGCGCCCCCGTCCGGGGGTGAACCCGGGCGACCAGCTCTCCCGGCTGCCACCCCCGCGACCGGGGCCGCGCGCGCGATCCGCGGGGGCGACGAGGGCGTTGAACCGGCCCATCAGATCGGCCCGGTAGTGCTTGCGCACCGTCTCGTCGCCGATGGCGTTCACCACCTCGTTCAGCCGGCCTTCCAGCCCCGCGCGACGCTCGGGCGTTTCGAGGGAGGCATTTTCGCTCTCGCGCGCCCAGAGTTCCGCAGCGAGAGGCCGCGCCTGCGCCAGCACCTGCTCCATGGCCTCGCGGCCGGAGCGGCGAATCAGGTCGTCGGGGTCCTGCCCGTCCGGCAGGGTGGCGAAGGAGAGGCTGCGGCCGGCCTTGAGGTGCGGCAGCGCGAGGTCGATGGCCCGATGGGCGGCCCGCCGGCCGGCCTTGTCGCCGTCGAACAGCAGCAGCGGCTCCTCCGACATGCGCCAGAGCAATTGCAGCTGCTCCTCGGTGAGGGCCGTGCCAAGCGGTGCCACAGCACCGCCAAAGCCCGCCTCGACCATGGCGATCACATCCACATAGCCTTCCACGGCGATGACGCGGGCGCCGGACTGGGCGGCGGCGCGGGCGGCAAAGCCGTTGTAAAGCAGGGAGCCCTTGTGAAAGAGCGGGGTCTCCGGGGAATTGAGGTATTTTGCCGGGACATCCTTCTCCAGCGCCCGCCCGCCGAAGGCCACGACGCGGCCCTTGAGATCGGTGATGGGGAACATCACCCGGTCGCGGAAGCGGTCGTAGGGGACGGGAATGTCCTCCCCGGCGATCAGCAGGCCCGCCTCCACCATGTCGGCGACGGAGACGCCCTCCTTGCCCAGCGCCTCCTTCAGGTTGAAGCGCTCGCCCGCCGCGTAGCCGAGGCCGAACTTCTTCTGCGTGGCGGGGCCGATCTCCCGGTCCGCCAGATAGCCGCGCGCCTTGGCGCCGAGGCGCGACTGCAGATTGGCCTCGAAATGCTTGGCCGCCAGCGTCATCACCTCATGGAGCGTGCGCCGCCGCTGCTCCTTGGCGGCAGCCTCCGGCGTCTCCTGCGGCAGCGACAGCCCGGCCATGGCGGCCAGCCGCTCCACCGCCTCGCCGAAGGAGGCCCCCTCCGTCTCCATCAGGAAATCGAACACGTCGCCGTGCTTGCCGGAGGAGAAGCAGTGGTAGAAGCCCTTCTGGTCGTTGACGAAGAAGGACGGCGACTTCTCCGCATTGAAAGGCGACAGCCCGGCGAATTCGCGCCCCTGCTTCTTCAGCTTCACCCGACGGCCGACCACCTCCGACACCGGAAGCCGGGCGCGAATCTCGTCGAGAAAGGCGGGCGAAAAGCGCATGGGCGATTGGGGCCGGCAGTCTGTGAGGGGCGCGGGCAGGGCGCCGGAAGATCAGCCCTTCAGTGTAGCCGGGAATGGGGGGAGGGGGAAACAGGGGGCAGGCCGTCCCCCGGACAAGCGACACCGAAGGTGGAGCGCTGATCCGGGGACCAGGGAATACCTCTGCCGCGCAGCGGCGCCGAAATCCTGTTACCGTTGGGCAATGCCAAGCTTCGCCTTCTACATCCTCGCGAGCGGCCGCAACGGGACGCTTTATGTGGGCGTCACGAATGATCTGGCCCGCCGGCTGTTCGAGCATCGCTCCGGAGCCGTTGCCGGCTTCACCCGCAAATATACCGTCCACCTCCTCGTGCATGTGGATTTGTTCGACGAACTGGAGGCCGCCCGCGCTCACGAGCGAAGGTTGAAGAGATGGCACCGGGATTGGAAGCTGGCGCTCATCGAACGCACCAATCCCGAGTGGCGTGACCTGGCCGAAGACTGGCTGTCTTGACCCGTTCCCCGGACAAGCGACGGCGTAGCCGGAGCGCCGATCCGGGGTCCAGCGCAAAAGCGCCCGCGCAGCGGGGCAAAGCCTGAGAGCGCTGGGGTTCGGCAGCGCCTTCGGCGGGCCCTCGCGCTGGGCCCCGGCTCGCATTCCGCTGCGCTGCATGCGTCCGGGGCGCGAGGACGGTTCCCCGGACACGCGACGGTGCGGAGCGGGCTGCACCCCGGAGACGCGTTCGAGGCACGAGAGCTGTTCCCCGGACAAGCGATGGCGAAAGTCGGAGCGCTGATCCGGGGTCCAGCACAAAAGTGCCCGCGCAGCGGGGCAAAGCTTGAGAGCGCTGGGGTTCGGCAGCGCCTTCGGCGGGCCCTCGCGCTGGGCCCGGCTCGCATTCCGCTGCGCTGCATGCGT
>NZ_JBQUYZ010000003.1:0-85905 GCF_056314105.1 Xanthobacter sp. DMC12 | reverse complement strand
AAAGTGCCCGCGCAGCGGGGCAAAGCTTGAGAGCGCTGGGGTTCGGCAGCGCCTTCGGCGGGCCCTCGCGCTGGGCCCGGCTCGCATTCCACTGTCGCTGCATGCGTCCGGGGCGCGAGAGCGGTCCGCCCCCGCAATCCCCTCTATCCACACCCTCCCGCCGTCGCCGAAATGTGTCCGGAAAGTGGCGCGACCGGTGCCGGAAGGGATGGACCGCCAAGGTCACGCTGATAAGCTTGGCCATTCAGCGGGGGGCTGGCTGACATGGATGCGGTGATCGATTTCCTCAACACCATCTTCTGGGGCTACATCCTGATCTACGGGCTGCTGGCGGTGGGCGTGTATTTCACGCTGCGGCTCGGCTTCGTGCAGATCGTCCATTTCCCCGAGATGCTGCGCTCGGTGCTGCGCTCCAACGACACCGACAAGTCGGGCATCACCCCGTTCCAGGCCCTGTGTACCTCGCTCGCCTCGCGCGTCGGCACCGGCAACATCGCCGGCGTCGCGGTGGCGCTGACCCTCGGCGGGCCGGGGGCCATCTTCTGGATGTGGGTGGTGGCGGCGCTGGGCATGGCCACCGCCTTCGCCGAGAGCACGCTCGCCCAGCTCTACAAGGTGAAGGACGACGAGGGCCGCTATCGCGGGGGCCCGGCCTTCTACATCGCCCATGGCCTCAAGGCCTCGTGGGCGGGCGGGCTGTTCTCGGTCTGCCTCATCCCGTCGTTCGGGCTGGTGTTCAACGCGGTGCAGGCCAATTCCATCGCCGATGCCGTGCAGGGCGCCTTCGGCGTGCCCAAGCTCGGCACCGGGCTGGTGATCGCCGTGCTCTCGGGCGTCATTATCTTCGGCGGCATCGCCGCCATCGCCCGCACTGCCGAGCTGGTGGTGCCCTTCATGGCCCTCGCCTATGTGGCCCTCGCCGTCTATGCGCTCGCCACCCACATCACTTTGGTGCCGAGCGTCCTCGCCCATATCGTCGGCAGCGCCTTCGGCGTCGGCGCGGCGGCGGGCGGCGTCGCCGGCTCGGTGGCGGCGGCCATGATGAACGGGGTGAAGCGCGGCCTGTTCTCCAACGAGGCGGGCATGGGCAGCGCCCCCAATATCGCGGCCGTGGCGACGCCCGATCCCCACCACCCGGTGAGCCAGGGCTTCGTGCAGTCGCTGGGCGTGTTCATCGACACCATCGTGATCTGCACCGCCACCGCGCTGCTCATCCTCCTGTCGGAGGTGGAGCCCTCGGCCCAGCTCACCGGAACCCAGCTCACCCAGGCCGCGCTGCAGGTCCATGTGGGCGATCTCGGGCGCTACTTCATCGCCATCGCCATCTTCTTCTTCGCGTTCACCTCCATCATCGGCAACTATTCCTATGCCGAGAATGCACTGGTCTTCCTCGGGCACGGCCATGTCTCGGGCGTCATCATCCTGCGCCTTGCGTTGCTGGCCATGGTTGTGTGGGGATCGCTGCAGAGCGTCGCCACCGTGTTCAACGCGGCGGACGCCTCCATGGGGCTGATGGCCTCCATCAACCTCGTCGCCATCGTCCTGCTCTCGGGCACGGTGGTGCGGTTGACGAAGGACTATCTTACGCAGCGGAAGTCGGGGAAGGAGCCGGTGTTCGTCGCCGACGAGATGGCCGACCTGCCCCCCGGAGTCGACCGGCAGATCTGGAGCCGGAAATGAGAAAAGGGGCGGAGGCGGGACCGGCATCTGCCGAACGTCACCGATTCCGCCCCTGAACCTCACCCGGAAACGTGGTGTGAACCGGCCCGGTCAGGCCGCCGTCAGCGCTTCCTTGACCCAGCCGGACGCCTTGCCGAAATCCAGGGCGCCGGCGTGGCGCTCCTTCAGGACGGCCATGGTGCGGCCCATGTCCTTGATGCCCTTGGCGTCGATCTCGGCGATCACCGCGGCGATGGCGGCGCGCGTGTCGGCCTCGGAAAGCTGTTTGGGCAGAAAGGCCTGGATGTAGGTAATTTCCTCGCGCTCCTGCGCGGCAAGCTCCGGGCGGCCGCCCTCGTCATAGATCTTGGCGCTCTCTTCCCGCTGCTTCACCATCTTGGCGAGCAGGGCGCGCAATTCGTCGTCATTGAGCGGGTCCTTGCCATGTCCCCGCTGCTCGATATCCCGGTCCTTGAGCGCCGCATTGATGAGGCGGAGCGTCCCGGTTCTCTTTTTATCCTGGGCCTTTAGCGCCTCTTTCAGAGCCGCGTTGATGTCGTCGCGAAGCACGATCGTCCGTCCTGTGTTGGGTGGCGCCAGTTCCGGCAGCAGGTTCGCGCGGCCATCCGGCCGGCGGCGCTGGGGGCGCACAAATTCCTGCGAGAGGCGCTGGAAACGCGGCGCGCGAGCCTCTATCTAGGCGATCCATGACCAGCGAACAAGACCACGCCCCCAACGCCACCGAGGGCTGGGCCGAGCCCCGGCCCACCGCCCTGCTCGTGCTCGCCGACGGTACGGTGCTCGAAGGCTTCGGCATCGGCGCCACCGGCCATCTCGCCGGCGAAGTGTGCTTCAACACCGCCATCACCGGCTATGAGGAAATCCTAACGGATCCCTCCTACGCCGGGCAGATCATCACCTTCACCTTCCCGCATATCGGCAATGTCGGCACCAACGAGGAGGACATCGAGACGGTGTCCATGGCCTCGGCCTCCGGCGTGCGCGGGGTGGTGCTGCGCACCGCGGTGACGGACCCGTCCAACTATCGCGCCACGCGTCATTTCGACGACTGGCTGAAGGCCCGCGGCATCCCGGGAATCACCGGCATCGACACCCGCGCCCTCACCGCCCTCATCCGTGAGGCGGGCATGCCCAATGCGGTCATCGCTCATGCCCCCGATGGCGTGTTCGACATCGAGGCGCTGAAGGCGGAAGCCCGCGCCTGGCCCGGCCTCGTCGGCATGGACCTCGTGCCCGGCGTGACCTCTGCGCAGCGGTTCGGCTGGGACGAGACCACCTGGGACGCCGAGACCGGCTACGGCCGGCAGGAGGCCCCGCGCCACCATGTGGTCGCCATCGACTACGGCGTGAAGCGCAACATCCTGCGCCTGCTCGCCCGCGCCGGCTGCAAGGTCACCGTGGTGCCCGCCACAACCTCGGCCGAGGACATCCTCGCGCTCCAGCCGGACGGCGTGTTCCTCTCCAACGGCCCCGGCGATCCGGCGGCCACGGGGGAATATGCGGTGCCTGTGATCCAGAAGGTGATCGAGAAGGGCGTGCCCACCTTCGGCATCTGCCTCGGCCACCAGATGATCGGCCTCGCCGTCGGCGGCCGCACGGTGAAGATGCATCAGGGCCATCACGGCGCGAACCACCCGGTGAAGGACCTCACCACCGGCAAGGTGGAAATCACCTCCATGAACCATGGCTTCGCCGTTGATCGTGACAGCCTGCCGACGAACGCGGTGGAGACCCACGTCTCCCTGTTCGACGGCTCCAATGCCGGCATCGCGCTGGCCGACAAGCCGGTGTTCTCGGTGCAGTACCACCCCGAGGCGAGCCCCGGCCCGCAGGACAGCCACTACCTGTTCGACCGCTTCGTCACGATGATCGAGAAGCACAAGGCGGCCTGAGCCGTTTGCGCGCGAAAATAGGAAGGGCCGGCACGCGGGTGCCGGCCCTTTTCTTTTGTCGGTTCGTGCAAGGAGAAGGCTAGTTCAGGAACTCGCCATGCTCCGCCACGTGCTTGGCGAGGCCGAGGGTGTGTTCGCGGACGAGGCGCTCGGCGAGGTCCGGGTCGCGCTTCTCGATGGCCTCGACGATGTGGGTGTGGTCGACGATGGACCGCTGGGCCCGGTGCGCCTGGCCGATGGTGACCTTCCGGACGCCGCGCATGTGGGGAAACAGGTTTTCCGTCGTCTCCGCGATCAGGGCGCAGCCGGACATGCGGATGATGAGCTTGTGGAAGGCGAGGTTGGCTTCCGAATATTCGGAGACGAACTCCTCCGGGTTCCGGTTTGCGAAGGCGCGGACGTTCTCACGCAACTGGCGAATCTCGGCCTCGGTAGCGCGCTCGCAGGCGAGCCGCGCCGCCATGCTCTCCAGCGCCGCCCAGACGGTAATCATCTCGATGATTTCCTGCTTGGTCTTGCGCACCACGAAGATGCCCCGGCGCGGCACGGAGCGCACGAAGCCCTCCTGCTCAAGAAGGGTCATCGCCTCGCGGATGGGTGTGCGCGACACCCCGAGCTTCTCCGAAAGCTGGCGCTCCTCAAGGCGGATTTCCTCGGGGTGGCTGTAGATGTCCATCTCCATGATGGCCGCCTTCAGCGCCTTGTAGGCCTTCATCCGGAAGCTCGATTCCGTCTCGATCGGCTTCACGTTGATATCCTGGTACGTCATCGCACCCCTTCGCCTTAGGCTTGCGGCGTTCCGGCGGGCCTGAAGTGATTCCCGTCTTGCGCACCAAATACATCATATCACATGCGAGGAAGAGCGCGCTGGCAAGCGATGCCGCAGCCTCTCCCTAGTCTTTCGGCAACGCAGCATCTTCTGCGCAGATGCGGGACGCTTCTTGCGTTGACAGGATGTATTTTGAATACCACGATGATCGGGGGGAGATGGGCGAACAATGCCCCACCCTGCCGGACGGCGCTTCGCCGTGGCATTGGGCGAGCATTCGCCAGGGGAGGACACGCCAATGATTACCGTGGACGATATCCTGCGGGAAAAACGTGACACCCGCATCATCACCCTGCGCATGCACGAGACGGTGGCCGACGCCGTGCTCGTGATGAAGCGGGAGAACATTTCCTCCGTCATCGTCAAGGATGTCTGCCGCACCGAGGGCAACACGGTGGTGGGGGTCTTCTCCGAGCGGGACGTGACCCGCGCGGTTCTGGAGCATGGCGCCAATACGCCGAAGGTGGTGCTGGCCTCGCTGCTCAAGCGAGAGGTCATCTCCTGCACTCTTGAAGACACCATAGAGGCGGTGCTTCGGCTGATGGTGGAGCATCAGGTGCGTCATCTGCCGGTGATTGAGAGCTACGCCCTGGTCGGCGTCATCAGCGCGACCGACCTCATGCGGCATTACCTTAAGGAATCCGAGGCCCAGCCGGCACTTGAGGCCGTTTCGGGCGGTATCGAAGCCGGCCTCGCCGCCCTGCGCTGAGGCGCTGGCAGCCATCGGGGCCGCCTGTATCCCGCTGCGGCCCCGACGTTTTTTCCGACTTTGGTCTAAGAATGACTCAAAACCCGTTTGCGAATGGGCGAACGCAGTGTTACAGTTCTGTATCTGGCATACGTAATTCAAAACTTGAAATGCCAGGGAATGTTCCCTCCGATCGTATCTCTGGGGGCACGTCCAAGCCGGCGCAGACCGGCACCGAAACAGGGCAGGAATTTCCGGGAGTGGGTGCATGGGCAAGGCGCTTGACGGCGTGCGCGTCCTGGACATGACGCACGTTCAGTCCGGCCCCTCGGCGACGCAGCTTCTTGCGTGGCTGGGCGCGGATGTCATCAAGGTGGAAATGCCGCGGCGTGGGGACATCACCCGGTCGCAGCTGAGGGACAAGTCCAACGTGGACAGTCTCTATTTCACCATGCTCAACGCCAACAAGAAGAGCGTCACTCTCAACATCAAGACCCCCGCCGGCCAGGAGGCATTGAACCGCCTCGTGGAAACCTGCGATGTGCTGGTCGAGAATTTCGGCCCCGGCGTGCTCGACCGTCAGGGCTTCGGCTATGAGCAGGTGCGCGTCCGCAACCCGCGGCTGATCTATGCCTCCATCCGCGGCTTCGCCGAAGCCTCGGGCGTTGACGCCAAGGCCTACGAGACCATTGCCCAGGCGATGGGCGGGGCTATGAGCACGACCGGCTGGCGTTCCGGACCGCCGACGGCCTCCAGCGCCCAGATTGGCGACACCGGCACCGGCATCCATTGCGTCGCCGGCATCCTCGCAGCTCTGTTCCAGCGCACCGTGACGGGCGAGGGCCAGAAGGTGGACGTGGCCATGCAGGACTGCGTGGTCAACCTGCTCCGGGTGAAGCTGCGCGACCAGCAGCGCCTCGACGCGGGCGCGCTCGGTGAATATCCCGGCGCCCCGTCCGGCGAATGCGTGCCGCGGGCCGGGAACTGCTCCGGCGGCGGCCAGCCCGGCGCGGCCCTGCGCTGCGCTCCCGGCGGCGAGAACGATTATTGCTACGTCATCATCCAGCCCCAGGGCTGGGCGCCGCTGATGCGCCTCGTGGGCCGCAAGGACCTGATCGACGATCCCAAATTCGCCTCCCACGAGGCCCGCGCCCAACGGCTGGATCAGTGCTTCGAGATCATCGAGCGCTGGACCGCCCGCCGCACCAAGTTTGAGGTGATGGAGGCGCTCAACGCCATCGACGTGCCCTGCGGCCCGGTGCTCTCGACCAAGGACATCATGGAGGATCGCGCGCTCTACGATCGCGGCTTCCTCGTCGAGGTGCCGCACCCCGAGCGTGGAACCTATGTGACGGTCGGCTCGCCCATCAGCCTGTCCGCCAATCACGTGCCAGTGGAGCGCGCGCCGCTCCTCGGCGAGCATACCGAGGAGGTCCTCGCGAGCGTGGGCTTCTCGGCCGAAGAGATCGCCGGCATGCGTGCCGCCGGTGCTGTCTGACGGGGAGGGAACGAACCGTCCGAAAAACGAAACGCCGCGCCACGAGGGACAAGAAGAGGGTGGGGCGGTCAATCAGATCAAAAATATAAAAATGGTCTAAGGGGTAGGAAAAATGAGCGAAATGGCAGTGAAGGCGCCAGCGACAAATCGCTGGCTCCAGTTGGTCGCCGGCGTCGTTTGCATGGTGGCCGCAGCAAACATCCAGTATTCGTGGACGCTGTTTGTCCCCGAGATCGTTTCGGCGCACGGCTGGACCCGCGCATCCGTCCAGGTGGCCTTCACCGTGTTCGTCGTGGTGCAGACCTGGCTCACGCCCATCGAGGGCTACTTCATCGACAAGTACGGCCCGCGCGTGATGGTGCTGGTCGGCGGCTTCTTCACCGGCCTCAGCTGGGTGATGAACTCCTATGCCGGTTCGCTCACAGCCCTCTACGTGGCGGCGGCCATCGGCGGCATCGGCGTCGGCTGCGTCTACGCCACCTGCGTGAATGCCGCGCTGAAGTGGTTCCCGGATCGCCGTGGTCTTGCGGTCGGCCTCACGGCCGCCGGCTATGGCTCGGGCACGGTGCTGACCATTCTGCCCATCGCCGCGATGATCAAGTCGAGCGGCTACCAGGAAACCTTCTTCACCTTCGGCCTCGTGCAGGGCGCGGTCATCATGCTTGCCGCCGGCTTCCTTCGGGCGCCGGGCAAGAGCGAGGTGACGTTCTCCTCGACGGTGGCCCAGTCCCGGCGGGACTACACCCTCGGTGAAGCCCTGCGCACCCCGGTCTTCTACGTGATGCTGACCATGTTCGTCCTCACCGTCTCGGGCGGCCTGATGGCGGTGGCGCAGCTGGGCGTGATCGCCGAAGACCTTGGCGTCAAGCACATCGACGTGAACCTGTACTTCTTCACCATGGCCGCGCTGCCGTTCGCCCTGATGCTGGACCGCATCCTGAACGGCTTCTCGCGTCCCTTCTTCGGCTGGATCTCCGACCATATCGGCCGTGAGAAGACCATGTTCTTCGCCTTCGCCATGGAAGGTATCGGCATCGTGGCGCTGGGAACGTTCGGGACAAATCCTTGGGCGTTTGTGATCCTGTCCGGCGTCGTCTTCCTGGCCTGGGGTGAAGTCTACTCCCTGTTCTCGGCCACGGCGGCAGATACCTTCGGTTCCAAGCACATCGGCAAGATCTACGGCATGCTCTACACCGCGAAGGGCTTCGCCGCCCTGCTGGTGCCGCTGGCCAACCTGCTGATGGAAGCGACCGGCAGCTGGAGCACGGTGCTCTACACGGTCGCCGCCATGGACCTGACCGCCGCCTTCGCCGCCCTGTTCGTCCTGCGGCCCATGCTCGCCCGCCATCACCGGCTCAATGCCGAGGCGGCTGCGGCGGCAACGGCCACGCGCCAGGCGACGGCGTAAGTCTCCCAATCCGGGCGGTAAAGAGCCGCCCGGATTGACTCTGTCGCGCGCCGCCTGGATGGCGCTGGTGTTCGGGAAAGGGGCGAGGCCCCTCCCAGAAACGCCACACCTCGATCCGCGCGGCCTGCTCGCGCGCCAACGAGTCCCTCCACCGCCATCTGGCGGTCCCTCAAGCCCCGGCTTCGGCCGGGGCTTTTTTCGTTTGAGGCGCAGATGGCAGGGCCGAATTGGTGCCGGTGATGGCGAATCTGGTCCCGCCCAGGGGATCGCCTTGCTTAAATGGCGGGGCTTGGCTGGGCCCTCGCATCAATGTAGAAAAGGAAAATGATTCGGCTCATGTTCGTATGTCTCAAAGTAGACGAGAAGATGAGTACGTCGCCCTCTTCTGCATTGGATTGCTGAGATCGCAATGTGGAACTTGGGAGGCCCCCCTTTTCGCGGGCGGGTTCTGGTGCCGGCTTGGCAAAATAGCCCTTTAACGTCTGGTTTTCATGGGAAAGTAACAGTTACATAGCCGTAACGGCATTCTGTATACCAGATTCCTTCCTCATCTTCCGTCGTGGTTCGCGAACGGGTCGATGAATGACCCGAACAAGAATGGCGACCGTCACGGGCCGTTCATCGCACTCGATGATCCCCAGTGAGAAAGGGAAGGAAATGGCTCAGAACTCCGCAGCGCCTGTCGGCGGCCCGATTGGAGGGCGTTGGCTGCAACTGCTCATCGGCGTCATCTGCATGTCGATGATCGCCAATCTTCAGTATGGGTGGACGCTGTTCGTCGAGCCCATGAATGAGAAGCACCAGTGGGGCCGCGCCTCCATCCAGGTCGCTTTCACCATCTTCGTGCTGTTCGAAACTTGGCTGGTCCCCGTTGAGGGCTGGTTCGTGGACAAGTTCGGCCCGCGGATCGTCGTGTTCATCGGCGGTATCCTGTGCGCCCTGTCCTGGTTCCTGAATTCGCGGGCCGACAGCCTCGCCATGCTCTATGTCTCGGCGGCCCTCGGTGGCACCGGCGCGGGCGCGGTCTATGGTACCTGCGTCGGCTCCGCGCTGAAGTGGTTCCCCGATCGCCGCGGTCTCGCCGCGGGCATCACCGCTGCGGGCTTCGGCGCCGGCTCCGCCCTCACGATCGTGCCCATCGCGGCCATGATCAAGTCGCAGGGCTACGAGCACACCTTCCTGTTCTTCGGTCTGATGCAGGGCGCCGTCGTGATGGTGCTCTCCCTGCTGCTGCAGGCGCCGAAGGAAGGCCAGCTTCCCCCGGTCAAGGCATCCGCTACCCAGAGCCGTCGCAATTACGGCCCAGGCGAGATGGTGAAGGCCCCGGTGTTCTGGGTGATGTACCTGATGTTCGTGCTGGTGGCGGCTGGTGGCCTCATGGCGACCGCGCAGCTCGGCTCTATCGCCAAGGACTTCAAGATCGCCGACGTGCCGGTCTCCATCCTCGGCCTGACGATGCCGGCGCTGACCTTCGCGCTGTCCATCGACCGCGTGCTGAACGGCCTGACCCGTCCCTTCTTCGGCTGGGTGTCGGACAACATCGGCCGTGAGAACACCATGTTCATCGCCTTCGGTCTCGAAGCGGTGGGTGTGCTGGCCCTGGCGCACTTCGGCTCCAACCCGGTGCTGTTCGTGCTGCTGACCGGCCTCGTGTTCTTCGCCTGGGGTGAGATCTACTCGCTCTTCCCCGCCACTTGCGGCGACACCTTCGGCGGCAAGTTCGCCACCACCAATGCCGGCCTTCTCTACACCGCCAAGGGCACGGCCTCTCTGGTGGTGCCGATGGCCTCGGTGGCTGTTGCGAGCCTCGGCAACTGGGACCTGGTGTTCATGATTACCGCTGCGGTCAATGCGATCGCCGCCCTCATGGCCATCTTCGTCCTGAAGCCGATGCGCAGCCGCTTCGTCGCCGGCGCCGCCGCCGAGGCTGCTGCCCAGCCGGCGAGCGCCAAGGTCACCGGCTGAGGCTCGGCCTCAAACTTTCGGCCCACCTACCCCGGGCCCAACTGAGGGAGCGGCTTGCCGCTCCCTTCTTTTTGTTCAGTTGCCGCGCGGGGCCGAAGCTGTGAAGGGACCCGCATGGACCATGACGAGGTTCGAGGCGGTGCCCTTGGAGTCCGCGGAGGGGGCAACGCGGGCAAAGCGAGGCTCGGGCGTCTGCAGCAGGACATCCTCAATCGGAATGCCAGGGCCGCCGGCAACCGTCATGTACGGCTTCTGGGCCGTGAGGCCGTTCGCGGCGAAGGTGAGGACGATCCCGAAAAGGCCGAAAGCCGTAAGCTCAAGCGCGTTCATAACTCTCTCCCGGCATGATGCCGAAGGGATGCGGCGCGTTTCGTCGGGCTCGATCCAATTCGCCCGACGCCTCCGCGTCCCGGTACGCTCACCTTGTACCGCGCTTGTCCAAGCTCGTGGTATACAAAATACGCAGAGGCGGACCCGCAATGCTGCATAGCAGCATTGCCCGCTTCCGTCGGCAAGGGCGCACAAGCGCGCAGGGCAATTAGGAGAAGAGCAGGCGTTTCAGCCCTGCCGGAGCGCGCCGAGATGGGCGAGCAGTCCCGCCGTCGAGCCCGATGCACCCGCGGGAAGCGGCCCGCCCTGGACCGCCGGGAGGAACTGGGTCGCCAGTTCCTTGCCCAGTTCCACGCCCCATTGGTCGAAGGCGTTGATTCCCCACACCGCCGCCTCGACGAACACGCGGTGCTCATAGAGCGCGATGATGCGGCCGAGCGAGAACGGGTCCAGCTCGGCATAGGCGATGGTAACGGACGGGCGGTCTCCGGGAAATACACGATGGGGCGCAATGGCCGCCACCTTGTCGGCATCGAAACCCTTCTCCACCAACTGAGCCGCGGCTTCTTCCAGCGTGCGGCCACGCATCAGCGCCTCCGCCTGGGCGAGGCAATTGGCCACCAGAAGGTTCTGATGATTCGTCAGGTTTGCCTCGTGGCCCTGAGCCGCAATCAGGAACTCAACCGGCACGGTATCGGTGCCTTGGTGGAGCAGCTGGAAAAAAGCGTGCTGGGCATTGGTGCCCGGCTCGCCCCAGACGATAGGTCCCGTGCCACGGGCCGCCGGCTGTCCGTCGCGGGTGACCCCCTTGCCATTGCTCTCCATGTCCAGCTGCTGGAGGTAGGCGGGCAGGCGGGCGAGCCGCTGGTCGTAGGGAATGATGGCTCGGCTGGGAAAGCCGCAGACGTTGCGGTGCCAGATCCCGACGAGGCCCAGCAGCACCGGCATGTTCTGGTCCAGCGGCGCCGAGCGGAAATGCTCGTCCATGGCCGCGGCGCCGGCGAGGAACTCACTGAACCGGTCCGGGCCGATGGCGATCATCACCGGAAGGCCGATGGCGGACCAAACCGAATAGCGACCACCCACCCAGTCCCAGAAGCCGAAGGTCCGCTCGCGCGAAATGCCGAAGGCCTCCACCCGGTCAAGCGCAGTGGAGACGGCTGCGAAATGGTCGCCGACCGCTGCTTCGCCTAGCGCATCCGCGATGAAGGCGCGGGCCGTGCCCGCATTGCACATCGTCTCGACGGTGGTGAAGGTCTTGGAGGCGACGATGAACAGCGTCGTCGCGGGATTGAGCCCCTTGATCGTGTCGGCGATGTGAGCGCCGTCCACGTTGGAGACGAAGTGGCAGCGTGGCCCGTCGTGATAGGGCGCGAGTGCGCCGGTCACCATGGCCGGGCCGAGGTCCGATCCCCCGATGCCGATGTTCACCACGTCGGTGAAGGCATTGCCCCGAGCTCCGGCGATCCGCCCCTCGCGCACCGCATAGGCGAAGCTGGCGAGATTGCGCAGGGTCTCGTCTATCCCTGTCTTCACGTCGATGCCGTCGACCGGGATGCTCTCGTCCGAGCGATTGCGGAGCGCCGTGTGCAGCACCGCTCGGTCCTCGGTGAGATTGATGTGATCGCCGGCAAACATGGCATCCCGCAGCTGTTCCACACCGGCGGCCCGGGCGAGATCCAGCAGCTGCGCCAAAGTGTCCTCGGTCAGCGCGGTCTTGGAGAAATCGAGCAGCAGGTCGCCGTAGCTGGTGGAGAATCGCTCGAAGCGGTCGGAGGCAGAGAACAGGTCGGCGATGCGTCCGGTCCGGCCTTTCCAGGCGGCGTCGAGGGCGGCGAAGGCAGCGTCGGTCGCGCGCGGCTGGTCATCAGTCATGGCTCGGACCTCTTTTCTCAGGGGCACCACATCACGTCGAGGGGCGCACGCGCCCGGAGGACGGAGCGGACGGGCAATTCGTCAACAGGGCCGCCGGCACAGGCGCGCTCCAGCACGGCGCGCTTGGTCATGCCCTCGATGTGGAGCACGAGCGTGTCTGCCGAAACCAGCCGGGGCAGGGTGAAGGTGATGCGCGGCTCTCCTGCCGCGTCGGCGCGCACGGCCACGAGGGCTTCCGGCGTCGTCGGATCGATGGCTGCGGCAAGCGTCTCGGAGCCGGGGAAGAAAGAGGCGGTATGCCCGTCGTCCCCCATTCCCAGCACCACGGCGGCGAAGGGGGAGGGGAGGGCAGTGACCCGCCCGGCAACCTCCGCTATTCCCTCCTCCGGTGTTGGCGCACCGGTATAGAGTGGCAGGAAGCGGGCGGCGGCAGCCGGTCCCTTGAGCAGGTGACGCCGGACAAGGGCGGCGTTAGAGCGGTCCGACGTCTCCGGCACCCAGCGTTCATCCACGAGCGTCACCTCCACGCGGGACCAGTCGATCGGCGCGCTGGCGAGCACCTCGAAAAAGGCAACCGGAGTGCGCCCGCCCGACACGGCGAGGCTCGCTGTGCCGTTCTGGGCGATGCGGCGCCGCAGAGCCTCAGCCACATGGACGGCCAGCGCCCGGGCGAGGCCGGCCGGATCGTCATAGGCGTTGAGGGCGATGGGTGTTGTCGGCGGGGTCACGGGCAGCCTCAGGCGTCATCGGTCCAGGTGCGCCCGTCCCGTTCGATCAGGGCGATGGCGGCGGAAGGCCCCCATGTCCCGGCCGTGTAGGGCTTGGGCTGGTCACGCGAGGCCCGCCAGGCGTCGAGGATGGGATCCACCCAGCGCCAGGCGGCTTCCACCTCGTCGCGACGCATGAACAGGGTTTGGTTGCCGCGCACCACGTCCATGATAAGCCGCTCGTAGGCGTCCGGGTTCCGCACCCCGAACACGGAGGCGAAGCTCATGTCGAGCGGCACATGCTGCAGACGCATGCCGCCGGGGCCAGGGTCCTTGATCATCAGCCACAGCTTCACGCCCTCGTCCGGCTGCAGGCGGATCACGAGGCGGTTCGCCATGATGGGGCCGGCGTGATCGTCGAACACCGAATGGGGAATAGGCCGGAACGCCACCACGATCTCGGACACGCGCGAGGCGAGGCGCTTGCCCGTGCGCAGGTAGAACGGCACGCCGGACCAGCGCCAGTTGCCGATCTCCGCCTTGATGGCGACGAAGGTCTCGGTGCTGCTCTCGCCGGAGCCGAGTTCCTCCAGATAGCCGGGCACTGCCCCGCCGGCCGAGGCTCCGGCACGATACTGGCCGCGCACCGTCATCTGCGCGAAATTGCTCTCGTTGATGGGCTCCAGCGCCTTGAGCACCTTCAGCTTCTCGTCGCGCACCGCGTCCGCATCGAGGGAGACGGGCGGCTCCATGGCAACAAGGCAGAGGAGCTGGAGGATATGGTTCTGCACCATGTCGCGCAGCGCGCCGGCCGTGTCGTAATAGCCGGCGCGGCCGGCGGTGCCGATGCTCTCGGCCACGGTGATCTGCACATGGTCGATGTGCGCGTTGTTCCACACGGGCTCGAACAAGGCGTTGGCGAATCTCAGCGCCATCAGGTTCTGCACCGTCTCCTTGCCGAGATAGTGGTCGATGCGGAACACCGCCTCCTCGCGGAAGACGCGACCGACCGCGGCATTCACCTTCTGGGCCGAGGCGAGGTCCTTGCCGACCGGCTTTTCCACCACCACGCGGGACAGGTCCGTGACGAGACCGAACGCGCCGATGCGCGCGCAGATGGGATCGAAGAGGTCAGGCCCAACGGCCAGATAGAAGACGCGGACGCGATCTTCTCCCGTCTTCAGGGTCGCCGCGAGATCGGGCCAGCCCTCGTCCGAGAGGGCATCGACCGCCACATAGGTCAGCCGGTTGAGGAAGCGGGCCAGCACCGCCTGGTCCACGTCCTCGACGCCATCCGCCACGCCGAGCGCATCGCGTGCGAAAGCGCGGAAGTCTTCATCGGGTAGGGGGCGGCGGGAGGTGCCGATGATGCGCGCGTCGTCCGGCATCTGGCCGGCGAGGTCGCGCTCGAACAGCGCCGGGAGGAGTTTGCGGCGGGCGAGATCGCCGGTGGCGCCGAAGACGACGATATCGAAGGGCTCGACAGTGACCACGCGTGCGACCATTCGGCCTTTCTCCCTTGTCGGGGGCCTTCCGCCCCCTGCGCCGGCCGTCCGACCCGCAGCCGGATCAAGGCCCGGCATGCCGGCGCAACGGCAGTCTAGAGCAGGCGCCGACCGGATTGCACCGCAATCTGATCGAACAACATCTTCTCTTCCCACGGCTTTGGAGACAGGCGCGCGACAGGCGAGAGGCGGCGCCAGGCGGAGCACGCAAAAAGCGGCGCACGCGAAGCGCGGACCGGACAAAAGCAAATCCGCGCGACCGGAGTCGCGCGGATGGAAAGCTTCAAAACCGACTGAGGGGACGCTTTCGACGGTCAGCTCGAATGCCCGGCGTTGCGGACCTCAGCGACCTTCACGTCTCAGCGGGTGGGGCGCGGCTTGGACGGGATCAGGCCTTCGCGCTGGGCGCGCTTGCGGGCCAGCTTGCGGGCGCGGCGGATGGCCTCGGCCTCCTCGCGGGCGCGCTTCTCGGACGGCTTCTCGTAGTGGCCACGCAGCTTCATCTCGCGGAAGATCCCCTCGCGCTGCATCTTCTTCTTGAGCGCCTTGAGGGCCTGATCGACATTGTTATCGCGGACGAGAACTTGCACGTGTTTACCTCTTCGAGCTGTTGCGCCGAGCCGGAGCCTTACCTGATCTGAAACGCCGGACCGCAGAAGATGGCGCGTACGCCTGTCCTCGACCTGTCCGAAGGAAGCGCTCTCTTACCAGAAGAGGGGGAGCTTGTCCACACGCCTTGCTGCGTTGGAAACGGGAGGCGGCGCCTTGCGCCGGCTCACTTTCCGGCGGGCCGGCGGCAGTCGGCGGCGCGACCCGCCAGCCTCAGCAGCCGGTGGCCGGGAGGCTGGATTCGCTCTTGGCCGGCACAATGAAGATCGGCCCGCCGCGCTTCTGCGCTTCGCGGCAAAGGGCATCAAGTTCGCTGCGGATGGCCGCGTCGGAGAAGCAGGTCGCTGCCTCGCGGATACCCTGCATGAAGCGCAGCTCGATCTGGATCACCCGCCAGCTGCAATAGCGGCCGGACTGGGCCATGTGCCGTGCAAGGTCGCGCAGCCATTCGGAGAAGCGGTCCTTGATGCGATCGTCGGACAAAGACATCTGCCACCACAAATTCGGGTCATGGCTTCGGCGGTAAATGAAAACCGCCGCGGACCCCCGAGTCATGCGTCAAATGCGGCGGTGCGTCATCAGGGCGATTCGTCTCAGTCCCTAGCGGAAGAGCCGGCTCACAATTCAGCAGCCGTCGCCATCGGGCAGGTTGGCGCAGGCTTCGGGATCGCGTTGGACACGCACGATATGGCCCATCTTGCGACCGGCGCGGGCCTCTTCCTTGCCGTACAGGTGGACGTGCGTGCCGGGCTCTGCGAGCAAGGCGTGCCAGTCATGCACGTCGGCGCCGATGAGGTTGGTCATCTGCGCCCGGCCGACGCGCGACACCTCGCCGAGCGGCCAGCCGGCAATGGCCCGCACGTGCTGCTCGAACTGTGAGGTGACGGCGCCGTCCTGGGTCCAGTGCCCGCTATTGTGCACGCGCGGGGCGATCTCGTTGACGATCACCCGCTCGTTCGAGCCCTGGCACACCACGAACAGCTCGACCGCGAACACGCCCTCGTAGTCGAGCGCGTCGCCGATGTCCCGGGCGATAGCCCGGGCCTTGCGCGCCGCCTCGGCGGTGAGGGTCGCGGGGACCGTGGAGGTGTGCAGAATGTGCTCGCGATGGACGTTCTCGGTCACGTCATAGGCGCAGAAGGCACCATCGCCGCGCCGCGCCGCCACCACGGAGACTTCGCGGGAGAAGCTGACGAAGCCTTCGAGGATGGCACTTTGCCGCCCGAGCGCATGCCACGCGGCGGTGAGGTCCTCGCCGGGGCGGATCATCACCTGCCCCTTGCCGTCATAGCCGAAGCGGCGGGTCTTCAGCACCGCGGGAAGGCCAAGCTGCGCAACCGCGGCTTCGAGATCGGCGAGGCTGTCCACCGGCGCGAAGGGCGCGGTCTCGATGCCGAGGTCGCGCACGAAGCTCTTCTCGGCAAGTCGGTCCTGCGTGATGGCGAGCGCCTTGGCGCCCGGCCGCAGCGGCACGCGCGCAGCGAGGAACTCCGCGGTGGCCAGCGGCACGTTCTCGAACTCGTAGGTCACCACGTCGACGCCCGCGGAGAACGTCTCCAGCGCGTCGAAATCGTCATAGGCGGCGCAGACATGCGCGGCGCTCACATGAAAGGCGGGGCTGTCCTTGTCCGGGCACAGCACATGCGCCTTGAGGCCAAGTTCCGCAGCCGCGAGCGCGATCATGCGGCCGAGCTGCCCGCCGCCGAGGATACCGATAACGCTACCGGGCTTTAGCATGGTCAGACCGGCCGTTCCGCCACGGCTTCCGTGCGCGCGGCGCGCCAGGCGTCCAGCCGCTCGGCGAGGGCGGGATCTGAGAGCGCCAGCACGGCGGCCGCCAGCAGGGCGGCGTTGGTTGCACCGGCAACGCCGATGGCCAGCGTACCGACCGGAATTCCGGCCGGCATCTGCACGATGGAATAAAGACTATCGAGGCCGGAGAGCGCCTTCGACTGAACCGGCACGCCGAACACGGGCAGGGGCGTCAGCGCCGCCACCATGCCCGGCAGATGCGCCGCGCCGCCGGCACCGGCGATGATGACCTTGAAGCCATCCGCCTTCGCGTTCTTGGCAAAGGCATACATGCGATCGGGCGTGCGGTGGGCGGAGACGATGCGGCAGTCGTGCGCGATCCCGAGCGCATCCAGCGTCTCGGCCGCATGGCGCATGGTCTCCCAATCGGACTGGCTGCCCATGATGACGGCAACGTCGGCCGTGCTCATCCCTCGAACCTTCGCGAAAACGGAAAGCGCGGGCTTTATAGGAATGGCGGGGTCGCGGCAAGGGGGAGGGAGAAATCCTCACCGCCAGCGGCGGTGCAGCCAGAGCCATTGTTCAGGATGTTCGCGCACCCAGCCCTCAATGACCGAGGTGACGGCCTGCATGCCGCCAACCACATCTATCTTGCCCTCGGCATCTCGGGGGAGGGCGATTTCCTCGGTGATCTCCACCCGGAAGCGGGCGCCGGGCAGGCGGATGACGCGCATGCCATGCACCGGGCAATCGAACTGGCGGGCGAGGCGGGTGAGCGTCGGGTTGGTGGCGCAGGGGCGGCCGAAGAACATCACCTCCGGCCCGCCGGTCCAATACTGGTCCACCAGCATGCCGAGATGCTGCCCCTCCGCCAGCATGCGCGCCATCTGGCGTCCAGCATCGCGGCCGGCGCGGATGAGGCCCGGCATGGTGCCGGAGCGCATCTCCTCGATCAGCTCGGCGGCGCGCTTGTTGTTCGGCGCGCGATAGAGCACGCCCCCCGGGACGCCGAACGCGGCGCCGGCGATGGCGCACAATTCCCAATTGCCGGTATGGGCGGTGAAGAACAGCGCCGGTCGGCCGTCGTCCCGCAGGCGCTGGAAGATCTCCGCGCCCTTCACTTCGATCCGGCCGGTGTTGGGATGCGCGGGATTATAGTCCCACAGGCGATCCTGCTGGGCGAACTCGGCGGCGAGGCGGCCCATGTTGGCCCAGATGCCGCGGACGAGGGTGTTGATCCCCGCCGCGCTCTTCTCGGGGTAAGCGGCGGCGAGATTGCGCCGCGCCACCTTGCTGACCGCGAAGAAAGGTCCGAGCAGCTTGGCCCAGAAGGCCATGCCGCCGGCCGAGAGCCACAGCGGCCACAGGCGCAGCCACCACACGGAGAAGCGCACATAGCCTGCGACCAGCACCTCGACGGCGGGCGCAAGCGCCAGCTTCAGCCGGTGGATTGCCTTGCGGACGGGGAGGGGAAGCCGGGCCACGGTCGCGTGCGCCGCCCCCGCCTCAGAACTTCACCACGATCTTGCCGAACACCTTGCGGCTTTCCAGCCGCTCCAGGCCCTCGTTGAAGTTCTCGAGGGGCACCACGGTGTCGATAACGGGCATGACGCCCCGGCCCATCTTCTCAAGGCCGTCGGCCACGTTGCGGATGGTGGCGCCGAACGAGCCGAAGATCTTGTACTGGCGCTGGAATAGCTGCATCAGGTTCATCTGCACCGAGACGCCCGAGGTGGAGCCGCAGGTGACGAGGCGCGCGCCGGGCTTCATGGAGAGCAGCGAGGCGTTCCAGGTGTCCGCGCCCACATGCTCGAACACCACGTCCACGCCCACCTTCTTGGTGATCTTGCGGACCTCGTGCTCGAAACGGTCCTTGCGGTAGTTGATGACGTGGTCGGCGCCCAGCGCCTTGGCCTTTTCCATCTTCTCGTCATCGCCCACGGTGGTGATGACGGTGGCGCCCACGTCCTTGGCGAGGCGGATGGCGGCGGAGCCGATGCCGGAGCCGCCGGCGTGGACGAGCACGGTCTCGCCCTTTTCCAGCTTCGCATTGTCGAACAGCATGTGCTCGACGGTGGAGAAGGTGATGCCGGCGCAGGCCGCTTCCTCGAAGGAGACGCCCTCGGGCGCGGGGATGACGAGGCGCTCGGGCATGTTCAGCACGTCGCGGGCGAAGCCGTCGATGTGGAAGCCCAGCACGCCGCCCACGTTCTGGCAGAGGTTGTCGCGACCCTTCAGGCAGTTTGCGCAGTGGCCGCAGGTCATGGCGCCATACATGGCGACCGTCTGGCCCACCTTGAGGCCGCGCACGTCGGCACCCAGCGCCACGATCTCGCCGGCCGCCTCGGCCCCCACCACGAGGGGCATCTTGCGCTTGGCGAAGGCCATGCCGCGCCAGCCCCACACGTCGATGTGGTTGAGCGCCAGCGCCTTCACCCGGATCTGCACCTCTCCGGCGCCCGGGGCTTCCGCCTCGGGGAGTTCGACGAGTTCGAGCTTGCGGTCGGAGACGAGCTGGAGGCCACGCATTGTTGTTCTCTTGGAATAGGTGTCAGCGGTGGGCGGCGAGCGAGGCGGAGAGCCCGCCATCCACCGGCAGAATGGCGCCGGTCATATAGCCCGCGCCGGGGGAGAAGAGGAAGGCCACCACCTGCGCCACGTCGTCGGGCGTGGCGAAGCGGCCGGCGGGGATCTGCGCCTCCATCTTCGCCCGATAGTCCGCGAACTTCTCCAGCATGGCGGTATCGATGAAGCCGGGCGCGACATAATTGACGGTCACGCCGCGTCGGGCGGTCTCGATGGCGAGGCCGCGCACGTGGGCGAGGAGGGCGGCCTTGGAGGCGGCGTAGGCGGCATTGCCCTGGTTCGCCTGCAGCGCCGCCACCGAGCCGATGGCGACGATGCGGCCGGTCCGGGCGCGGGTCATGGGACGCACCAGAGCGCGGGTGAGGCGGACGAAGGCGAAGTGGTTCACCTGCATCACCGCCTCGGCCTTGTCCTGGTCGATCATGGCGGCGAGCGTGTCGTAAGAGGCGCCCGCGTTGTGGCAAAAGCCGAAGAAGGTTTCCCCGGCCTCCAGCTCCTCGGCGAACGCCTCCACCGCTGCGCGGTCGGCGAGGTCGAGAGGCCGGGCGGAGACGATTGCGTCCGGCGCCGTCACGCGAATGTCGGCGATCAGCGCCTCCGCCTCGGCGACGGCCGAGCGATAGGTGAAGACGACGGGGTGGCCGGCTTCGGCCAGACGCCGCACGATGGCGGCGCCCAACCCGCGGCCACCGCCGGTTACGAGGATGGGAGCGGTCATCGGATCAGGCCTGTCCCGGTGTGCGCCCGCTCACGCCGGCTCCGCCGCGAGCACGAGGCAGACGTTCTGACCGCCGAAGCCAAACGAGTTGGAGATCACCCGCTTGACCTGTGCATCGCGGGCAACGTTCGGCACCACGTCCAGCGGAATGGCCGGATCGGGAATGTTGTAGTTGATGGTCGGCGGGATGCGGCCATTCAGGATGGTGAGCAGCGACACCGCCGCCTCGATGGCGCCGGCTGCCGTCAGCGTATGGCCGATCATGGACTTGTTGGAGGAGATGGGCGTCGCCGCCAGCTTCTCCTCGCTGAACACGCCCTTGAGGCCCACATATTCCATGCGGTCGTTCTCGGGCGTCGAGGTGCCGTGGGCGTTGATGTAGTCCACATCGTCCGGCGTCACCCCGGCATCGGCGAGCGCATTCTTCATGCAGCCGACGATGGGGCGGCCATCCGGGCTGGAGCGGGTGCGATGGAAGTTGTCCGCCATCTCGCCGCAGCCTTCCAGCACGCCGAGGATCTTGGCGCCACGCGCGACCGCATGGGCGTAGCTCTCCAGCACCAGTGCGGCGGCGCCTTCCGCCATGACGAAGCCGTCGCGGTTCTTGGCGAAGGGGCGGGCGGCCTCTTCCGGCTTGTCGTTGGCGGTGGTGAGGGCCGACAGCAGCGAGAAGCGGATGAGCGCCTCGGGATGCACCGAACCGTCGGTGCCGAGCGACAGCGCCACCTCGGTCTCGCCGCGGCGGATGGCCTCGACGCCGAGCTGGATGGCGGTCGCGCCGGAGGCGCAGGCCGTAGACAGGGAAATGGGCTGGCCCTGGGTACCGAACTTGTCGGCGAGGCGATCCGCCACCGAGCCGAACAGGAAGCGCTCGTGCCACGGACGGAACTTGCCGGAGGCGGCGGCGCCGAGGAGGTCGTGATAGACGATAGGGTAGTGGCCCACCGCATCGGCGAGCTGCTGGCGCTCAGGCCATTCCAGCTCCACGGGCGGAACAGCGGCGAACAGCGGACCGGGGAACTCGCCGGGCGTGCCGATGCCGGACTCGGCGATGGCTTCCTCGGCGGCGAGGGTCGCCAGCTTCTCGGAGAGGTTGGGCGCGGCCACGCGGCCGTCGAACAGGAAGTCCACCGTACCGGCGATGGTGGTGCGCATGCCCTCGATGGGGAAGCGCGTGATGGTGTGGATGCCGGATTCACCCGCAGTGAGGCGGCGCCAGTTGTCTTCCTTGCCCTGGCCGAGGGAGGTGACGACGCCGATACCCGTCACCACCACGATGGGGCGGCCGAACTTGTCGAGATGCGCCTGCGTCATGATCGCGGCTCCTGTCGTTGAAGCGCGCCCGCCCCGGCGCTGCTCGAAGGGCGCGCCGGGACCCGCGCTGTAGGAGGGGCCCGGCACTCGCGCCGGAAAATACGCCGAAGCCGGCGCGAAGGACAATCGTCCTCGTCTCGCCTGTCCTCGTCTCTGTTGGCGGGAGCGGGAGGAGGCCGGTCAGGCCTTCTCCACCAGGCCGGCGCCTTCGCCCCGCCAGTGACCCACCTGGGTCACGATCGCGCGGGAGATGCCGTCCGCCGCCTTTTCAAGCGGGTCGCCGGCGAGCGGCGGGAACAGGGTGCCCTTGGACACCGCAAGAGCCGCGAGGGCAAGGGCGGCGATGAACTGGGCCTCGAAGCCGTGGCCGATGCGGTTCGCGACAGCGCGCACGGGCAGGCCGCTCGCGGCCAGCGCCTCGGCCTCGGCCTCGGTCGCCTCGCGGGCGCCGGTGACGCCGGAGATGACGGCGGTGCCCGGCGCGGTGCCGGCCTTGTCCAGGAGCGCCTTCACCTTGGCGGTCACGGCCCCCGCCACGGCGCGCTTGGCGCGTTCGGACCAGACACCCGACAGCTTGGCGATGGGCGTCGCGCCGCGGGCCTTGGCATGCTCCGGCGATTCCAGCACCAGGAAGGCGCCCATGGAGCCGGAAGCGATGCCGGGAGCGGTGAAGGCCGGGCTGAACGCGCCCTTCATGCAGAAGGCGTCGAGATCGTTGAGGAGCAGCGTGTCTTCGCGCTCGGCATTGTAGGCGCCGCCCACCAGCCCGATCTCGCTCTGGCCCGCCGCGATCCGCGCATAAGCGATGCGCGCGGCGTCAACGCCCGAGCTTTCCTCGCCCATGAAGGTGCGCGAAGAGCCGGTGACGCCGTGGACGATGGAGATGTTGCCGGCGAGCAGATTCGAGAGCTGGGCCAGCGAGAGGGTCGGCCGCAGGTCCGACAGCAGGCGCTCGTTCAGGAGCCGGCCCGCCTCGTTGGAGGCGGAAAGATCGTTCAGGATCGCCGCATCCACCTGAAAATCGCGCTCGCCGCCGCCCGCCGCGACCACCATGTCGGTGTTCGACAGAATCTCGGTGTTCTTGGCGATGCCCGCGGCGTCGAGCGCAAGGCCGGCCGCATAGGTGCCGATGCGCTGCCAGGGCTCCATCTGCCGCTGGTCGCCCTTCTTCGGGATCTGGCTGTCGAAATTCACCTTCACCAGCGGATGAACCACATAGGGGGCGAAGGTGGTGCTGTCCGTCACCGGACCGGTGCCGGCGGTGAGCGCCTGCCAGTGGGCATCGAGCCCCTCCCCAAGGGAGGAGACGAGGCCGATGCCGGTAATCCAGACGTCGCGCTGGCTCCGGCTCCGGCCTTCAGTCACGTCAGGCATCGGCAAATTCCGAAAGGGGGAAGGAGACGTACTCGGCCACCTTCATCACCACCGGCTTCATCTTGCCCTCGGGCCAGGGCAGCACGCGGAAGGTGAGTTCGGCGCTGCAGATGGGCTTGCCCTCAAGGGTCGCGTTCGTCTTGGCGACGACGAAGCCGGAGCCCTCGTGCAGGATTTCCGAGTAGAGATCGAGGTTCTGCCCCGGCAGCACGAAGGTGCGCAGCTTCGCTTCCTTTACGGTCGCGAGGAAGGGCATCCGGTCGAAGCGGTTGCGGGCAAGGACCAGCCAGCCGGTGGTCTGGGCCATGGCCTCGATGAGAAGCACGCCGGGCATGATGGGATAGCCGGGAAAGTGCCCCTCGAAGATGGAGCTTTCCTCGGGCACCATGCCCTGGCAGTGGATCTTTTCCAGCGACGGGTCGATGGCGACGACCCGATCGATCATCTTGAAGACTTCAGGACGCATCTATCCCGTCCGGCCTCAGGCGGCCTTCGCAGCGACCAACTCGTCGATGCGGGCGCAGAGGTTCTTGAGCACGAAATACTGCTCGGTCGTGGCCTTGCCGTCGTTCACTTCCTGCGTCCACTGCTCCAGCGGAAGCTTGATGCCGAACGCCTTGTCGATGGCGAACGCGATGTCGAGGAAGTCGAGGCTGTCGATGCCAAGATCGTCGATGGCGTGGCTGTCCGGCGTGATGGTGTCGCGCGGAATGTCGCAGGTTTCCGCGATGATGTTGGCCACCGTGTCGAACGTCGAAGACATGGACTGACGCCTCTCGTATGCTCGGCCCTTGCGGTCGCGGCCCGCCCGCGTGGCGCGCAGGCATGGTGCAAGGCACCGACCGGGGCCGAGGGATGGCCGCATGGCCCCTTCGGAATGAGTTGTCGGCCCCTATAGCGAAGGCTGCAAGAGGTTTCAATGGCCGACGCCGAACGGTCCGCGCGAGAGGTCTCCCGCGGCGGCGCCGTGCGTTGATGCTGCTTCGCACGCCAGCCGCCCGGAGGCAAGGGGGGAGGCCGCCGGGGGGCGCCAAAGCCACGCCCAAGCCGCGCCCATCCTCGCCGCCGCAACCGGCGCGGGCAGGGCGTTTCGCCAGCCTGCGATGTGCCGCCGCCAGCGCGGGGAGGGAAGCGCCCGTTGCGTCAGACGAGGTCATTCCCTAGCGGCAGATGGCGATTCGCCTGGGCTGATGCTTGGCTTTCCGTCAGATCGCGCCGGAGAAGGTATTGCACTGCTGCATGGAGCCGCTCTTCAGCCCGCGGGTGAACCAGTTCACCCGCTGCTGGGACGTGCCGTGGGTGAAGCTGTCCGGCACTGCATAGCCCTGGGAGCGCTTCTGCAGCGTATCGTCGCCGATGGCGCTGGCGGCGGTGAGCGCCTGCTCGACATCGCCAGGCTCCAGAATGCGATAGCGGGCATTGGCGTGGTAGGCCCATACGCCGGCGAGGCAATCGGCCATCAGCTCGACACGGACGGAAAGGTTGTTGGCTTCCGCGCGGGACGAGGCGCGGGCCTGGGCCTGCTGCACCTTGGGCAGGATGCCGATGAGGTTTTCCACATGGTGGCCGACCTCGTGGGCGATCACATAGGCCTGCGCGAAATCGCCGCCCGCCTTGAAGCGGTTCTTCATCTCCTGGAAGAAGGTCAGATCGAGATAGACCTTCTGGTCCAGAGGGCAATAGAAAGGCCCCATGGCCGACTGGGCGCCGCCGCAGGCCGAGCGTGTGGAGCCGGAGAACAGCACCAGCTTCGGATCCTGATACGTCTTGCCGTCGGCGCGGAACAGCTCGGTCCACACGTCTTCTGTCTGGGCGAGCACGTTCGCGGCGAAACGGCCGAGCTGGTCGGTGGGCGGGGCCGTCGGCCGGCCGCGCTGCGGGGCGGGTGCAGCCTGCTGGGGCGATCCGCCGCCATTGATGGCTTCGAGCCCGCCGATCAGAACCGCCGGATTGATTCCCAGCGCCCAGCCGATCAACCCCACGACAATGATGGTGCCGATGCCGAGGCCACCGCGGCCGCCGGGCATCTGGAAGCCGCCACCGCCACCGCCATCGCCGCGCCGGTCTTCCACATTGTCGCTGGAGCGGAAATCCTCCCACCGCATGCTCTTCTCCCGCGGACGCCAACGCCGGCAGCTTGAACCCTGAGCTTGAACATGGGCTGACACGGCACAAGGAGCAATCCCCGGCCCCCGCGCCGGTTCCATGCTATCAACGATCCCGTTGCCGAATCGCTCGGCCTGCCTGTCGCCGGGGCCTCATCGGGCGCACGCCGGACCGATGCCGCCGCGCCGAGAGCCGAACACCAGCCGCACGTTAATTGAGCCGCAGCCCGCTGCGCGCCCGCGCGGCCGGCCGCCGAAGGTCGCGGTGCCTGTCGCCGACGCGTGGGCCGGTCTCGACTTCGCGCGGGAGCGCGGCCTTTACGCCCAAGGACATGCGCCCATCGCCGGGGCGGACGAGGTGGGGCGCGGGCCGCTGGCCGGCCCGGTGGTCGCTGCCGCCGTCGTGCTGGATCCGGCACGGGTGCCGCAGGGCCTCGATGATTCCAAACGCCTGACGCGGGCGAAGCGCGAGGCGCTCTATCTGGAAATCTGCGCCACGGCCGAGGTGGCGGTGGCCATGGCGCCGCCGGAGCGCATCGACCGCGACAACATCCGGCAGGCGACCCTTTGGGCGCTCGCGCAGGCGGTGCGCGGGTTGCCGTGCCGGCCGGCCTTCCTGCTGGTGGATGGCAACGATCCACCCAAGGTGCCGTGCGCGGTCGAGGCGATCATCGGGGGGGACGGGCTGGTCGCCTCCATCGCGGCGGCTTCCATCGTCGCCAAGGTGGTCCGGGACCGGCTGATGGCCGGGGTGGGCGCGGCCTTTCCCGCCTATGGCTTCGAGCGACACATGGGCTATGCGACGGCGGAGCACAGCACCGCGCTCGTCACCCACGGCCCCTGCCTGCACCATCGCCGCTCCTTCGCGCCGGTGCGGGAGCAGCAACTCGGCCTGTTCGGCGGCGGACCGGTGTCAGACGCGGCGGAATAGTCTTCGCCGCGTCTCGGCGGCTCAGTGGTATCCTTCGCCTTCCCGCACCTTCCCGCGGAAGATCCAGTAGACGAAAACGATGTAGCCCAGCACCACCGGCAGCAGGAAAATGACGCCGAACAGCATCAGGATCTGGCTGGGTGGGGCGGCGGCCGTCTGCCACACGGTGAGGCTCGGGGGCACGAGGTAGGGGAAGGTCGAGATCGCGAGGCCGACGAAGCCGAGCACGAACAGCCCGATGGTGCCGAAGAACGGCAGCATCTCCCGCCCCGTCTTCAGCCAGTGCCAGACCAGATAAGCCAGCACGGCGGTGATGATGGGCACCGGCGCCAGGAAAAAGATGTTGGGCCGCGAGAACCAGCGGGTGGCAATGCGATCGAACGCCAGCGGCGTCCACAGGCTCACGAGCCCCATCAGTACGATGACGCCCAGCAGCAGCGGCACCGCATGGCTGCGCGCTCGGTCTGCGATGACGCCCTCGGTCTTGACCAGCAGCCATGTTGAACCGAGCAGCGCATAGCCCACGACCACGCCGACGCCGCACAGCAAAGCGAACGGCGTCGCCCAGTCGAGCGGGCCGCCGGCGAACGCGCCATCCTTCACGGTGATGCCCTGCACCAGACCGCCGAGGATGATGCCCTGGAAGAAGGCCGCCACCAGCGAGCCTGCGGCGAATGCAAAGTTCCACAGCCGCCGGCTGGACGCCGCCACCCAGCGGAACTCGAAGGCGACGCCGCGGAACACCAGTGCCAACAGCATGATGATGACTGGCAGGTACAGAGCCGGCATCACGACGGCATAGGCCTTGGGAAAGGCCACCCACAGGCCACCGCCACCGAGGATGAGCCAAGTCTCGTTGCCGTCCCAGAAGGGGGCGACGGTGTTCATCATGACATCGCGTTCCTTCTCCTCCTTGGCGAAGGGGAAGAGGATGCCGATGCCGAGATCGAAGCCGTCGAGCACCACATACATGATGACTGCGACGCCGATGATGAGCCCCCAGATGACGGGGAGATACCATTCCATGGTCATGTCCTCCTGCGCGTCGGCGGCTTAGGTTCCGGGGGTCATCTGGCCTTCGCCATGGGCGGCGGCGATGGGGCGGGTGGGGCGTTCGCGGGTGGGCGGCTGGATCAGGGTCTGGTCGGGGCCGCGCACGATCAGCCGGTTCATGAAGTGGATGCCGGTGGCGAAGATCACCGCGTAGATGATGGCGAAGAGCGTCAGCGACAGCCCCACGGTCCAGCCCGCGAGCGGCGACATGCCATCCTCCGTGCGCAGCAGTCCCTCCACCACCCAGGGCTGGCGGCCCTGCTCGGTGACGATCCAGCCGGAGAGGATGGCGATGAAGCCCAGCGGCCACGCCCAGGAGGTAACGATCAGGTACCAGCGCGTCGTGGTCTCACGGCCCTTGAAGATCAGCCACGCTCCGACCCAGCCGAGAAGGATCATGATGAGGCCCACGCCCACCATGGCGCGGAAGCCGAAGAAGGGGCCGAACACCGGCGGGCGATCCTGCGGCGGGAAGTCCTTGAGGCCCGGGAACAGGCCGTCGAGGTTGTGGGTGATCATCAGCGAGGCGCCGTGCGGGATCGAGATCTCGAACAGGTTCTTCTCGGCCTTCTCGTCCGGCCACGCGAACAGCACCAGAGGCGCGGGCTTGGTGCTGTCCCAGTGCGCCTCAACCGCCGCGATCTTGGCCGGCTGGTAGTGCGCCGTGTTGAGGCCGTGGCTGTCGCCCACGAAGGCCTGGATGGGACCGACGATGGCGAGCATGCCGATGCCCATGACCATCATCACCTTGGATTCTTCCTTGAACTTGCCGGCCAGCAGATAGCGCGCGCCCACCGAGAGCACCACCAGCGAGGTGGTGAGATAGGCCGCCAGCAGCATGTGCGGCAGGCGCCAGTGGAAGCTCGGGTTGAAGATGATCTGAAGCCAGTCGAGCGGATAGCCGACTCCGTTGCGGATTTCGTAGCCGGCCGGCGTCTGCATCCAGCTGTTGGCGGCGAGGATCCAGAAGGCCGACATGAAGGTGCCGAACGCCACCACGCAGCAGGACAGAACGTGCAGCCACGGCGGCACCCGGTTCCAGCCGAACAGCATGATGCCGAGGAAGGTTGCCTCGAGGAAGAAGGCGGTGAGCACCTCGAAGCCGATGAGCGGCGCGATCACCGAGCCGACGAATTCGGCGTAGCGGCTCCAGTTGGTGCCGAACTGGTAGGACAGGACGATGCCGGACACCACGCCCATGGCGAAGGAGACGGCGAAGATCTTGGTCCAGAAGCGCGCGAGGCGATGGAACACGTCCTTGCCGGTCTTCAGCCAGATCAGCTCCAGCGTCGCGATGAAGGCGGACAGGCCGATGGTGAAGGCGGGAAAGATGACGTGAAAGGAGACCGTGAAGGCAAATTGCATCCGCGCGAGGGTGACGGGATCGAAATCCATGGCGTCCGCTCCTGGCAGTCCCGTCAGGGCTGCGCATCATCCGGCCGCGGATGGGTGCGATGCAACCTGCAGGACGCAGTCGGACCATAGACGGGGCGACCGGCGGCGTCGATACGCAGGCGCGTGAAACGCACCTCCAGCCGGGCGCCGGGATGCCGCACCCCCGTTGCAAAAGCCGCTAGGAGCGAGGCCTTAGAACGCAGAGGAGTGCGGCAATGAGCGCCATGAGGGCGACGAGGACGATGCCCCATTCCACGGCATCGACTAGCGTGGGACCCGATACATCCCTCATCCGATCCGTCATCCCCCCCGCCTGCTTCAGGCCGAGGGACAGCGTGGAGGTGGCCCCTGCGACGCCGAGGCTGGTGCCCAGCACGCGCATGAGGTTGAGCAGGGCGCCGGCCTGGGTCGCCAGGTCCGCGGGCGCGGCCTTGAGGGTCGCGTGATTGTTGGGGGCGATGAAAAGCCCCAGCCCGGCGCCGAACAGCATGAAGGCCAGGAAGCTCATCAGCCGGCTCGCGGCCGGGTCGTCGGTGCCGATGCCGAGCAGCAGCAGGCCGAGCAAGCAGATGCCCATGCCGCCGGCGCCGAGCAGGCGGATGCCCATGCGATCGGCAAGGCCGCCGCTGAACGGCGCGACCAGCCCGAGAATCACCGGAATGACGGCAAGGCGCAGCCCCGCCTCCCACGCCTGCTCCCCGTAACCGTGCTCCAGCAGGAACGACATCAGAAAGAACATGGCGTAGAGCATGGCGTAGCCGAGGGCCACGGCGACCGCTCCGAGAGCGAATCCGGAGCTCGCGAACAGCTTGAGGTCCACCAGCGGAAACGCCGTGCGCCGTTCCTGCCGCACGAGCAGCCAGAGCAGCCCCGCGGCGAGCAGGACGCTGCCGATGGTCTGCGGTGATGTCAGTCCCCAGCCGGCCGCGTGGTTCAGCGCCCGCACCAGAATGACCAGCGCCGGCGCGAGGAGAAGCGCGCCCGCCCAGTCGAACCGCGCATCGGGCCGGGCGCCGGAGGAACGGGGCAGGGCGATCCAGCCGGCGACGGCGGCGAGGAGCCCGAACGGCACCGTCAGCCAGAAGATCCAGGGCCATCCCAGCGCGCCGAGGACGATGCCGCCCACGGCCGGCCCCGCGCTCATGCCGATGGCCTGCGCCGCGGCGAAGACGCCCAGCGCCCGGCCGCGCTTTTCCTCCGGCACGGCGGCGACGAGGATGGCGATGCTGTTGGCGCCGAGCAGCGCCCCGCCGATCCCCTGCACCACCCGCGCCGCCACCAGCGAGGGCAGGTCCGGCGCCAGCGCGCACAGGGCGCTCGCCGCAACGAAGATGAGATAGCCGACGAGATAGAGCGTCTTGCGCCCATGCATCTGGCACAGGCGCCCGAAGATGGGCAGGAAGGACGCGAAGGCGACGAGATAGCCGAGCGACACCCAGCTTACCGCATGCAGTCCGGCATCGAATGTGGTGGCGAGCGTCGGGAGCGCGAGCTGGACGATGGTCGCGTCAAGCTGGCCGACGAAGGCACCAATGCAGACGAGGCCGACGACGATCCAGGAATGCCACGGCAGGGCTTCAAGAGCTGCGAGGGGCGCCGGTTCGTGCGTGAGGCGGGCGAGGCGCGCCCTCAGTGGACTGCGCACGGACCCGTCCTGTGCGGCGCTGCCTGAAAGTCCCTGCTCCATCGATCCATCGTCGCTGTGTACGGCTGTGTTCTAGTCGAAGGCGATATCTCTTGTCATGCGGGTACGGTGCTGCCGCGCAAGGCTGGAGATCGGCCGGGCGATCTTTTATCACCGCCACGGTCGGCCGCTGCGGCGGCGCGACGCAACCGGGGACGGAATATGGCGCGAAGGCTCAATCTGACGGGGCGGGTGGCGGTGGTGACGGGTGGGGCGAGCGGCATCGGCCTTGCCGCCGCAACCGCCATGGCCGAGGTCGGTGCCCGCGTCATCCTCGCCGACCGTGACGGGGACGCGGCCGCGCGCGCCGCCGCCGGCATCCCCGGCGCCGAGGCGCTCGCGCTCGACGTGACCGACGAGGCGGCGGTCGCAGCCGCCTTCGGGCAGGTGGTGGCCGGCCATGGCGGCCTCGACATCCTCGTGAACAATGCCGGCCTCTCCATCCGCAAGGGGCTGACGGAGCTGGACCTCGCCGACTGGGAGAAGGTGTTCGCCGTGAACGTCACCGGCGGCTTCCTCTGCGCGCGGGCGGCGGTGCCGTCCATGACGGCGCGGGGCGGCGGCGCCATCGTGAACGTGTCGTCCATCATGGGGCTGAGCGGCGGGGGGCCTTATCCCAACCCGGCCTATCAGGCGAGCAAGGGGGCGGTGGTGAACTTCACCCGCGCGCTGGCCATTGAACTGGCGCCGGTGAAGATCCGCGTCAATGCGGTTGCGCCCACCTGGGTACGTACGCCCTTCATCGATCCCCTGATGCGCGATCCGGACAAGCTCGCCGCCATCGAGAGGCTGATGCCGCTCGGCCGCATCGCCGAGCCGGAGGAGGTGGCGGACGCCATCCTGTTCCTCGCGAGCCCCATGGCGGCCATGGTGACGGGCCACGTGCTGGCGGTGGACGGAGGGTTCCTGGCGCAGTGAGGAACGGTGGTTCAGGCAGGTCGGGGACGGTGGTGCCGGAATTAGGGATGATCGGAGTGTATAGCTAAGCTGGATGGCCTCGCAGTGGTTCGAATTTCCTGCATGGCGGAGAAAAGGGTTTCAAATTCCGCGAGTTCCATCGGGTCATAACTAAGGTAGTTCCCGGCGTTTCGCACGAGAACGACGTATGAATCTCCGTCACGTCCTTGTTTGAGGCGGAGCGAAATTGTTACGGCACCCCCACCGATTGAGATGTCGATCTTTTTGACTACGCGACCCGTGAAAACGCGCCTTAAGCCGCGGAAAAAGTGCCACACCATTACTTCTCCTGCCAAGGCTGTCGGCCAAAACAGCGTCACATTATCCTGAGTGTCGCTTATCTTTCCAACTGGCTTTGGCTGCGAGGAATCGAGTTGGCGTGAAAGGAAGCCTGCGGCGTGCCGTAGGCGGAGGCGAGGGTCGCCACCCGGCGGAACAGCGGGGCGAGGACGTATTCATCCGAGAAGCCGATGGCCCCGTGCATCTGCACGCAGTCCTTCAGCACCATGCGCGCGGTCGCCGAGGCCTTCGTCTTCGCCATCGCGCAGGCGGTGCGCTCCGTCTCGCCGCCGACGCTCAGGGCGGCCTCGCATACGAGTGCCCAGGCCGCCATATGGGCGACATGCAGCGAGGCCGCCCGGTGCTGGAGCGCCTGGAACGCGCCGATGGGTTGGCCGAATTGGGTGCGCACGCGGAGATAATCCATCGTGAGGGCGAGCGCGCTGCGCACGAGCCCCATCAGGCTGGCAGCTGCGCCGAGGCGCAGCCGGTCGATGGCCATGTGAAACGCGGCCATCGCGCGAGGCCCCTGCGCCAGTTCGCGGCCGGCGCCACGCGGCAGGGAAAAGACGCGTTGCGCGCTGCCGTCGATGGTCCGGCGCAGCGGTACGGCGTCTAGCTCGGCGGTCCGTATGGCGGTGATCCGGAAGGACTGGCCCTCGCCGTCCGCGTAGATGATCTCGTCAGCCCAATGCGCGTCGAACAGCACCAGGTCCGCCCCGGGCGACATGGGGAAGGCGCCGGGTTCCGCCAGCAGGACGATCGCCTCTCCGTCGAGCACCTGCCGCAGGAGAGCCGCCGCCGCTGCGCTTTCGCAATCGGCGAGAAGCGTCGCGATGGCCAGCACGGCCGGCAACGGCTCGGGCGCCAGCGTCGCGGCGGCGCCCTCGAGCAACATTACCATGTCGAGTGCGGTGCCGCCCCATCCGCCGGAGGCCTCGGGAACGAGCAGCCCCGCCCAGCCCGCGCCGGCGATCTCCGCCCACGGAGCCCGGTCGATGCGCGGCCACGCCTCGCCAGCGGCGCGGATCCGCGCCACCCCGTCGCCCAGAAGCTGGACCAGGCTGTCCCGCATGAGAACCTGCTCGGGCGTGGGCTCGATCATGGCCGCTTCCCCTTTGGAAGTTTCAACACGCGGTCGGCAATGAGGCCGCGCTGGATCTCGTTGGTGCCCCCGTAGATGGACAGGCGGCGGGATTGGAGGAACAGCTCGCTAAAGTCGATCATGGTGCCAGCCACCATCTCGGGCGCCTTCAGCGGTGCGGCGGAGCCGGCCAGTTCCTGGGCGATGTCGAGCACGCGCTGGGTGGTCTCCGTGGAGAGAATCTTGAGGCCGGAAGGATCCCCTGCCTTGCCGTGCTCGGCGGCGGTCAGGATCTGCAGAAAGGCCGCAGTCAGCGCTGCCACCTCCATCTCCGCCTCCGCGACCTTGAACTGCCCGTAGTCCCCAAGCGCCGGCCCAAGCGCCCGCGCCATGCGCCGCACACGCTCCAGCGCGCGCAGGGCGTGAGAGGGGGCGCCGAGCTGGATGCGCTCTTCGTCGAGAAGGGCGGTCACGATGTTCCAACCGCCGTCGAGCGTACCCACCACGTTCGCGCGGGGTACCCGAACGTCATCGAAGAACACCTCGCAGAACTCGCACTCATCGGCGAGGGTGCGGATGGGGCGCCGGGAGATGCCGGGCGACTTCAGATCGATGAGGAGGAAGGTGATGCCTTGCCGGCGGGGTAATTCCTCGTTGGTACGCACGAGGGCGTAGATCCAGTCCGCATGATGGCCCCAGGTGGTCCAGATCTTGTGGCCGGTGACGACAATCTCTTCGCCTTCCACGCGCCCGCGCGTCCTCAGCGACGCGAGGTCGGAGCCTGCGCCGGGCTCCGAATAGCCTTGGCACCAGATGACAGCCCCGTTGAGGATCGCCGGCAAATGGCGCGCCTGCTGCTCCGGCGTACCGAAGCGCTGGAGGATGGGGCCGATCTGGTTGAGCCCTTGGGTCGGCAGCTCCGGCGCGCCGATGCGCGCGGCCTCCTCCATCAGGATCACCTGCTCCACCGGCGAGGCACCCATGCCGCCGAACGCCTTCGGCCAATGGGGCGCGATCCATCCGCGCTGTGACAGGCGGCGATACCAGGAAAGCGCCTGCGCCGGCTCGGGCCGGAAGGTGAGGTCGCGCAGGTCATGGGGAAGCTCGGCCGCGTACCAGTCGCGCACCTCGCGGCGGAAGGCCTGCTGTGCCTCGGTCTCAATCCTGAGCATCGGCCGCCCCCTGCGCCAGCGTCCGGAAGGCGGGGTAGGGCGTGCCGTCGCCGAGATGGTCCCATGCCAGCTCCACCGCGGCGCCGATGCACGCGCGCTCGGACGGGCTGTCGATGATGTTGGCGATGAGGCGAACGCCCTCGGCCAGTTCCACCGTGGCCACGGTCAGCGGCAGCCGGCCGGCAAGGCCCGGCCCCGGCACCCGCACCACCGTCACGGCGTAGATGGTGCCGAGGCCGCTGACCTGCCGCCATTCGACGTTCTGGCTGCCGGTATAGAGGCTGAGCGGATGGGGCGGGTGCTGGAAGCGGCCCGTATCGAGGCACATCTGCAGCATCAGCCGCCCCTCGCGGGCACCGTCCCAGAAGGGCTGCGAGGGGACGTAGCGGTTGGCGGCCGGCACCGGCCTTGCTTCGGTTTCGGCCATCTCACACCTCCAGGATCATCGCGGCGCTGCAACCCCAGTTGCGGCCGTAGGGGATGACGCCGATGCCCGTGACCAGCGCGTTGCGCACCCCCGGCACCTGCCGCTCGCCACCCTCGCCGAAGAGCTGCCGCACCGCCTCGGCCAGGTTCAGCCCGCCGCTGGCAAGGCCCGGCTGGCCGGCCGAGATCTGGCCGCCCCCGGTGTTGAGCGGCAGCGTTCCGGTGAAGGAGAAATCTGTGTCGAGGACGAAGGCCGAGCCCTCGCCGGTGGCGCAGAAGCCGAACGCCTCCAGCTGCATCAGCACGGCGATGGTGAAGTCGTCATAGGGCTGGAACATGCCAACACCGGCGGGGGTGAGGCCGGCCTTGGCGAACACCTTCGGCGCGATGCGATAGAAGCCGTTGTCGGTGATGTCCGCCAGCGGATCGGCGCCGTTGTGGTTGGTCACCTCGGCATAGGCGGTGGGATGGGCCACCTTCTCGATGCCGCGCGCGCGGGCCTCCTCTTCGCTCATGACGAGGAAGGCATTGGCGCCGTCGCAATACATCACGCAATCGAGCACGCGCAGCGGATCGGCGATCGGGCGCGAAGCCAGATAGTCGTCCATGGTCAGGGGCTTGCGAAACTTGTCCAAAGCGTTGGGATTGCGCAGCGCGTGCTCGCGCTGGGTGATCGCGATCTTGCCGAGCGCACGGGGATCGAGCCCGTACTGGTGATCGTAGCGGCTCATGAGCAGGCCGAAGGTGGCCGGTGGCCCCTGCACGCCCTGCGGGTCCTGAAATTCAGGCCGGTAGGCCCCGTAGTTCGCTCGGAAGGCGGTGCTCGGCGCGTCGGCGGAGAGGACGACCGCAATGCGGCACGCGCCCTCGCAAATGGCCCACATGGCCCGCGCAACGCCGCCTGCCGCCGAGCAGCCGCCGATGCCGCCGGCATTCAGCCAGGTGGGAGTGAGGCCGAGGGCATCCGCCATGTAGACGGCGAAGAAGGGATTGGTGCCCTCGCTCAGGGCCAAGGTCACCGAAAGGCCGTCGATTTCGTCTTTCCCGATGCCGGTCATCTCAAGCAGCTCGCTCAAGGCAAGGCCGGCGAAATCATAGGCGGATCGGCCGCTCTGGTAGACCACCTTGGTCTCGGCATAGCCGGCGATGACCACGTCTGTCCGTGCCATTCTGGCACCTCCGGATGATGAAGCTGGGACGGCCGGCCCAAGGCACGGCTGGCCGATCACCGGCGGCGCGCGGCTGCCGATGCTGAAAGGGTGATGCGCAGGCGGGTCAGCCGGCGATGACGGGGGCGGTGCTCTCCTCGTCGTCCGCCTCGCCCTCGTCGCCCATGGCCTCGGCGATGCGGGCGTGGCAGGCGCGCACGCGGGACGGGTCGCCGCGCAAATCGGGCGTGATCTCTTCCGTCAGCACGATGCGCGCGCCCGGATTGAGCACGATGGCCCGGTCCGCGATCTCGATGGCATCCTCGATGCGATGGGTCACGAACAGGCAGGTCTTGCCGAACTCCTTGGCGATGCGGTGGAAATCGCGCCGCAGCTTGCCCGCCGTTGCATGATCGAGCTGGCTGAAGGATTCATCGAGGAAGACGATGGCCGGGTCCACCGCCAAAGCGCGGGCCAGCGACACGCGCTGGCGCATGCCGCCGGACAGCTCGTGGACATATTTGTCCTGCGCGCCCTTGAGGTTCACACGCTCCAGCCATGCCAGCGCCCGCGTGCGGGCTTCGGCCTTCGGCACGCCGAGGATGAGGAGGCCGAGCTCGGCATTCTCCACCGCCGTGCGCCACGGCAGCAGCCTGTCAGTCTGGAAGGAGACGGCGATCCGTCCCTTCAGCTCGCGGAACTGGGCATGGGGATCGAAGCCGGCGACGCGGATCGTACCCTGATCGGGGCCGATGGTGCCCATGACCAGATTGAGCACGGTGCTCTTGCCTGCGCCGGTGCGTCCCAAGAGCGCGACGATCTCGCCGGGCTCCACGCGCAGGCTGAAGTCGTCCACCGCGACGAAGCCGCCGAAGCTCTTGTGGATGTTACGGATCTCGATGACCGGATCAACCATGCCCATCACCGCACCGCCACTTCCGGCCGCCACTTCAGGAACAGCTTCTCGATGGCCGAGACGCCCCATTGCAAGGCGATGTTGAGGATGACGAGCAGGAAGGTCCAGGCGAAGACCTGATCGATGCGGAAGCTCGACTGGGCAAGGCTCATGCGCGAGCCGATGCCGATGGCCGAGGCGACGAGTTCAGCGAAGACCGCCATGCGGATGGCGTAGCCGACGACCGATTTGGTGGTGATGAAGATGTAGGGGACGATGTGCGGCATGATCATGTAGCGCAGCATCTGCCAGCGGCTCGGGCGGAAGCTCTCCACCATGTCCACGAGATCCTTCGGCAGCGCGCGGATGCCCTCGTAGACGTTCATGGCGTAGAAGGGCAGCAGGATCACCGTGAGGATAAAGAAGATCCGGGTCTCGGTGTCCTTGAACCAGAACACTGCGATCAGCATCCAGGACAGCGCGGGGATGCCGGTGTCGATGACGATGATGGCGCGCAGGAAGGGGCGCACCAGCGGCACCATGCCCATGATGGCGCCGACGATCACCCCCGCGACCAGCGAGAAGGCCAGCGCCGCGGCGAGGCGCGCCAGTGTCACCAGCACGTGCATGCGGTCGCCGAAGAGGATGTCGCCCGTGGCGTGGAGCACGCTCATGGGCGAGGGCATGATGTAATCGGGAACGTGGCCGCTGGCGATCTGCATCGCGATGACCATGGCCGCGACCACGACAAGCGTCGCTACGACGTCGCTTTGTCCCGAGCCACGCCTCGAAGCCTTGCGGGCGGGCGCAGGCCGCAGGGGCGGCCGCCCTGTCGCAACAAGGTTGTCGCTCATCGTGTGCCTTTTCCTCCCGCATTGCCCGCCTTCGGGTCGCGCACATCGGCGCGGGACCGGCGGATTGGCGCCGTTGCGGCCCTGGGCGCCGAGCGCCCGGAGCCGAAGCACCTTCGTTGGAGGGGACCATAGCACCCCCGCCAGCGGCACAAAGCGCGGATTTGCACAGCGCGTTGTTCCAAAATTGGGACAATGCTAGAAACCATCGCCCGGGAGGAAGAGATGAACTTCGACCTTAACGCGCTGGTGGTGTTCTTCGAGGTGGTCAACCAGGAAAACATTACTCGAGCTGCGCGGTTACTTGGCCAGCCCAAGTCGACCGTCAGCCGGAAGATCAAGCATCTGGAAGATCAGGTCGGCGCGGCTCTGCTCAAGCGCACCAGCCGGCGCATTCTGGTCACCGACGAGGGGCGCCGTTTGCACGATCACTGCTCCCGCATTGCCGCGGAGCTGGAGAGCGCGGGGTTGCAGACCACGCAGCGGCGCACCAGCCTGCGCGGCAAGCTGAGGGTGAGCATGCCCATCGATTTCGGCACTGGCTGGATCAGCAGCGCCATCGCGTCCTTCGCCGAAAAGTACGCGATGATCGACCTCGACGTGCACGTCAACGGTCGGTGGGTGGATGTGACGGAGGAGACCTACGACATCGCCATTCAGCTCGGCAGCCACGTCAATCCGGGCGTCCCGTCGCGCCGGCTGACGGCGCTCACGCGCGGGATTTACGCCAGCCCGAAGTACTTGGGGCGGCTCGCCGCAGCGCCCCGACGCCTTGCCGACGTCAAGGGCGTGCTCACGGAGCAGCAGGTGGCGGAGGGGATCTGGCAGGAGGAGGCGCGCGGAGAGGCGGATCGCCACGGAACGGTGCGCGTCAACAATATCGGCGTCGCGCGCGAACTGGTGATCGCGGGCCTAGGGGCGGGCGTGCTGCCCAATGTGATGTGCCGGGGCGACGTGGCCAACGGCCGTCTGGTGCGGCTCGAAATGGAGGAGGAAATCCCGGCGCTCCAGGCGACGGCGACCTATTTTGCGGGCCGCCATGTGCCGCAGCGCACCCGCGTTTTTCTCGACCACGTGGAGGCCTTCCTGGCCGCCGACGGGCCGGCGCGTCTCGACCGGCGTGACCAGGCCGAGCCGGTGCGCCGCCGCCCGGTGGGCGACGCGCGCAAGGACCCCGCGAACGTCAGGACGCGATGAAGAAGCCCGGATCGATGGACTGCTTCAGCAGTCCGTTCCGCTTCAGGAATTCGCCGGCCTTTGTCATCTGGGCGCGCTCGTCCGCCGAGGCCATGGAGCCGAAGCGGAAGCTCAGCCGCTTCGAGGTCAGCGCATCGAGAAGCACGGGCGCCGGCGCGCCGGCCGAGTCCGCGACAAGGCTCACCGCTTCCTTCGGATCGGCGATGATGCCGTTGATGGCGGCCTCGAACGCTGCGCGGATGCGGCGCACCCGCTCGGGATCGCGTTCCGCCAGCTCGCGCCGCACCGCGATGCCGAAATAGGGCAGCTCCGCGCCGCCGCTGATCTCGCGATAGGCGTTTCCGGCGTTGAAGATGAGCGAGAGGTCCTTCCGCCGCGCCAGCGCCGAGCTGATGTTCGGCTCCCACGAGAGCCCCGCGTCCGCCCGGTTGGCGAGAACCATGGTCATGGACGAGGCCGGATTGTCGACGCCCTGGATGTTGATGTCACGCCCCAGCTCCAGGCCGTAGCGCTCCTTGATGAGGCTCGACACCATGCGGAACGTGCCGGTGGATTGCGGCGCCGCCAGCGTCTTGCCCTTCAGCTCCGGGATACCCTTGATGGATGGCTCGCCGGTCAGGATGGAGATCATGCTCGCGGTGGTGATGGTGCACAGCATGCGGATGGGCACGCCCGCCTCGAAGCGCTGGGCGAAGACGTCCCAGCTGCCGATGCAGACATCGTAATTGCCGGCGGCGAAATCGTTGTAATAAGTGGAAACGGTGGCGTATTCGCTCGGTGCGGCGAGGCCGACGCCGGGCGCGTCGCCGAGCTTCTTCTGCTGCATGTAGCGGGCGATGAGCACGGTGAAGCCGGGCACAAGATAGGCCCAGCGCACGGCATCGCCCTGCGCCCATGCTCCCCGCATCGGAAAGCCCGCCAGCGCGCCCGCGCCGGCACCGAGGCCGGCCCGCAGGAGCGTCCGCCGATCGACGAGATGGCCCATTTCGTCCTCCCTGTTTTTTTATGATGCTGATTTGTGTTCTCGGGTTCTTCTCTATTCGGGCCGCGCGAGGGCGGGTGCGCGCTTTTCAAGGAAGTCTTCCAGGCGCTTCAGGGCCTCGGGCGGCCGCGTCATGGATGTGTTGAGATATTCCATGAACAGCCCGTCGTCGTGCGACAGGTCGTTGATGCGCGGCAGGACGTTGGTGATCATCCAGTTGGTCTGGGGCACGTTGGAGGCGATGACGCGGGCGAGCGCCTTGGCCTTGGCCAGCGCTTCGCCGGCCGGCACCACATATTGCGCGAGGCCGCAGCGGCTGCCCTCCTCGGCGGTAAGGAGGCGGCCGGTCAGCATCATGTCGGCCATCATGGGATAGCCGATGATGCGCTGGGTGCGCACGCTGCCGCCGCCGCCCACGAAGATGCCGCGCTGGCCCTCGGGCAGGCCGAAGAAGGTGGTCTCGTCGGCGACGCGGATGTGCGTCGCGGAGGCAAGCTCCAGCCCGCCACCGATGGTGGCACCGTGGAGCGAACAGACCACCGGAAAGTTGCCGCGGGCGATGAGATCGAAGGTGGAGTGCCACAGATGGCGCGGTCTGCGCTTGCGGGGCGCCTGCCCCTCGGGCGTGAGGCGCTTCGACAGTTCGGCGAGATCGAGCCCGGCGGAGAAATTCTGCCCGTGGCCGAAAAGCACGGCGGCATCGATCTTGTCGCCGGCGTCGTTGAGCACGTCGCGAAGCTCCATCAGCAGCGCGTCGTTCATGGCGTTGCGCTTATCCGGCCGGTTGAGGCCGATCAGCGCGATATTGTCCTCGACCTCGTAGGTCACGAGCGCGGGCATGTCAGGCTCCGATACTTGGTGCGTTACTGTCGCTTTGCTTTCCGCCGGAAGCTCTAGCTTCCGGTGCTGACGATGAGAGCATCGAGCGCGACGGCGCCGCGGCCGCGCTCGTAGACCATGAGCGGGTTGATCTCGACATCGGTGATCTCAGGCGTCGCGAGCAGCAGGCGGCCGATGGCGACTGCCACGTCGGCGGCCGCCTCCACATCGACCGGCGGCTGGTTGCGGAAGCCGTAGAGCATCTTCGACGCCTTCAGCTTCCCGAACTCGGCCACGAACTCCTCGCGGCTGGCGTCCGCCGCGACGAGCCGGACATCGCCCAGCGCCTCGACCATGATGCCGCCGAGGCCGATGAGCACCACCGGGCCCCAGCGCGGATCACGCCGGCCGCCGACCACCAGTTCCAGCCCCTTCGCCGACATCTTCTCCACCAGCACCCCGTCCAGCGCGAGGCCGGGCTGGGCGCGGGAAATGTTCGCGTGCAATGTGGCCCAGGCGGCGGCGAGCGCATCGGCATCGGCGAGGTTGAGGATGACGCCGCCCGCCTCCGTCTTGTGGGCCAGCGCGCCGGCCTGCGCCTTGATGACGACGGGATACCCGATGGCCTCGGCCGCCGCATGCGCCTCATCCAGGGTCTGCACGAGGCGTCCGCCGGGAATTGCTATGCCTTCGCCTTGCAGCAGACTTTTGCCCAGCCATTCCGGCAGGGTGCCCTTCGGCAGATCGCGCGCCCGGGTCGATGCTGCGGCAGCGGGCGCCGGGCGCGGATCGGGCTGGCGGACGATCCGCGCCAGCGCCTTCAGCACCCGGTCCGACGAGCGGGAGACGATCACCTTGCTGGTGCGGGCGATCTCCAGAAACTCAGGCGGCAGGGGCAGTTGATCGCCCAGCATGGCCATCGCCACCGGCTTCGTGCTCTGGCCCCGCGCCTCAACCACCTGCTCCACATAGGCCTTGGCATGAGCAGGAGACACAATGGGGATGGAGATGGCGACGGCGCCGATGGCCGGCTCCTTCAGCAGCGCCGCGACGCCCGCGCCCACCAGTTCCGGCCGCCACACCGCCTCGGTGCCGAGATCGATGGGATTTTTCGGCGAGATGAACGCTGGCAGCAACGCCTTCAGCTCGGCTTCGGTGGCCGGCGAGAGAGCCGGAATGTCCACGCCGATATCGGCGCAAAAATCATGGGCGATGCCGCAGAACGCGCCGGAGAAGGTGAGGATGCCGAGCCCCCCTCGGGAGGGCGCCGGATAGCGCGAGAGAATCTCGGCAACGTCCATGAATTCGTCGAGGGTCTCCACCAGATGGACGCCGGCGCGCTCCACCATGGCCTTCATCACCGCATAGTCGCCGGCCAGCGCGCCGGTGTGCGACTTGGCGGCCTCCTGCGCATGGGGGCTGCGGCCGGGGAACAGCATCACCAGCGGCTTGCCCATGACCCGGGCGCGCGACGCGGCGGCAAGGAACACGTCCGGCCGCCGGATATCCTCCGCATAGATCATGATGACCCGCGTCGCCGGATCGCCCACCAGATGATCGACGAAATCGCCGAGGCCGAGATCCATCTCGTTGCCCGTGGAAATGTTGTAGGAAACCGCCACGCCGCGCGAGTTCAGACCGTGCCGCAGGTGATTGGCGAGGCCGCCGGACTGGGAGACGATCGCGACCGCATCGCGCGTTCCCTCCGGCATCACCGGCACCTTGTTGACGCCCACGAAGGTGATGCTGAAACCGGCCGCGTAATTGGTGAAACCGAGGCAGTTCGGTCCGACGACGACCATGCCCCCCGAGCGCACCCGGGCGCCGATGCGCTCCTGCTCCCGCCGACCCTCCTCGCCCGTCTCGGCAAAGCCCGAGGCGAAGACGATGGCGGAGCCCACCTGCCGCCCCATGCACGCTTCCAGCGTCGCCTCGACGCTCGCCGCCGGGACGGTCAGCACGGCGAGGTCCACGCCGAGCGGCAGCTCGGCCATGTCTGTTGTGACAGTGAGGCCGTCGATGACGCCAGGGGTGCGCCCCACGAGATGGATCGCCCCGGCAAAGCCGTTCTCGCGCAAGTTTCTCAGCACGATCTGGCCCGCCGACTGAGGCTTGGCGGACATCCCGATGATGGCGACCGACTTTGCGTCGAGCAGGCGGTCCAGGCCGTGGGTTCGCTTCGCCTCGGTCGCCAGCTTGATCGGCATTCCCATGTGTTCCTCCGCCGTCGGAAACCCCGCCACAGGTGGGAGAGTCCGGCTGCCAATTGGTTGTTTTGGCAGTTCTCAGAGGTGGGGTATCAGCCGGCGCGGCCAGCGGAAAGCGCGCATTGACTGCCCGCCGCGTTCCAAAATTGAGACGATGACCCAAGAGAAAAACCCGCCGCTCGGCCGGTCTTGCTGTCGCGCATGCGCTATCGCCTGCGACGCGCCACGTCGATGCGGACGGAAATGCGGTGGGGTCGGCCTTGCTCCGCGCAGGACGCTCCTGGCCGACCCCGAGCGGCCTGCATCAGGGGCGGCGTAGGTCGATGAACAGGTAGCACCAGATGGCTAGGACTATCCCGGCCCCTCAGATCGCTTCGAGCGCGAGGGCGATGCCCTGTCCGCCGCCGATGCACAGGGTGACCATGCCGCGCTTCAGCCCGTCTCGCCGCATGGCGTGGAGCAGGCGGGTGATGAGGATGGCTCCCGTGGCGCCGATGGGATGGCCATGCGCCACCGCTCCGCCCTCCACGTTCACGATGTCCTCCGGCAGGCCCAGTTCGCGCGCGACGGCGATGGGCACGGCGGCAAACGCCTCGTTGATCTCAATGCGCTCGATGTCGCCGAGGGACCAGCCGGCGCGCGCCAGCGCCTTGCGCACGGCCGGCACCGGGCCGAGGCCGAACAGGCCCGGCTCGACCCCGGCGATGCCGAAGCCGGCGAGCCGGCCGAGGGGCGCGATGCCCTTCGCCTCGGCGAACGAACGCTCGGCCACGATCATGGCGGCGGCCGCGCTATTGAGCCCCGGCGCGTTGCCGGCCGTGATGGTGCCTTCGGGGCGGAAGGCCGGGCGCAGCTTTGCCAGCGTCTCCATCGTGGTGTCGGGGCGGGGCGCCTCATCCGTGGCGAAGGCTTCGACGCCCCTCTTGCCCTTCACAGCCACCGGGATGATCTCCTCCACGAAATGACCTTCGGCCTGTGCGGCGGCGAAGCGCTGCTGGGAGCGCGCGGCGAAGGCGTCCTGCTCGGCGCGGGTGATCTGGAGCTTTTCGACGAGATCTTCCGTGTGCCAGCCGGAATGCTTGCCGGAGAAGGCGTCGTCGAGCCCGTCCGTGAGCATGCTGTCCAGAATCTGCGCGGGACCCATGCGATAGCCCCAGCGCCCGCCATCCATCAGATAGGGCGCGCGGTCCATGTTCTCCATGCCGCCGGCGATGCCGACGTCGTGGACGCCGGCGGCGATCTCCAGCGCCGCGGAGACGACCGCCTGCGCGCCGGAGCCGCAGACGCGGTTGACGGTCATTGCGGGCACCTCCACAGGCAGGCCGCCATGGATCGCCGCCTGCCGCGCGGGGTTCATGCGGTTTCCGGCCTGGATGACGTTGCCCATCACCACGCTGCCGATGGATGCGGGATCGAGCCCGGAGCGGCGCAGGGTCTCGCGCACGGCGATGGCGCCGAGTTCGGTGGCCGGGGTGCCCTTCAGCGTGCCGTTATAGGTGCCGATGGCAGTACGCACCGGATGGGCGATGATGATGTCTGTGGTCATGATGATCTCCTTGATCGGACGATGCGGCGGCCGGCATCGCGGGAATGTCAGGCGACCGGCAGGGCCGGGCGTTCGGTGTCGCCCGCCGTCTGCGCCACGGCCGGAGCGGTGGAGGCCTTTTCCTCCGCGCTGGCCGCATCGAGGCGGCCAATCTGGTCGGGCGACAGCACCAGCGCGGCGGCGCCGAGATTGCTGGTCAGCTGGGCGAGGGAGCGCGGGCCGATGAGTGGGATGGCGCCGGCGCGGCCGGCTCGGTCCCGCTTTGCCCAGGCGATGGCCACCTGATCGGGGCTCGCGGCCTGCTCGGCCGCCACTGCGAGCACGGCATCGAGAGTAGCGCTGCGCCGGGGAGAATTCTCGGCCTGGAACACGCGCCCGCCCAAGGCCTCGGCGCGCCCCTTTTCACCCCCGCGATACTTGCCCGTGAGCATGCCGCCGCCGAGGGGCGACCAGGTGACGGCGCCGAGGCCTAGCGCCGTGCAAGCCGGCAATAGATCACCCTCCGGCTCCCGGCGCACGAGGCTGTATTCGAACTGCGCCGCGGCGATGGGGACGGCGCGGGTCAGTTCTGCCAGCGTGACGGCACGGGCGAGGCGCCAGGCGGGGAAATTGGAGAGGCCCGCGTAAAGGATCTTGCCGGCACGGGCGAGATCATCGAGGCCGCGCACGATCTCCTCGGCCGGCGTCACGTCATCTGGATGGTGCACCCAGTAGAGATCGATGCGGTCCGTCTTCAGGCGCTTCAGGCTCGCCTCCAGCGAGGCCACCATGGCCTTTCGGCTGTTGCCGGTGACGAGGCGGTTGGCGTTCGGTGCGGCGCCGTTGGTGAACTTGGTGGCGAGGAGGAAATCCTCGCGCCGGCCGTCCAGCAGGGGCGCCAGGAATTCCTCGGACTGGCCGAACTGGTAGACGTCGGCGGTGTCGATGAAATTGCCGCCGGCCTCGGCATAGGCGTTGAAGATGGCGGCGCTCTCGTCCGTATCCGCGCCATGGCCCCAGCGCCCGCCGAAATTGGCGGTGCCGAGGGCGAGTTCGGAAACCCTGAGGCCGGTGCGGCCGAGCAGTCGGTACTTCATCGTGGTCAACTCCTTCTGGGGCGGCGGCAAAGGTCCGGCCGCCTTCGATCGTAAATTACGGGCATATGCCCGTATCTGGCGAAGCAAGTAGTAGGACCATCCTCAGTCTCAGAGGGCGGCGAGGAGATCCCGCAGTTGTTCGAGCCTTTCCTTGCCCAGCCGCTCCTCCATCGTCTTCTGGCCCCGGTTCCAGGCCACGACGGCGGTCGTGAGGAGTTCGGTGCCCTGCTCGGTGAGGGCGATGCAGGACACGCGCTGGTCGTCCTTCCCGTGCCGCATCTCCAGCAGTCCGTGCTTCGACAGGACGCGCACGTTTCGGCCGACGGTGGAGCGGTCCAGCTCGAGCATCCGGCCGAGCTCGGTCATGCTGACCTCGCCCTTGTCCCGCACGGTGCGCAGCAGAGAATACTGCGCGACGTTGATCCCGAGTGGGACGAAACCCTCGTCATAGATAGCGCTGATCCGGCGCGTCGCCCGGCGCAAATGGGCAGAGTGGCAGGGGGTATCCATAATTCGTGTATATACCCGTAACTGACCGCCGTCCATCCTCCGCTGCATGGCGCCCGGGCCCGGCGCATCGCCGGCAACTTGTCCGGAATCGCCTCGTCTTCGTCCTGCGGCGGGGGATCTGGTCGCCCTAGGCTCGGGGCGAACCCCCTTCACACGGAACCAGCGCATGACCACCATCACCGTCAACGGCACGGCCCATAAGGTCGATGCCGAGCCGGACACCCCGCTCCTGTGGGTGCTGCGCGACACGCTCGGCCTCACCGGCACGAAATACGGCTGCGGCATTGCCCAGTGCGGCGCCTGCACGGTGCTGATGGACGGGCAGGCCGCGCGCTCCTGCCAGATGCCTCTGGAGAGCATCGGCACCGCCGACATCCGCACCATCGAGGCCATCGGCGAGGATGCCGTTGGCCAGAAGGTGGTGGAGGCGTGGGTGGCGCAGCAGGTGCCGCAATGCGGCTACTGCCAGTCCGGGCAGGTGATGGCGGCGACCGCCCTCCTCAAGCAGACACCCAAGCCCACCGACGCCGACATCCTCGACGCCATGACCAATCTCTGCCGGTGCGGCACCTACAACCGCATCGCGGCGGCCATCCATCAGGCGGCGGGGTGAGGCCATGGAAGCGCTGACGAAAGTCCGACCGGCCCACGCCGTCCCGCTGATGCCCTCAGAGGGCATCGCCAACCTGTCCCGCCGTGGCGTGCTCGGCCTCGGCGGCGCCGCGCTGATACTCGGCGTGCTGATGCCGGCGCTTCCGGGCCGGGCGCAGGCACCGGCCGCCATCAAGCCCGGCACCCGCGTGCCGGCTTTCCTCGTCATCGGCCGGGACAACAGCTTCAAGATCCTAAGCGCCTTCGTCGAGGGCGGACAGGGGATCAGCACCGGCATCGCCCAGACCATCGGCGAGGAGCTGGACGTGGACCCCGCCCGCTTCACGGTGGAGTGCGCCCCGCCCGGTCCGGACTATGCGGTGATCGACGGGCTGCGCATGACCGGCGGCAGCTTTTCCACCCGCTCCAGCTACACCGTCATGCGCCGGCTCGGCGCCACCGCGCGGGAGATGCTGATCCGTGTCGCCGCGGCCCGCCTCGGCGTGACGGCAGAGAGCCTCACCACCCGCGACGGCGAGGTGATCCATGCGGCGACCGGCCGGCGCATTCCATACGGCGCGCTGGCCGGGGAGGCTCTAGCCCTCGATCCGCCGGTCGAGGTGAAGCTGCGCGATCCGGCCACCTTCCGCTGGCTCGGCAAGGCCGTGCCGCGCATTGATGTGCGGGCCAAGTCCACCGGCAAGGCGGTCTATGCCATCGACCAGAAGCTCGACGGCATGCTCTACGCCGCCGTCCAGCACGCCCCGCATCTTGGCACAGAGCCCACCGCCATCGCCAACGAAGCCGCGCTGAAGGCGATGCCGGGCGTTCATGGCATCCATCGCCTGCCAGGTGCCGTCGCCGTTACGGCGGACAGCTGGTATCGCGCCCGGAAGGCGGTGGAGGCGGCCGAGGTCTTGTGGTCCGCCCCGCCAGCGACGGGGTTCGATGCGGTGGCGGCGGATTTCTCCTCCGCCGGCTTCCTCAGTGCCCTCAAAGCGAGCAAGGCGCCTGCCGTGCCGGCCGAGCAGGACGGCAAGGCCGAGGCAGCTTTCGCCAACGCCGCCAACGTCATCGAGGCGGAGTATGACGCCCCCTATCTGGTCCACGGCCAGCTGGAGCCGGCCTCCTCCATGGCGCGCTTCAACGCCGACGGCACGCTGGAGCTGTGGGTGCCGAACCAGATGCCCGAGGTGTTCCAGCAAGTGGCCGCCAAGGTCTCCGGCCTGCCGCCGGAGAAGGTGATCCTCCATTCGCCCATCCTCGGCGGGTTCTTCGGCCGGCATTTCATGTACGGCCCGGGCAATCCGTTCCCGCAGGCGATCATCCTGGCGAAGGAGACGGGGCGGCCGGTGAAGGTGCTGTGGTCGCGGGAGGAGGAGTTCAAGCGGGATGCGCTGCGCCCGCTCAGCTACAGCCGTTTCCGCGCGGCCATCGGGGCGGATGGCAAGCCGCAGGCCATCGAGGTGCGCACGGTAGGGGAGGGGCCGCTCGGCCGCTATTTCGGCTTCGGCGCCAATGGCGGGGTGGACCCCTCGGCGGTGGAGGGCATCATCGAGAAGCCGTACGCCATCCCCAACCGCCGGATGGACTATGCCAAGGTGGCCCATCCCGTCACCATCGCCTTCTGGCGGTCGGTGGGACACTCCATGAACGACTTCTTCTACGAAGGCTTCTTCGACGAGATGGCCCTGGCCGGCGGGCAGGACCCCTTCGAGCTGCGCCGCGCGCTGCTGAAGGAGAAGCCTCGCCACCTGAAGCTGCTGGAGACGGTGGCCGCCATGTCCGGCGGCTGGAAGCGGGGGCCGTTCGAGGCTCCGGGCGGCAAGCGCGCGCGGGGCGTCGCCATGGCCTCCCCGTTCGGATCGGAGACGGCGACCATCGCCGAGGTCTCGCTGGAGGGCGGCGAGGTGAAGGTCCACGAGCTGTGGATCGCCTTTGATCCCGGCAGCGTGGTCAATCCGGCCATCGTGAAGGCACAGGTGGAATCGGCCGCCGCTCTGGGCCTCTCCGCCACCTTGTTCGAGGAACTGGCCTACGCGGATGGCGTGCGGCAATCGCATAATTTCGACGACTATCCCATCCTGTCGCGCGCCAACATGCCGAAGGTGAACGTGGAGATCGTCGAGAGCGGCGCACCCATGGGCGGCGTCGGCGAGCCTGGCCTGCCCGGCGTGCCGCCAGCCGTTGTGAACGCCGTCGCGGCGCTTACGGGGCGGCGCATCCGCACGTTGCCGCTGGCGAAGACGAAGCTCGGGGCTTGAGGCTCGGGGCTTGATACCCCGCGCAGACGGACGAAAACGCGGCGATTCCGGTCATCTGCCCCGTATGGCCCACTGCGACGGGGCAGGGCGACTTGCATTCTCGATGCTATGTCCCAGATTGCCTTAAGCGGCAAAACGGGACATCGGAGCGGGACATGCGGCACATCGGCTTCATGGTCGAGGATGGGTTCCAGATGATGGGGCTCGCTGCGGTCTCGGCCTTCGAGCTTGCCAATACGGTGCTGGAGCAGCCGGGCTATTCCCTCACGCTGATGTCGCAAAAGGGCGGGGGCGTCTCCTCCTCCCTCGGGGTCTCGGTGACTACCCAGCCCCTCGGCGCCTATCCCGACACGCTGGTGGTGCTGGGTGAACTGGTGCCCGGCCCCACGCCGGAGGCATTGCGCGCCTACATCGCACAAGCGGGCGAGCGGTCGCGTCGTGTGGCCGGCATCTGCACCGGGGCCTTCCGCCTCGCCGAGGCCGGCCTGCTGGAGGGCAGGGCCGCGACCACTCATTGGGCGCACGCCCGTGCCCTGCAGGAGCGCTATCCCGCCATCCGTGTGGAAGACGACCGCATCTTCATCCGCGACGGCAACGTCTGGACCTCCGCCGGCATGAGCGCGGGCATCGATCTCGCCCTCGCTTTGATCGAGGACGATCACGACGCCGCGCTCGCCCGGTCCATCGCCCGCAAGCTGGTGGTCTATCATCGCCGACCGGGCGGACAGTCGCAGTTTTCCGCGCTGCTGGAGCTGGAGCCGCGCTCCGACCGGGTCCGCCGCGCGCTGACCTATGCCAAGGAGCACCTGCGCAACCCGCTCACCGTGGAAGAGCTGGCCGAGGCCGCGAGCCTGAGCCCACGGCAGTTCAGCCGGGTGTTCCGCGAGGAGACGGGGGAATCTCCCGCGAAGGCGGTGGAGCGGCTGCGCCTCGAGGCGGCGAAGGCCATGCTGGAGGAGGGGCGTTACGCCATGGATGTGGTGGCCCGCGACACCGGCTTCGACGACCGCGACCGCATGCGGCGCGCCTTCCTGCGCCACTTCGGCCATCCGCCCCAGAGTCTGCGCCGCAGCCTGCGCTACATCGAGGGGGCCAAAGACGGCTCCGAAAGTGGCGCGAATTGACGTTTGCATGTCATTTGAGACATGACTGACCGCGCCTAGGGTCCAGCCATCGCACGATGCGTCTGGAGGCCGTGATGGCCAATCTCATTTCGGAAGACACTCCGGCGGCTTCGGCCGCCTTTGCGCCGGCCAAGGCGCCGGCGATGCCCTACGCGGCCAGTTCGTCGCTGATGCCTGCGGTTTTCCTCGCTTTGGGGACGGCCGCCATCGGCACCGAGGGCTTCATGATCGCGCCGCTCCTGCCGACCATCGCGGCGGACCTCGGCATGAGCCTGTCGGCCACGGCGACCCTCGTCGTGGTGTTTACCCTGATGATGGCCGTGTCCTCGCCCATCACCACGGTGGCGACGGCGGGCCTCGGGCGGCGGAGCGCGCTGCTGCTCGCCATGGGGCTGTTCACAGCCGCGAACCTCGCGGCGGCTTTCTCCTCATCTTTCACGACGCTGCTTATCGCACGGATGGCCATGGCCATCGCCTCGGGCCTGTATGTGCCCGGCGCCAACGCGCTGGCGGGCGTCATCGTGGCGCCGGAGAAGCGCGGGCGGGCGCTCGCCATCGTCAGCGGCGGGATGACCGTCGCCATCGCCCTCGGCCTGCCCCTTGGTGCACTGGTGGGGCACGCCTTCGGCTGGCGCGCGACGTTCCTCGGCGTTGCAGGGATGGGGCTCGTCGCCATCATCGGCATATTGCTGGGCATCCGGCGCGATGCGGGCGCGCAGGTGGCGGTGGCGAGCCTGTCGGAGCGGCTGGGCGTGGTGCGCCAGCCCGCAGCGCTTGGCCTGCTCGGCGTCACGCTGTTCTGGTCGGTGGGCGCCTTCGTCGCCTATCCCTACATCGCGCCCTATCTGGCCGAGGTGCTGGGCTTCGGGCCCGCCGGCATCAGTGCCAGCGTGTCGGCCTGGGGCCTTGCTGCGGCGGTGGGCGTCTCCGTGGGTGGCAGCCTCAACGACCGGCTCGGCTCGCGTCGGGTGGTGATGGGCTCCCTTGCGGTGCTCGCTTTGTCCTTCCTGACGCTCGCGCTGGCGACGCGGCTTCCCCCCGCGCTCGCCCTCGTGCCAGTGCTGGCCGGCGTGGTGGGATGGGGTTTCAGCGTATGGTCCTTCTATCCCGCCCAACTCGCACGGCTCATCGCGGCCGGGCCGGCGGCACAGGCGCCCGTTGCCCTCGCGCTCAACACCTCCACCATGTACCTGGGCTTTTCCCTCGGCTCGGCGCTGGGCGCGGGCCTTGTCGCCGGCGGGCTCATCTGGGCCATCGGCGCAGTCGCCGCCGCGTCCGAGATCATTGCCCTTGTACTCGATCGACGTCGCACGCTCATGTCCTGATTTGCCGTTTCTTTGACATTCAAGACATGCCGCCTCACGCCTAGTCTCCCCGCATCACGAACGACCGGGGATCGGCCATGAACACGCAACAGAATAAGGGCATCGCGCTGGTCACCGGCGCCTCCGGCGGCATCGGCGCCATCTATGCGGAGCGGCTGGCGCGCCGCGGCTATGACCTCATCCTCGTCGCCCGCAACGCGGCGCGGCTGGATGAGGTGGCGGCCCGCATCAAGGCTGCCACCGGACGCGCGGTGAAGACGGTGCCCGCCGATCTCAACGATGCAGCCGACCTCCGCCGCATCGAGGCGCTGCTGCGCGAGGACGCCGGCATTTCCCTGCTCGTCAACAATGCCGGCTTCGGTGCCGCGACCGCACTGCTCGACAGCGATGTCACCCGCATGGAGGAGATGATCGCCCTCAACGTCACGGCCCTGACCCGCCTGACCTACGCGGCGGCGCCGGCCTTCGTGGCGCGGGGCGGCGGTACCATCATCAACGTCTCCTCCATCGTGGCGCTGGCGCCGGAGGTGCTGAACGGGGTCTATGGGGCGAGCAAGGCGTATGTGCTGGCGCTCACCCAGTCGCTCCAGCACGAACTCAGCGCGCGTGGCCTGCGTGTACAGGCGGTGTTGCCCGGCGCCACGGCCACCGAATTCTGGAACATCCCCGGCGTGGGCGGCCACGGGAACCTGCCCAAGGAAATCGTGATGTCCGCGGAGGAGATGGTGGACGCCGCGCTCGCCGGCCTCGATGCCGGAGAGGTCGTCACGATCCCGGCCCTGCAGGACGGCGGTGAATGGCTCGCCTATGACGCCACCCGCCGGGCCATGGCGCAGCACCTGGGCGGCTCCGTCCCGGCACAGCGCTATCGCGCCGCCTGAACGCCTGTGCCGGCGCTGCGTTCTTGACGCCGGTGAGGATCAGCCAAGGGGGAAGCGGGCCGGGTGAGGGCGCTCAGTTCTCATCAAGCTATCTGGAAATGGTTGGAAGACTTCCCCCTGTCGATGCCGACAGTGCCAACCCGCAGGCGGAGAGCGCGGGAAGCATCCCAAGCTTGAGCCGGAACATGGCGAGCAGGCCATCGGCTTTGCGAGGGCTGGCCGCCCCTCACCTGTAGGCGGTCACCTGCTGCCGCTGCCGGCCAAGCCCAGCGATTTCCAGTTCCACAACGTCCCCGGGGCGCAGCCATACCGGCTCGGGTTTCATCCCCATGCCGACACCCGGCGGGGTACCGGTGGCGATGATGTCGCCGGGAAGGAGCGTCATGTAGCGGCTGCAATACGCGACGAGTTCGCGCACGCCGAAGATCATGGTGCGCGTGTTGCCGGCCTGCATGCGCCGCCCGTTCACGTCGAGCCGCATGTCGAGGTCCTGCGGATCCGGCACCTCGTCTTTGGTTACGAGGAACGGCCCCACGGGGCCGAATGTGTCACAGCCCTTGCCCTTGTCCCATTGGGACGACTGCATCTGGAAGGCGCGCTCCGACACGTCATTCACCACGCAATAGCCGGCGACGTGATCGAGCGCCTGCGCCTCGTCCACGTAACGGGCGGTGGTGCCGATGACGACGCCCAGTTCCACCTCCCAATCGAGCTTCGTCGTGTGCGGCGGCGCGATGATGGGATCGTCAGGGCCCGACAGCGCGGACGGCGCCTTGAGGAAGATGATGGGCTCGCCCGGCACCGCCATGCCGGCTTCCGCCGCGTGGTCCGAATAGTTCAGGCCGATGCAGATGAACTTGCTCATGCCGGTGAACGGCACGCCGAGCCGCGGCTCACCCTCGACCACCGGCAGAGTGGCGGGATCGATCGCAGCAAGGGAGGCGAGCCCCTCGGGGGACAGTTCGCGCGGGCCGATATCCGCACAGACGCTGGAGAGATCGCGCATCCGGCCATCGCGGTCGACGAGCGCCGGCATCTCGGCGCCGGGAGCGCCATGGCGGCATAGCTTCATGGGGGAAATCCTCGGGTAGGGACGGGCTTAGAGGGGGTCAGGGCACCGTGGCGCCGGCATCGATGGTCCAGGCGGCACCGTTGACGTGGGCGGCCGCCGGCGAAAGGAGGAAGGCGACCACCGCCGCCACATCCTCCGGCGCGCCATAGGCGGCGGTCCCCGCCCGGCGGATGCCGCCGGCAGCGGCCGCCTTCTCGTCCAGCGCATGGATCATCCGCGTCTCCACCGGACCCGGCAGGACGGCGTTGACCCGGATGGCCGTGCCCGCGACATCCAGCGCTGCGACGCGGGTGAGGCCGAGCACCGCGTGCTTGCTCGCCACATAGCCGGCGAGCCCCGGCCGGCCGCGGATGGAGGAGGTGGAAGCGGTGTTGACGACAGCCCCCCTTCCTCTCGGCCTCATCCGTGCCAGCACGTGCTTGAGCCCGAGGAAGACGCCCCGCACATTCACCGCCATCACGGCGTCGAAGGCGTCGTCCGGATAGTCGTAGATGGGCGCGACAGCGCCCTCGATCCCGGCATTGTTCGCGAAAAGCGCGATGGGGCCGAGCTGCCCTTCGGTCTCCGCCACGAAGTCCGCGACCTCTGCGGAGGAGGAAACGTCGGCAGCGAGAAACAGGGCGGCGGTTCCAGCCTTCTCGACCAGCCGTGCCGTCTCGGCCCCGAGCGCCACGTCGCGGTCGATCACCGCCACGTCGTGACCGGCGGCGGCGAGCTTCAGTGCGATGGCGCGCCCGATGCCGCCACCGCCGCCCGTGACCAGCGCGACGCTCACGACTTGACCAGCGCACAGCCGCCTTCCGACAGCGGACGCCACACCTGCTCCGGCGGAATGGACTTCACCACCGTGTAATAGTCCCACGGATACTTGGACTCGGCTGGCGTCTTGACCTGGAACAGGAACATCGGGTGGATCTTGCGGCCATCGATACGGATCGAGCCCTTGCCGAACAGCGGATCATCGGTGGGCAGCGCCTTCATCTTGTCCACCACCGCCACGCCGTCGGTGGCACCTCCAAGGGCAGACACGGCCTTGAGATAGTGCAGGGTCGAGGCATAGGCCCCGGCGTGCAGGGCGCTGGGATAGCGCCCGTCGTTGCGCGGCGCGAAGCGCTTGGTCCAGGCGCGGGTGCCCTCGTTCAGGTCCCAGTAAAAGGATTCCGTGAACTGGAGTCCCTGCGCCACCTTCAGCCCCAGCGAATGCACATCGGTGACATAGAGCACTGTGGCGACCAGCCGCTGGCCGCCCTGCGGAATGCCGAATTCCACCGCCTGCTTGATGGAATTGATGGTGTCGCCGCCGGCATTGATGAGGCCGACCACCTGCGCGCCGGATGCCTGCGCCTGCAGCAGGAAGGATGAGAAGTCCTGCGTGTTCAGCGGGGCACGGACGCCGCCGATCACCTTGCCGCCGGTGCGGGCGACTACGTTGCGGACGTCCTGCTCCATGGCATGGCCGAAGGCGTAGTCCGCGGTGAGCGTGAACCAGTTCTTGCCGCCGGATTCCACCACCGCGGTGGCGGCGCCGGTGGCGAGGGCATAGGTGTCGTAGGTCCAGTGCACGGTATTGGGCGAGCAGGCCTTTCCGGTGAGGTCCGAGGAGGAGGGACCGGAGGCGATCATCACCTTGTTCTTCTCGCGGGCAATCGCGGCCACGGCGAGCGCGACGGCCGAGTTCGGCACGTCCACGATCATGTCGACTCCCTCGGTGTCGAACCACTTGCGGGCGATGCCGGCGGCGACATCGGCCTTGTTCTGGTGGTCGGCGGCGATCACCTCCACCTTGAGCGGCTTGGCGGCCGCGTTGAAGTCCTCGACCGCCATCTGGGTCGCGACCACCGAGCCCTTGCCGGTCACGTCCGCATAGAGGCTGGACATGTCGGTGAGCACGCCGATCTTGATCGTCTTCTGGTCCTGCGCGAGAGCGAGCCCCGGCATCGCCAGCATCAGCGCGCCGGCGGCCACCATGGCCCGGCGGGAGAGCGTTGGCGGGCGTCGGAGCCGGGGGATGGTCTCGTCTGTCTTTCGGGTCATGGATAGTCCTCCCTTCGTTCTTGTTCTGGGGGCAGCTCAGGGAATGAGCCGCTTGAGCAGACGACGGTCCTCCACCGCAAAGCCGCCGCCGTACACGTCGGAGACCATGAACTGCGCGGAGAGGACTTCCGGCTCCAGCTCGGTCAGCGGATCGAAGGCGCTTTCGTGTAGGTTCATGACCGCGCGGCCGGCGACCGGCGCGGAGTAGGCGATGGGCGTGCGGCGGTAGACGACATCGGCATAGGCCGTCTCAAGGCGCTCGGGGTGCGGCAGCCGACGCACATGGATCTCGCCGCCGGGCTGCTCTGCGCCGTCCACGAGGCGCACGATGGGGGCCTCCGGGTCCGGCGTGAACGACACCTCCGCAAGCGGCACGCCCCGCCGGATCACCGCGCTTTCGATGGCGCCGGTCTCGGCCTCGTCGAAGCGATAGGTGCAGTCCTTCTTGGTGTAGCCGAACAGCTCGCGGCCGGCCGCGATGCCCATGGGGTCGGAGCAGTACATGTAGATGTGTGTCTGCGTGAACAGATCCTCATAGCGGACCGCCACCGTCACCATCAGGTCGAACATGCGGCCCTGATGGAGAGATAGAGTGTGTCCCGGCGAGGCCATGAATCGGAAGGCGACGCGGTCGTTCACCAGCTCGAACGGCGTTTCCGCGAGCAGCGCCCGCGTCTTCGCGGGATCGACGCGGGTCATCACCTCCAGCGTCCGCAAGGCGCATTCCCACTCCACCGGATAGGCCGGGGAATAAGGCGGGTTGACCCCGCTGCCGGGGTGCATCTGATACTTGCCGAACATCGGTCGTCTCCTGTGGTCGCGGGCCCCGGCGTGCGGGGCATGTCGGTCAGACGGGTGCCGCCAGGCGCGCGGCGGGTTCGCGATAAGCGGGCGCGTCCAGCAAGGCGCGCGCGGCGTCGGCCGTGTCGGTGATGCCGCAGAGCGCCATGGTAAGGTCCAGTTCCCGGCGGATGAGGTCCAGGCAGCGCGTCACCCCGGCTTCTCCCATGGCTCCGAGGCCGTAGAGGAAGGCCCGGCCGATGAGCACGCCGCCGGCGCCCAGCGCCAGCGCCTTCAGCACGTCCTGCCCCGAGCGGACGCCGCCATCGAACAGCACCTCGGTGCGCGCCCCCACCGCCTCGGCAATGCCCGGCAGAGCGGAAATGCTGGAGGGCGCCCCGTCCAACTGGCGACCGCCATGGTTGGACACGACGATGGCATCCGCCCCCGCGCGAGTGGCGGCCCGGGCATCCTCCGGGTCCATGATGCCCTTCACGATGAGCTTGCGGTCCCAGATGCGCCGCAGCCACCGCACATGCTCCCAGCTGAGGGTCTGGTCGAATTGCTCGGACACCCAGTGGGCGAGGGAGGAGGCATCGCTCACCCCCTCCACATGGCCGACGATGTTGCGGAAGGTGAGCCGCTCGGTCCGCGACATGTTCAGGCACCAGCGCGGCTTGGTGGCGAGGTTGACGAGATTGCGCAGCGTGGGGCGCGGCGGGGTCGAGAGCCCGTTCTTGATGTCGAGGTGGCGCTGGCCCTGCACCGGCAAATCCATGGTCAGCACCAGCGCCGAGCAGCCGGCATCGCGGGCGCGGGCGACCAGCCGCTCCATGAAGGCGCGGTCCTTCATCAGATAGAGCTGGAACCAGAAGGGGCGCGAGGTGTGGGCGGCCACATCCTCGATGGAGCAAACGCTGACGGTGGACAGGGTGAACGGCACGCCGAAGCGCTCGGCGGCGCGCGCGGCGAGGATCTCCCCGTCCGCCCACTGCATCCCCGCAAGACCGGTGGGGGCGAGCGCCACCGGCATGGCGACATCCTCGCCCAGCATGCGGCTGGAGAGATTGCGCCGGGAGATGTCGATGCCGACCCGCTGGCGCAGGCGAATGGCGGCAAGGTCTTCCTCATTCGCCCGATAGGTCGCGCCGGTCCAGGAGCCGCAATCCACGTAGTCGTAGAACATGCGCGGCACCCGGCGCGCGGCCAGGCGGCGGAGGTCCTCGACGCAGGTGATGGGCGCGTTCGGGAAGATCACTCTGGCTGTCCTGAGGTGCGGCAAAAACGTACTTTGGATTCAAAGTACGTTTTATGTTAAATGCCATGCGACAGTCCCTGTCAAGGGCGCGGGCCTCTTGCAACGGATCGTCGCTGCCGATAGGCGCGGGCTATGCTGCGCAGGGCCCGGAGGAACGGAGCAGGCCATGGGGGACGCAAGAACCGGCAAGGACGCTGATGCCGCGGCGGGCGGCTCCCTCCAGGATCGGACCTATCTCCAGCTCCGCGAGATGATCGCCGCCGGCCAGATCCGTCCCGGCGAGCGCCTGCTGGAGGCGGAGGTGGTCCGCGCGTTCGGCATCAGCCGGTCGCCGGCGCGCCAGGCGCTGGAGCGGCTGCGCGAGGATGGCGTGGTGGAGCCGCTCGAAGGGCGCGGCTACCGCGTTCCGGGCGGCGAAGCCTCCGACACCGCGGTGCTCGATCCTGTGGACGTGTCGGCGCCCCGGCAGTGGGAGCGCATGTATCAGGAGGTCGAGCAGGAATTGTTCGTACGCACCCTTTTCGGCTCGGTGCGGCTGAACGAACTGCGCCTGGCGGAGCATTTCGGCGTCAGCCGGACGGTGACGCGGGACCTGCTGGCGCGAATGCACGGCGTTGGCCTCATCGCCAAGGACCACGCCGGCCACTGGATCGCCGAGCAGATGACGCCGGATCGCATCCGCCATCTCTACGAACTGCGCTGCCTACTGGAGCCGGCAGCCCTGCGCCAGGCGGCCTCTCACGTGCCTGCCGCCGTGCTCGCGGACATGCGCGCCCGCATCCTCGCCACCCGCGCCGAGACGCCCATTAGCAGCACGCGCTTCGATGAGGCGGAAACCGACCTTCACATCACGCTGCTCGGCTATTGCGAGAACCCGGAGATCATGCGCGCCCTGAAGCGCACGCACCTGCTGTTCGGCCCCACCCGTCACCTCTTCGATCCATTCCTGGGGATCCCCATCCGGCTGATCGTGGCGGCCCTGGACGAGCACATCGGGATCATCGACCTGCTGCTGGATGCACAGCCGGAACAGGCCGCGAAGGCGCTCGAATCCCATCTCAGGGACGCTGTCGAGCGCTGGCTCGGCCGCTTCGAGATCACCGCCAAGGGCAAGCCGATCCCCGTCCCGTCCTATCTGCAGACCGTGGCGGACTGAAGGGCCGGGCGGCCATGCCTCGTAGCGTCCATCAAATGCTGGTCCGTGGCACTAGATTCTTACTGAGCGCGTGGAGGTTCACGTGCAGTCATTCTTGCTGGGGTTTCGCTGACGGGAAGGGAGATGAGCCCGAGGCCGAGGCATGCGACCTGCGCCACTGGCATTCGTGCCCTCCCGCTCCTTCCCCGCGACGAGCACCTTCAGGATGGCGAGGAATTCGGCCGCGTTCGGCGTCATCATCACGCCCTTTCGCGTGACGATGCCGTAGGGCTCCAGCTCTCCCTTCACCTCCAGCGGCAGGCGGACGAACCCGCCGCTCGCCACTTCCTGCGCAACGATGGTGCTCGGCAGCATGGAAACCATGCCCGCGTGCCGCACCAGATTGAGCGTGGCGAAGATGGAGGAGGTCTCCACGAGATTGTCGAGCGTCCTGAGGCCAGCAGCGGCAAACGCGGTGTCGATGAGCCGCCGCATGGGGCTCGGGGCCGGCTGGAGCACCCAGGGCAGATCGCCCATGTCGGCGAGGTCGAGATGGGGCCGCCCGGCCAGCGGATGCGAAGCCGCTGCGAACGCCCACAGATCCTCCATGGACAGCGGCTCGAAATCGAACTTCGCCCGGTCCTCGCTGGTGGGCAGCCGGCCTATGACGAGATCCAGCTCGCCCCGTCCGAGCGCTGCGATCAACTGGTCGGAGGTGGTCGCGAGCACCTGGATGGTCATGAGCGGCCGCTGGCGCTTCAGTTCGGCGATGGCGCGGGGCAGAAGGTCGGACGCGGTTGCCATGATGGCCCCGAGCGCCAGCGCGCCATAGCCGCCGCGCTTGAGATTGGCGAGGGCGCCGGCGAAGCGTTCGCCGTCCGTCAGCGCCCGGCGGGCATAGTCCACCACATGGGTGCCGATCTCCGTGGCGAGCATCGCGCGCGGCGTGCGCTCGAACAGCTTCACCCCAAGCGTGTCCTCAAGATCCTGGAGGATCTTGGTGGCGGCCGGCTGCGTCATGTTCAGCTCTGCCGCCGTGCGGCGGAGATTTCCCGTACGTCCAAGAACGTCCACGAGGCGCAATTGCTTGAAGCGCAGGCGCGAGAGAAGGGCGGCAGGTCCGAGGTCGCGCATCGCGATAACCTGATGGAATTAGCTGAACAGATTTTCTCATTATCCCGTTATCGCGCAGTCGGCTAGCGTCCGCCCGAATTGGCTCGAACCGGTCCGGCCCATAACGGACGAACGGCGGACCGATGGGAGGAAACACATGAAGCTCGTTCGCCATGGCGCGGCGGGGCAGGAGCGCCCCGGCCTCATCGATGCGGAAGGCCGCCTGCGCGACCTTACTGGCATCGTCCCGGACATCGCCGGAGCCGCCCTCCTTCCCGAAAGCCTAGATCGCCTGAAGGCCATCGATCCGGCGACCCTGCCGCTGGTAGACGGCAATCCCCGGCTGGGCGCCTGCGTCGGTGCCGTGGGCAAGCTCGTCTGCGTCGGCCTCAACTATTCCGATCATGCGGCCGAGAGCGGTCTGCCCGTACCGTCCGAGCCGGTCCTGTTCATGAAGGCCACCAGCTCCATCGTCGGCCCCAATGACGACGTTGAAATCCCCCGCGGCTCGAAGAAGACCGACTGGGAAGTGGAACTGGGCATCGTCATCGGCAAGCCTGCGAAGTACGTGAGTGAAGAGGACGCCCTCTCCCATGTCGCCGGCTACTGCGTCATCAACGATGTGTCCGAGCGCGAATTCCAGATCGAGCGCGGCGGCCAGTGGGACAAGGGCAAGGGCTGCGACACCTTCGGCCCCATGGGCCCCTGGCTCGTGACCGCCGACGAGGTGGCCGACCCGCAGGATCTCCACATGTGGCTGGAGGTGGACGGCAAGCGCTTCCAGGACGGCTCCACCCGCACGATGATCTTCGGCGTCGCACACCTCGTGAGCTACATCAGCCAGTTCATGAGCCTGCAGCCGGGGGATGTGATCTCCACCGGCACCCCGCCTGGCGTCGGCCTCGGGCAGAAGCCCCCGCTCTATCTCACGCCGGGCCAGACCATGCGCCTCGGCATCCAGGGCCTCGGCGAGCAGCGCCAGACTACCGTGCAGGGCTGAGGAACAGCGCCATGACCAATATCGATCTCAAGGGCCGCGTGGCCATCATCACCGGCGGCGCGCGCGGCATCGGCTATGCCACCGCGCAGCGCATGCTCGCCTCCGGCGCCGAGGTGTCGCTCTGGGACATCGACGCCGCCCGTCTCGCCGAGGCTGCCGCCGAGCTCGCCAAAGCCGGTAACGTCTCCACCGAGATGGTGGAACTGACCGACGAGGTTTCGGTCACGGCCGCCGCAGCGAATGTCGTCGCCAAGCACGGCAAGATCGACATCCTCGTCAACAATGCCGGCATCACCGGCGGCAACGGCAAGACGTGGGAACTGGCCACCGACGTGTGGCGGCGGGTGATCGACGTGAACCTCGTCGGCCCCTTCCTCACCTCCAAGGCGGTGGTGCCGCACCTGCTGGCGAACGGCTGGGGACGCATCGTCAACGTCGCCTCCATCGCCGGCAAGGAAGGCAACCCCAACGCCTCCCATTATTCGGCGTCGAAGGCCGGCCTCATCGGCCTCACCAAGTCGCTGGGCAAGGAACTGGCGCAGTCCAACGTGCTGGTGAACTGCATCACGCCGGCCGCCGCGCGCACCGAGATCTTCAACCAGATGAAGCAGGAGCACATCGACTTCATGCTGTCGAAGATCCCCATGGGCCGCTTCCTGGAAGTAGACGAGGCGGCTGCCCTCATCACCTGGCTATCGTCGGAAGACTGCGCCTTCTCCACCGGAGCGGTGTTCGACATCTCCGGCGGCCGGGCCGTTTACTGAGCGCATCGCAAGACATGCTGGCGGCCCAAAGCCGCCGTCTCCCCGCGCGTCCCGGCTTGACCGGGCGCGCCAAAAAAAGAGCCGTCCGGGAATGACCCCGAGACGGCCGGAGGCAACGTTTCCAAAAGGAGAGGCTCATGCCCGCCCCGTCCGAGTCGCTTCAGGCGACGATTTCCAAGGTCACCAAGCGGCTCCTGCCGTTCCTTCTGCTCATGTACGTGCTCGCCTTCCTCGACCGGGCGAACGTGGGCTTCGCCAAGAAGGCGTTCCAGGCGGACACCGGCATCTCGGATGCCGCCTTCGCGCTGGGCGCCTCCATCTTCTTCCTGAGCTACGCGCTGTTCGAGGTGCCCTCGAACATCATCATGCACAAGGTGGGCGCGCGCATCTGGATGGCGCGCATCATGGTCACCTGGGGCCTCATCTCGGCCGCCATGATGTTCGCGCACAACGAATTAACCTTCTACGTGCTGCGCGTGCTGCTGGGCGCGGCGGAAGCCGGCTTCTTCCCGGGCGTGATCCTCTATCTCACCCTGTGGTTCCCGTCGTTCGCTCGCGGGCGGGCCATGGGCCTGTTCTATTTCGGCGCGCCGCTCGCCTTCATCTTCGGCTCGCCGCTCTCCGGCCTGCTGCTGGACTGGCACGGCCTCGGCGGACTGCACGGCTGGCAGTGGATGTTCATGGTGGAAGGGTTGCTCGCCACCGTGGTGGGCGTGTGGGCCTATTTCTACCTCGACAACAAGCCGGCCGACGCCAAGTGGCTCAACGCCGCCGAGAAGGACGAGCTGACGCGCGTGCTCGCCGCCGAGGAGAGCCACAAGACCACGCACGGTCCCGCGCATCTCCTCTCCGCCATGCGCAACATGAAGGTGCTGCACTTCGCGCTCATCTATTTCCTCATCCAGATGAGCGTGTACGGCGTGGTGTTCTACCTGCCGACGCAGGTGGCGAACCTGCTGGGCACCAAGGTGGGCCTCCAGGTGGGCTTCGTCTCGGCTATCCCGTGGGTGTGCGCGCTGGTGGCCGCCTATGTGCTGCCGCGCATGGCGGATGCCTCCGGCAACCGCCGCGGTTATGCGGCGGCGATCCTCGCGGTCTCCGGTCTCGGCATCGCGGCCTCTGTCGCCACCACCTCGCCTGCGCTGGCGCTGATCGCGCTCTGCTTTGCCGCGGCGGGCTTCATCTCGGTGCAGCCCATCTTCTGGACCTTCCCCACCGACTATCTCGGCGGCGTGGCGGCGGCGGGCGGCATCGCCCTCATCAATTCGCTCGGCGCGCTGGGCGGCTTCGTCGCGCCGAACGTGAAGACCTGGGCGGAGGCGTCCTTCGCCTCTCAGTCCGCAGGCCTCTATCTGCTCGCCGGCACGACGCTCATCGGCGCAGTGCTGATCCTCGCCATCGGCCAGTCCCGGGCCCTTCCCGTTGCTCCGGCCACGCGCCGCGCGTGAGCCGCGACGCCTGATTTCGACCATGTGACGCCCCGCGCCAAGAGCGGGGGGCGAAGAGGAGACAAGACCATGGCCATGCCGACCATCAAGGCGGTCCGCGCCTACACCGTGCGCGGCGGCGGCGCCGACTATCACGACACCCAGGGCTATCACTGGATCGACGACCACATCGCCACCCCCATGGCGCGCTACGAGGAATACCGGCAGAGCCGCCGCTCCTTCGGCATCAACGTGCTCGGCACGCTGGTGGTGGAAGTGGAGGCCTCCGACGGCACCATCGGCCTCGGCGTGACCACCGCGGGCGAGATCGGCGCCTTCATCGTGGAGAAGCACCTCTCGCGCTTCCTCATCGGCCGGCAGGTGACCGAGATCGAGAAGATCTGGGACCAGATGTATTTCTCCACCCAGTTCTACGGCCGCAAGGGCGTGGTGGTGAACACCATCTCGGGCGTGGACATCGCCTTGTGGGATCTGCTCGGCAAGCTGCGCGGCGAGCCGGTGCATGCGCTGCTCGGCGGCCCTGTGCGCGATGAGCTGCAGTTCTACGCCACCGGCGCGCGGCCGGACCTCGCCAAGGAAATGGGCTTCATCGGCGGCAAGCTGCCTCTGCTGCACGGCCCGGCGGAGGGCGACGAGGGCCTGAAGAAGAACATCGAGAAGCTCGCCGACATGCGCGCCAAGGTCGGCGACGACTTCTGGCTCATGTACGACTGCTGGATGAGCCTTGACCTCAACTATTCCATCAAGCTCGCCCAGAAGGCGCAGGAGTTCGGCCTCAAGTGGATCGAGGAATGCCTCTCCCCCGATGACTATTGGGGCTATGCGGACCTGAAGCGCAACGTGCCCAAGGGCATGCTGGTGACCACCGGCGAGCACGAGGCCACCCGCTGGGGCTTCCGCATGCTCCTTGAGATGGACTGCTGCGACATCATCCAGCCCGACGTGAACTGGTGCGGCGGCATCACCGAGCTGATCAAGATCTCGGCGCTGGCGGACGCCCACGGCAAGCTCATGGTGCCCCACGGCTCGGGCGTCTACAGCTACCATTTCGTCATCACGCGCCATAACAGCCCGTTCACCGAGATCATCATGAGCGCGCCGAATGCGGACGAGGTGCGTCCCGCCTTCAGCCCGCTGCTGCTCGATGAGCCGGTTCCTGTGAACGGCCGCATGAAGGCCTCCGCCCTCGACAAGCCGGGCTTCGGCGTCCGGCTCAACCCCGAGGTCGAACTGCACCGCCCTTACGGCAACTGAGCGGCGTTCCGTCTCTCCACAGCCTGGCCGGCGCCCCGTGCGCCGGCCTTTTCTATTGGGCGTCCTCCCATCCGTTCCGCGAGGCCGAGGGCATTTCGGTCTGGGATCCGCTCGAGACAGGGTGGAGGGCGATGGGTCTTCTCTGCGCGGTGATCTCGAAGGGCCAGCGCAGGAGCGCGGCCTTCTCCGCCTTTGCCTTGGCCGCTGGATCGACGCCTGCTGCCAAGGACACCTTTGCTGCGTCCGTGCTCTTCTGGCTTCGGCGAGCCCGACCGCCGGGGAGCATCGCGTGATGAAGGCGTCGCCGCCGCCCTTCAGCTCACCGCCGCCTGACCATCCCGGCGCGGATCGCTGGCCGCCGCGTAGCCTTCCACCGCCGGATCGCCCATGCGCCAGATGAACTGGCCGGCGCCGAAGTCCTGATAGGTGTCGTTGAGCACCGCCACCTCGTGGCCGAGCGCGGCGAGGCCGTCCAGCAGCTCCGGTGAATTGCCAGGTTCGAGGTTGATGGAGAGGCCCTCGTCGAAGCGCCAGCGCGGCGCGTCGCAGGCGGCCTGCGGGTTCTGGGCGAAGTCGAGCATCCGCACCAGCGTCTGCACATGGCCCTGCGGCTGCATGTTGCCGCCCATCACGCCGAAGCTCATCACCGGCTGGCCGTCCTTGGTGAGGAAGCCGGGAATGATGGTCTGGAACGGCCGTTTGCGGGGGGCGACCACGTTCGCTCGCTCCGGGTTCAGGCTGAAGCCGAAGCCGCGGTTCTGCAGCGACACGCCCCACTCCGGCAGCACCACGCCGGAGCCGAAGCCCTGGTAGTTGCTCTGGATGAAGCTCACCATCATGCCCGACGCATCCGCCGCCGTGAGATAGATGGTGCCGCCCCGCACCGGATTGCCCGGCGCAAAACGCTGTGCGCGGCGCGGATCGATACGGCGGGCGCGGGAGGCGATATAATCCTTGTCCAGCATGTCCGCCGGGCTGATCTCCATGGCCCGGGGGTCCGCCACGTAGCGATAGACATCGGCGAAGGCCAGCTTGATGGCCTCGATCTGGAGGTGCTGCGCCTCCACCCCGTCCACATGCATCCCCGAAAGATCGAAATAGGAGAGGATGCCCAGCGCCATCAGCGCGGTGATGCCCTGCCCATTGGGCGGGATCTCGTGGACGGTGTAGCCGCGATAGTCCTGCGCCACGGGCGTCACCCAGTCCGGCGCGTAGGCGGCCATGTCGGCGGCGGTGAGGGCGCCGCCATTGGCCTTGGCGTTCGCTTCCAGAGCCTCGGCGATCTCGCCGCGATAGAAGGCTTCGCCCTTGGTCTCGCCGATCAGCCGCAGCGCGCGGGCGGCGCCGGGCATGCGCACATGTTCGCCCACGAAGGGCGCGCGTCCCTTGGGCAGGAACACTTCCTTGAAACCGGGCTGCGAGGTGAGCTGCGGGAGGGTCGCGGCGGCGGCCCATTTGTGCTGCACATTGGTGGAGACGAGGAAGCCGCGCTCGGCGATGGCGATGGCGGGTTCGAGCAGGTCCGCGAACGGCAGCTTGCCGAAGCGCTCGGAGAGCGCCACCCAGCTCGCCACCGCGCCGGGCACCGTCACCGCGTCCCAGCCGCGCTGGGGCAGGGTTTTTGCGTCGGCGCCGTACTTGGCGCGGAAGTAGTCGGGCGTCCAGGCGGCGGGCGAAAAGCCCGAGGCGTTGAGGCCGTGCAGGCCCTTGCCGTCCCACAGGATGCAGAAGGCGTCCGAGCCGAGGCCGTTGCTGCACGGCTCCACGATGGCCATGACGGCGGCGGCGGCGATGGCGGCGTCCACCGCATTGCCGCCCCGCGCGATCATGGAGAGCCCCGCCTGCGCTGCGCGCGGATGGGAGGTGGAGACCACATTGTTGCCGAACACGGGCAGGCGCCGCGAGGGATAGCCGGCGGACCAATCGAACGACGCAGTCATGGTGCAGTCCCGGAAAGAGGGAAATTCAGCGCTCGGGGCCAAACACGGCATCGAGCCGCGCGATGTGGGGCGACAGATCGATGCCGTGGTCGGCGAGCCAGGCATCGTCATACAGGGTGGAGCGGTAGCGCGCGCCGGAATCGCACAGCAGGGTCACGATGGACCCGCCTTTCCCCTCCGCCGCCATCTCCTCGATGAGATCCACGCAGGCGGAGATGTTGGTGCCGGTGGAGCCGCCGCAGGCGCGGCCGATCACGGCGGTGATCCGCCGCGCGGCGGCGATGCTCGCGGCGTCGGAGATCACCGCCATGCGGTCTACCACCGAGGGGATGAAGGAGGGCTCCACCACGGTACGGCCGATGCCCTCGATGACGCTCTTGCAGGCATCCACCTGCATCACCGAGCGGTCGGCATAGTGGCGGTGGAAGACGGAGGCTTCCGGGTCCGCCACGCACAGCCGCGTGGGGAACTTGCGGTACCGGATGAAGCGCCCGATGGTCGCCGCCGTGCCGCCCGTGCCGGCGCTGCACACCACCCAGTCGGGGATCGGATACGGCTCGAACGCCATCTGCGAGAAGATGCTCTCGGCGATGTTGTTGTTGCCGCGCCAGTCGGTGGCGCGCTCGGCGAAGGTGAACTGGTCCATGTAATGGCCGTCCAGCTCCTCGGCGAGCCGGCGCGCTTCTTCCGAGGTGTTCCAGCCGTCGATGAGGTGGGGCTCGCCGCCCTCGAAGGCGATGGCCGCCACCTTCTCCGCCGAGGTGCGCCGGGGCATCACCGCGATGAAGCGCAGGCCGAGCAGCCGGGCGAAATAGGCCTCCGAGATGGCGGTGGAGCCGGAGGAGGATTCGATGATGGTCGTGTCCGGCCCGATCCAGCCGTTACACAGGGCATAGAGGAAGAGCGAGCGCGCCAGCCGGTGCTTGAGGCTGCCGGTGGGGTGGCTCGATTCGTCCTTCAGATAGAGCGTGATGCCGGGCACGCGCGGCAGCGGGATGCGGATGAGGTGGGTGTCGGCCGAGCGGTTGATGTCGGCCTCGATGCGGGCGATGGCCTCGGCCACCCACGCCTGGTCCGGCACCGCGCGGGGCGGGGCGATGATGTTCATGCGGGGCTCCCCGCGCTGATTTCGGCCGGGCTCATCTCGGCCATCGCGCGCCGCTTGAGCGCGCTGCGGTCGATCTTGTTGGTGGTGGCGAGCGGCATCTGCTCCAGGAACCAGATGCGGCGGGGATGCTGGTAGGCGGGGGCGTTGGCGAGCATGAACTGCTTGAGGGCTTCCTCGCCGATGTCGGTGCCCGGCCGGCGCACCACGAAGGCCACGGGCTTCTCGCCCTTGATCTCGTCCGGCACCGGCACGACGCAGGATTGGAGCACCTGCGGGTGCTTGTCGAGCATCGCCTCCACCTCGCCGGGGAAGATGTTCTCGCCGCCGCAGACGAACATGTCGTCGGTGCGGCCGAGGAAATAATAGAAGCCGTCCGCGTCACGGCGGAACACGTCGCCGGTCCGGTAGAAGCCGTCCGCCGTGAGGGGCGAGCGCACGTCCGGGCGGTTGTGATAGCCGAGCATCACCGCCGGGCTCTTCATCTCCAGCTCCCCGCTCTCCGGCGCCTCCGGCCCCACGAGGCGCACGGCGACCTGAGGATGGGGATAGCCTACCGAGCCCATGGGCACGGGCCGCCTGTCCGGATGGCCGGAGAACACGGTGGGACCGCCTTCCGTCGTGCCGTAGGCGTTGATGATGGCGGCGTTGGGCAGAAGCTGGCGGATCTGCTGGGCGAGGGAATCCGTGACCGGCGCCGAGCCCATGCGCAGCAGGCGCACGCCGGAAAGGTCCGCCTCAGCCAGTGCCGCCTTCTCCCGCAGCATCATGGCGATCATGGGCGGCACGGCGGTGAGGAAGGTGCAGCCATGGCTGGCGATGGCCTCGATATAGGGCACCGCGCGGAACTGGGGCAGCAGCACCGCCGTGCTGCCGGCGGCGCAGGCGAGGAAGGCCAGCGCCAGCGCGTTCATGTGGTAGAGCGGCGCGGCAATAAGCATGCGCTCGCGGGAGAGGTCGATCTCGGCGCGGCGGGTGTCCGCCACCCAGCGGTGGGCGGCGTGGGAGAGCAGCACGCCCTTCGGCCGCCCGGTGGAGCCGGAGGTGTAGAGGCTGAGCGCCGGCTCGTCGGGCGCGGGCACCACGGGCTCGAACGCGCCGGGATCGAGGAGGGCGGCGAGCGTGCCCGGTCCGGTGCAGTCGAAATCCACGAAGGCCACGCCCTCGGGCGCCTCGGCGGGCAGGAGCGCGCGGCGCTCGCCGTCATGGACCACGAGGCGCGCGCCGCAATCGGCGATCACGTCGGCGATGGTGGCGGCCGGGAACTTGAAGTTCACGGGCACCGGCACGATGCCGGCGCGCATGGCGCCCATCACCACCGCCATATAATCCGGCCGGTTCGCCGCGAGGATGGCGACGCGGTCGCCGCGCCCGAGGCCGTGCTTGAGAAGACCCCGCGCCACGGCGTCGGCGAGGGCGTCGAAGCCGGCGCGGGTGAGCACGGTGGTTGTGCCGTCGAAATCGAGGCCGATGAACAGGGGATGGTCCGGCGCGGTGGTGCGGCAGACGAAATCCCCGAGATTCGCGGGCAAGCTCATCGGCCGCTCCTGCAGGTCAGGTTCAGGTCAAAGGCGGGCAGGGTGAGGCGGCCCATGTCGGGGCCGAGCGCCTCCCAGCGGGCGTCCCTCAGCGCGTTGGCGCGGGCGGCGATGTCGTCGAGGGATGAGAAGCGCAGAGCCGTCGTGCGACAGGCGGCCTTCTCGCCCGGCACCACGCGCACGTCGGCATCCTCCAGCGGCACGCGCCAGCCATCGCCATCCGGCTCGGCCGTGCTGTCGAAGGCGCTCGCGAGGCGGCGGGCTTCGGCTTCGGGATCGGGTGAGGCGATGGTGAAGGCGTCGATGGCGCAAAAGCCGTTGGGATGGCTCATCCACTCATCCCGCCAGACCAGCTCCGGCGTCAGGTGCTCGCAGAAATAGACGCGCCCGGCCGGAAATGTCTCCGGCGGCAGGCGCACGGTGCGGAAGCGGGCCTCGTGCTCCACGCCGGCCAGATCCACCGGGCGCGAGAAGGCCACCGGACCGGTCGGGGCGAAGCCCGAGGCCGCGAGGCGGTCGCGGGTGGCGTCGGCATCGAAGGTGCGCAGCACCAGGCCGTTGAGGCCGAAGGGGCTGTCCAGCACCTCCTGGCGCTGGCGGCCGGTATCCGGCACCCCCACCAGCTCCAGATAGGCGCCGGGCGTCATCATCAGATGGTTGATAGACCCGAGCGAATGGTACCCCCGCGGCGTGAGCGTGAAGCCCAGCGCCGCAAAGAGGTCCGCGGCCGCGTCCATGGACTTGAGGGTGTTGATCACCACATGGTCGAGCGCGGCCACGGGCGCCTCCTCAGGCCTTGGGCGGGATCATGTAGACCCCGCGCCCGGAGGCGAGCAGCTTGCCGTCCTCGTCCAGAACCTGCGCCTCGGAGACGCAGAGCTGGCCGCCGAACTTGATGACCTTGCCCACGCAGATGAGGTCGTGCTGCATGGCGGCGCGGTGATAGTCCACCCGCAGGTCGACGGTGGGCACGCCGCGCCCGGTCTTGGAGACGAGCGCCCAGTCGGCGGTGAGGTCGACGAGCGTGGCGAGGATGCCGCCGTGGGCATAGCCCCGGTCGGCGTTCACCACCCATTCCGGGCGCCACTTGGCGCGCAGGCGGATGGTGCCCTCGCCCACGTCCTCGACGGTGAGGCCGAGCCACTGGTGGAAGGGGCCCTTCAGCAGGAGGGCTTCGACCTGTTCCTTGGTCAGGGGAGCGTCAGACATGATGAAGCCTCTCAGGGGGTGACGACGATCTTGCCCATGACCTCGCGGTCGCGGATCATGCGCAGGCCCTCGGCGGCCTCTTCGAGCGGGAGAACCTTGTCCACCACCGGCTTCAGCTCGCCCTTCTGGATCATGTCCATGAGGGCGGAGAGGTTCTCGTGGTAGAAGCTGTTGGAGCCGATGACCTTCAGCTCGAAGCTCCAGATGTAGCGAAGGTCTTCCTTCGGATCGTGCCCGGCGGTGGCGCCGCACACGAGGATGGTGCCGCCGCGCTTCACGCAGCGCAGCGAGGGCACCCAGGTGTCGCCGCCGGTGAAGTTCACCACCACGTCCACGCCGCCCTCATAGGTGCGGCGCTGGGGCTTGCCATACTTCTCGACCGCCCACTTGGAAAAGTCGGTGGTGCGGTAGTTCACGACATGGTCCGCGCCCAGTTCCTTCAGGCGGGCCATCTTGTCGTCGGAGCCGGCACAGGCGATGACCTCGCAGCCCATCTGCTTGGCCAGCATCACGCAGCCGGTGCCCACGCCGCCCGAGGCGCCGAGGATGAGCACCTTGTCGCCCGCCTTCACCGTGTTGTGGGTCACGAGCATGCGGTGCGCCGTGCCGTAGGCGACGGGAAGGGAGGCGGCGTCGGTGAAGCTCACGCCGTCGGGCATCTTGATGAGCTGGCCGGCGGTGACGGCGCAGTATTCCGCCATGCCGCCGTCCATCATCTCGCCCATCAGCCCCACCTTGGGGTTGAGCGGGTTCACGAGCACGCGGTCGCCCACCGACCAGCCGGTGACGCCCTCGCCCAGCTCCACGATCTCGCCGGCCATGTCGAGGCCGATGATGACGGGCAGGGGCACCTTGATGCCGGGCATGCCCTTCACCGTGAACACGTCGTGATAGTTGAAGGACGAGGCGCCGACCCGGATCACCACCTCGCCCGGCTTGGCGCTGGGCACCGGATAGTCATTGATGACCTGGAGGTCGCTCACGTCGCCATGTTGCTTCAGCAGCAGGGCCTTCATGGTCTTTGTCATTTCACTTCTCTCTTCTTGGACGTTTCTTTGGTCCGTTTCTCTGGGACGTTCGGCGGCTTGCGCGCCAGGGCGACTACTTGATGGCCTTGGACGCCTCGTAGGGGGCGGGGTCCAGGGCCGCGTCGGGCAGGTCGCCCTTTACTGCGCCGACGCTTTTGAAGACTTCGAACTCGGCCTTCATCGAGGCGATGTCGGCCGGCTCCATGGAGACGGTGTAGATGCCGTCCCACAGGGCGGCGTAGGCCTTGGCGTCATCCTCGGGGATGTTGCCGGCGGCCATGAGCGCCTTGGCGACGGCGGCCTTGTCGGCCTTGCCGGCCTCGAAGGCGTTGCGCATTCCGGCGATGACCTTCGCAGGGCCGTCTGGATTTTCCTTCATCCAGGCGTTGCGCATGAGGCCGACGCCGAGCACGGGCGGGGCCTCTTTGCCGGTGACCTTCGCCCACTCGGTGCGGAAGGAGGCGAGCTTGCGCAGCTTCACGTCTGGCAGGAGGGCGATGGTAACGGTGCGCAGCGCCGCGGCATCGATGTTCTTCTGCACCAGGAACTGCGCGAGGCGCGGGTCGGCGCCCGGCACGGCCTCGAAATCCGAGGCGGTCATGCCGTAATTCTTGATGAGGATGGCCGCGCTGATGGCCGCCGTGGCGCTGCCGGCGGGCGACATGCCGATTTTCTTGCCCTTCAGCTCCTCCATCTTGGTGATGGGGGAATCCGCCATCACCACGAAATCGAGGTCGGCCACCTGGGTTGCGAGCACGATGGTCAGGGGCAGGCCATCGGTGGCGACCGAGAAGGCGCTGCCAGCGCTGGCGCCGATGGCGAAGTCGATGGCGCCGGCGGCCATGGCCTTGGTGGGGGCATTCACATCGGGAAACTTCACGAACTCGGCTTCGAGCCCCTGCTTCTCCATGAACTTGCCGGCTTCCAGGAAGGAGCCGAAGCCGAGGCTGACGCCCGAGCTCCAGTAGCCGATCCGCACCTTCGCGGCTTCGGCGGGAAGAGACGACAGGCCGATTGCGACTGCGGCGGCCAGTAAAGCAAGACGCTTCATATCGAAATCCCCGTGTTGGAAGGTTGTCTTTTTTTTGATTTATAGGTTTCAGGCCGGGCGCGGCTTGCGCCAGGCGAAGAGATGCGTTTCGAGGGGCTTCAGCAGCACGGCCTCGATGAAAATCATCAGGATGACGAGTGTCGCGGTCCACGCGAACACCTGGTCCGTCTGCACGAGATCCGCCGCCTGCCGCAGCCGGTAGCCGATGCCGCTCGATGCGCCGAGCGCTTCCGCCACGATGGAGACGCGGGCGCCGAAGCCGAAGGCGAGGCGGGCGCCGGCGAAGAACTGGGGCAGGATGGTGGGCAGGTAGATCTTCAGAAGAACCTGCAGCCGCGACATGCGGAACGTCTGCGCCAGCTCGATGAATTCGCGGTTTACCGTGCTCGTGCCCTGCCAGACATTGGTGAGGATGAGTGGCATCGCCGTCATGAACACCACGAAGATGGTGGACCAGTTGGACAGGCCGAACCAGATGAGCGCGAAGATCGCCCAGATGGACGAGGACACCGTGTTGATGACCACCAGCAGAGGTTGGAAGAAATCGCCCAGTGTGCGGCTCGCCCCGAGCAGGAGGCCCAGCACCACGCCCACCACGGTGGCGAAGGCGAAGCCCATGGCGATGCGGTAGAAGGTGATGCCGAAATCCGCCCAGAAGCCGGGCGTGACCACGAGCTGCGTCCACACCCCGAACACCCGGCGCGGGCTCGGCAGGATGAAGGCGGGCGCCCCGAGGGAGCCGAGGCCCCAGAGGCCGACCACAACGGCGATGAGCAGCAGCCTGAGGCCGATAAGGCGCAGCCGGCGGTCCTGGGTCATCTGGAGGGGGGAGCGCTTCATCTGGCTCGGCTTCTGCGAAGGAGGACGGACGCGGCGGAACGCGGCAGGGAACGGATTCACAGGCTGAGGCGCAGCAGGCGCACCTCTTCGGCGACCTCGGGCGACAGCGGATTGCGGGGGTAGGGCAGGGCGATCTCGCGGGTTTCCTTCACCCGCCCGGGACGCGGCATCAGCACCACGATCTTGTTGGCGAGCACCACGGCCTCCTCCACATCGTGGGTAACGAACAGCACCGACATCTGCCGGAGCGCGGCGATGCGCAGCACCTCGTCGTGCATCTGGGTGCGGATGGAGGGATCGAGCTTGGAGAAGGGCTCGTCCATGAGCAGGATGGACGGCTCGGTGACGAGGCTGCGGCCCAATGCGGCGCGCGAGCGCATGCCGCCGGACAGCTCGTGGGGGAAGGAATCGGCGAACTTTTCGAGCCCCACCAGCTCCAGCACCTGCATCACCCGCTCGCGCCGCTCAGCGCGGGCGATGCCGGCGGCCTCGAGGCCAAGGGCGACGTTCTGCGCGGTGGTGCGCCAGGGGAAGAGACGGTCCTCCTGGAACATGTAGGTCATGGTGCGCCAGTCATTGAAGGCGCTGGATTTCTGGCCGTTCAGGAACACCGCGCCCTGATCCGGCGGGATGAGGCCGGCGACGATGTTGAGCAACGTGCTCTTGCCGCAGCCCGAGGCGCCGACGAGGGCAACGATGGAGCGCTCCGGCACGTCAAGATCGATGTTGCGCAGCACTTCAAGCTGCTCGCCATCGCGGCGCATGAAGCTCTTGCCGACGCTTTCCAGCTGGACGACGCTCACCGCTCCCTCCCGCTCAGGCTGGAGAGCGGGGCGACGGGCACCACCGCGGCGGAGTCCTTCAGCGAGGCGATGACCTTCTCCATGGTCATCTCGCGGAACGTCTCCACATGGCGCCGCGCCACTTCGGCGGCGGCGGCCGCATCCCCCGCGGAGAGATATTCGATGAGCAGGACGTGATCGTTGGCGATGTTGGGGCGCACGCCCTGCACGCCGAAGCCGAGCGCCACGAGGCGTGTCATCTCGTCGAGAAGGCCGGAAAGCGTGCGGACCAGGCGCTGGTTGCCGGCCGCCTCGGCGATGGCCATGTGGAAGCTGCGGTTGGCCTCCAGAAAGAAGTCGATCTGGTTGCCCACATCGGTCGTCAGCTTCACGCGGCAGGCTTGCTCCAGGCGTTCCAGATGGGCCCGGTTGACCCGCCCGGCGGCACCCCGCGCGGCCAGCGGCTCCAGCACCAGCCGGAGCGCGAAAACCTCTTCCACATCCTTCACGGTGATGGGTGTGACGCGGTAGCCGTGGCGTGGCATGGAGGCGACGAAGCCGTCCTGGATGAGCCGCTGGAGGGCGATGCGGCAGCTGGCCTTGCCGATCTCCAGCCGCTCCATCAGCTCCGCCTCGGTGAAGCGGGTGCCCGGCAAGATGCGGCAGGAGACGATCTCGCGCCGGAGCAGGTCATAGGCCTGCCGGCCCTTCAGGGTCGCGCTTGGAATTTCGAGGACATGCCCCGCTTCCGACCCCCTGTCGCTCTCGCGCTCATCGGTCACGCTCATCACCTCTCGGCTGACTGGTGAGAAGCCTACAGAAGGGGTCGCTAAGGGAGAAGGCTAAATAGATAGCACGCTATGAAAAAATTTATCGATGTAAATCAATAATTTAATGCGCCCTTGTCGCAAAAGCAGGCGTCTTTGGTGGGAGGCTCACAGCGCGCTGCCCAAGAATGCTCCAGTCCCGGTGCCTCCCTTGGCTCCGGAGGGGGCAAAAGAGCGGAGCCTTGGAAATCCGGCGTCTCTTCCTCTAAAACCAAAAGGGGGAAGCGGCCCGCGGGGGCTGCAGAAGGTGGTACGTGGTGCTCGACGCCCGCCCGGACGGGTCTGCAATCGAGCGGAGGGGTGGTGATGGCGGCCGAAGGTAAGCATGAGGCGCAGGAGACGCCGGCGCCAGAGGGCTTCGAGGTCGCCCCGCAGCATCGGATGACGCTTGGCTATCTCATCAGCCTGCTGGCGCGGCTGCTCGCCCAATCCTTGAAGGTCCGCAACGGGCCGGATGGAATCCTGCCCGGCCAGTATCCGATCGCCGTGGAACTGCTCGCCCAGGACGGAATGAGTCAGCGCGATCTGTGCGAGGTGGTGCGCATCGAGCAGGCCACCATGGCCAATACCCTGAAGCGCATGGAGCGCGATGGGCTGATTACCCGTCGCCAGAGCGCGGAAGACGGGCGGCTCGCCACCATCCATCTCACCGAGGAAGGCACCCGCCTCGCCCGCGATGCCGTCCGCAACGCCGCCGAGGTGAACCGCGCGGCGCTGGAGGGGCTCGATCTGGCCGCCCAGATTGCCCTGCGGGACATGCTGATTGATCTCACGGAGCGGCTGGAGGCGGATATCAAGCGGCGCGGGTGAATGGCTGCCCAATATTTTCAGGCAAGACGATTATACAGACTTACATATCAAGCGATGTAATATGCCTTGCTGTGGTGCTGGTCTCCAAGTGTCGCCTTCGAGCAACCGACCGCCTCGCCAAGATCGTCTGCGCCGTAGATCAGAACTCCTCCATCGGGCGTGTTTGAAAAAGCGCTGAGATAGGTCGCGTAGGCTTCGAAATCGATCTTCTCCGCTCTCTTGTATTCGATCCAGCGATCTTCCCCAAAGTGTGCCAGGAACCGTTGGCTCAGCCTCACCCAAATGTCCCTCGGCGTCCCCTAACGGCGCGCCAAAGCCGGCAAGTGGCATCCCATCCCAACTAGCCGGCGTCGTATCGGACGCGAGCGCCTTTGATGTTATCCCGGTTGTCGTTCGCCCAGGTCACGAGAGTCATGACGGGCGCGAGAAGCGTCCGCCCTACATCCGTCAGCTCATAGTCGACGCGCGGCGGAATAGTGGGAAACAAGGTCCGCTTCACCAGCCCGTCACGTTCCAGTCCGCGCAGGTTAATCGTCAGCATCCGTTGTGAGATGCCGTCGATCCGACGCCGCAGTTCATTGAACCGCACGGGACCATCCTTGAGCGTCGCGATGATGTACAGGGTCCACTTGTCGCCTATGAGATCAAGGATTTCCCGAACCATCCGGCAGTCGTCCCCATCACCGGGGGTAGGAAAATCGATGTCACTAAGGGTCATGGGAGTACCTTCTTGCGAGCGGCGGGACAGTCACCTTAATAGCGTCGGTAACAAGAAATTACCGCCCTGTTCCCATCGGAGCAATCATGACGCGCATCCTCCTCGTGACGTCCAGCCCTCGCGGCGCCGATAGCCTGTCCACCCGTTTCGCGTCCGAGATCGCCAAAGGCCTCAACGCTCGCTTGGGCGGCACGCTGTTGGCGCGCGATCTCGCGGCCAACCCGCCGCCGCATATCACACAGGCCTATATTCACGGCCGCATCACGCCGCTCGAGGCGCGCACGCCCGAGCAGGTCAAGGCGGTGGCCCTTGCCCAGGAGCTCGTCGATGAGGTGAAGGCCGCCGACGTGATTGTATTGGGTTCGGCTATGATCAATTTCGGCCCGTCCTCGCAGCTCAAGGCCTGGTTCGATCATATCACCTGGCCTGGCGTGACCTTCGGTTATGGCGAGGCCGGCAGGCCGCAGGGATCGCTGACTGGCAAGAAGGTCTATCTCGTCACCGCTGCGGGTGGGGTCTTTTCGGAAGGCGATTGGGCGCCCTTTGATTTCCAGACCGGCAATCTACGCCACCTCCTAAGCTTCATCGGCCTGACCGACATCGAAATCATCCGCGTGGAAGGCACCGTCTTCGGGCCCGAGGCGGCCAAGGCCGCTATCACCGCCGCCGAAGCCCAAGTTCGCTCGGTCCTGGAAAAGGCCGCCTAGCGACGGACAAAGCGGAGGGATCGAAAAATGCTGCAGATCGATCTTTACACCGAGATTACCTGCCCCTGGTGCATCATCGGGCAACACCGTCTCGACAAGGTCCTGGCGGAACGCTTCCCTGATCTGGACGCCGATATCCGCCACCATCCCGTGCTTCTGCTCCCCGATGCGCCGGCGGAAGGCCTCTACATCCCCGATCTTCTCCGCGCGCGCTATGGCGTGACCGATCCGAAGGCGTCATTCGCTCGGCCGGAAGCGGAAGCAAGGGCATCCGGGCTTGACCTCGATCTAAGCCGCCAGCCCTGGACTTACAGGACGCAGGCAGCGCACGGGCTTATCCTGGCGGCGCGAGCCCGAGGTACGCAGCACCAACTGGCGGTCGCGATCACCGATGTCCATTTTCTGGAAGCAAGGAATATCTCGGACGCCGATGTCCTCGCGGATATCGCCGTAGCCCACGGTTTCGAACGCGAAGAAGCTCGCACGATTGCGCTCGATCCCGAGCAACATCGACGCGTCGAGCAGGAGGCCGCGCGATCGACGGCGGACGGGGTGAGGTCCGTTCCCCACTTCGTCTTCGGCGGGCGCATCGCCATAAACGGGGGACGCAGCGAAGACGAGATCGCATCGGCCATCCGCCAGGCAGTCCACGCCGCCGCGTCCTCCTAACAGGTCTCGCCAGGCGCAAAAGGCCGCCTATGGATCGACACTCGAACTAGGCTGGCCCGCCATCGTCGTCAATCGACATCATAAAATAGGGAAATGGTGCCGGGTGAGGGCGCTTAATTATTCCATCAAGATACTGAGAAAATTGAGAGAATTTTCCCGCATTGCCCTTCGGTGCCAACAGAAGTGCCAACAAGCCTGATCGCTGCCCCAAGGCGCGCTATCTGGGATTTGTCGGGACCAAGTGGGATTGGGCGGACGCGGCCGCTCAGCACACCTCCCACCCTAGGTTGAGGATTTGCGATCATCCTTCCGCGCGATGGCTCTGCTCGCTCATCGGGCCGATGGTTTGACGCTCGTTCGCAAGCGTTCCAGAGCGCGAGCCAACACCGCTGCTGCGAGCGCGCCCGTTAGGACGGGCCAGATCAGGAAGTCCCAGCCGGGGTTGAACTGAGCCACGATCAGTGGCGTGATCCCGGCCGGCGGGTGGAAACAGCGGGTGGCGAGCATGAGCGCCACGGCAAGGCCCACCGCCAAGGCGGTTTCAACGTCCGATGGCGGGAACAGCGCGAGCCCGCCCAGTGCGACCACCCCGCAAATGAGATGGCCGCCGAGGATGGCGCGGGTGCCGGCAGGCGCGCTTGCAGGCGCGCCGCAGACCAGTACCAGCGTCGTGATGAAGGGAAAGGCTGGTAGCGCCATCCCCGAGCCTGCGGCGATTCGGTGGAGTATGAAGACTGCAACCGCGGCCGAGAGGGCGGCGACCATGATGGCGGCGACAGTGCCGCCACGCTCCCGGTCATGCCAATGGCCGCCGCCCATCTTCTCCATCGGGGCCCTGCCTCGTCACACCGCTGGCGCGAGATGAGCGCCGGCCATCCCGCGAACCAGCCGCGGCAGGTCGCAAAGGGCGGGCACCACGAAATCAGGCGCCTCCGCATAGGTTTCTTCCCGCATCCTCAGCGCCTTGAACATGGTGAGGGGCGCGATGGTACCGGAGACGAGTTCGCGCGCCAGCGCCTCCTGCGGCAGGCGCGCGACTCGGGCGACACGGAAGCCGAAATTCTTCGCGCCGCCGACGTCGAAGCCGTTGGAGGACACGAAGAGTACCTCCGCCGGTTTAACGCCAAGGACCTCTTCCACTAGCGCGTAGGCGTCGGGATGAGGCTTGAACACGCGCTTGGCATCGACGCTGATGACGGCATCGAAGCTGTCCGTCAGGCCCGCATTGGCCACGAGCGCCCGCAGCATGTCGGGCGCGCCGTTGGAGAGGATGGCGCGCTTGAGGGGCGCCAGCTCCGCAAGGCATTGCGCGGCGTCCGGATAGGGCGTGAGGCGATTATAGGCCTGCGCCATGTTGGCGAGGAAGGCCTCGTCCGGTTCCAGCCCGAGCGTTCCGAGGGTGTAGGCCAGCGCCTCCCGCGTCACGCTCCAAAAGTCGGCATAGCGACCCATCAGCGCGCGGAGCCAGCTGTATTCCAGCTGCTTCTGCCGCCACACCTGCGTGATGTATTCGCCCCGGCCGGGATACGCCTGCTCTGTGGCATCGGCCACCGACTGGACGTCGAAGAGCGTGCCGTAAGCGTCGAACACGACTGCCTTGATCATGTCGTTCCTCTTGCTGTCTCAGGATCTTGATCAGTGAAGGCTCTTGCCGGCCTGCGCATCATCGCGCAGCCCGGTGTTGGCGCGAAAGACCACCTCGTCGAACTGCGCCTCGGAAACCGCATCCCGCGGCGAGAGCAGCGCGCCGAGAATGGCGCCGAGGAAGCCAATGGGCACGCTCGCAATGGCCGGATTCACGACTGGGAACAGCGCGTCAGCCCCCATGAAGGCCGGCCCGGTGAGCGCCAGAGCGACGGCAGAGACAAGCCCGGCCACCATGCCTGTCACCACGCCCGCCGTATTGAACCGCCGCCAGAACAACGACAGCACGATCACCGGGAAGTTGGCGCTCGCCGCCACTGAGATGGCGAGAATCACCAGCACGGCGACATTGATGCCCTGCGCCAGCAGCCCGAATAGGATCGCGAAGGCGCTGACGATCACTGTCGAGATGCGCGCGACCTTCACCTGCTCCTGCTCGCTCACATGCCCGCCGCGCAGGACGTTGACATAGAGGTCGTGGGCGATGGCGCCCGAGGTGGAGAGCGTCAGCGCCGCCACCACCGCGAGGATGGTCGCGAACGCCACCGCGACCACCACGGCGAGAAACACCTGCCCGCCGATGCTGTCCGGCCCGCCGCCTAGATGCTGCGCCAGAAGCGGCAGGGCGAGGTTGCCGCCCTTGTCTGCCGCGCGGATCGCATCCTGTCCCACGAGGACCGCCGAGCCGAGGCCAATCAGGGTGGTGACGAGGAAGAAGGAGCCGGCGAGGAACATGAGCCACACCGCTGAGCGGCGCGCTGTCTGCGCGTCGGGCACGGTGTAAAAGCGCGTCATGACATGGGGCAGGCCGGCTGTTCCGAAGGCGAAGCTGAGGCCGAGGGAAAGCTGGTCCAGCGGGTGCTTCAGATAATTGCCGGGCGCGAGGATCTTGGCACCGTACCTGTCTTCTGCCGCGGCAAAGACGGAGAGCGGATCGAAGCCGAAATGAGCCAACAGCAGTGCCACCAAAATCACTGCCGCGCCCAGAAGCAGGACCGCCTTGATGATCTGCACCCAGGTGGTCGCGATCATGCCGCCGAACACCACGTAGACCAACATTCCTAGTCCGACGACGACGATGGAGATGGCGTAGGGCACCCCCAAAAGGAGCTTGATGAGCGCCGCCCCACCCGCCATCTGCGGCACCAGATAGGCGAGGCTGACCACCACCGTGCCGAGCACCGCGGCGAGCCGCGCCTGCGGCCGCTGCATGCGGAAGGCGATGACGTCGCCGAGCGTGAAGCGGCCGGTGTTGCGGATTGGCTCCGCCACCAGCATCAAGATGGCGAGGAAGGCCACCAGCGCCCCCGCCGCATAGAGCGAGCCGTCCATGCCGTAGAGCGCGGCAAGGCCGGAGAAGCCGAGGAACGCGGCGGCGCTCATCCAGTCGCCGGCGAGGGCGAAGCCGTTTTGGATCGGTCCGAGCGTGCCGTCGGCGGTGTAGAAGTCGCTGGCCGTGCGCGTGCGCCGCGCTGCCCACCACGTGATCGCGAGCGTAAGCGCCAGGATGGCGACGAAGATGGCGAGGGCGAGCAGTTTCATTGCGCCGTCCTCCCCGCTTCCGCTTCGCGCACGGCTTCCCGCGCCAGGGGATCGAAGACGTGATAGGCAGCATAGGTGTAGAGCAGCGCCGCGCCCCAGCTGACCGCATAGATGGCGAGCAGCAGCGCGTATCCCACGTTCAGCGGGCCAGCGAACGGCGCGGCCATCAGCGGCCGGGCATAGCCCGCGAGCACGAGCACCAGGAAGAAGAAGCCGAGCGAGCCGCCGAGAAGCAGAGTGATGACGCGGCGCTTGGCATCGATCAGGCGGCGGAAGGCGGGCAGGTCCACACGGGCGGTCCATTCGGACGCGCGAGGAATGGGGACAGCCGCAGGGGGCGCTCGCCGGCCGGCTGGCGCGCTCTCGATAGTCATTTGGCGTTTCCTTCGATCTCGTTGTGGACCCGGCGTGAGACCGGGTCGCCTCCTTGATCGCAACCGCCGTGCCAATCCGGATGCCACGCAATTTCAAGGCTTTGTGGAAAGCGGATCGACAGATGCGAACCGATGATGAATCGTTTGATGCAAATTCGCATCGAGGAAACGCAATGCCCCGCACCCGCGCCGAGCCCGACAGCCCCCAGCCGCCTCCATTGTCAGAGCGTGACTTCGGCGAGATCGTCCGCAATTCGTTCGACGGCATCTTCGTGGCCGACGGCGAGGGACGCACGTTGCTGGTCAATCCCGGCTGCGAGCGCAATTACGACATCCACGCCGCGGACGTGGTGGGCCGGCCGGTCAGCGATCTGGAGGCGGACGGCATCATCCGGCCGGTCATCGCGCCGCGGGTCATCGCCACCGGCGAGCGCGTCACCGCGATCCAGCGCACCCACAGGGGCAAGACCATCCTTGCCACCGGCATTCCGCTGTTCGACGAGGAGGGGCGGGTCCGCCGGGTCATCATCAACTCCCGCGACACCACCGAGCTGGACCAACTCCAGGCCGAGCTGTCGCGCATCCGCCGGGATCTCGCCCGTGCGGAAACGGAAGTGGCGCAGCTGCGTGAGGAAGGGCTCGGGGCGGGCGGGCCGGTGGTGCATGGCGAGACGACGCGGCGCATCGCCGACCTGCTGCGGCGGGTGGCGGGATCGGACGCCACTGTCCTGCTCACCGGCGAGTCCGGCGTCGGCAAGGAGGTGTTCGCCCGCTTCGTCCACCGCGAGAGCGCGCGGGCGAAGGCGCCCTTCATCAAGATCAATTGCGGCGCCCTTCCCCGCGACCTGATCGAATCGGAATTGTTCGGCTACGAGGCCGGCGCCTTCACCGGCGCCCAGCGCAGCGGCAAGCCGGGCATGATCGAGATGGCCAACACCGGCACGTTGTTCCTCGACGAGATCGGCGAGCTGCCGCTGGACATGCAGGTGAAGCTCCTGCACGTGCTCCAGGATCGGGTCGTCACCCGACTCGGGGCCACCCGCCCCATTCCGCTGGACATTCGGGTGGTCGCCGCCACCAATCGCGATCTGGAGAAGGCGGTGGAGGCCGGCGCCTTCCGCGGCGACCTCTATTATCGGCTCAATGTGGTGCCGGTGGTTGTGCCGCCGCTGCGCGAGCGGCGCGACGACATCCTGCCACTGCTGCGGCAGGCGCTGGCCGGCTTCAATGCCCAGTACCGCACAGCAAAGCTGCTCTCCCGTGCCGCCGCCCGCGCCCTCGTCGCTCATGATTGGCCCGGCAACATCCGCGAGCTGCGCAACATGGTGGAGCGTCTCGTGGTCACGGCGCCCCATGACGTCATCGATGTCGGCGACCTTGCAATTCCTACGGCTGCGCCGCGCGTGGCCGGCGGCGCCTCGCTTGACGAGCAGGTGCGCCGCTTCGAGCTTGCGCTGATCGAGGATGCCCTGCGCCGCTTTACCACCACCCGCGCAGCTGCCCGCCATCTGGGCGTCAGCCAGTCCACCATTGTGCGCAAGCTGAAGGGTGGAGGGTTCGGCGCGTGAAACCAGCGCACCGCCTGCGCGCTCGCGACCCAGAGATGGCCGATACCGTTGGCCCAAGTCCTTAGTGCGAGATCGCTCGGCCTCAACTTCCACGAGGACGATGCTTTGCTTAAAAAGAGCACCGGACGGCGATTGAGGTCCACCGTCCGGCTGCCTACCCCGGGTGAAACTTGGGCCGTGGTAGGCGCGTTCGCGGCGCTGACGCGGCTGGGCGCAGCGGCCGAGGAACTGCGCCTTTCGCCCAATGGGGTTGACGCCCTGCTGGGCGACCTCCTCGCGGCCGCCCTTGCCCAGCGAGGCCGGACCGTGGTGCGACTTCCCCGGCGGCCCAAGAGCATACCGCCAGCACCGAGCGACTGTCTCGCCCCCTGCCGTACCGATACTTGAGCCTAACCATGAGTATAGTGCCGCTCCGTAATATGTGTCATAAGTTGGGCAAAACGCCCATTTTCGAGCATAATTATTGACAGGAGGTATCTTTTGACCAAGATCCCGACACGCTCGATGTGGGGGTCATCATGTTTACGAAGCTTGCAACCGTTGCTGCCGTTGGCTTTTTCGCAGTTGGCCTTCAGGCGGCGCCAGCCTACGCGGCTACTGACTACGTTAAGGTCTGCTCGCAGGACGGCGCCGGCTATATCTACATTCCGGGCACGAGCACGTGCCTCAACATGTTCGATGTGAAGAACGCTGTTCAGGAAATCGGCCAGATCAGCAATCAGGTCAACGAGCTTACTAACCAAGTCAACAAGGCAAACGAAGGTGTAGCGATCGGTTTTGCCATGCCCGCACCCTTCGTTCCCGAAGGCAAGACTTTCGCTGTGAGCGCCAACTGGGGCAACTTCGAGGGCTCCAACGCCTTGGCGATCGGCGCGGTGATGAAGATGAACGATTCGTTCTACCTTACCGGTGGCGTCGGCGTGGGCACGGATCACGGCACTGTGGGCAGCCGCGCAGGTGTGATGTTTGCTTGGTGATCTAGGAGGTTCGGTGCATCGGCAGATGAGCCTTGGGGGCCGTCGCGTGCGCCAATGCCCCACCTCGCCATCGATTGGACGCGGAAGGCGCCCTCGCCGTCATCGCGCGAGGGCGTCCCAGTTGGGATGATCGGCTAACCTCGATCGCCTCAAACACGTAGGCGACACGCGCCCAAAACATCGCCAATGCCAAGGCTAAGCTTCTGTCCGATATGGAACCAATCGACTCTCAACTTGGAATGAATTCACCGCTGGTCGTTTAAGCGCAGCCGCCTTCTATTCTGCGCGATCGAGCAACAGCCTTATGCAGGCCGGTCAATGAAAATCTGAACCGATATGGTTTAGATCGGAATGAACTGGGATAGCTAAGCGGGAAAGCAAATGTTACGAGATTTACCGGCGGGGCGGCGTCATTAAACTAAAGTTGAACGCGCCCGATGCGGGGGCTGTGGTGCCGTTCAGAGAAGTTGTCATCGTTGACGATGAGGAAGCATTCGTCGAGGCATTGACCTTGGGCTTCACCGCAGCCGGAATCAAAGTCCGGTCTGCGGACAACAATTTGGAGATGCATGTCGCGGGAGACCCCGAAGCCGACTTCGTCATTTTAAATCCATTCATTTCAGGTCGCGACGGCATGCTTTGGCTGAAGGAGCTTGCCGAACTCACGTCGCCACCAAACATCGTTCTGGTGGGCTCAGAGCCCTCCGACGTGCTGAACGCGGCTGGCGCCGTCGCCACGAGCCGCGGGTTGGAAGTGGCCGCGGTCCTTAGAAAGCCGGTTACGCCGGATGACATCCTTTCGGCGATACAATCCGCGGGAAATCGACCCCATCCCGCAGTCGCCATCCTGCCGCCGGACTGCGACATCAAGATCATCGAAGCGATCCATCACGACAGCCTCCAGCTGTATTTCCAGCCAAAGATTGGGATGGGGGACTTCGCGTTCGCCGGAGCTGAGGCTCTGCTCTCCGGGGACGTGCCTGGCGTGGGGTTCGTCGCCCCGAGCTACATCGTCGAGGTCGCCAAGAGAGACCTTGTTACCGCTAACCGGCTGTCTGCCTTTACCTTGAATAAGGGACTTGAAGCATTCCAGTCGTGGACCGCCGAAGGACTGGCTGGGCCAGTCAGCGTGAACATTCCGCTAGCGTCGCTTGAGTCCGACGGCTTCGTCGAGCTTGTAAGCGACCTCGTTGCTGGGCGCGGACTAGCACCTCAAAATTTGATCATAGAGCTTTGCGAAAGCGATCTATACGAAACATCGCCCTGCGGGCTTCAAAATCTGATCAAGCTTAGGATGAAGGAATTCGGCATAGCACTTGACGATTTCGGAAAGAAATACAGCGGCATCGCCCGCTTGGGCGAGTTACCGCTCACCGAAGTCAAGATCGATATCTGCATTGTGCATCTGGCCAGATGGTCCCAACTGTCGCGCGACCTTATTCGACACGTCATAGATCTCTGCGGGTCGAGCGGAATTTCCGTCACGGTCGAGGGCGTGGAGCGACTGAAGGACCTCGGCGCGATTCCGAGGCGATGCGGCATTTCCATCCAAGGCCACATTGCCGTGCCAAAGCTCGCACTCGACGAACTGCTCCTTATGGGTCACGAGATCCCAAACATGATGAACAGGCTCGCGGCCGCTGGCGCTGAAAGGGCCGCGCGATGAATCACACTTCCGCGGTAGCAGTAAACAGCGACCGAGAGTTTCTTTCGCAGCTCAAGGGATGGCTCGCCGAGCGAGGTGTGAGCGCCGTCTGCACCTCGTCAGCCACCAGCGCGTTGGATATCGTCGAGCAAAACCAGGACGTTAATCTGGTCATTACCGATACGGACCTCGATGATCATTCCGGCTTGGTGCTCATTGAAAAGATGAATAGCGTCCTCGCGCCAAGACGTATTTCAACTATTTTCGTCAGCGGGCAGGCCTCGCTAGAGCTCGCCGTTTCAGCCATGCGCCTGGGCGCGTCGGACTTTCTTGCTAGGCCAGTTGATCTATCCAAATTGTCTGAAGCGATCGAGCGTGCCCTGGACAGGGCGGAAAGGACGTTGCGGATCGACTCCTTCACGTGCGATGCAGCGGCCCAAGTCAGGTTGCTGGTGGATCTGCGAAACGATCGACGGTCCCTCCTGCCTGAAATTCCCGGCGGCGACACAGCTTGGGACATGCTCCTTGATCTGGCGCTCGCACACATTTCCCAGCGCTCGTTAACGGTGTCGGCGCTATGCGCCGGCGCCGACGCCTCGACTGCGACGGCGCTGAGGCGGATCGAGGCCCTGGAGGGAATGGGCCTTGTCGCGCGGGTGCAGGACCTGGAGGACCGCCGCCGGATTTGGGTGCGGATCACAGGCAAGGGGGAGGCGGCGGTGCGGCGCGTTGGAAGCCGTCTTGCGGCAAGTCTTCAAGCTCTCTTGTAAGGCCCCCGCGCCACATCCGGCGCTATCGCCGCCATGAAGTTGTGCGCAAATATATATAAAATTGAACCGAATTGAGAAATATTGGATTAGGAAGGTGATTACGTTGGATTCGATGTTGTGGCACTACCGCATCTGAGTATCCAAGCAGTGCGAGATAGATGTGGTTGAAATTGCTGATTCTAGCCGCCCAGTCGTCTATCCGTCCGAGCATGAGAAGGGGCTGATAGGAGCATGGCTCTGCGAGCCCCGAGGCTATTTTGTGGAAGTCGGTGCGGGCGAGCCCGTCCGGGGCAGCCAATCTCACCACTTGGAGATGCGCGGGTGGTCCGGAATTCTCATTGAACCATCGACCCACCTCGCAAAGGACCTCCGCCGATCACGTAAGGCGGAGGTTGTCGAGGTCGCCTGCGCGTCGCCAGGATCACCGAGCCAATTGATGCTATGGATTGCGGGGCGGTCCGTCCAGAAAGCTCCGGCCCGCGGGATCGGGCCAGGAGAACCAGTCCGCATCCGCACTCTAACGCTCGACCAAGTTCTGGCCAATGCCGATGTTCGAGTTGTCGATTTCGTATCGGTGGACGTGGAGGGCATGGAGGCTGACGTTCTGGAGGGCTTCAGTGCAGCCCGCTATCGTCCGCGCCTCGTCCTCGTGGATGACCGCGCCGGGCTCGGGCGTTGCGTGCGGATCATGCAGCGGCAGGGCTACAGTCTGGTTCGCCGCACAGGTCACAATGCCTGGTTTGTCCCGCGCTGCCTGGACTGGACCACGATGACCGATCGCTTGTCCCTCGCATGGCACTATGGGCCGGCCCGATGGGCACGTCGAACGCTACGAACCCGATAAAAGATCGCTCGGGACATTTCCGGCGCCGTCCTTGTTCGCTCCCCTGGCCACGATCTGAAGCGCCCCAGCCGGCAATGGCCGCTGCAGTGCTTTAGCCATTTCCCAAGGGTCGCGCATCCAGGCCTCGATTTCCGGGGCTCCGTCAGGGTCACCGGCATCGCCTTCGGGTGAATGCTGGCGACCGGCTCGCTCGGCTCGGTGGTGAGGAAGCCGAACAGGTCCGCGGT